>JBIOXV010000076.1:0-18094 GCA_044869805.1 Thermoanaerobaculia bacterium | reverse complement strand
TACCCGTGGTGAACAGGTCGCGCAGGTTGAAGGTCACCACGTCATACCCGGTCAGGTAGACATTGAAGTCCAACGTCGGAACCGACAGATCCGTCCACAACGTCACGTGGGCGATCGCCGGTGCCGCTGATGCATTGTTGATCGAGAACAGGGTCGTCAGCGCCTGCGGATCATCGAGATCGACCGAGAAGTACGGCAGCAACAACGTCGCCGCCGGTACATCGTCGATCGTCCCGATCTCCGCCACGGCCTGACCGCCCAAGAGGGCGAGCCCCAGGAGGGCCGCGATGAGGATCTTCTTGGTCATAATCAGAAACTCTCCTTCCACATCACAGACAGGATGGTGTCATTGACCGAGCCCGCAGCGGCCCGACGGGCTTCCGCACCCGGTCACCTCTCTTAGAACCGATCCTTGAGATCCGAAGCCGTATCTTCAGCTTCTGGAAACCATCACCTCCCAGCAAATGATTCTGAATCGCGCCGAGGCTAGCACGAGTCCGGCCAGCCGCCAAGGGTGGGAGAGGCTCTCCGGCCCTCTACCCGTTCTTGATGCGACGCAGTGTACTCCAGTTTAGCGGGATTGGAAATGGCCGATGGTAGGCGGTACTGTCCTAGTTTGAATTCCGCCTCTGAGGGGCCCTGCGGAGCGGGGAACCTGCTCTAGGCTGGCTGGCATCCGTTAACCAGCGGCCCCGACAAGTGCTTGCACACCTGCCGGAGCCTAGCCAGCCACAGGAGCAAGCCCCGTGACCAGCCGCGAAGAGTCTATCCCCGCCTCACCCGCCATCAGCTCGAGCTTCCGCCAGACCCTCCTCTGGCGCTTCAAAGACCCCGAGCAGGCCCGTACCCTCGACAAGCTCGGCGAGATGCTCTGGGAGCTGGTGGACGAGGTAGGCCAGTTCGGCGCCAGCAAGGACGGGGAGTCGCTGATCCCCTACGAGCTGGAGGCGGTGGCGGGCGAGCTGCGCCACGCCGCCGGCTACCTCTCCGACGTTGCCGACGAAGGCAACTTCTCTGCCCTCTCCGCGGAAGAGCGGCGGCTCACGGTCCGGGCCGAGAAGTGGGCACGCAAGGCCCTGCGGCTTGCCCAGGCGATCGAGGAGGCCATCTCCGAGTGAGGAAGCGGCTCACCTACTGGAACCACGTCGCCAAGGCGACGCGGAACGAGAACGCCCGGTGGAGCTTCTGGGCTCGCCGGGCGCGGTTCCGCACCGTCGGCCTGTGGCTGGAGTGGCTCGCGAATCGGGAAGTGCGGGCCAGAGAAACCGAAGGCGGCTATGCGCCGCCCGGATCTGAAAGCCCCCTGCCCTCGGGGCCAAGCGAAGTGTAACTGGGACTCAGCCAACACAGCAGGAACTCCTTCACCCTGCCTTCGACTGCCTCCCTGTGCAATCCATCGAGAGTGAAGCTCTCGCGCTGGAAGCTCTTGAGGCTGGACCGACAGGACACCATGCGAGCTTTCTTGTCCGGCTCAAAAACTAGGCAGTGCTTGTCGGCGTTGTGATGCTCAACCACGACCAGATCAATAGATCCATTCAGGCGCTCTACGGCGGCCTGGAATGGCGGCTGCCCTCTAATAGCTCGCGCGGCCTCGTCAAGGACGCTCTTCACCGTTCCGGAGCGCTTCGCCTCCCAGCCTCTTGAGAAATCTTCGTCTTTCTGCCGCTTTGTTTCCCGTGCTCCGAGCCCCTGCTTAATGACCTCGACCACGTCTTCCTCGAAACCCATCGACCGCTCCTTCCAATCGATCATTCTAGCATATTCGTAGTGCAGCTAGCCGTCAGGGGCGGCTCGGGAAGTGTTGTGCTAGGGTGAGCCCATGCCTAAGCGCCCACGCAGACCACGTGACCCCAGCCAACTCGCCCATGCCGTCTACTTGGAGGCGATCGGCGAAGCGCCCCCACCCGAGCCTGAGCGGGAGAAGAACCCCGCTGCCGTCGCCCTCGGCAAGCTCGGCGGCGCCAAGGGAGGGCGGGCTCGAGCGGCGGGGATGACCGCAGAGGAGCGGAAAGAGAGTGCTAGGAAGGCTGCTGCTGCGCGATGGAGTCAGGGTCCAGGCAAGGCTACCGGTTCACTGAAGAGAGAGCCCTGACCCGAAGGTTGGGCTGGGGGTTCGACAACCAACCTAACAGCAGCTGGAGTCGGAGGGGCATCGCCCAGCTCAAGCAACTCTCTCACGGAGCGAACGGTCGGCGTGGCAGCTTCGTCAGTAAGGCACGTTACGGTCCACTCCGAACACATCAAAGTCCACAGTACATCGCCACCAAGCACGAGCTTTTCCCCTGCCCCCTTGACCCATTCATGGTGATTTTGGCCGGACATTGCACGCGTGCAATGATCTGCGACGTCTACGAAGCGGCGATTAATTCTCTCGTGTAGACGCCCCCACTGCTTCTCCCGCAGTCCTTCGAAAACAACCCTCTCGGGTGCATCTCCACCGGGAAGGTTTAGGCAGCCTTCCTTGGCGACTTGGTCGCCGTCTACGAACACCAAGGACGGGCGAGGGAATCTCTTGCTTGCCACCATTTGCCCGAGGGCGTGGCCGACGCTTGCTGCCCCGTAGCGGATGAACTGACAGCGGCTCACAGCCTCGGGCAGCTTTGCCACAAGAATCTCGCGAAGCATCTGCTCTGCTCGCTCATCCTCCACAAAAATGTCCCGATCGGGGTGCATTTCTTCATCCATCATGGTCATAGCGAAGTCTGGACTGACACCCATTACGACCTGCCGACGGTCGCCATCGTGGAAGATGTAAGCGCGCGCTTCCGGCGGCAGCTCCTCCAGGATATAGGGCGAATGCGTCGTGAGCAGCACCTGAATCTCTCGCTCGCGGCAGAGTTCTGCAAGGTCTCTGATCAGCCTGCGTTGCGAGCGGGGGTGCAGCGATGTTTCGACCTCGTCTATCAACACTAGACTGTACTTCTGAGGATTGAACCCCAGAAACTCGACCATCGTTAGCTCGCCAGCGCCCTGATGGAAACCGCTGATTGTCTTGTCACCTAGCGTCAGAACCGGCACCCGACGCACACTGTCGGCGCTAGTCAAGGCCATCCTGGCGCTTCCATAACGCCGACCCATGATGTTGCATAGACGCGAGTTCGTGGATTGGTCGAACGACGTTGCCTCCACCTCATGCACGCCAGCCTTGGCGATGCTCTGCATGCCGGTTCGGGCAGCTACGGGTTGAGTTCTGCTCAAGTCAACGTGGAAGACCGCCCGCTCTCTCCGCTCTGGATTCCCACGCCAGCGCGAACTCGGCTTCCGCACACTCGTCGTGTACGAGGTGCTTGCCTCGCGTACCGTGACCTTGATTAAGGCATTCTCGATCTCTTCCCACGCGGTATCCGGGAAAAAGTCCGACGCGAAGTATTTCGCAGTTGTCGAACTCGGCGGAGGGCTGTAGGACGCAGCCGCCGCCTGAAGGATGGTGCTCTTGCCAGAGCCGTTCTCGCCACACACGGCAACGATCGGGAATTGGAAGTCGATCCGCTCGCCCGCCCACCCACGAACCCCCGCAATCTCGATCGACTCCAGCCGCTTGGGCCAGCCCCCGCTCTGCCACTTGTTCTTGAGAAGCCTCATCTCGCGGCTCATTGCCATGGTTTACCGCCTCCAGTCCGGCGCTAGCGCCGGGTTACACAGGCACATGGTAGACCCTTCTGCCGGGAGAAGTCAAGAATAGCGATAGAATTTCTGCTACTATATGGCAAACCAGGCGGCTCCAAAGCCGACCGGCGCCACCTGTTCGAGGGAGGTGTACCGCAGACAGCTTGACTTTGCCAAGGCGCCTACGTATAATGTCTAGTATGGCAAACGTACTCACCACCTCCAAGCGCGCCGCGATCGTGTCCGCCCTGATCGAGGGTTGCAGCGTCCGCGCAACTGCTCGGATGATCGGCGTCTCCAAGGACACGGTGCTGAAGCTTCAGCGGGAGCTTGGCGAGGCGTGTATCCGGTTCATGGACGAGAACCTGCGCGGCCTGGCCTGCCGCAAGCTCCAAGCGGACGAGGTTTGGAGCTTCGTCTACGCGAAGGACAAGAACCTGCCGGAGGGCGCTGAGGGCGGGTCGGTCTGGACCTTCACCGCCATCGACGCCGAGACGAAGTTGATCCCGAGCTTCCGCGTGGGCTCGCGCGACACCGGCACGGCGACCGAGTTCGCCCAAGATCTAGCCAGCCGCCTGGAGGGCCGCGTCCAACTCACCACGGACGGCGGGAGCTGGTATCTGAGCGCGGTCCCCGACGCCTTCGGTTTTGACGTGGACTATGCCCAGCTCATCAAGGTCTACGGCCCGGCGCCGGACGGTCCCGAGCACCGCTACAGCCCGCCCGAGTGCATCGACTGCCGCTCCGAGGTGATCTTGGGCGACCCCGATCCCAAGCACGTCTCAACGAGCTACGTCGAGCGCCACAACCTGACCATCCGCATGAGCCTGCGCCGGTTCACCCGCCTGACGAACGCGCACTCCAAAAAGATCGAGCACCACGTCGCGGCGCTCGGGCTGTTCTTCTGCTTCTACAACTACTGCCGGCCGCACTCCTCGCTGAAGACGGCGAAGAACAACCGCGTGACCCCGTGCATGGCGGCTGGCGTGACGGATCGGGCCTGGACCGTGGAGGAGTTGGTCAACCTGCTGCCGGCGCCGGTGGCGACCAAGCGCGGACCGTACAAGCGGCGGAATTCAAACTAGGACAGTACCTGGTAGGCTTGCCCGCCCATGCCGGCCCTGCCCAGCTTCGAGGACGTGGCGAGCGCCCGCGAGCGGCTGGCGGGGGTCGCCCACCGCACCCCGGTCGCCACCAGCAGCACCCTCGATGAGCGCGCCGGCGCCCGCGTGTACCTGAAGTGCGAGAACTTGCAGCGGGTCGGCGCGTTCAAGATCCGCGGTGCCTACAACGCCATCTCGCGGCTCTCCGAGGAGGACCGACGCCGCGGCGTGCTCGCCTTCTCCTCCGGCAACCACGCCCAGGGGGTGGCGCTCGCCGGCCGTCTGCTGGGCGTGCCGACGACCATCCTCATGCCCACCACGGCCCCGGCCGCCAAGCGCGCCGCCACCGAGGGCTACGGCGCCGAGGTGATCGGCTACGACCCGGCGCACGAGGACCGCGAAGCGGTGGCGGCGGCGATCGGCCGCGAGCGCGGCTTGGCGGTGATCCCGCCCTACGACCATCCGCACGTCATCGCCGGCCAGGGCACGGCCGCACTCGAGCTCTTCGAGGAAGTCGGCCCGCTCGATTTCCTGCTCACCCCCTGCGGCGGGGGCGGGCTGCTCTCCGGCTCGGCGCTGGCGGCGCGGGCGGCGAGCCCGGGCTGCCGGGTGATCGGCATCGAGCCCGAGCTCGCCGACGACGCCACCCGCTCCTTTAGGACCGGCGTGCTGCACACCGTCGCCAACCCGCCGACCATCGCCGACGGCACCCGCACGCCCTCGCTCGGGCTCCTCACCTTTCCGCTGATACGAGAGCTGGTGGCCGACATGCGCACCGTCTCCGAGCAAGCGATCGCCGAGGCGGTCCGCTTCCTGTTCTACCGCCTGAAGCTGGTGGTCGAGCCCTCGGGCGCCCTGCCGGTGGCCGCCCTGCTCTCCGGCGCGGTACGCGAGCCGGGGGCGAGGGTCGGCGTCATCCTCTCCGGCGGCAACGTCGACGGCGAGGTGATGGCGCGGCTACTGGCCGAGGCCTGACGCGGCGGCACCGGCCGGCTAGCTGGCCGCCGCCGCCGCGTGCCACTCCCTGGGGAGCTCCACGGCGTGCGAAGCGGCAAAGCCGACCTCACCGCGGCCGATCGCGGCGGCGAGCTCGAGCTCGGGGATCGCGGCGCTCTCGGGCAGCGAGCTCGCGGTGGCGGTGAGGCCGACCCAGGCGTTACGGCCGCCGCGCTTGGCGGCGTAAAGGGCGCGGTCGGCCATAGCCACGATCTGCAGCCAGCCGACCGCCTCGGGCGCCGACGGCAGGAAGGGGAAGGCCGCGAAGCCGATCGAGCAGCTCAGGCGCAGCGTGGCGCCGTCGCCGATCTCGAAATCGTGCTGCTCGACCGCACTGCGCAGGCGCTCGGCGATGCGCGGCGCCTCCGAGCGCGTGGTCTGGCGGGCGACGACCAGGAACTCCTCGCCTCCCCACCGCACCACGGAGTCGGCGGCACGCATCGTCGCCAGCAGCACGTCGCGCATCCCGCAAAGTACCGCGTCCCCCGCGGCGTGGCCGTAGCGGTCGTTGACACTCTTGAAATGGTCGAGGTCGATGAGTAGGAAGACCAGATCGGCGTTCGGGAAGTCGGGCAAAGAGCCGCGCCGCACCAAGTCCCGATTGAGGCGGACCGCCTCGGCCGCGTCCTCCTTCATGCGCAAGCTGAGATAGCGGCGGTTCATCAAGCCGGTCAGTGGATCGGTGACGCTGAGCTCGACGAGTGCGGCGTTGGCGCTCGCCAGCTCCGCGGTGCGTGCCGCGACCTGCCGCTCGAGCTCGAGCTGGCGGGCCCGCCAGGCGCGCAGGTACCAGCGCTGGGCCCCGGCCGCCGTGGCGACGACGGCTGCCAGCAGCGCCAGGCGGAACCAGGCGGTCTCGTCGAGCCGCGGCGCGATCGAGAACCCGAAGCTGGCCTCGGGCTCGCTCCAAGTGCTCGTCGCGGTGCTGGCGGCGACGCGGAACCGGTACCTCCCGCGGGGAAGGTTGGTGTAGAAGGCGCTGCGCCGGTCCTCGGCCTCCACCCAGCCCTCGTCGAAGCCGTCGAGCCGGTAGCGGTAGCGCACCTTCTCGGGGGCGAGGAGGCTGATCCCGGTATAGCGGAACTCCAAGCTGCGCCGCGGCGGGGCGAGCGACGGCTCGAGCTCCCCTCCCAACGGCCGCCCAGCCGCCCTGACTTCTTCGAGCACCACCCGCGGCGGCGGTGGCGGTGGGAGCAACCGCGCCGGGTCCACCATCGCGAGGCCGCGTGCGGTCGTGAACCACAGCCGGCCGTCCGCCGACCGCCAGGCCGCCGGGCTGCCGCCACTGCACTCGGCACTGGGCAGCCCGTCGGCGCGGCCGAAAACACGCGCCGCGATCGGTTCGCGGCCGGCGGCGAAAGCGGCGAGCGACGCCTTGCTCACTCGATAGACGCCCTTGTTGCCGCTCGCCCACAGGTGCCCGGAGTCGTCCTCCAGGACGGCGTAGGCGACGTCGCCGGGGAGGCCGTCGCGGGAGGTGAAGGCGTCGAACCGGCCGTTCTCGAGCCGCGACACTCCCTCGCCGTAGGTCCCGATCCACAGGGTGCCCGCCCCATCCTGGTGGAGGGAGCGCACGAGATCTCCGGCCAGGCCGTCGGCGCGCGTCCAGGTCGTGAAGCGACCACCGTCGAAGCGGCTGAGGCCGCCGTAAGTGCCGACCCACAGGGCACCGCCGTGGTCGATCAAGAGGGCGCGTATCTGATTGCTACCCAGGCCGTCCCGGACGGTGAAGTGGCTGACGCGTTCTTGCTCCAGCCGGAGCAGGCCGTGGCTGTCGGTGCCGACCCACAGCGCGCCGCTGCGGTCGGTAGCGATGGCCCGGATGTTCCGCCAGCCGCTCAGCGGGCGCACCGGCCGTGCCCGCTCGCCCTCCAGCCGGTAGAGCCCGAGCCAGGTGCCGATCCAGAGAATGCCCTGCGCGTCGACGTGCAGCGCACGCACGTCGCTGTCCTCGAGATCGGCCCGCACGGGCGCTGCAACCAGCGCACCGCCGGGTGTCATCCGGATCAGCTCGCCACGTGCGCCGCCGATCCAGAGGCCGCCGTCGGCAGTGGCCGTAACGGCGTCCACCCGCCGGCCGCGCCACGGCTCGGCGGCCGTCACGTCGAGGAAGTCGCCGGGCTTGAGCCGCGCCATGCCCCCTCCCAGCGTGGCGACCCAGACGATCCCTTCGCGGTCCTCGAACAGCGACCACACGGTGTCGCTGGGCAGCCCGTCGCGGAGGCCGAGCGACTCCCAGCGGCCGCTTCGCAGCCGCGCCACGCCGGCATTGGAGCCCAGCCAGAGGTCGCCGTGGTGGTCGACGAGCAAGGAGTAGACGAGCTCGTTGGTGACCTCGGGATGGCGCTCGAACCGCGGCCCCGAACGCTCGGCAAGCCGGAAGAGCCCCTGCGCCGTCCCCACCCAGAGGGTGCCGCCGCCGTCTTCGGCCAGCGCCGTCACCAGGCCGCTCGGCAGGCCCTCGGCGGCACCGAAGCGCCGGAGCCCCGAGGTCGCGCCGAGGCTCGCCAGGCCGCCGCTACTGCCGATCCACAACGTGCCCTCCCGATCCACGAACAGGCAGCTCACGGCCTCGTCGGCGGGCCATCCGGGGTACGCCTCCAGACGCTCGGCGGGAAGGCGGAAGAGGCCTGCCGTGGTGCCCACCCACAGCGTGCCGCCGAGGTCGTCGGCGATCGCTTTCACCGCCGCGCCGGGCGAACCCTCGGCCGCGGCGATGCCGCGGAAACCACCGCCGGAATAGACGAAGAGCCCACCGCTGTTGGCGCCGAGCCACAGCCGGCCGTCGCGCGACACGTGCAGCGACCAGAACGCGTTGCCGGTCAAGGCCGGAGTGTTGGCGCGATCGAAGATGGTGAAGCGCAGCCCGTCGAAGCGCGCCACACCCTCCTCGGTCGCCAGCCAGAGATAGCCGTCGGGAGTCTGCCGGATCGCCGCCACCGAGTTCTGCGGCAGGCCCTGCTCCACCTGCCAGACGTCGATGCCGTACTGGGAGAGGGGGCGGGACTCGGGAGGAGGCTCCGCGGCGCTGTGCGGGCCCGCGGCGAGGGCGCCCAAGAGCACCAGCCGGGCGACCCCACCCGGACGGCCCGTCAGTCTCCGATCCGGCGCAGCGGGAGAGGATGGCAGGCCGCGGCGCTGGTGCCACATTGTAGTAACGCAATAGTAGCGCACCACAGCGTGGTCGTCAGTACGTGAGAACCGCTGGACGAGGAGCCGGGGGCTCGACCTCGCACGCCGATCCCTGACATGCTTGGCGGCGAGCCTCCGACATGACCTCGACGCTCTCCTCCGCCCCTGCTCCTGCCGCCGCGCCGGCGCCCTTCTCGCAGGCCTTCCTCGAAGCGCTGCCCAAGACCGACCTGCACGTCCATCTCGACGGCTCGCTGCGCCTGACGACGCTGATCGAGCTGGCCCGCGAGCGGCGCGTGAAGCTGCCTTCCGAGACCCCGGAAGGGCTGCTCGAGCTGGTGTTCAAGGAGAGCTACCGCGACCTGCCGGACTACCTGCACGGCTTCGCCTACACCTGCGCCGTGCTCACCGACCCCGAGTCCATGGAGCGCACCGCCTACGAGCTCGCCCAGGACTGCCTCGCCGAAGGAGTGCGCTACGTCGAGGTGCGGTTCGCGCCGCAGCTCCACGTGCGGCCCGGCTTCGACGTCGGCCTGGTGATCGCCGCGGTCAGTCGCGGCCTGGAGCGCGCCCGCCGCGAGCACGAGAGCTCGCCGGCGGTGGCCGAGCGCGGCGAGCCGCCCTTCCGCTACGGCATCATCACCTGTGCCATGCGCATGTTCACCGGCGGCTTCGCGCCCTACTTCAAGGACCTGCTCTCGGTGCTCAACCAGGCACCGGTCAAGGAGGTCTATGGCGTGGCCTCGCTGTCGCTCGCCCGCGCCGTGGTCGAGGCGCGCGACAAGCTCGGCCTGCCGGTAGTGGGCTTCGATCTCGCCGGCGCCGAGGCCGGCCACCCGGCCTCGGACCACGTCGCTGCCTACGGTTTCGCCCACCGCCACTTCCTGAAGAAGACGGTGCACGCCGGCGAGGCCTACGGCCCGGAGAGCATCTTCCAGGCGATCACCAAGCTCAACGCCGACCGCATCGGCCACGGCACGCACCTCTACGCCGTCGACCTAGTGAAGGACCCCAACCCCCAGAAGTACGTGCGCGATCTCATCGAGTACATCGCTCACCGGCGGGTGACGCTCGAGGTCTGCATCACCTCCAACCTGCAGACCATGCCGCAGCTCCGGCGGGCGGCCGATCACCCGTTCGGGCGCATGCTGCGCGATCGGCTGTCGGTCGCCCTGTGCACCGACAACCGCCTGGTGTCGCGCACCACGGTGACCCGCGAGCTGGCGCAGGCTTGCACCGCCTTCTCGATGACGCCCGCGGAGCTGCGCACGGTGGCGATCTACGGCTTCAAGCGCTGCTTCTTCCCCGGCACCTACCGCGAGAAGCGCGCCTACGTGCGGCGGGTGATCGAGTACTACGACCGCGTGGCGGCGGAGTTCGGGGTGGGCACGGCGCCGACCCGCGCCGCGTCGGCGTAGCGCCGCGGCCCGCCGTTCAGAGGTGCCCGATCGAGTTGGCGTAGTAGGTCAGCACTCGCCGCTCCTCCGGCCGCGCCCGGAACAGCCCGTCTTGCTCCTCGACCAGCCGCCGCAGGCGCAGCATGCGCAGGCCCACCGCGGCCATGTAGTCCTCGTCGCGGCGCGGGATGTACGCCTGCGCGCCCTGGCGCTGGAGCGCTTCGAGGCGCTCCAGGAAGCGGCTCTTGATCTCCAGCTCCGACAGCCAGCCGTCGCCGGCCTCGAGCAGCACCGCGCAGACCAGCGGCACGGGGATCACCGGCACCACCGCGCCGATCTCCTGCATCAGGCGCTCGGCCAGCGCCGAGGTGACCGCGATGCGCCCCTCGCGATCCAGGGCCCTGAGGTCGACACGCTCCGCCGCCAGGAAGGCGGACAGCGACACGGGCTTGCCGAAGTTGACGCAGGCGTAGCCGAAGCGGTGCCACTCGCTGGCCAGCATCTGCCACAGGTTCCTGGCCACGAAGCGCAGCGTGGTCGAGAGGGCCGGCGCCCGCCGGCGCTCCTCCTCCGGCAAGGTGTCGAGCAGCAGAGTGCGGTCCTCGAGCACGCGGTCGTAGTTGATCGCCACCGGTACGAACACCAGGTCGCGCCCGGCGCCGGCGTCGCGCGGCACCTCGAAGTCGCGCAGCATGTAGTCGAGCAGCCCCAGGCGCGGCGCGCGCAGGGCACCGTCGCGCGACAGGCCGCCCTCCGGGAACACCGCCTGGGTGACGCCGGCGGCCGTCGCCATGTGTACGTAGCGCTCGAGCACCCGGCGGTAGAGTGGGTTCTTCGAGTTGCGGCGCACGAAGTAGGCGCCCATGGCGCGGATGAGCTGTTGCAGCGGCCAGATGCGCGCCCACTCCCCCACCGCGTAGGACAGCGCCGTGCGCTCCGCCGCCAGGTAGGAGACCAGGACGTAGTCCATGTTGGAGCGATGGTTGATGACGAACACCACCGTCGACTGCGGCGGGATGGCGGCGAGCGCCGCGTCATCCGAAGAGCCCAGCCGCACTCGGTACAGGCGTCGCGCCACCCAGCGCGCCACCTTGTAGCCGAGCCGGAAGTAGAGGTAGGCATTGAAGGCCGGCACGATCTCGCCGGCGTAGCGCCGCACCTCGGCCAGCACCACCTCGCGCGGCATGCCGCGCTCGCGGGCCTGGGCCTCGACCGCCTCGAGCACCTGCGGGTCGTAGCTCAGGCGGTCGATCAGCACTTCGCGCTTGGTGAGCTTGAAGGGCTGGATGCGGATGCGCAGCCGGGTGTTGACCTCCTCGATAGCGCGGTTGACGCGCCGGCGCACAAACCAGCGGAAACTGGGGAGGAGGAAGACTGACAGCGCCGACCAGGCCGCGAAGACCACGAGCAACACGACCAGCCAGAGCGGCAGGGTGACCGGGGAGGTCATGAGGCCGAAGGGCGCATCGGAAGTCTTGCCGCGAGCCTAGCATCTCGTTGGCTTCGCGTTTGCACTCTCTGCTCTGGCGCGCTTGCCTCGCCCGGCAGCGCGCTCGAGACGGCGGTCGAGACCGCCAGAATGGACCCACGAGACTCGACGAGGCTCAACTGGAAGGGAGCGAAGCATGCTGGGAAACCACGAAGCGGTGGCAACGGTTGCCGTCAAGGACGTCGGCCGGGCCAAGAAGTTCTACGTCGAAAAGCTCGGCTTGAAGCAAGTCGCAAACGGTGAGCCGGAAGTCCTCACCTTCGAGAACGGAGGCTCCAAGCTCTTCGTCTACCAGTCGCAGTTTGCCGGCACGAACCAGGCGACCGCCGTCACTTGGGTGGTCGACGACGTCGACGGGCTGGTCGGCGACCTCAAGACGCGGGGCGTGCCCTTCGAGCACTACGACCTCCCGGGCATGACTCGCGAGGGCGACGTCCACGTCGCGGGCGAGATGCGGGCCGCCTGGTTCAAAGATCCGGACGGCAACATCCTCTCCCTCGTCAGCGACAACTCGTAGACGATCCTCTGGCTGAATCGACCTGAACCGCTAGGTGCCGGAGGTGCGGTGGCCGGGGTGGGGAAGCTCTCCCCACTCTGGTCCTTCGCAAGTGGATGCGTCCGGCGCCTTCGTCACCTCCACGCCGGCTCGCGACCTCCCGACTTGGCGCTCCGCCACGGCGCCCAGGCCAGGGCCAGCCGCCGCACCGTGACGTCGCTCTTCCTGGGCCGCACGGTCACCGTCTCCAGGGGCTGCGACTGCGGGTCGTAGCGCTCTCCCAGGGCCGCGAGCTCGCGCTCCAGCTCGGCGTTGAGCTCCGCCAGGCTCTGCTCGAGCGCTTCCACGTTCTGCTCCGCGCGGTCCACGTCCCGGCCCTGCTCGACCGAGCGGCTGACGCCGCGCAGCGCGGTGGAGGCGCGCGACACCGTGGAGCGGCTGAAGCGCTTGCGGCCGAAGAGCGCCGAGAGGGCCGTGGCGCCGAAGGAGAGCATGGTCGACGTCCGCTGCTGCGAGGCCTGCGCCTTCTCGCGCTCGACCCTCTCCTCGGCGCGGCGCACCCGCTCCTGGAGGGCATCGATCTTTCCTGCGTAGCGCTGGCGCAGCTTCTCCTTCTCCGCGTCGCGCGCCTGCCGCGCGAGGTCCGCGAGGCGGATGCGGAAGGCGCGCTCGGCCTCGCCGGGGGCGGCGGTCGCGCCGAGCAGCGGCGAGGCGAGGAGCGCGAGCGGCCGCTCGCGAAACAGCGCGTCGGCGAGATCCTTCTCCCAGGCTCTGTAGCTCCGGCCCTGCGCCGCGGCGTCCGGCAGCGCGCCGTACACCGCGCCGGCCGCGGGCTCGGCCTCGAGGTCGCGATCCGGGTCGAAGCCCGCGCCCAGCTCCTCGGCCTGTCGCCAGTCGGGAGCGGCCGAACCGGGCTCCAGCGGGAGGAGCAGGGCCACCTCCTCGCTGTGGTCGACGCGTCGCTTGGCGTCCAGGTAGTGCACCGCCGCGAGGCCCAGGAGTGCCGGCTCGTAAGTGGACACCCCGCCGCCGCGCGCCGCGAGGAACGCCTGCGGCACGTCCGGCGGGAGCAGCGGCCGGCCGGCCGTCTCGCCGGTGCCTGCCTTGGGCTGCCCCGGCCCGGCTGGGGTGGTGGTTGCCGCCTTCGCCCCGGCCGCCTTCCCCGCGCGGTCGCGTCGCGGGTCCATCAGGCGCTTGATCTCCTGCCGCGTCATCGGGCCGCGCAGGTACGACAAGGCCCAGCGCGTCTGGAAGACCAGCGGCTCGCCCTCGTGTACGTTGTGCAGCAGGAAGGTGCGCTTGGCGAGGCCGGCCAGGGTCTGCTCGGTGGCCTGGCGGTCGAAGGCCCGGCTGCCGGCCGCGGCCACGCCCTCCAGGCCCTCGATCACGCGCAGCTTATCGCGCTCGGTCTGCAGGCGGCCGAGGAACCAGGTGCCGGCGTTGGAGAGCGCCTTGTAGTCGAGGTCGGCGGGGTTCTGCGAAGCGAGCACCACTCCGAGGCCGAAGGCCCGCGCCTGCTTGAGCAGGGTGAGGATCGGTTTCTTCGACGGCGGCTCGGCGACCGGCGGCAGGAAGCCGAAGACCTCGTCCATGTAGAGCACGGCGCGCAGGCTGGAGGTGCCGGCGAGGCCGCGCATCCAGCCCACCACCTCGGAGAGCAGCAGGGAGACGAAGAACATGCGCTCGTTGTCCGAGAGGTGCGCGATGGAGAGGATCGCCAGCCGCGGCTTGCCCTCAGCGGTGTAGAGCAGCCTGTCGACGTCGAGCGCGTCTCCCGCCAGCCAGCTCTGCATCGCCGGCGAGGCGAGCAGGTTGTTGAGGGCGACGGCGAGCGCGAAGCGGTCCTTGGCCGGGTAGAAGCTCTCGAGGTCCATCACCCCCACGCGGGCGAAGGGCGGCTCCTGGATCAGGTGGATGAGGGTCGCCAGGTCGAGGTCCGCGCCGACCCGGAAGCGGTCGGCGAGCAGGTTCGAGAGCAGCACGTGCTCGCGGCTCTTGACCGGGTCGGCCTCGATGCCGAGCAGCGACAGCAGGCTCCCGGCCACGGTCTGGATGCGGTCGGTGAAGAGGTCAGCGTCCTCCAGCACGGCGGGGCCAGGTGCCTTGAGCGAGGCCAGCACCGAGAGCGGCAGCCCGGCCTCGCTGCCCGGGGTGTAGATCGCCACATCGGCGGCCTCGCGCAAGCGGTGGATGCGCTCGCCGCTCTGGCCCCAGTCGGCGAGGCCCTGCTTCCACAGCTCGGCCTGGGCGGCGGCGAGCTCCGCCACCGACTTGCCCTGGCGCGCGGCCTCGGCCTCGTCCACCCAAGGCTCGAAGTCGCCGGGCGCGAGGTCGGGGAAAGTGAGCAGAAGGTTCCCGAGATCGCCCTTGGGATCGATGATCAGGGCCGGGATGCCGTCGATCGCCGCCTCCTCGAGCAGGCCGATGCACAGGCCGGTCTTGCCGCTGCCGGTCATCCCCAAGCACACAGCGTGGGTGAGGAGGTCCTGCGAGTCATAGAGCAGCGGCACTTCGACCGGCTTGCGGGTCTCCGGGTCGAGCGGGCGGCCGAGGTAGAACACTCCGAGCTTTTCGTAGGCCTGGGCATCGCTCACGGCGGCGGCTCCTCGATCAGGTGAGGGTAGAGTTCCCTGATTCTGTCGTAAATCGCCCGTGCCGCGACCTCGTGACCGAGCCGGTTGGGGTGCCGGTCGCCGGCGCTGAGCGAGATCTCCGCCGGCGGGTGGGCGGCGAGACTCGGCAGCAGGTCGATCACCCCGAGGCGCTTGCCCCGCGCCGCCGTCGCCACCTGCTCGTGGATGGCGCGGAAGGGATAGCTCTCCCAGCTCTCGGACGGGATCAGCGGGAAGATCACCACCGCGACCTCGAAGGCGTCGGCCTCGGCCAGCTCGTGCAGGTGGGCGAAGGCCACCACCACGCTCCCCCACTTGCGCGGCTCGGCGTGCAGGTAGCGGGTGTAATTGCCACCGCCGTAGCGCTCCACGGCGCGTGCATTCGCGGCCCGCGCCACGAGGCGCGTGAGGTGGAAGCGCTGCCACCAGGCGGTGGGAGCGAAGTAGGCGTGCAGCGGTTGTACGGGGTCGATCTCCGGGTCGTTGAGCACATAGCCCAGGAGCACCAGCCGCGGCCGGAAGGGGCGCACCTCGTGCTCGAAGGCCGCCAGCTCGTCGCGGGTCGAGTAGCCGCCCACGCCGAAGTTCAGGACCTCGAAGCGGGGCGACTCTCCGGCCTCGGCAAGAGATCGGGCGGCCTCGGCAAGAGATCGGGCGACCTCGGCAACAGATCGGGCCTCGGCAACCGATGGCGCCTCCGCTGTGGTTGGGGCCTCGGCGTTGAGCAGACGCTCGAGCACCGCGGGGTAGGCCTCTTCGGCCTCGACCCCGAAGCCGAAAGTGAAGGAGTCGCCGAGCACGGCGAGACGCACCGTGCCCGGCTCCGCCGCCAGTCGGCGCTCGCGGTCGCGCATGCCGAACGAGTTGGTCCGTACACGGCCGCGGTCCGTCTCGGCGTCCACATTGGGCGCCAGCTCGTAGCTCAACCCCGGCACCTGCGAGGGCCGGTGTACCTGCGCCCGCCAGGCATTCTCGCGGCGCTCCGGCGGGCGCCGGTACTCGACGGGCGCCAGCAGGCGCAGGACCAGCTCGGCGAGCAGGAGGGCGGCCAGGAGCGAGCCCACGGCCAGGACGGCGGCACGGAGGCGCATGCGGAGCGGCAGTCTACTCTCGCGAAAGTCTCGCCCAGAGGGGACGGACCCTAAGGAGCAGCGCTGTCAGACCCACTCGCGAGGGTCGAGCGCGTAGGGCAGCGGCGTCAGGTTCTCCGGCCCGTCCTCTCCCAGATAGACCAGGTCCTCGAGCCGCAGGCCCCAGCCGGCGCCCGGGTCGTAGAGGCCCGGCTCGAGGGTCACCAGGTCGCCGACCTCCAGCACCCCGCCCTCTCCGGACTCGCGGCGGAAGGTGGGGTACTCGTGCAGCTCGAGGCCCACGCCGTGGCCGAGGTTGTGGACGTACCCCACCGTGGTCCCGGGGTCGCTCACCGGCGTCGGGTAGCCGCGGGACTTGAACAGGGAGCACACCGACTCCTGCACCGAGTAGGCACGCGGCCGCGCGGCGAGCTCGCTCGGAGTGACCTTCTGGTACGACCGCTCGAGCGCCGCCAGCACGGCCCGGTGGGCGGCGGCCAGGGGCTCGGGAGGCGGCCCAACGCAGAAGGTGCGCGTGCAGTCCGCGAACACCCAGCCCTTGGGAAAGAGGTCCACCACCAGCGACTCCCCGGCGCGCAGCACCCGCTCGCCGGTGCCCGAGGTGTGGGGAACCGCCCCCTCCTCGCCGGGCGCGACGAGGTTGCCCTTGGGCTGCTCGAGCTCGAAGCCCGCCAGGCAGCGCGCCACCTCGCGCTTGAGACGCGCCACGGTGAGCCGCTCCCCTTCGAGCCAGAGCTCGCCGTCCCGCGCCCCGGCGGCGGCCAGCAGCGCCGCCACTTGGCGCAGCGAGGTCGAGGCGCCGGCCGCAGCGCGGCGAGCGGCCGCGACCTCGGCGTGCGTCTTCGACTTGCGCAGCAGGCGGGTCAGGCGGTTGCCGGAAACCAGGGTCCAGCCGGCGCGGGCGAGCATGGCCCCCGCCTCCCACAGCGTGCCGGCCGGGGCGCAGCCGGCAAGCGCCAGGCGCCCAGGCGCGATCCCCAGGCGCTCCAACGAGCGCTCGATGGCGCCGGCGAGGATGGCTTCGCGGGTCGGCGCCTCGCGCAGCAGCCTGTCGAGGCCGAGGTCTCCTGGGTGGAACAGGGCGAGGCCGGTCGCCCCGGCCTCGTCCCGCTCCATCGGCGTGTAGTAGGTGAGGTGGGGCCGCCCGCCCCGCGGCGCCACCACCAGGCAATCGGAGAGGTGCGCCGGCCCGACGAAGTGGGCGAGGTCGGGATCGCCGCCGTCGCTCGCCACCACCACGAGCGCCGCGGCGCCGAGCTCGTCGAGTACGCGGTCGAGGCGGGCGCGCTCGGAAGGGGCGATCACCGAGCAGTGATTACAGGTTGCGGTTGATAAAGCTCTCGAAGGCGGACTTGGGCATGGCGCCCATGGTGCGGTCGGCCATCTTGCCGTCCTTGAACAGGATGAAGGTCGGGATGCTCGACACCTGGAACTGGTAGGCGGTCTCCTGGTTCTCGTCGACGTTGAGCTTGGCGATCTTCACCTTGCCCTGCATCTCGTCGGCGAGCTGGTCGAGGACCGGCGCCACCATGCGGCACGGCCCACACCACTCGGCCCAGAAGTCCACCATCACGGGCTCGCTCGACTGCAGGACCTCCTGCCCGAAGTTGTCGTTGGTCACCTTGACGATCTTTTCGCTGGCCATATCGGTCTCCCAGGGGTCTATCTCTCGGCGCTTGGCGGTTTGGGGGGCGGTCAGGATGGGTCCTCGTCGGAACGCCCCCCGTGAGAACGCTCGCGGGCGGAAAAGTATTCTCGCGTCGTCTCGACGTCCTGGCGGATCTGGGCCGAGAGGTCCATGACCGAGGGGAAGATCTTCTCCTCGCGTAGCCGGCGGTAGAAGGAGAGCTCCACGCGCTGGCCGTAGACGTCAGCCTGGAAGTCGAGCACATGGCTTTCGACCACCCGGCGGTAGCTCTCGTACACCGTGGGCCGGGTGCCGATGTTGGTGGCGCAGTTGAAGGTCGCCGGGAAGCCGGGGAAGAAGGCTTTGCCGGCGTACACGCCGTCGCCCGGCAGCAGCTCGTTGTCGGAGGCCAGGTTGATCGTCGGCCAGCCCAGCCGCTGGCCCATGCGGTCGCCGCGCGCCACGCTGCCTTCGATGGCATAGGGCCGCCCCAGCATCTCCTGCGCCTCCTCGACCCGGCCCTCGGCCACCGCCCGCCGGATGCG
>JBIOXV010000075.1:0-6844 GCA_044869805.1 Thermoanaerobaculia bacterium | reverse complement strand
AGAAGTCGTTGTGGCTGTTGAAGAAGAAGGAGAGGCGCGGCGCGAAGTCGTCGACGTCGAGGCCGGCGTCGAGGCCGTACTGCACGTACTCCATGCCGTCGCGCAGGGTGAAGGCCAGCTCCTGGAGAGCGGTGGAGCCCGCCTCGCGGATGTGATAGCCGGAGATCGAGATGGTGTTCCACTTCGGCACTTCGCTGGCGGCGAAGGCGAACTGGTCGGTGATCAGCCGCATCGAAGGCCGCGGGGGGTAGATGTACTCCTTCTGCGCGATGTACTCCTTCAGGATGTCGTTCTGCAGCGTTCCGGAGACCTTGCCGCGGATGTCCACCCCCTGCTTTTCGGCCACCGCCAGGTACATGGCGAAGAGGATGGGAGCGGTGGAGTTGATGGTCATCGAGGTGGTGACGCGGTCGAGCGGGATGCCGGCGAAGAGCTGCTCCATGTCCGCCAGGCTGTCGATCGCCACGCCGCACTTGCCCACCTCGCCGGCCGACATCGGGTGGTCTGAGTCGTAGCCGTAGAGAGTGGGAAGGTGGAAGGCCACAGAGAGGCCGGTCTGGCCCTGGGACAGCAGGTACTTGAAGCGCCGGTTGGAGTCCTCGGCGATGCCGAAGCCGGCGAACTGGCGCATGGTCCACAGCTTGCCGCGGTAGCCGGTGGGGTGGATGCCGCGGGTGTAGGGGAACTCCCCGGGCAGGCCGATGTCGCGCCGCGGGTCGATATCGGCGACCTCCTCCGGCGTCACCAGGTGGGGCACCTCCATGCCGGAGACGGTGGTGAAATCGCGCTTCCAGAAGGCGCGCTCGGCGAGCGCGGTGTCGCGCGCCTGCTCCCAGCGCCGCCGGTCCCCGGGAACCATCTCGGCCGCCGCCTCAGGCTCCGCCACGGCCACGCCCCCCTGCTCTTCGGCACTTGCCTTCTGGTCCCGGCTGCTCATCGTGCGGTCCTCCCCGCTCCCAGGGTGCGGACCAGGAGCGCCGGTGAGGACATGGGCGCTCGAGACCGACCTAAGAGTCTGGACATGTTACGCTTTCGAGTATAGCCGAAGGGCCCGACCCGCCAGCTTCCGGCAGCCGTCGCAGCGTGCGCACGCACTTCCACCTCTCCGCCCCGTTCCTCGTGAGCCTGCTCGCGGCGGTCCTGCTGCCGGCGGCGCTCGCCGCCCAGCTTCGTGATGACGGCGCCCCTGCCGCGCCCACGGGAGCCGGCCAGGTGCCGGGCGAGGTCGCATGGCGAGGCCCGACCGCTCTGCTCTACGACAACGGCCCGCTGGTCAACAGCCCGGGCACCGGGGTGGGTGGCGCGGACGAGAGCCGCCTGCAGTTCACCGCCTTCGAGATGACCACCCTGGGTTTCGGCTACCAGCTCATCCAGGAGACCCGTCTCGCCGATCAGTTCACGGTGCCGGAGGGGGTCTACTGGGTCGTCGATCGCCTCACGTTCTTTGGCTACCAGGTGGGCTCCACCACCACCTCGACCTTCACCGCGCTCAACTACCGCGTCCTCGACGGCCCGCCCGGCGAGGAGGGGACGGAAGTCGTGTTCGGCGACACGGTCACCGACCGGCTGCTGTCCTCCGGCTGGAGCGGCATCTACCGCGTGCGCGAGCACGAGTCCGGCAAGGTCACCGACCGGCCGGTGATGGCCCTGGTGGCGAGCGGCGGTTTTCTCCTGCTTCCCGGCACCTATTGGCTCGACTGGCAGGCCGACGCCACGCTCCCCAGCGGTCCCTGGAACCCGCCGGTGACCATCGAGGGCCAGCCGGAGACCGGAGACGCCGTGCAGTCGGGCGACAACGGGGAGAGCTACGATGAGATCGTGGACGGCGGCAGCGAGGCGCCCCAGGGCCTGCCGTTCGTGATCGAAGGCACCGCCCGCGGGCTGGGCGCGCCGGAGGTGCCGGCGCTCTCGGCCTGGGGATGGCTGGCGCTGGCCGTGGGCCTGGGCCTGGCCGCGCTCGCCCGCCTGCGGCGCTAGGCAGGCTCCGGCCCGGGACCGAGGCCCCATGCTGGCCCGGGCTGTCCCGGCGCCGGGTAGAGGCAGCACTGGCACCAGTGATGACACTCGATCACCTCTCCCTCCCTCGCGCGCCTTTGCCCCGGAGGCATCGCTCCCGGCGGCCGGCACTGCTCCTGCTCGCCACCGCGGCCCTGGCCGGCACCAGCCTCGCGTCCCCACAGCAGGGGCGCATCGCCAACGGCCACTCCGTGCCCCGCTTCGAAGAGGTGTCCGCGGCGGCCGGTATCGGGCACCGCCACCAGAAGCCGGTGCTCGACGCCCGCCTGGAGAACGTCATGTCCTGGGTGACGAGCGTCGGCGCCGCGGTCGCCGCCGCGGACTACGACCGCGACGGCAAGATCGACCTGTTCGTCACCAACTCTACCCAGGGCGCCCCCAACTACCTCTACCGCAACCTCGGCAACGGCACCTTCCGCGAGGTTGGGCGGCAGGCGGGGGTGGCGAGCTTCAACGACGACCAGGGCGTGGGCATGCACGCGGTGTGGGGGGACGTGGACAACGACGGCTGGAGCGACCTCTTTATCGTGCGCTGGGGCCGCGACGTGCTGCTGCGCAACCGCGGCAACGGCACCTTCGAGGACGTGACCGCTCGCCGCTTCCGGCGCGCCGACGGCAAGCCCGGCACCGACTGGAAGAACGGCAACGCGGCGGTGTTCTTCGACTACGACCTCGACGGGCGCCTCGACCTCTACGTGGGCAACTACTTCGCCGACCACGACCTCTGGCACCTGACCACCACGCGCATCATGCACGACAGCTTCGAGACGGCGAGGAACGGCGGCAGGAACCAGCTCTTCCACCAAGAAGGCGACGGCAGCTTCACCGAGGTCGCCGCCGCGGCCGGCGTCGACGACAGCGGCTGGACCCTGGCGGTGGCCGCCGGCGACCTCGACAACGACGGCTGGCCGGACCTCTACTCGGCCAACGACTTCGGGCCCGACCAACTGTTCGTCAACCGCCGCGACGGCACTTTCGTCAACCTCTCCGCCGAGGCGCTGGGGGTCGACACCAAGAAAGGCATGAACGCCGACTTCGGCGACTTCAACAACGACGGCTGGCTGGACGTCTACGTCACCAACATCACCACCCGCGACTACCTGCAGGAAGGCAACATGCTGTGGGTCAACCTCGGCGTGGACGCCGACGGCCGCGTCTCCTTCAGCGACGTGGCCGCCGTGACCGGCACCGCCGACGGCGGCTGGGGGTGGGGGGCCAAGTTCTTCGACGCCGACAACGACGGCGACCTCGACCTCTACGCCGCCAACGGCTTCATCAGCAACGGGCCCGGCAACTACTGGTACGACCTCGCCTCCTGGACGGTGCTCGACCAGGACCCGGCGGAAGCCCACAACTGGCCCACCATCGGCGAGCGTTCTTTCTCGGGCTTCGAGAAGAAGCGCTTCTGGGTCAACGACGACGGCGCCACCTTCAGCGAGCGCGCCGCCGACGCCGGCCTGGCGAGCGACCGCGACGGCCGCGGCATCGCGGTGCTGGACTACGACGACGACGGCGACCTCGACCTCTTCCTCGCCAACCAGGGTCAGCCGGCGCAGCTCTTCCGCAACCCCGGCACAGCGGGCAACCACTGGCTCGGCGTGCGCCTGGTGGCCGATCCCGCGACCGGCATCAACCGCGACGCGGTCGGCGCCCGGGTGACGATCGAGACCGCGGCCGGCAGCCAGCTCCGTGAGCGCGATGGTGGCAACGGCTTTGCCGCCCAGAGCGACCCGCGGCTGCACTTCGGCCTCGGCAAACACGAGCGCGTCGAGAAGCTCACCGTGCGCTGGCCGGACGGCGGCGTCGAAGAGCTCACCGACCTCGCGGCCGACCGCTGGATCGAGGTCCGCCAGCAGCCGGCCCGCTACGTGCGCCGCGAACCCGCGGCCCTGCCTGTCGCAGCGCCCCGGCCGGCGAACGGAGAGAAGGCGACACCGGACACGCCCGAGGAGGTCGAGCGCCAGCTCACTAAGCTCGAGCAGCGGCTGCGCAGCCGGCCGCCAGGGTGGTCGCTCCCCAGCTCCTACCGTACCCTCGCCGCGGCCCATGGCAAGCAGGACCGAGCCGTGGCCTTCTTCGAGCAGATGGTCGAGCTCTATCCGCGGGCGCCCGAGCTCCAGATCGAGCTAGGCTCGGCCTACGTGGACCGCATCCCGCTGTGCGGCGGGGTGGCGGCGGTGATCTGCAAGGGCAAGCTGGCGCGCCGCGCCCTCGAGCAGTTTGCGGCCGTGGTGGCCGCCGACCCCGGCTCGTGGGCCGGCTTTTACTGCCTCGGCGTCAACCATCTGCACTGGCCGCGGGCGCTGCGCCACTCGGACGACGCCGCGGTAGCGCTGGAGCGCGCGGTCGAGATCCAGGCGCGGCGGCTCGCCGGCGAAGGCGGCGGGCGGCCTCCCGACTATTTCCTGCTCAGTCACGTGGCCTTGGGCGACGCCTACGCCAAGAACGGCGAGCCGAAGAAGGCCCGCGCCGCCTGGCGGCGTGGCCAAAAGGACTTCCCCCACTCGCCCGAGCTCGGCGAGCGCCTGGCCTTCACCGACGACCACTCGCTGCTGGTCTTCGTCGAGAAGACCCGCAGCCTCGAGAAGCCGATCGACAGCGACCTTTCGTTCCTGGACGGCGAAGGCAGCCGCTGAGCCCGCGCCCTCAGGCGCCGAGCAGCGAGCGCGCGATCACCAGCCGCTGCATCTCGCTCGAGCCTTCGTAGATCGCGGTCACCCGCACGTCGCGGTAGAGGCGGGCGATCTCGTACTCCTCGGAGAAGCCGTTGCCGCCGTGGATCTGCAGCGCCTCCCAGACGGCGCGGTTGGCGGCTTCGGAGGCGTAGAGCTTGGCCTCGGCGGCGAAGCGCGGGGCGCCCTTCGACTCGTGCTCCACTGCGCCGCGCCAGGTCAAGGCGCGAGCGGCCGCGAGCTCGGTGGCGATGCCGGAGATCTTGAACTGGATGGCCTGGTGCTGGGCGATGGGCACGCCGAACTGCACCCGCTCCCGGGCGTAGGCGATGGCGAGATCGAGGGCGCGCTGGTGCATCCCGAGGCATTGGGCGGCGATGCCGAGCCGCGAGTGGCTCAGCGTGGCGAAGGCGATCCTCAAGCCCTCGCCCTCGGCACCGAGCAGGTTGGCGGCCGGGATGCGGCAGCCGTTGAAGAGAATGGCGCGGGTCACCGAGGCGCGCAGCCCCAGCTTCTCCTCGGGAGCGCCCACCGAGAAGCCAGGCGCGTCGGCCGGCACCACGAAGGCGCTGATCCCC
Source organism: Thermoanaerobaculia bacterium (assembly GCA_044869805.1). Taxonomy (GTDB): domain Bacteria; phylum Acidobacteriota; class Thermoanaerobaculia; order Multivoradales; family SZUA-115; genus CAWDVR01. The sequence continues at coordinate 1,578 of JBIOXV010000075.1, read as the reverse complement.
TTCTTGCCCGCCGTGGCGGAGGTGCGTGCGAAGACCACGTAGTAGCCGGCGACGCCGGCGTTGGTGATCCAGGCCTTCTCGCCGTCGAGCACCCAGGAGTCACCGTCGCGGCGCGCCGTGGTGCGCATCGCGGCCGGGTCGCTGCCGGCCGTGGGCTCGGTGAGCCCGAAGCCGCCGATCGTCCGGCCCGACGCGAGCTCGGTGAGCGGGCCGCGCTTCAGGTGTTCGCTGCCGAAGCGGGCGATCGGCCAGCACGCCACCGAGTTGGTGACGCTCATGGTGCCGGCGGTCGACGGGCAGGCCCGCGCCACCTCCTCGACCGCCAGCAGGTAGGTGAGGACGTCGACCCCTCCCCCACCGTACTCCTCGGGGACCAGCATGCCGAGCAGGCCGAGCTCGGCCAGCTCGCGCACGATCTCCGCCGGGAACTCGTGCTTCTGGTCGCGCTCCCGCGTCCCCGGTCGGATGCGTTCCTCGGCGAAGCGACGCACCGTGCCGCGGACCAGCTCCTGGTCCTCGCTGAGGCCGAATTCAGGGCCGGCGCCCGGGGAGCCCGCGGCTTGATGTTCGGCGGCGAAGGCCCGCGGCGCGGTCGCGGTGGTCATGGCGTCACTACGAGCGGTTGATCACCCAGTCGGCGATCACCATCTTCTGGATCTCGCTGGTGCCCTCGTAGATCTCGGTGATGCGGGCGTCGCGGAAGTAGCGCTCCACGTTGTACTCCTTGGTGTAGCCGTAGCCGCCGTGGATCTGCAGGGCCTTGTTGGTGACCCGCTGCGCCATCTCCGAGGCGAAGAGCTTGGCCTGCGCCGCCTCCAGGCTGTAGCGCAGGCCGGAGTCCTTCTTCCACGCCGCCTTCCAAGTCAGCAGGCGGGCAGCGTCGAGCTCAGTCGCCATGTCGGCGAGATAGAACTGGATCGCCTGGAAGGCGGAGAGCGGTTGCCCGAACTGCTCGCGCTGCTGGGCGTAGGAGAGCGCCTCCTCCATCGCGGCCTGGGCGATGCCCACGGCCTGCGCCGCGATGCCGATGCGGCCGCCGTCCAGGGTGGCCATGGCGATCTTGAAGCCCTCGCCCTCCTCCCCCAGCCGGTGCGCGGCGGGCACCCGGAGGCCGGAAAAGGCCAGCTCGGTGGTGCCGGAGGCGTTCACCCCGAGCTTGAACTCGTGCTCGCCGTGGTGATAGCCGGAAGCGCCGGCGTCGACCAGGAAGGCGGTGATTCCCTTGTGCTTCTTCTCGAGGTCGACGGTGGCAAAGACCAGTGCGATGTCGGCGTCGGTGCCGTTGGTGATGAACACCTTGTTGCCGTCGAGCACGTAGGAGTCGCCGTCGCGGCGGGCCGTGGTGCGCAGCCCGGCCGGGTCGCTGCCCGCCCCGGGCTCGGTCAAGGCGAAGCAGCCGAGCTTCTGCCCGCTGGCGAGCGGCGCCAGGAGCTCGCGCTTCTGTTGCTCGTTGCCGAACTTGAGGATGGGGTCGCAGACCAGGGAGTTGTTGACCGAGAGGATGACGCCGCTGGTGGCGCAGGCGCGGCTCACTTCCTCGATCACCAGGCAGTAGGAGATGGTGTCCATGCCGCTGCC
>JBIOXV010000074.1:0-16697 GCA_044869805.1 Thermoanaerobaculia bacterium | reverse complement strand
CTTCGAGGGCGTCGCGCGGTCGATCAAGCTGCAGCCCGAGACCGAGCAGAACGTGGTGCGCTACACGGTCGAGGTGGAAGCCGACAACCCCGGCGGCGTGCTGCTGCCGGGCATGACCGCGACGCTCGACTTCGTGGTCGAGAGAGTGGAGGACGCGCTGCTGGTGCCCGACGCCGCGCTGCGCGTCAAGCCCAGCGAGGAGATGATGCGCGAGGTGATGGCGCGGCGCCGGGCCGAGCGCGGCGAGCCGGGCAACGGGATGGCCCGGCAGCGGCCGGCGAACGGGGAAGGCCCCCGCTTCGAGGGCAGGCCCGGAGCCGAGGGCAGGGCCGGAGCCGAGGGCAGGGCCGAGGCCTTTCTCGGCGGCGGCGCAGGCCCGCCCGGCATGCTCCTCGGCGGGCCCGGAGGCCAGCGGCCGGCCAACCTCTCCATGCTGTGGACGGTGGACGAGAGCGGCGCGCTCGCCATGGTCCCGGTGCGCACCGGGGCGAGCGACGGCGCGGTGACCGAGGTCACTCCCCTGCGCGGCGAGCTCGCGCCAGGCACCCTGGTCATCACCCGCATCCGCGGCGAGAAGCCGTCGTCCTCCGGGCCGCCGCAGGGAGCGGGCCGCCGGACGTTCATGATGCCGATCGGCTGACGGCTCCGCGATGGCCCCGCTGATCGAGCTCGCAGGCGTCACCAAGATCTACCCGGCGGCCGAGGAGATCGCCGCCCTCGCCGGCGTCGATCTGACCATCGAGGCCGGCGAGATGGTGGCGATCATGGGGCCCTCGGGCTCCGGCAAGTCGACGCTGATGAACCTGCTGGGCTGCCTCGACCGGCCGACCGCGGGCGCCTACCGCCTGGAGGGTGTGGATGTCGGCGGGCTGTCGAAGGACGACCTCGCCGACCTGCGAAACCAGCGGATCGGCTTCGTGTTCCAGGGGTTCAACCTGCTGCCGCGCACCTCGGCGCTGCGCAACGTCGAGCTGCCGCTGCTCTACGCCCGCGGCCGGCGCATCACCGACCCGGCCGAGCTGGCGCGGCGGGCGCTCGCGCGGGTGGGCCTCGCGGATCGTCTGGAGCACGAGCCGTCGCGCCTCTCCGGCGGCCAGCAGCAGCGGGTGGCGATCGCCCGCGCCCTGGTCAACGAGCCCTCCCTGATCCTGGCCGACGAGCCTACCGGCAACCTCGACTCGAAGACCGCCGCCGGCGTGATGGGCCTGCTCCAGGAGCTCAACGACCAGGGCATCACCATCCTGGTGGTCACCCACGACCCCGAGGTCAGCCGCTACGCCAAGCGGCGCATCGAGCTCCACGACGGGCTGGTGGTAGCCGACGCCCCGATCGCCGACCGCCGGCGTGAGGCGGCCCCATGACCCGCCTCACGCGGCTGCTCGGCGCCGCCTTGGGCTCGATCGACAAGAACCGGGTGCGCAGCCTGCTCACCGTCCTGGGCATCGTCATCGGGGTGGCGTCGGTGATCGTCATGGTGTCGATCGGCCAGGGAGCGCAGCGCCGCATCGAGAGTCAGATCTCCTCGCTGGGCACCAACCTGATCATGGTGTTCGGCGCCGCGGACCGCGCCGGCGGCGTCTCCCGCGGCGCCGGCAGCGCTCCCACCTTGACCCTCGACGACGCCGGCAAGCTCTCCAAGGAGGCGACGCTCCTGGCCGGAGTCTCGCCCCTGGTGCGCACCCCGGTACAGGCCGTGGCCGGCTCCGCCAACTGGTCGACCACGGTGCTCGGGGTGTCCGAGGAGTACCTGCCGATCCGCGATTGGGAGGTCGCCTCCGGCGCGGCGTTCACCGCCGGCGCCGTCTCCGCGCGCAGCAAGGTGGCCCTCCTGGGCCAGACGGTGGCGCGCGAGCTCTTTCCCGGCCAGGACCCCGTCGGCGCCACCCTGCGCGTCAAGAACGTGCCCTTGCGCGTCGCCGGGGTCCTGACCGAGAAAGGCCAGAACAGCTTCGGCAACGACCAGGACGACGTCATCCTGGTGCCGGTGACCACGGTGCTCGACCGGCTCTCCGGCGAGCGCCACGTGGCGCAGCTCTACGCCAGCGTGGCCGACGCCGAGCGCATGGACGAGGCGCAGGAGGAGATCCGCGAGGTGCTGCGCCGCTCGCACCGGCTGCGGGCCGAGGAGGGCGACGACTTCAGCCTGCGCAGCCAGACCGAGATCCTGGCCATGGCCTCGGCGACCGGCCAGACGCTGACCCTGCTCTTGGCCTCGGTCGCCGGCGTCTCGCTGCTGGTGGGCGGCATCGGCATCATGAACATCATGCTGGTCTCGGTCACCGAGCGCACGCGGGAGATTGGCATCCGGCTGGCGGTCGGCGCCCGCGAGCGCGACGTCCTGGTGCAGTTCCTGGTCGAGGCGGTGGTGCTGTCACTGCTGGGCGGCCTGCTCGGGCTGGGCCTCGGTGTCGCCGCCGCGGTCGTGGTCTCGAAGACCACCTCGCTGGTGGTCGAGATCCAGCCCGGCCTGGCCGCGCTCTCCTGCCTGTTCTCCGGGGCGGTGGGAGTGTTCTTCGGCCTCTACCCGGCGCGCAAGGCCGCGACCCTCGATCCGATCGAGGCCCTGCGCTACGAGTAGGGGCCGGCCGCGGGTCAGAGGTCGACCAGCGTCTTGAAGCCGCCGTAGACCATGCGCTTCATGTCGACGGGCATGGACTTGGGGTCCATGTCCGCGAGGCGCGGGTCGGCCATCACCTTCTTGTTGACCTGGTCGCGGTGCGCCTTCGACTTGTAGGTGATCCACGCGAAGACCACGGTCTCGCCGGGCTTGGCCCTGGCCGCGCGCGGGAAGTACGCCTTGGCCCATTCGGGCGCGAGGTCGTCGCCCACGGCCTCGCAGTACTGGAGCGCGCCGTACTCCATCCAGATCTTGCCCGCCTTCTGCGCGATCTTGCGGTAGGCCTCGATGTCCTCTTCCTTGATCGGCAGCACGAATCCGTCGACGTACTTGGCCATGAAAGCCTCCTTGAACGAAGTTGATGGGTGATGGATCGGACGCCGGCGCCCGACGCAGCCGGCCCGCACTCCCGAGCCCAACCTTATCAAGCCGGCCGGCTCATGCGGCCATGGCGCCTCGCGGCCAGCGGCTATCATCCCCTTCCCATGGCTCTCCCGACCAAGCCAGCGCCAGTTTCGCGCCGCCGGGCGCTGGCCGGCGTTCTCCTCTTCGGGCTCGGAGGCGGCGCCTTGAGCCTGGCGCTGAAGCCGCGGCCGCGGTCTCGGCGGCCATCCTGCGCAAGCGCTGATCAGCGCCGGACATCTTCGAGCATGCGGTACGGCACCGCACGCAGGATCTCCGCCAGCGGGATGAGCCCGGCCCGGGCCTTGGCCAGCCCATCGTCGAGCAGGGTCTTCATCCCCTTCTCGAGCGCCCGCCGGCGGAGCTCGTGCATCGCCACGTTGTCGGCCACCAGGTCCGCCAGCTCCGAGTCGACCACGAACAGCTCGTAGATCCCGGTGCGCCCCTTGGTGCCGCGGCCGCCGCAGGCCTCGCAGCCGCGGCCGCGGAAGAAGGGCTCGTCCGGAGGCAGGCCGAGCCGGCGGGCCTCCTCGGGCGCCGGCGGACCCTGCTCCCGGCACTGCTTGCAGATGCGGCGCACCAGGCGCTGCGAGAGGGCGCCCAAGAGGCAGCTCGAGATCATGCCGGGCTCCACCCCCAAGGTCCTGAGGCGGGAGATCGTCGCCACCGCGTCGTTGGTGTGCAAGGTCGAGAGCACGAGGTGCCCGGTCTGCGCCGCGCGCACCGCCGCGTCCGCCGTCTCCTCGTCGCGCACCTCGCCGATCAGGATGATGTCCGGGTTCTGGCGCAGGAAGGCGCGGGCGTAGGCGGCGAAGCTCATCTGCTCGGAGACCTGCTTCTGGTTGGTCTTCGGGAAGCGGTACTCGATGGGGTTCTCGGCGGTGAGGATCTTGTTCTCCGCCGTGTTCACGCGGTTGATGGCCGCGTAGAGGGTGGTGGTCTTGCCGCTGCCGGTGGGCCCGGTGACCAGCACCAGCCCTTCCGGGTTGGTCACCAGGCGCTCGAAGGTGGCGAGGTCGTCGCCGGCGAAGCCGAGGGCGGCCAAGTCGAGCACGGCCGCGGCGCGGTCGAGGACCCGCAGCACGGCATCCTCGCCGGCGGGGCCGGGAAGGATGGAGAGCCGGAAGTCGATGGGCCGCTCGCCCGCGGCGTCCTTCCACACCGCGCGTATGCGGCCGTCCTGGTCACGGCGGCGCTCGGCGATGTCGAGCTCGGCGAGCACCTTCAAGCGGGCGACCACCGAGGCGATGTTGTCCAGTGACAGCGGGGTGGCGACCTGCTGCAGCAGGCCGTCGATGCGCAGGCGCACGTCCACGTCGTGGGAGTAGCTCTCGATGTGCACGTCGCTCGCCCCGCGCTCGACGGCGAGGCCGAGGATCTGGTCGATCATCTCCGGGGCGCCGGCGGCCGCCCGAAACGAGAGATCCCCCACCGGGCCGAGCTCGAGCACCGTCCTCTCCGCCGCCGGGTCCTCGAGCCCCCAGCCCAGGGCCAGCGCGCGCCGGATCTCGAAGGTGTTGAGGCGTACCGGCTTGACCGGCCGGCCCAGGCGGGCCTCGACCTCCCGCAGCACCGACCGCCGCTGCGGCTCCAGCATGCCGACGTTGACCGGCCCTTGGCCGGCCTCGACCGCGCCCAGCACCACCACCTGGCGCTCGCGGCAGAACTCAGCCTCCAGCAGCCGCACGGAGCGCGGGTCGATCTCGAACTGGTCGAGCTCGGTGAAGCCGCGCGGAGCAGTCAAGCCGCGCTCCGTGGCCCTCGCTGGGGCCCTGGCTGGGGCTCTGGCTGGGGCCCGGGCCCGCAGGCCGCGGCGCGCTCCAGCAGCAGGTCGCGCTCGCGGAGGTTCCTGGTCAGCGATGCCGCGCGCTCGAGCTCGGCGCGGGCCTCGTCGAAGCGGCCGAGCTTGGTCAGCAGGTCGCCGCGCACCGCCGGCAGCAAGTGGTAGCTCGCCAGCGCCGGCTCGCCGGCGATCGCATCCACCAGCTCGAGGCCCGCAGCCGGGCCGAACGCCATGGCGAGCGCCATCGCGCGGTTGAGCTCCACGACCGGCGACGGCGCGAGCGCCGCGAGCCGCTCGTAGAGCGCCGCGATGCGCACCCAGTTAGTGTCCTCCGCGGCCCGCGCCCGGGCGTGGCAGGCGCTGATCGCGGCCTGCAGCGCGTAGGGGCCCGACCGCCCACCGAGGTTCTCGGCGCGCGCCAGCGCCGCCAGGCCGCGACGGATCAGGAGCTGGTCCCAGCGTGCGCGGTTCTGGTCGAGGAGCAGGATCGGCTCTCCCGACGGCCCGATCCGTGCCCGCAAGCGCGAGGCCTGGATCTCCATCAGGGCCACCAGGCCGTGCACCTCCGCCTCCTGCGGCGCGAGCTGGGCCAGGATGCGGCCGAGCCGCACCGCGTCCTCGCACAGCGCCGGACGTGTCCAGTCGTCGCCGGCGGTCGCCGCATAACCTTCGTTGAAGACCAGGTAGATCACCTCCAGCACCGACGCCAGACGGGCGGCGAGCTCCGCGCCGCGCGGCACCTCGAACCGCACCTGGGCCGCGGCGAGAGTGCGCTTGGCGCGCACGATGCGCTGCGCGACCGTGGCCTCGGGGACCAGGAAGGCGCGCGCGATCTCCCCGGTGGTGAGGCCCCCGACCAGGCGCAGGGTGAGCGCCACCCGCGCCTCGGTCGAGAGCACCGGGTGGCAGGCGATGAACATCAGGCGGAGCAGGTCATCGCCCACCGGGTCGTCGATCGCGGCCTCGATCTCGTCCGCGGCCGCCTCCTGCTGCGCCTCGATCTCCCGGCCCAGCTCTTCGTGCTTGCGTTCCAGGAGCTTGCTGCGGCGCAGGAGATCGATCGCACGGTGCTTCGCGGTGGCCATCAGCCAGGCGCCCGGCCTGTCCGGCACGCCCGCCTCCGGCCATTTTTCGAGGGCGGCTACGAGGGCATCCTGGGCCAGCTCCTCGGCGAGGCCGACGTCGCGCACCATGCGCGCCAGGCCGGCGATCAGCCTGGCGGACTCGATCCTCCAGATCGCATCGATCGTGCGATGGACGTCGGTCGCCGTCACGGCGACCGATCAGACCACCTTCGATCCGCCGGTGCAAGATCGCGACGCCGCGCTAGCTCTCGCCCCCGACCCCCATCGCTCGGAAGCGCTCGACCGCCTCGCCGGGAACGAAGTCCTCCAGCTCGTAGAGCTGGCGCACCTCGATCTCCGCCTCGCCGCCGTCGAGCGAGGGATTGGGGAACCGCCGCGCCCATTCCATCGCCTCTTCCCTCGACTTCACCTGGATGAGCGTGTAGCCGGCGACCAGCTCCTTGGTCTCGGCGAAGGGCCCGTCGATCACCGTGCGCTTCTGCCCCGAGTACTGGATGCGCCAGCCCTTCGAGCTCGGCTTGAGGCCGGACCCATCGAGCAGCGCACCGGCGTTCTGCAGCTCCTCGTGGTAGGCGGCCATCTCGGCCATCAGTGTGTCGTCCTCCGGCAGGATGCCGGCTTCCGTGTCCTGGGTGGCCTTGACCAGAATCATGAATCGCATCGTCGTGTCTCCAGGGAGTCCAGCGGGTCAGCGCTACGACGACTTCTGTTTCTCGACCTGGGCGCGCAGGCGCTCCTCCTGCTCCCTGAGCTCGGGCGTGAGCTCGGCGCCGAAGTCCTCGGCGTCGAACACCGGGCGGAGCTCGACGATGCCGTGCTTGCCGTCGGTGTTGGGGATGCGCCTCGCCCACTCGACCGCCTCGTCCATCGACTTCACCTTCCACATCCAGAAGCCGGCGACGAGCTCCTTGGTCTCGGCGAAGGGCCCGTCGATGACCTTGGTCTTGGTGCCGTCGAACTCGATCCGCTTGGCCTTCGAGCTCGGGTGCAGGCCCTCACCCGCCAGCATGATGCCGGCCTTCACCAGCTCCTCGTTGAACTGCATCATGTCGGTGAGAAGCTGCTGGCTGGGCATGACGCCCGCTTCCGAATCTTCGTTGGCCTTGATGAAAACCATGCAACGCATCGCAAGTCTCCTGTTCGTTGAGGGTTAGGAGCCCGGCCCATGCCGTCCCGGCCGCTCTCGATCCCGGGCTCTACCTGGACGTCGAACGAGGTGGGACGAGATCGACAGGCCCGGCAGATTTTTTTCGGGAGCCGGCCGCTACGCCGGTTGCAGCTTCGCCAGCAGCGCCTGCCAGGCCCGGCCGCGGTGGCTGATCGCGAGCTTGGCCTCGGGCGGCAGCTCGCCGTAGGTCGCCGGTCCGCCCTCGGGGAGGAAGATCGGGTCCCAGCCGAAGCCGAGGTCGCCGCGGGGCGGGAGCACCAGCGAGCCGGAGGTCACCCCTTCGACGAACACGCTCCGCTCGGCGTCGCGGTACACCAGGCCGCAGCGCGCCGTGGCCCGCGGGTCGCCGAGCGCGATCGCGGTGCGCGCGATGCCCTCCGGCCCGACCGCCTCGAGCATCCACTTCACCAGCGGGCCCGGGAAGCCGCCCAAGGCCGGGAGCTCGAGGCCGGTGTCCTCGACCACCAGCGGCCGGCCCAGCCGGCGCCAGGCCTCCTCGGCCTTGGCGGCGAGCACTTCCTCGAGCGCGAGAGACTGGATCTCCGGCAGGTCGATCTCCACCGCCTCGAGGTCGGCGCCGACCATCCGCCGGGCCTCGTCGAGCTTGCCGCGGTTGCCGGTGACCAGCGTGAAGCTCACCAGCACGGCCGCACCCGGAACGCCGCCACCCGCTGCGACAGGCCGCGCAGCGGCAGCTCCCCCAGCGGCTCGGTGGCGATCGCCCCCGCCAGCAGCCGCTCGGTCTCGCCGCCCAGCACCACGTCGCCCGGTGTGGCCACCTGCTCCTCGAGGCGCGAGGCGACGTTGACCGCGTTGCCGAGCACCGTGTACTCGACGCGCCGCGAGCTGCCCATCTCGCCGACCACCACCGGCCCGCTGTTGATCGCCACCCGCGCCAGCAGCGGCGAGGCGCCGTCGCCGCGCCGCTCGTTCCACGCCGCGAGGCCGCGCTGGATGTCGATCGCGGCCCTGACCGCGCGCAGCGCGTGGTCTCCTTGCGCCATGGGCGCGCCGAAGAAGGCCATCACGCAGTCGCCGATGAACTTGTCGAGCGTGCCGCCGGCGGCGAAGATCGCCTCCACCGCGGTGTCGAAGAAGGCGGCCAGCAGCTCGGCCACCTCGCCCGGGCGCGCCGACTCGGTGACCGCGGTGAAGCCCACGATGTCCGCGAACAGCACTGTCACCTCCGCCGGCCGCAGGCGCGCCAGGTCCCCGATCCCCTGCTCCTGGCGCATCACCTCCTCGATCACCGACGGCGAGTGGTAGCGCTCGAGCCGGCCGCGCAGCCGCTTCTCGAGCTCGGCGCGCTCGGCGAAGCGCAGCCGCTCGACGGCGACCGCGGCGTAGTTGGCGAGCGCGGTCAGGAAGTCGAGGTCGCGCTCGGTGAAAGCGCCGGCGCGGAACGGCGTGTCTACCTGCATGACGCCGATGATGGTCTCCGCCGACCACAGCGGCACGCACATCGCGGCGCGGATCTTGTGCATCTGGATCGACAGCCCGCCCTGCCAGCGCGAGTCGGTCTGGGCATCGAAGGTGATCACCGCCACGCGGTCGCGCATCACCGCCTCGAGCATCGAGCGCGACACCGGCACCTCGCCCTTCGGCCGCCTCACCAGGCGCTCGCCCGAGCGCGCCAGCTCGCACACCGCCTCGCCCCGCTCGTCGAGCAGCAGGATGAAGCCGCGATCGATGGGCAGCGCCTCGAAGGCGATCTCGGTGACGCGCGCCAGCACCTGGTCCACGCTCTCGGCCTGCTGCAGCAGGCTGGCGAGCCGCGTCAGGTAGCCGAAGATGCGGTTGCCGTAGGCCTGATCGAGCGCCAGGCGCTTCTCCTGCGAGTGCGCCGCGGCGGTGGAAGCGGCGGTCAGGCCGTAGGAGGCGGCGAACTCCGCCAGCGGACGCACGATGGTGCCCTGCACCGCGTCGAGCCCCGGGGCGGTCGCGACCTCGGGAGAAGTGCGGTCGGAAGAGGGCTCCGACGCCGCCGCGCTCGGTGCTGCGGCGGGCGGCGCGGGCATCGCGGCCGGCGCCGCGTCCCGCGCCGCCACCACCTGCAGCTCGAAGGCGCCGATGCGCAGCACGTCGCCCACCGCCAGGCGCGCGTGATCGCGCGTCTCGCCGTTGACAGCGACGCCGTTAGTGCTCCCCTGGTCTTCGATCTCCCAGGCGCCGCGGCGCTCGACGAGACGCGCGTGGCGGCGCGACACCGAAGTGTCGGCGAGCACGATCGAGTTGTTGGTGCCGCGCCCGATCGAGACTTCGCCGCCGGCGAGCGGATAGATGCGACGCACGCCGCCGACCACTCCCTCGAGGCTCCAGCCGGTGCTCTCCACGGTCACCGGCGGAGCATGCTGCCGCCGCTCGAGGCTGTCAAGCTCGCTGGACCTCGCATGGCCCTCGAGTGACGATCCGGGCTAAAATGACGCCCCAGGATGCCCCTCGCTCCACCGCAGAACCCGCTGCACGACAGGTATGCCTCGCCCGAGATGTCGCTCCTCTTCTCCGCCGGGCACCGCTATCGCCAGTGGCGCAAGCTGTGGATCGCGCTCGCCGAGTGCGAGCGAGAGCTCGGGCTGCCGATCACCGGCGAGCAGATCGCCGAGCTCCAGCGCGCCGCCGACACCATCGACTTCGAGCGCGTGGCGGAGCTCGAGCGCCAGACCCGCCACGACGTGGTGGCCCACCTGCGCCACTTCGCGGAGCTCGCCCCGGGGGCCAGCGGCATCCTCCACCTGGGCGCCACCAGCGCCTACGTCACCGACAACACCGACGTATTGATCGCCCGCGACGCGCTGGTGCTCGTCGAGCGCCAGCTGGTGGCGACGCTCAGCGCGCTCGGCGACTTCGCGCGCCGCACGCGCTCCATTCCTTGCCTCGCCTACACCCACTTCCAGCCGGCGCAGCTCACCACCGTGGGCAAGCGCGCCTGCCTGTGGGCGCAGGACTTCGTGCTCGACTTGGCCGAGCTGCGCCACCGCCTCGCCACCCTGCGCTGCCGCGGCGTCAAGGGCACCACCGGCACCCAGGCGAGCTTCCTCACGCTGTTCAAGGGCGATCACGCCAAGGTGCGAGAGCTCGACGCTCGCGTGGCGCGACGCCTGGGCTTCGCCGAGAGCTTCGCGGTGACCGGCCAGACCTACCCGCGCAAGCAGGACAGCCAGGTGCTGGCGGTCTTGGTGGGCGTGGCGGAGAGCTGCCACAAGCTCGGCACCGACCTGCGCCTGCTGCAGGGCGTGGGCGAGCTCGCCGAGCCCTTCGACTCGACCCAGGTCGGCTCCTCGGCCATGGCCTACAAGCGCAACCCGGTGCGCGCCGAGCGCATGTGCGGCCTGGCGCGCCGGCTGATCACCGATGGCTTGAACGGCCCCCTGAACGCGGCCACGCAGTGGCTCGAACGCAGCCTCGACGACTCAGCGAACCGCCGGCTGGTGCTGGCGGACGCGTTCCTCACCTGCGACGCCATCCTCGGCCTTGCCTCTCACCTCGCCTCCGGGCTCACCGTCCGCGAGGCCACGGTCGCCGCTCGCGTCGAGCGCGAGCTGCCGTTCATGGCGACCGAGACCCTGCTCATGCAAGCGACGCTCAAGGGCGGAGACCGGCAGGAGCTGCACGAGCGCCTGCGCACCCTGAGCCTCGCGGCACAGCAGGAGGTGGAAAGTGGCGGCCCCAACCACCTGGTCGACTCGATCGTCGCCGACGGCGCGTTCCGGCTGACCCGGAAGGAGGTGGACTCGTGGCTCGACCCGCAAGCCTTTACCGGCAGGTCCTCAGCTCAGGTGGAAGAGTTCCTGGCCTCGACCTTGGAACCGGCGCTCTCGGGCTCCGAAGCCGCGTCGGTCGAGGCGCCGCGGGTGTAGCCCGCGGCCTCGAGCCTCGCCGGCTCGGCCGCCTCTCGCCCGGCCGGCGCATCGCGATCCATCTCTTCGCGCTGGCCATCGCGCTCGCCTCCGGCTTCACCGCCGCCTGCCGCTCGACGCGGCCGGAGCCGCGCCTGCCCGAGGGTGGCGACCGCAACCTGATCGAGAGCGGCGAGGCCTCGTGGTACGGCCCCGGCTTCCACGGCCGCCGCACCGCCAACGGCGAGCGCTTCGACGGCCGGGAGATGACCGCCGCGCACCAGACCCTGCCGTTCGGCACCCTGGTTGAGGTCGTCAACCTCGACAACGGCCGTGCCGCCGTGGTGCGCATCAACGACCGCGGGCCGTTCGTGCGGCGGCGGATCCTCGACCTCTCGCGCACCGCGGCCGAGGCCTTGGGGCTGATCGGCCCCGGCCTCGCCCGCGTCGAGCTCTACACCGTGGGTGGAGCGGCGGTGCCGGCGCCGCGGCCCTTCACCGTGCAGGTTGGGGCCTTCCTCGAGGCCGAGCGCGCGCAGGATCTAGCCGACGAGCTCGCGCCCCGCTTTCCCGGCGCCGAGGTGCGCTCCGACGGCACCTGGCACCGGGTGCAGGTCTCCCACTTCGACCTGCGCGACGACGCCGACGATTTGCGCTGCCGGCTGGTCGAGGCGGGATACCCGGCGGTAGTGGTAGAGGCGCCGGTGGAGCCGGAAGAGGCGACCCTGGTGGCCAAGTAGATACTGCGCGGCGCAGTTGTCGAGACGCCGCCGCGGCGCCGAAGAGAGGAGACTCGATGGCCACTGCCTGCGTGCTCGCCCTGCTGCTGGGTCTCGGCCTACCCATCGCCCACTCCGAGACCCGCGACGAGCTCACCTCTCAAGTGCGCGCCGCCGAGACCGCATTCGCCAAGACCATGGCGGACCGCGACCACGCCGCCTTCGCCTCCTACCTGGCGGACGAAGCGATCTTCTTCGGTCAGGGCGTGCTGCGCGGCAAGGCCGCGATCGCCGCCGGCTGGAAGGCGTATTTCGAGGGCGCCGCGGCGCCGTTCTCCTGGGAGCCCAGGACGGTCGAGGTGCTCGACTCCGGCACCCAGGCTGTCGAGCGGGCCGGTGCGCGACCCCGGCGGCCAGCAGATCGGCACCTTCAGCTCCATCTGGCGCCGCGAGGCCGACGGCAAATGGCGCGTCGTGTTCGACAAGGGCTGCCCGTGCGATCGGGGAGGGGCGCAGTGAACGAACGAAGGCGGGCTGGTCCGGCTGCCGTGCGGCCGTGCGACCGCTCGATTTGACGCTTCAACGCCCGCGGAGAGAGCTCTCATGGAGACGGCCGTTCAGACCTTCGCCGTCATCCACCTGGGCATCGTCGGCCTCTCGCACGTGCTCGCGCCGCGCGCCTGGGCCGAGTTTTTCATCCTGCTGCGCGGCAAGGGGCACGCGGGCGTCTTCGTCGTGGGCTTCATGAGCCTCTGGTTCGGCTCCATCGTCGCCGCGTTCCACAACCTCTGGTCCGGCATCCCCGCCGTGCTCACCATCCTCGGCTGGGCGCAGGTGCTCAAGGCGCTGATCTACTTCACCTACCCCGCCCACGGCCTGCGCGCCCTCGCCACCGTCTCCGTAGAGCGCGCGCGGGTCTTCATCTACGCCGGCTTCTTCCTGCTCGCCCTCGCCGGCCTCTTCGGCTACCACCTGTGGGCGAAGGTCGCCGAGGGCTGAGCGCGCCCGCTACTCCTCCCCCACCGCCGCCAGGAAGCTCTTGATCCCCTCGTCCAGGCGCTTGCGGTCGCGGTGGCGCTCGAAGGCGATCGCCACCAGGCGATCGACGAGCGCGGGCAGCGGCACGCCGGAGAGGCCCCACAGCCGCGGGTACATGGAGATCGAGGTGAAGCCGGGGAGGGTGTTGATCTCGTTGAGGTAGACCTCGCCGTCGCGGTCGAGAAAAAAGTCGACGCGCGCCATGCCCCAGCCGCCCAGGGCCGAGAAGGCGGTGACCGCCATCGAGCGCAGGCGCTGCTCGATCTCGGGCTCGAGGGGAGCAGGCGCCAGGAGCTGCGCGTCGTCGGCCAGGTACTTGTCGGTGTAGTCGTAGAACTCGCGGCCGGGAACGACCTCACCCACCGCCGAAGCCTCGAGGGTCCGGTAGCCGAGGACGGCCACCTCGAGCTCTCGGCCGACGATGCCCTGCTCCACGAGGGCCACGTCGTCGAACTGCAGGGCAAAGCGGATCGAGGTCTCCACGCACTCGCGATGGGGGACCTTCTTGACGCCGACGCTCGACCCGCCCACGCTCGGCTTGACAAAGAGCGGCAGCGGCAGGTCGGCGGTTTCGGCGACGCAGGCGGCCGGCTCGGCCTCGAAGCGGTCGCGGCGAAAGGCCCGAAACGGCACCACAGCGACGCCGGCGGCGGCGAGCAGAGTCTTGGCCACGGCCTTGTCCATGCAGACCGCGCTCGGAGTCACGCCGCCGCCCGCGTAGGGCAGGTCGAGCATCTCGCACAGCCCTTGGAGGGCGCCGTCCTCGCCCCAGGTGCCGTGGGTGATGGGAAAGATCGCCTCGACCCGGGCCTCGAGCAGATGGGCGAGCGTGCCGGCGATCGGCTGGTTGGCGGCCGGCAAGGCGTCGATCTCGCCGGCAAGCGCCCTGGCGCCGAGCGCCGGGGCCAGCCAGCAGCCATCCTCGGCGATGCCGAGCGGCACCACCTCGTGCCCCGCGCTCGCCAGCGCCGCCGCCACCGTGCGCGCGGAATTCACCGACACGCGGTGCTCGACGCTCCTGCCGCCGAAGACCAGACCGACTCGCGCCATTTCCTTTCTCCCCTACTGGCTCAACCGCGCCCAGGACCGGTAGAGGCCGAAGCGAGCAGGGCCATATGCAAGGCACGGGAGGACCCGGCAACCGCAGCGTACACGCCAGTACGCGAGGATTGCCGGGAGGACCCGTAACGAAGCAGATGGCCCGCGCAGCCGGCCTCTACCCCATGTCCACGAAGCGGACCCACTTCACCTCCTCCAGCGCCGCCAGTTCCTCGAACAGAGCGCGCGGCGGCTCGTCGTCGAGCACCAACACGGCCAGGGCCTGGGGCGTCTCGGCGGTGCGACGGTCGCTGTCCTCCCGCGCCTTCCACGCTCCCCCTTCTTGGCGGGCGAGATGGATGTCGGCGATGTTCACCTTCTGGCGGCCGAGCGCCGTGCCCAGCTTGCCCACCACCCCGGGCACGTCCAGGTTGCGCAGCAGCAGGAGCTTGCCCTCGGGCCGGAACTCGAGCCGGTAGCCGCCGACCGATACCACGCGCGGTGCGCGGTCGGAGAAGAAGGTGCCGGCGAGCTCGATCTCACCACTCACCCCGGGGCCGCCGGAGCCGGTCAGGCGCACGCGCACCAGGTGCGGGTAGTCGGCCGCCTCGCTGTGCGTCGAGCAGTGCACCGCGATGGCGCGGTCGCGGGCCATGCGCTCGGCGTTGACGTAGTTGACTCCCTCGCCCAGGAACGGCGCCAACGCCCCCTTGAGCGCCGCCACCTTGACCGCGGCCTGCAAGGGCTCGTCGATCCCCCAGAGGTCCACGTGCACGTCCTTGAGGCCGCCCTCGAGCATGCGGCTGGCGAGCCACGACAGCCGCTCGGCGAGCAGCAGGAACGACTCGCCGCCCTTGGAGGTGGGCCGGAACGGCAGGTTGACGGCGCCGGCCGGCAGCGCGCCCGCCAGCGCCGCGAGCACCATGCGCGCCGTCTCCTCGGCGATGCGCTCCTGCGCCTCGAAGGTCTGGGCGCCGATGTGCGGGGTGGCTACCACCTTGGGATGGCGCGCCAGGTCGAAGCTCGAAGGCGGCTCCTGGGCGTAGACGTCGAGCGCCGCACCGCCCAGCCGGCCCTCCTCCAGGGCGGCGGCGAGCGCCGCCTCGTCGACCAGGCCGCCGCGCGCACAGTTGACCAGCAGGGCGCCCGGCTTCATCCGTGCGAGCCGCTCGGCCGAGATCAGATTGCGCGTCTGATCGGTGAGCGGCGTGTGCAGGGTCACCACGTCCGAGCGTTCGAGCAGCGGATCGAGCTCGGCCAGCTCGACGCCCCGATTGCGCGCCACGGCCGGGTCGAGGAACGGGTCGTAGGCCAGGAGCTCCATGTCGAAGCTCCGGGCGCGCTCGCCGACCCCCTGGCCGATGCGGCCGTAGCCGACGATGCCGAGCGTCTTGCCCTGGAGCTCGACGCCCTGGAAGGTCTTGCGGTCCCACTCGCCGCGCTTCATCGAGGCGTCGGCGGCCGCCAGCTTGCGCGCCAGCGCCAGCATCATGGCGAAGGAGTGCTCGGTGGCCGAGGTGAGGTTGGCGGTGGGCGCGTTGACCACCAGGATGCCGAGCTCGGTCGCCGTGCCCACGTCCACGTTGTCGACGCCGATGCCGGCGCGGCCCACCACCTTGAGGCGGCGGCCGGCACGCAGCAGGTCGGCGGTCACCTTGGTGGCGCTGCGCACCACCACGGCGTCGAAGTCGGCGATCAGCTCGGCGAGGCGGGGCCGCTCCTCCGCCTTCAGCAGATGGAGCTCGGCGCCGCCCCGGCGCAGCATGTCGAGGCCGACCGTCTCCAGCGAGTCACAGATCAGGATGCGATGCATGGATGAGACCCCTGAGAAAGATGCGATGAGCGGCGATCTGCGGCTGGCACCGGGCTCGCAGAGCTGGTGAACAAACCGTCACGAGCGGGCCGCGCAGCAGGTATCTTCACCAGCTCAGGCCCCGCCGGCGAGCGCCGCGTCCAGCGCTGCAAACAGCTCATCCAGGTCCTCGCGCCGCACCTCGCCCATATGGCCGATGCGGAAGGTGGACTCCTTCCACTCGCCGTAGCCGCCGCCGAGCGTGAAGCCCTCGGCCGCCAGCTTCTTGACCAGCTCGGGCGCCGCGTGGCCACGCGGGCTCTTCAGGCAGGCCACGGTCGGCGAGCGGAAGCCGGGGGCGGACGCGAAGTCGATGCCGCGCGCCTCGGCCCAGGCGGCCGTCTGCCGCCGCAGGGCCTCGTGGCGGGCGATACGCGCCTCCATCCCCTCGGTGAGGACGATCCCGATCTGCCGCTCGAGCGCGTAGACCAGGGGCACGGCCGGGGTGGTGATGGTGCTGCCGGTTTCGCGGTGCTGGTCGCGGTAGCGGAGCAGGTCGGTGTAATAGCCGCGGTGCGGCACCGCCGCCGCGCGCTCGGCCGCCCGCTCGGAAAGGGTCAGGACCACCAGGCCGGGGGGCGCGGCGAGCGCCTTCTGCACCCCGGCCACCACCACGTCGAGGCCCCAGGCATCGGTCTCGACGGCGGCGCCGCCGAGCGAGGAGACGGTGTCGACGAGCAGCAGCGCGTCGCTCTCCTCGCGCACCGTGCGGGCGATCGCGGCGAGCGGGTTCAGGACCCCGGTGGAGGTTTCGTTGTGAACCACGGTGACCGCCTCGTACCGCTTGCGGCGCAGGGCCTGGCGCAGGAGGTCGGGGTCGATAGCCTCGCCCCAGGGCACGGAGAGGCGATCGGCCTGCTTGCCCACGGCCCGGCTGATGGCGTGCCAGCGCTCGGAGAAGGAGCCGCAGGTCAGGTTGAGGACGGAGCCCGAAACGGTGGAGAGCACGGCGGCTTCCATGACCAGGGTGGAGCTGCCGGTGGCGAGGTAGACCTCGCCGCGGGTTTCGAGCACGGCGGGAAGCTGCCCGGCGAGGCGGGCGTAGAGGGCGCGGAAGGCCGGGGAACGGTGGCCGACGACCGGCGCGGTCATGGCCGCGCGCACTTCCTCGAGGACGTAGCTGGGGCCGGGAAGGAAGAAGCGGATGGCCTCGCGGCGG
>JBIOXV010000073.1:0-85187 GCA_044869805.1 Thermoanaerobaculia bacterium | reverse complement strand
CGCAGCGGGGCGCTGGCCAGCGACCGGCAGAAGGTGCCCGAGATCTTGAGGAACTCGGGCCGCAGGTCCTTGAACAGGTTGAGGTTCGAAGAGCCCTCGCCGTAATCGTCGAGGGCGACGCGGAAGCCGCGCTCGCGCAGCGCGCCGAGGGTGGCGGCGAAGGCCCGCGGGTTGACGATCGTCTGCTGCTCGGTGAGCTCGAGCACGATGCGGGCAGGGTCGAACGAGCCGGCACCCACCGCCTCCAGCAGGCGGCCCGTGAACTCCGGGTTGGTCATCGAGCGCGGCTGCACGTTCAAGAAAGCGGTGACCGGCCCGCCCAGCTCCCGCACCTCGGCCAGCGCCGAGCGGATGCAGATCATGTCGGCCTCGAACAGCATCTCCTTGCGCGCCGCGTAGCCGAGGAAGATCGAGGGGTCGCCGAGCAGCGTGGTATGCGGGCCGCGGGCCAGGCACTCGACGCCGAAGAACGAGAGCGGCGCGCCGCCACGCTCGAGCTTGACCACCGGCTGCAGTAGCGAATGGACGGTGCCGGCCGCCAGGAAGTCCTCGAGCAGCTCGACCTGCTCGACCGGGCCATCCTCGGCGCCGTGCTCCCCGCAGGGCGGCTCGCCGTGCCCGAGGGCCTCGCGGCGCTCGAGCAGCAGGCGGCGCAGCTCGGTCAGCCCAGCCGGCTTCTCCAGCACCTTGGCGGCGCCCAGCATGCCGGCGAGCGCCCGCACTTCGTTGTCGACGTGCCCCGACAGAATGTAGACCGCGGTATCGGGAAAGTGCGTCGCCGCGAACCGCACCAGCCGCATGCCCTCGAGGCCGCCGAGCCTGGAGAGCGATAGATCGGTCACCAGGACGTCGAAGTGAAAAGCGGCGAGCAGCACCTCGGCCGCTTCGATCTCGCGGCAGGTCGTCAGATGGATGCCCGGCGCACGCAGGCACAGGGCCAGAGTCTCGAGCACCAATGGCTCGTCGTCCAACAGCAGGGCGCGCAGCACGTGCCAAGGAGTATAGCCAAGAGGGCTTTTTCGATCCTGGATCGATCGCGCGATTGCGAGGCTTCTCGCGTGTGAAAAGGGCGTTGCCAGGAGTTGCGTAAGCCGCTCTCTCACTAGCCGATCGAAGTACGCCAAAACGCTTGACGGCGTTCCAATTGCTCATGTAACTTGCGCGCGCTTCGCCTGCTCCAGGTTCGTTTTGGGTTCCAACCATCCAACTTTTTTTCTTGCGGGACGGCAGCGAGCGGTCTGCCGAATGAGGGAGGAATGCGATGAAGGTTCGCAACGTGAGCGGCATCGGAGAGTTCCACGCGCGCTTGTTTTCGGCCACCGAAGCGACGGCGGAAGGCGGCACGCTGTTCGGCGCGCTGCGCAAGCTGACGCAGCTCGAGGACCCTCGCCAGCTCTCCGAGAACGACACGACGATGTCCGGCTGGTCCCCGTGGGTGGAGGGCGAGGATGACTCGCTCACCCCGGCGCTCGCCGGCCTGCCCGCCTGAGCTACGGCTTCACCCTCTCGCCCGCCGTGCCCGTCGCCGGGCACGGCGGCTTCGTCTTTACGGAGCGACGGAAAGCGGCGCAGCACGGCATGGACCGCGATCGCTCGTTCTGCTATAAGAATGGCAACTCAGCGCGCTAGTTTCGACTTTGAGGTCATGCGTTTCGAGCAGATCTTCGAGCAGATCCACGGGCGGCTGCACGCCATGCCAGAGGTCGCCGCGTGGGCGGACCTCCGTGATCTCGTCGCGCGCACCGCGGCGCGGCGATCGACGCCGGTATGGGAGTACCCGCTCCTCGCCTGCCGTGCGGTAGGCGGCGACGAGGAGGCCGCGCTGCCGGCGGCCGCCGCCATCTACTGTTCGCTCGCCGCCATCCACCTGGTCGATGACCTGCTCGACGAGGACCCGCGCGGCACCTACCGCCGGCTGGGAGCCGGCCGAGCGGCCAACCTCGCGCTGGCCCTCCAGGGCGCCGGCCATCGCCTGCTGGACGAGGCTCCCGCGCCGGCGGAGACGCGCGCCCTGTTGCAGGCCAGCCTGGCGCGCATGGCCATGGCGACGGCTTACGGCCAGAGCCTGGACAGCCAGGAGGTGGGGGACGAGGAGGGCTACTGGCGCGTGGTAGCGGCCAAGACCCCTCCCCTCTTCGGCTCGGCCCTCTTTCTGGGCGCCGTCGCCGGCGGCGCTCCGCGCGCGCTCGCCGAACGGCTGGAGGAGGTGGGCGGCATCATCGGCCGGCTGGTGCAAGTGAGCGACGACCTCGCCGATGCCATGCAGACGCCGGCCGGCGCCGACTGGCAGCGGCCCGGCAACAACCTCGCCATCCTCTACGCGCTGACCAGCGAACACGGCGAGCGCGAGGCGCTCGCCCGGCTCGTCGCCCAAGTGGCGGAGGCCGGTTGCCTGGAGCGGGCGCAGCGCATCCTGCTGCAGTGCGGCGCCGTGAGCTACTGCGCCTTCCGGCTCCTCGAGCTGGCGGATCAGGCGCGCGCCCGCC
Organism: Thermoanaerobaculia bacterium; assembly: GCA_044869805.1. Classification (GTDB taxonomy): domain Bacteria; phylum Acidobacteriota; class Thermoanaerobaculia; order Multivoradales; family SZUA-115; genus CAWDVR01. The sequence continues at coordinate 82,701 of JBIOXV010000073.1, read as the reverse complement.
TTGCCGAGATCCCGCTCGCCGACCCCTCCCCGCTCACCGGGCTGCTCGACGAGCACCTGCGGCCGCTGTCCAACCTGCTGCGCGTGGCCGGCGTCGACTCTCCCGAGACCGTTCTCGCGGGCTAGCCGGCCATGGTGGGCGAGCACCCGTTCGCGCTGCGGCGGGCCGACCTCGGCTGGCTCATCGCCTCGGTGATCGTGCTGCTGCCCTGCCTCTACTACCCCTACCGCTCGGTCGTCCCACGGCTCCCGGTCACCCTCGCTCCCGACTGGCAGGTGCGCGGCGCAGAGGAGTGCGCGGACGAGGCGAGCTGCCTCGAGGTCGGGGACCGCGTGCTGTCGATCGGCGACGTCAGCTACGAAGAGTACGCTCGCAGCCGCAACAGCCACCCCTTCCGCGCCTTCGAGTCCCCGGGCACGGTCGAGGTGCGGGTGCTGCGCGGCGGCGAGGAGAGGGTGATCGCCGTCGAGGCGCGTCCCGGCCTCGCGGCGGTCAAGGGCATCGAGGTCCTGGTGGTGCTCTTTCCCTTCGTTTTCTGGCTGATGGGCACGGTGGCCATCATCTTCCTCCGGCCGCGCGACGAGCGCTGGCTGGTGCTGATGCTCTTCCACTACGTGACGGCCATCTGGTTCGCTTCCGGGCTCGCCTCCTTCCGCCAGGTCGCCGGCGCCGGGTTCGTGTTCCATTTCTTCGTCTGGTTCTCGCTGCCGCTCGCCGTCCACCTGCACCTGATCCTGCCCGAGCCGCTCGTCCGGCGCCGCCGCTGGTGGCTGCTGGCGCCGCTCTACGCGGCCTCGCTCGCCCTGGCGATCCTCGACTGCATCCGCCCGCTCGACCCGGTGCGCTATCTCTACGTGGCCTGGTTCCTGGCCGGGCTGGTGATCGCCTTCGGCCTGCTGCTGGCGAGGCTCTTCCTGCCGGCCTCGCCGGCGGCCCGCGTCGCCAGCCGGATCATGCTCTACGGCGTGGCGGTGGGCTTCGGGCCGGTGATCCTGTTCTACGTCCCGTCGGCCCTGGCGCCGTACTTCCTGCCCGTGCGGCTGGACGTGGCCTCGCTCTGGCCTCCGACTCTGGGCATCCTGCTGGTCGCCATCCCGATCCTGCCGCTGTCGTACTTCTACGCCATCTACAAGCATCACCTGACGGCCCTCGAGTTCCGCGCCAACCGGCTGCTCGGGGTCTACAGCTTCTTCTCGCTCTACATCGCGGTCTATGTGGTGACCCTGTTCCTGACCCTCCAGGCCTGGGCGCCGGTCGATCGCCGGGCGCTGGGCGCCACGCTCGCCATCTCGCTCGCCTTCGTGGGCGTGGCCCCCTTCCTGCGCGGCCGCTTCCAGGCGCTGGTGGACCGCCACGTCTTCGGCATCCGGCACGCGCCCGAAGAGGTGGTGCAACTCGTGGCCTCGAAGATCCCCACCGCCTTCAACCGCACGGTGCTGGCGCAGGTGGTGGTGAACGAGATCCTGCCCACCCTGCTCATCCGCCAGTCGGCCCTCTATCTGTTCGGTGATTCCGCGCCCGGCGATGCGGGCATCGAGACCCTCTACGAGCAGGGCCTGCCGGCGGACCAAGCCTCGCCCTCGGCCGCGGAGCTCGAGCGCCTGCTGCGGCGGGCGGGCCGCTACCTCCCTCCGAGCACGGGCGCACCAGGCTCGCGCTCCGCCACCACGGAAGCGCCGCTCCCGGGCTGGACGCGCCTCGCGATCCCACTGGGCATCCACGCCGAGGCGCTCGGCGTCTGGCTCTTCGGGCGGCGCGACCCCGACGACCACTACCCGGCGAGCGACATCCAGCTCCTGTCCACGGTGGCCAACCAGATCGCGCCCATGCTCGAGAACATCCGCCTCTACGAGCGGGCGCAGCAGGAGATCGCCCAGCGGCGGGCCGCCGAGGAGGAGATCCGGCGCAGCGAGGAGCGCCACCGCCACCTCTTCGAGGCCACCCTCGAGGGCATCGCCATCGTCAAGCACGGCGAGATCCTGGAGGTCAACCGGGCGCTCTGCGGGATGTTCGGCTACCCGGCGCCCGAGCTCATCGGCCAGCCCCTCTCGACCCTCTTCTCGACCGACGAGGCGACCTTGACCGCAGAGCCGGGCGAGGGAGTGGGCCGCAAGCGCGATGGCAGCCGCGTGACGCTCGAGATCGCGGCCCAGAAGTACGTCATCCAGGGCGAGGACGTGACCGTGGTGGCGGTCCGCGACATCGAGCGCCGCAAGCGCGACGAGGAAGAGAACCGGCACCTCCAGCGCCAGCTCCTGCACTCGCAGAAGATGGAGGCGATCGGCCGGCTGTCGGCCGGCGTGGCGCACGACTTCAACAACTGCCTGCTCGCCATCTTCGGCCTGAGCGACTTCCTGCTGGCGCGCGCCGGCGACGACGAGCTTCAGGTGCGCGGCCTGTCCGGCATCCGCGAGGCGGGCGAGAAGGCGGCGGTGCTCACCAAGCAACTCCTCGCCTTCACCCGCCAGCAGCCCATGGAGCCGCACGTGATGAGCCTCAACGCCGTGGTGTCGGGGGTCGAGAAGATGGTGCGCGGCGTGCTCGGCGAGAAAGTGGAGCTCGTCACCCGCCTGGCCCCGGACCTGCCCGACGTGCGCATCGACCCGGTGCAGCTCGAGCAGGTGATCCTGAACCTCGCGGTCAACGCCCACGACGCCATGCCACGCGGCGGCCGTCTGACGGTGGAGACCGAGCCCGTGGACCTGGCCGCCGGTGCTACTCCCCACCCCGACCTGGCACCCGGCCGCTACGCTCAGCTCACGGTGAAGGACACCGGCATCGGCATGAACGCCGCGACCCAGGGGCGGGTCTTCGAGCCCTTCTTCAGCACCAAGAAGCTCGGTGAGGGGACGGGGCTCGGGCTCTCGACCGCCTACGGCATCGTGCACCAGAGCGGCGGGCACATCACGGTGGAGAGCGCCCCGGGCAAGGGCGCCACCTTCACCATCTACCTGCCGGCGGTGGCGAGCCCCTCTGCCGCCGCGGGCGCTGCCGCCGCGAGCGCCGGAGCGGCGTAAGCTCCCGGGCTCGGGCGGCGCCGCAATCGGCGGGGCGCGCTCGCGCCGGTGGACAAGGCATGAAACGCCTGTGGATCGACACCGACCTCGCCCTGGGCGCAGCCTCCGGCGACGTGGACGACGGCTTCGCGCTCGCCGTGGTGCTGGCGGCGCCCGAGGTCGAGATCCTCGGCATCTCGACCGTCACCGGCAACACGGACCACGAGTCGGCGCGGCGCTCGGTGGCCGACCTGCTGGCAGCCTTCGGCGCCGACGCCCGAGGAATCCCGGTGGTCGGGCCCAAGGAGGCCGCACCGCGCATCGCCGGGCTCCCGGCGGGCGCCTCCCTCCTCGCCCTGGGCCCACTCTCGAACGTCATGCGGGCGGTCGAGCTGGAGCCGGCGCTGCCCGCTGCGATCGAGGTCCGCGCCGTGGGCACCGTGCTCCGCCCGTGGCGCCATCCGCTGCTCCACGCTTACTGCCTCAACACGCAATGCGACCGCCGGGCCGCCTGCGCTTTCCTCGCTCTGCCGTGGGTGAGGCGGCGGGTCTTTCCTCTCGACGTCGTCAAGGCGCTGCGCATCGGCTGGAGAGATCTCGACCGGCTCACGCAGCTCGGCGAAGCCGGCGCCTACCTGGCGCGGTACTCGCGGCGTTGGCTGCGCCAGGCGCCGCTGCGTTACTTCGATCTCGCGTTTCCCGCCTGGGACCTGGTGGCGGCGCTCGACGCCGTGGGCGAGCTGCCCGGCGCGCGCCACTCAGGCGACGGCCAGCGGCTCGTGGCCTTCGACCACCGTGCGGCAAAGGAGAGGTTCCTCGAGCTGCTCAGCGGAGCCTGAAGCGCGGCCCCGCGATGCGCTCGCCTCTGCACTTCGGGCAGCGGCTGGGCGGGTGCAGGTGCTTGCCCGCCCGCTCGCGGAACACGAAGCCGCACTCGCCACAGGACGCGGGCTCCACCTCCAGCCTCCTGCCGCCGCGCCGCGCGCTCTTCGCGAGATGCCCCAGGTCCTCGGCCAGCAACCCCACCGGCACCGCAAGCTCCCGCCGCAGCTCCTCGAAGCCCCAGAAGCCCATCGCCAGCATCTCGGCGATCTGCTGCCGGCGAGTGGTGGGGTCTGAAGGGGGCATCGATAGATGGACGGTCTGACCCGTTAGAATACGTCGACGGAGGCATTGCCCATGAACGTTCGATACACCGCGGTCTTCGAGCAGGTCGGCGATGGGTGGATGGCCTTCGCCGAGGAGCTGCCCGGCGCCAACACCCAGGGACGGACACTGGAAGAGGCGCGGGAAAATCTCAAGGAGGCGATCCAGCTCATCCTCGAGGCGAACCGCGAGCTGGCGCAGCAGCGCTCCGAGGGCGAAGATCTGCAAGGACCTCGGCATCCCACGACCACGGTAGGCCGGAATCTCGCCTCACCCTCCGGTCCCCCTACTCGCTCCGCAGCGTCACCGCCGGGTCGACGCGCGTCGCCCGCTGCGCGGGGATGAAGCAAGCGAGGAAGGCGACGGCGGCGAGGATGCCGGCCACCGCGGCGTAGGTGGCCGGATCGGTGGGCGCGACCTCGAACAGCACGCGGCCGATGAGCTTGCGCGCCGCGAGGGTGCCGGCTAAGCCCAGGACCAGGCCGCAGGCGACGAGCGTAAGGCCGCGAGCTAGGACGAGCTTCAGCACGCCGCCCGGCCGCGAGCCGAGCGCCATGCGCACTCCGACCTCGTGCCGCCGCTCCTCGACCGCGTAGGACAGTACGCCGTAGGTGCCCACCGCCGCCAGCAGCAAGGCGACGGCGCCGAACACGGCGACCAGCAGCGTCATCAGCCGCGGGTCGGACACCGAGTCGGAGACCGCCTCTTCCAACGTCTGGAGGGAGGCGACTGGCAGCGTCGGGTCGAGCTTCGCCACCTCGGCGCGTACCGCGCCGGCGAGCGCCAGCGGATCGCCCGGGGTGCGCACCACCACGTTGCGCGTGCGCAGCGAGAAGCCCAGCAGGGCCTGCACCTGCTCGCTCGAGAAGTAGATCTCGGTGCCGGCCGGACGGTTCATGCCCCCTTGCTTGACGTCGGCCACCACGCCCACCACGGTGAACCAGGGCCGGTCGTCGCTGAGCTCCGGCTGCAGTCGCTTGCCGAGCGGGTTCTGACCGGGCCAGAAGACCTCCGTCAGCCGCTGGTTGACGACCACCACGGGGGTCGTCGAGGCGGCGTCCTGGGGCTCGAACACGCGACCCTGGACGAGCCGGATCTTCATCGCCTCGAAGTACTGCTGGGCCGCGAACTGGTAGTAGTCGACGTTGTGGATCGGCCCATCCGGTGGCCGCGGCACGCCCTCGAAGTTGGTGTCGTTGGCGTTCATGTCGCGCACCGGCGGCAGGCCGCTCATCGCCGTCGCGGACTCGACACCCGGCAGCGATCGCAGGCCCTCGAGCAGGCGCTCGTAGAAGGCGCGCGTCGCCGCGCCGTCGGGGTACGCGGTGGTGGGCAGCGAGAGCTGGAAGGTCAACGCGCCCTTGGGTTCGAAGCCGGGATCGACCCGTGACAAGGTCCAGAAGCTCTTGAGCAGCAGGCCGGCGCCGATCACCAGCACGAAGGCGAGCGCCACCTCGGCCACCACCAGGCTCGCCCGGAAGAGCTGCCGGCCGCGACTGGCGCTCGAACGCGCGCCGTCCTTCAGGCCGGCAAAGAAAGTCCTTGCCCGCGCATGGAGGGCAGGCGCCAGCCCGAAGAGCAGGCCGGTGGCGATCGCCACCGCGAGCGTGTAGGCCAAGAGCGGCAGGTCGAGACCGATCTCGTCGACCCGCACCACGCTTCCGGGGTTGGCGGCCAGCACGGTGTTGACGCCCCACACCGCGATCACCACGCCGAGCGCGCCGCCGGCGAGGGCCAGCAGCACCGCCTCGGTCAGGAACTGCCGCGCCAACCGCCCGCGGCCGGCGCCGAGCGCGGTGCGCACGGCGACCTCGCGCTGGCGCGCCTCGGCGCGGGCGAGCAGCAGGTTGGCGACGTTGGCGCAGGCGATCAGCAGCACCAGGCAGACGGCGCCGGCCAGCAGCAGCATCTTGGGCCGCGCCGCGCCCACCAGATCCTCCTTGAGCGGCTGCATCAAGATCGGGTGGTTGTCGGTCGAGGGGACGTGGGTGTCCGGCAGGTCGTCCACCCAGCGCGCCACCAGGCCGGCGAGCTCCAGCTTCGCCTGCTCGAACGACACGTCGGGCTTCAGGCGGCCGATCAGGTAGAGGTAGTGACTGGCGCGCCCGCCGGGGTTGGCCGGGTCGAGCGCCAGCGGCACCCAGGCATCGACCCCGGCGTCCTCGACGTCGAAGCTCGCCGGCATGACGCCGACCACGGTGCGCGCCCGGCCATCCACCTCCACCGTGCGCCCCACGAGGGCCGGATCGGCGCCGAAGGCGCGGCGCCACAGGCGCTCGCCGATCACCACCACGGGCGGCCCGTCGGGCAGGTCTTCTTCGGCGGTGTAGGGTCGGCCAGCCAAGGGTGTGGCGTTGAGGGCCGTGAAGAGGGTGGCCGAGGCGATGGCGGAGCGCACCCGCAAGGGCTCGTCCGGGGCGCCGATATTGACCGCGCCGGTGCGGTAGGCGCCGATCGCGGTGAACGACTTGTTCCAGCGCTCGAGCTCTTTGTACTCGGGCGGCGAGATCCAGAAGTGGTTGAAATTCTGCGCCTTGAACTGGCTGAAGATCGCCACCAGCCGGTCGGGCTGGGGGTAGGGCAGCGGGCGCAGCAGCACCGCGTTGACAATGCTGGCGATGGCGGCGTTGGCGCCCACCCCCACCGCGAGCGTGAGGACGATCAGGATCGCCACCGCCGGGCGCTTGGCCCAGTGGCGCAGGGCGTAGCGGATGTCTTGCAGCAGGTCGTGCATGGGGCGGTCTCCCGATCGTTGGATGCCTGGCTTCGCGTGCAGTCTAGCTGCTTCAACGAACGCGGTAGTCGAAAGTTTCAGGCACTGACTTGAAGCCGTCGCGAGCAGGGCCAGATGCTAGGAGCGGGTCGCGCCGGGAACCGGAGCCTACAGGTCAGTAGGTGAGGATTCCCGGTGCGGCCCGCGACAACGCAGATGGCCCGCGCAGCAGGCTTCATCCTTCCCGTAGCGCCGCCACCGGGTCGAGCCTCGCCGCCCGCCTGGCCGGCACCAGGTTGGCGACCACGGCCACCATCGCCAGCAGGGTCGCGGCGCCGAGGTAGATCGCCGGCTCGACCGCGCCCAGGCCGTAGAAGACCTTGGACAGCGCCAGGGTGGCGCCGACCGACGCCAACAGGCCGACGCCGAGGCCGATCGCCACCAGCTTCAGGCCCTGGCCGAGCACCATGCTCACCAGATCGGCGGGCCGTGCGCCGATCGCCTGCCGGATGCCGAGCTCGCGGGTGCGGCGGCCGACGGCGTAGGAGACCACGCCGTAGAGGCCGAGCGCGGCGAGCAGCAGGGCGAGGGCGCCGAAGGTGCCGAACAGCACCGAGCCGAGCCGTGCCGGCATCACGGTGTGGGCGATCGACGCCTCCATGGTCTGCGCCTCGAGGATCAGGAGGCGCGGCTCGGTCGCGAACGCCGCCTTGCGCAGCTCAGCCACCAGGGCCTCGCCGTCGCCCCGGCCGCGCGCCACCAGGGTGGCCGAGGGCTGGTAGCGGCGGTCGCGCACGAAGTGGACGAAGGGCCGCGGCGCTTCGCCCACCGTGCGCACCTTGTGGTTGGCGGCCACCCCCACCACCTCGTAGAACGGCCCTTCCGGGCCCAGGGTCGAAAAGCGCTTGCCGAGCGCCTGCTCGCCGGGCCAGTGCTTCTCGGCGAAGGTCTGGTTCACCACCACCACGCGCTGGTCCTCGGCCACCACGTCGCGGCCGTAGAGGATCGGCACGCCGAGGGTCTCGAAGTAGCCCGGGCTGACTTTGGTGACGTCGGTGGGAAAGCCGCGGTCGTCCGGGCCGGCGTTCTTGCTCGGGCCAGAAGGGCGGCCCTCGATGAACACCGCCTCCATGTGGATGTTGAACGAGAACGGCAGCCGCTCGGAGTAGGAGGCGGCCTCCACCTCGGGCAGCGCCCGCACGCGCTCGAGGAGGGTGCGGTAGAAGGCCTTGCCCTGCTCCTCGCTGTAGCGCACCGAGTTGAGGTCGAAGGTGACGAGCGCCAGCCGCTCGGGCCGGAAGCCGAGATCGGCCTTCATCGACCGCCCCATGCTCTCGAGCAGCAGCCCGGAGAGCACGAGCAGGAAAAGGGTCACGGCCACCTGCCCCACCACCAAAGCGTCGCGCAGCGCGAAGCCGCGGCCGCCCTCCCCCACGCCGCCCTCGGACTTGAGGCTCGCGACCAGATTGGGCCGCGTCGAGCGCAGGGCGGGCGCCAGGCCGAAGGTGAGCGCCGCCAGGGCGCAGAGGCCGAGCGTGAAGAGGAATACCGGGAGGTCGAGCCCGAGATCCAGCGCCATGCGCACCGGGACCGGCGGCTGCCAGGTGGCCAGGGCCTCGTTCACCCAGAAGGCGGCGACCAGGGCCACGCCGGCGGCGGCCAGGGCGAGGACCAGGCTCTCGGTCAGGAGCTGGCGCACCAGGCGGCCACGCGAGGCGCCGATCGCCAGCCGCACGCCGATCTCCCGGCGGCGCGCCGTGGCCCGCGCCAGCAGCATGTTGGCGACGTTGGCGCAGGCCACCAGCAGCACCAGGCCGACCACCGCCATCAGCACCGCGCCGCCGGGCGCGAGGCTGCCGTCGAGGGCGGGATGGATGCGCACCTCGGTGGTCGGGACCAGCCTCGCCTTGCGGTCCTCGTTGGTGGCCGGGTGCTCGCTCTCGAGCCGCGCCATCACCACCGCCAGGTTGGCCTGCGCCTCGGCGGCCGTCACTCCGGGCTCGAGCCGCCCGGTCAGGAACATCCAGCGTCGCCCGCGCTGCTCGCGGCGGGTCTTACCGGGCTCGGCCCCGGTCACGTCCTGCATGCCCACCGGCTCGACCTCCTCGACCATGGCCGTCGGCACCCAGAGGTCGGGCGAGGCGCCGGTCACCATGCCGTGGAAGCCCTCGGGGGCGACGCCGACGATGGTGAAGTCCAGGCCGCGCAGGGCGAGCGTCTTGCCGAGCACCGCCGGGTCGGCGCCGTAGCGCCGCGTCCACAGGCCGTGCGAAAGGATCACCACCGGGTGCTCCTTCTCGACCGCGTCCTCCTCGGGCAGGAAGGCGCGGCCGAGGACCGGCCGCACGCCGAGCACATCGAAGTAGTTGGCGGTCACCACCTCGCCGAAGGCGAGCTCCGAGGCGCCGTCGCGCGACAGGGCGGCGAACATCAAAGAGTGGCCGGCGAGCCCGCTGAGCACGCCGTTGCCGTCCCGCAGGTCCTGGTAGTCGAGGTAGGAACTGGTCGAGAAGGCATTGCTCTGATCGTCGCTGGTGTAGATCGACACCAGCTCACCGGGGCGCTCGACCGGCAGCGGCTTCAAGAGCACCGCGTTGACCAGGCCGAAGATCACCGTGTTGAGGCCGATGCCGAGCGCCAGCGAGGCCACGGCCGCGGCCGTGAAGCCGGGCCGCTCTTTGAGGCCTCGCAGGGCGTAGCGCAGATCCTTGAGCAGAGTGTCCATGGCCTCGCCGCCTTTCTTGGTTGGCCGGACCTACGGCGGAGGCGGGAGGCGGGTTTCAGCGCCGGGCGGCCGGGGCAGCGCGATCGGGATTCCGGGCCCCTGTAACGATCCGCGCGCTCCTTCAGACCAACCCTTCTAGCCAACGACGAGTGGGCGCGAGCCGCCGGCCGGTGGCGGCGCCGCGCGTCGAGTGCTCGTTCCCCAGCTCCTTGGGCGAACGCCACAGAAAGGGAGCCGACCATGCCGACTGCCCCCACGTTTCCCGGTGTCTACATCGAGGAGGTGCCCAGCGGGGTGCGAACCCTGGTCGGCGTCGCCACCTCGATCGGCGCCTTCATCGACCGCTTCCAGCGCGGGCCGATCGACGAGGCGATCCGCATCCTGAGCTTTGCCGACTTCGAGCGCGACTTCGGGGGCCTCGAAGCGACCAGCGAGGCGAGCTACGCCATCCAGCAGTTCTTCCTGAACGGCGGCACCGAGGCCTACGTCGTGCGGGTGGGGGCGGTGGCCCCGGCGCCGAACCTGCCGGTGGCCGCCAGCTTCGTGCTTCCCTCCGGAGGGAGCACCGCTCTGCGGGCCACGGCGGCGCGGCGCATCCGCGGTCAGGTGGTCGGCAACCCCGGCACCTGGGGCAACGTCCTGCGCCTGGAGGTGGACTACGACACCGTGGTGCTGCCCAACGCCAGCCTCGACCCGGCCGGCGTGCTGACCCAGGGCGAGCTGTTCAACTTGACGCTCACCGAGGTCGAGCTACGCGACGGTCGCACCTTCGTGCGCCAGACCGAGACGTTCCGCAACCTCACGCTGCGGCCCAACGTCCGAAACAACGCCCAGGCGGTGATCAACGAGGGCTCGAAGCTGGTGCAGGTGGACCGCGTCGGACTGACTGCGTTGCCGGTTCCTCCGGCGCCACCTTTCCGGCCGGACGCCACCGGCACCCTCTCCGATACCCTCACCCTGCCGCCGGTGGTGCCGGTCAACGGCTCACAGCTCGACATCACGCTCGATCCCGACGGCCCGGCCGGCCCGCTGCCGGTGGTCGTTCGCACCCTGGTGCTCAACTACGGCGGCCCGGCGCCGGTCGGCGCCGACTACAGTTTCGTGCGTCAGTTCCTGGAGGCCGCAATCCGCGCCGCCGACCCCAACGAGCCACTGCTCGCCGGGGCCACCGTGAGCCTCGTCGGCGGAAGGTTCCAGGTCCACCTCGGGCGCAGCGGCACCGGCTTCAACCCGGCCGCCACCCTGAGCTTCTCCAACCACTTGGCGGACACCACCGCAGCCGACCTGCAGCTCACGACCGCCGTGGGCGCGACGGTGGGGCCGCAGCAGGCGCCCTTGACCGGTGGCCTCAACGGCGATCCCATCTCCGAGCCCTCCCTGCACGGCGTGCGCGCCGCGAAGACCGGCCTCTTCGCACTCGAGGACGCCGACCTGTTCAACATCCTCTGCGTGCCGGCGGCGGCGGAGCTTCCCGCCACCGACATGCGGAACTTCTACACCGCAGCCGAGGCCTACTGCGAGGAGCGGCGCTCGTTCCTGATCGTCGACATCCCGCGCGCCACCGACGACCTCGACGCGATGCAGACCTGGCTCACCCAGAACGCCAACCTCCGCCACAGGAACGCCGCCGTCTACTTCCCCCGCGTCAGGGTCGCCGACCCGCTGCAGCAGAACCGCCTGGAAAGCCGAGGCGCCAGCGGCACCATGGCCGGCCTCTACGCCGCCACCGACGCGTCGCGCGGGGTGTGGAAGGCGCCGGCCGGCACGGACGTGCGGCTGCGCGGCGTGCAGGACCTCGACTACGTGCTCACCGACCGCGAGAACGGCGTGCTCAACCCGCTGGGCGTCAACTGCATGCGCAACTTCCCGGTGTTCGGCAACATCGCCTGGGGGGCGCGCACGCTGGACGGCGCCGACCAGCAAGCCTCGGAGTGGAAGTACATCCCGGTGCGGCGGCTGGCGCTGTTCCTCGAGGAGAGCCTCTACCGCGGCACCAAGTGGGTGGTCTTCGAGCCCAACGACGAGCCGCTGTGGGCGCAGATCCGCCTCAACCTCGGGGCCTTCATGCAGGGCCTCTTCCGCCAAGGCGCGTTCCAGGGCCAGAGCGCCCGCGAGGCCTACTTCGTCAAGTGCGACGCCGAGACCACCACCCAGGCCGACATCAACCTCGGCATCGTCAACGTGGTGGTGGGCTTCGCGCCGCTCAAGCCGGCGGAGTTCGTGATCATCAAGATCCAACAGATGGCGGGACAGATCCCCACCTAAGGAGGCGAGCGCCATGGCGCAGTTCACGGTCAACGCGAACCGATTCGATCCGTACAAGAACTTCAAGTTCCGCGTCAAGTGGGACGGCCGCTACGTCGCCGGGATCAGCAAGGCCGGGGCGCTCAAGCGCTCGACCGAGGTAGTGGAGCACCGCGAGGGCGGCGACCCCTCGACCAGCCGCAAGTCGCCGGGCCGCACCAAGTACGAGGCGATCACGCTCGAGCGCGGCGTCACCCACGACCTCGAGTTCGAGAACTGGGCGAACAAGGTGTGGAACTTCCAGGGCGGCCTGGGCGCCGAGTCCTCGCTCGCCGACTTCAGGAAGGACGTGATCATCGACGTCTTCAACGAGGCGGGGCAGAAGGCGCTGTCGTACAAGGTCTACCGCTGCTGGGTGTCGGAGTTCCAGGCGATGCCCGATCTCGACGCCAACGCCAACGCCGTCGCCATCCAGACCCTGAAGCTCGAGAACGAGGGCTGGGAGCGCGACACGGACGTCCCGGAGCCCGCCGAGCCGACGTTCCCGTAGGCATGGGCGTCGCGTAAGCCATGAGCTTCGCCCAGGCCATGCACATCGAGGTCGCCCTCCCCGGCGGGTTCGAGCACGGCGGAAGCTGGCGCCGGCGGCTCTACCTGCGGCCGCTGTCGGGAGAGGAAGAGGCGTTCCTCGCCGAGGAGCTGGCCGGCGCCCCGCCGGCGGTTCGCACCACGGCGCTCCTCGCCTGCTGCCTCTCGCTCGCCCCCGGCGGAGAACCGCTGGGCGCGGACCTCGCGCGTGCGCTCACCGTGGGCGACCGCGAGGCCCTGCTGCTCCACCTGCGGCGGGCGACCCTCGGCGAGCGCCTGTCCGCGCTCCTCGCCTGCCCGGCCTGCGGCCAGAAGCTGGACCTCGACCTCGAGGTGGGGAGCCTGCTGCTGCCGCCCTACGAGCACGCGGGCGCCGAGCACGAGACCGAGCTCGAGGCCGGCGGCGCGCGCTGCCGGGTGCGCTTCCGGCTGCCCACCGGTGCCGATCAGGAGTGGGCCGCGCCGCTGGCTGCCCGCGACCCCGAGGCCGCGGCGCGCGGCGTGGTCGAGCGCTGCGTGCTCGCCGTCCGCGGCGAGGATGGAGCCGAGCTCTCGCCCCTGCCGCCGGCCCTGGTCGAGGCGCTGCCCGAGCTGCTGTCGGGCACGATGGCGGCGCTCGACCCGCAGGCCGAGATCGCGATCGACGCCTCCTGCCCGGCCTGCGGCGAGGCTCTGTCCACGCTGCTCGACGCCGGGCAGTACTTCGCCCTCGAGCTCACCGAGCGCAGCGAGTGGCTGTGGCGCGAGGTCCACCTGCTCGCCTGGCACTACCACTGGAGCGAGAGCGAGATCCTGCGCCTCCCGGCCCGCAAGCGGCGGCGCTACCTGCGCCTGCTGGGCGAGGCGCTGGCGGAAGGGAGGGCCGGATGAGCTCCTTCCTCCGCAACCTGGTGCTGCGAGGCGCCGGGCCGCCGAGCGCGATCCTGCCGCGGAGGCTGCCCGAGACGGTGGCCGAGCAGGAGCCGGGCGGTGGCGCCCTCGCCCCGCGCCAGCGGGGAGAGGGAGGGGGTGAGGGGCTTCGCGACTGGCGCCTCGTGTCCAGCGCCCCTCACCCTAGCCCCCCCGCAGGCGGGGCGAGGGAACCGGACGGAGGGGCGACCGGCGGTCGCCCTTCGGGTGCAGAGGCTGGCGCCCTCGCCCCGCGCCAGCGGGGAGAGGGACGGGGTGAGGGGCTGCGCAACGAGCACGCCTTGGCGAGCGCCCCTCACCCTAACCTTCTCCCCGTGAGCGGCGCGAGGGGACCGGAGGTAGGGGCGACCGGCGGTCGCCCTCTGGGTGCAGAGGCTGGCGCCCTCGTGGAGCCGGGCGGTGGCGCCCTCGCCCCGCGCCAGCGGGGTGAGGGACGGGGTGAGGGGCCTGGCGACGCTCTCGGCCTGGCCAACGCCCCTCACCCTAACCCGCTCCCCGTAAGCGAGGCGAAGGGACCCGTAGGGGCGGCCCTCGTGGCCGCGCTTCCGGAGGGCGGGCACAAGGCCCGCGCCTACACGGTGGTAGGAGGCGTCCTCGCCCCGCGCGACCTGGGAGAGGGACGGGGCGAGGGGCTTCGCAACCCGAACCCGCAGTCCAGCGCCCCTCACCCTAGCCCTCTCCCCGCCAGCGGGGCGAGGGGACCGGACCTAGGGGCGACCGGCGGTCGCCCTTCGGGTGCACAGGCTGGCGCCCTCGTCCCGCGCCAATGGGACGAGAGCTGGGGTGAGGGGAGCTCCTCTGCCCGCCCGGCAGCAGCACCGCCGCCGAGGATCGAGGTGCGCATCGGCAGGATCGAGCTGCGCTCTCCCGAGCCACCGCCGGCCGCCTTCCCCGAGCCCGCCCCCTACCGCCCGCCGCGCGGCTTCGCCGCCCTGGCGCTCGCGCGGCGTCACCTGGACCGGCGCTGGTACTAGCGAGGCGACCCCGTGGCCAACTTCATCGCCATCGCCGGAGTGAGCCTCACGCTGCGCAACCTGCTCGAGGACCGCATGCAGCAGCCGGTGCCGATCACCATCGCGCCGCCGGACGTCGAGGTCGCGGGGGTCGCCGGCCGCCGCATCAACCTCTACCTCTACCAGGTGGCGGAGAACCCGCACCTCAAGAACCAGGAGGTGCCCGGCGAAGGCCATCCCGGCACCTACGGCCAGCCGCCGCTGTCGCTCGACCTGCACTACCTGGTGACCGCCTACGGCACCAGCGAGACCGGCCCGGACGCCGATCTCGAGGCGCAGCAGATCCTGGGCGATCTGATGCGGGCCGTCCACGAGTTCCCGCTCATCACCCCTACCCTGCACCGCGGCGACCTGCCGGCCAACCCGCTGATCCTCGACCCTTCGCTGGTCGGCGAGTTCGAGCGCGTGAAGATCACCCTCCAGCCGACCTCACTCGACGATCAGTCGAAGATCTGGACGGCGCTGCCGCAGGCCAACTTCCGTCGGTCCGTGTCCTACAACGTCTCGGTAGTGCAGATCGCCAGCCGCCGGCGACGCACCACGGCGCTGCCGGTGCGCGAGCGGCGGGTCTACGCCTTCCCCATCGCCGTGCCGCGCATCACCGAGGTGCGGCGCGAGCCGGCCTTCGACGACGTGGAGGGCGCGATCGCCGAGGCCGGGGACACGATCCTGGTGCTCGGCGAAAACCTCGGGGCGACCGGCACCCAGGTGCGGGTCGGCGACGTGCTGCTGCCGGTGGCGGCGCCAGAGGCGACACGGGCTTCCGTCAACTTGCCGGCCAACTTCCCGGCCGGGGTCGCGGCCGTGCAGGTGGTGCAGGATCTGCTCCTCGTCGCGGTGCCCGGCGACCCGCTGGTGCCCCACCGCGGCAGCGAGTCGAACACCGTGCCGCTCCTGGTGCTGCCGCGCCTCAACCTGCTCAACCCGCCGGCGGCGGGCGCCGGGGCGCTGGTCACGGCCACGGTCGCGCCGCTGGTCCACGCCGATCAGCGCAAGAGCCTGCTCCTGGGCCCGTTCGAGATCCTGGCCGAGCCGGTGGCCCCGGACTCGCCGCCCTCGGCCAACATCCAGTTCCGCCTGCCCGCCGCCGGGCCGGCGGCGCTTCCCGCCGGCAACTACTTCGCCCGCCTGCGCATCGACGGCGCCGAGAGCCGGCTCACCTTCAATCCGGCGACCCTGCAATACACCGGGCCGATCTTCACGGTGCTCTGACCATGGCGACCGCACCGCAGGCGGCGGCCGCTCCGCCGGCCGAGGACTCCTGGCGGGACGCGAACCTGCGCCTGCTGCTCGGCGAGTGCGAACGCCTGCGCCTGCTGCTCCGGCGGCGGGTGCTGTGGCTGCGGCAGCGCTGGTCCAAAGAAGGAATGGCCGGCTACCAGGGGCTCGCGGTCTCCGACGGCCGCGCCGACGCGCTGCTCGCCGCGGGGGGCGGCGACCCGAGGGACTTCTATCGCGGCGACCGCCAGGCCGCGGAGCTGACCGCGGGGCTCGCCAGGCTGGAGGCGGATCTCGCCCGCGAGCGGCGGGCGCTTCACGGCTCGGGATGGTGGCCGGCCCTCGACGCGCTGGCGGCGCGGCTCAACCTCTCGGCCTTCGACCGCGACCTGGTGCTGCTCTGCCTGGCGCCCGAGATCGATCCCGCCTTCGGCGAGCTCTACGCCTACGTCGAGGACGACGTGACGCGGAAGTTCCCCACCTTCAACCTGGCCGCGGCGCTCTTCGCGCCGGGGCCCGCCGAGCGCCTGGCGGCCCGCGAGCGGCTGACGCCGGAGGCGCCGCTGGAGCGCTTTCAGGTGGTGACGGTCGAGCCCGGGGCCAACCCGTCGCTGCCGCGGGGGTCGTGGCCGCTCAAGCTCGCGCCACGGATCGTCTCCTTCCTGCTCGGCGCCGGCCACGCCGAGGAGCGGCTCACCGAGCTCGGCCGCCCGCTGCCGCCGGCGCCGCTGTCGCCCGAGCTCGAGCGCCGCGCGGCCGAGCTCGAGGCGTGGCTCAAGCGCCGCACCAGCGCCGGCCCCTGGCCGGCGGTGTCGCTGATCGGCCCGCCGGGCAGCGGCAAGCGCGCCCTGGCCCAGGCGATGGGCGAGCGCTTCGGCCTCACCGTGCAGCGGGTGGCCTGGTCGCGGCTCAAGGCGCTGGGGGCCGAGCTCTCTCCCACCCTCCGCCTCCTGGAACGCGAGGCATTGCTCACCCAGCTCGGCCTCTATCTCGAGGTCGAGCCCGCGGACCTCGGCGCGAGTCAAAGCGCCGATGGGGCGCTCCTCGAGCAGGCGCTCGAGCGGCTGGAGCTGCCGCTCTTCGTGGGCAGCCGCGAGCGCATCCCGGGCGGCCGCTCGCTGCTGGCGGTGACGCTCGACAAGCCGGGCGCGGCCGGCGAGCGCGGCCTGTGGATCAAGGCCTTGGGCGCGGAGGGGGCGGCGCTCACCGGCGCCGTCGAGCGGCTGGTCGAGCAGTTCGACCTCGGGCCCACCGGCATCGCGCAGGCGATCCGCGCGGCGCGCGAGCAGGTGAGCTTCTCCGTGGCGGCGAGCGAGGCGGCGTTCGGCACCGGTGCCGGCACCGGAGAAGGCAACCTCACAGCCGAGGGCTTGTGGCGGGCCTGCCGCGACGAAGCCGGCCGCAGCCTGGACGAGCTCGCGATGCGCATCGTGGCCCGGCACGGCTGGGAGGACATCGTGCTGCCGCCGGACGTGCTCGCCCAGCTCCAGGAGGTGTCGGCGCAGGTCGGGCAGCGCTACCGCGTCTACGAGGAGTGGGGCTTCGGCGCCAAGCTCGAGCGCGGGCGGGGGCTCTCCGCGCTGTTCAACGGCCCGAGCGGCACCGGCAAGACCCTGGCGGCAGAGATCCTGGCCCGCCATCTCGACCTCGACCTCTTCCGCATCGATCTCTCGGGCGTGGTCTCCAAGTACATCGGCGAGACCGAGAAGAACCTGCGGCGGGTGTTCGACGCCGCCGAGGCGAGCGGTGCCATCCTCTTCTTCGACGAGGCCGACGCCCTGTTCGGCAAGCGCTCCGAGGTCAAGGACAGCCACGACCGCTACGCCAACATCGAAGTCAACTACCTGCTCCAGCGCATGGAGGACTACCGCGGCCTCGCCATCCTCGCCACCAACATGAAGTCGCGCCTCGACCAGGCGTTCCTCCGGCGGCTGCGCTTCGTGGTCGACTTCCCGCTGCCGGACGCCGGCGACCGGGCGCGTATCTGGCGGGCGGTGTTCCCGCCCGGCGTTCCCCTCGACGGCCTCGACTACACGGCCCTCTCGCGGCTCGAGATCCCCGGCGGCAACATCAAGAACATCGCCGTCAACGCCGCCTTCCTGGCGAGCCGGGAGGGCGGCGCGGTCGCCTCCCGGCATATCGCCCACGCGGCGCGGCGCGAGTACGCCAAGATCGAGCGCCTGCCCTTCGCGGCGGAGTTCGCGGCGCTCGAAGCCGGCGCCATCCAGAGGTTGGAACAGCCGGTGACCACGGGGAGCGCGCCGTGAGGACGCCGTTCGAGGACAGCCTGGCCGCGGCGCTCCAGGCACGGCTGGCCGGCGGCGATCCCTCGCTGACCCCCGCGGGCCTGGCGCGCGCCGAGCTGGTGATCGACCTGCCCGCGGGCGGCACGACCCTCGACCACGGCGAGCTGGCCGACGCGATCGCCGCGGCGCTCGACGAGCTGCTTTCCGATACCACCCCGCGGAACCGAGGTGGGGCATGAGCGCTCTCCAGCGGCAGATCACCGCGAAGCAGGCAGGCCCCAGACCGACTGCCCAGCCACGCACGGCGGCGCCCGAGGCCGAGCAGGAAGGCGCCGTCGGCGAGTTACTGAGCTTCCAGGCGAGCTATGGCAACCAGGCCACGCAACGGGAGCTCGCCGGCTCCCGGAACACCGGGGCCGCTGAACGAGGCGCCGACCCGACCGTACAGGCGGATGCGGCGGGCGAACGCATCGCCGGCAGCCGTTCCACGACGCTCGACCAGGGCCTCGATGGCGACAGACCCGTCGATCGAACCGCCCTGGCCGAGGCGCCGCCGCACGCGACACGCCTCATCGTCGATGACGACGTTCACCTGCCCGAGCCCGGCCAGGTCACCAAGGCGGTATTCCTGAGCGACCTGCGGCAGGAGGTTGCCCGGGAGGCCGACGTCGAGCTCGCCGGCACCGGGCGCTCCACCGCGGACTGCCCTTGGATCCAATACTGGATCGCCTACTACGAGCACCGCGATGCGGCCCGCCTCGAGAGCGACATGCGTCGTTACGCTCCGGAAACGGTGGGGGCGCCGAGCGTTGCCGAGGTGGTCTCACTGCTGGGTCAGCGAGTACGCCGGGCGGTGGCGGTCTGGGCGACGACAGGCCGGGTCACGGGGCTCCCACGCGAGGTTCCCCTGAGCCTTCCGGGAGTCCCCGGCAGCCCAGGTGCCGGTGCCCCGGCGGCGCCCATTCCGGTCTTCGACTCGCGACCTCGGGTCGGCCCCCAAACCCCGGAGCACCTCCGGGTGGAAGGAGAGCTGGGTGAGGGCGAGCCTCTCGCGACCGCCGTTCGGTCGCGGATGGAGTCTGCGTTCCGGCACGACTTCTCGGCGGTGCGCGTCCACAGCGGCCGTGCTGCAGACAGCCTGACCCAGCGTTATCAGGCGCGCGCATTCACGCTTGGCCAGCACGTGGCCTTTGGTGCAGGAGAGTATCGGCCAGGTACCACGCTCGGCGATGCCCTGCTGGCTCACGAGCTGGCGCACGTGGTGCAGCAGGAGGGAGCGCCCGGCGCCCCGTCAGAGCGCGAGCCACTGGCCGCTCCCTCTCCGGCGCTCGAGGCGGACGCTGACCAAGCGGCGGCGGAGGCGCTGGCGTATCTGTCGGGCGGCATGGAAGGCGGCCGCGGATTCGCGGCCAGCGCCAGGACGCGGCTCACCTCGGGCTTGCGTCTCTCGCGCTGCAACGGCGGCGGGGGACCCGGACCCCGGCAGACTCCGAAGAGCCTGCGCCACATCTCGACGACCCACAATCCCGATGCCACCTGGGGTTACCTGACCTTCGAAACCTACGAGGTCTTGGACACGGCCGGCAACCCGATCAGCGGTTTCGACGTGAACGAGAAGTTCGGCAGCCCCACCTACGACGACCCGTCGTGCGATTGGCGGCAGAGCCAGGAAGGTGGCCACTCGGCCCCTGGCACGCGGTTCTCCGACATGATGGGAGGAGAAGACTCGACGCACACTCCTACCCCGCAAGCCCCACAGAACCCGTTGGGGAGCCACAAGACCCAGCACTGGCCCCAGGCGTGGTACATCGGCAGCACGACTCCAGGCAGCGGGACGAAGGTCCAAACCAATACTTTCCAGAAGTACCAGGACCACGCCAAGCACGAAAACGTGCGAAGCCCAGCCTGAGCCACGGGGATCCAGATGCCTGCGTCCAAGGTCTTTCCCGGAGTGTTTCCAGGGACCGTCACGGTCCCGGTGGATCCGGTCGCCCTCTTCGAGCGCGCCGACGTCGTGCTCCGCGGCGAGGTCGGGAGCGTGGTGACGGAGGCGGTGGCCGACTATCTGCTGAGCGACAGAACGGTGAGCTTCGAGGAGCGCGTCGCAGCCCTGTTTCCGCAGCGGCTCTACAAGGGTGCGGCTGGCGCTCCGGAGGTCCGTGTCCATTTCCTCCACCCGCCGTTCCCTTCCAGCATGACGGACTTCTCGACGGGCGAGCACGCGCTGCTCTTCCTCCGCGGGCGGGAAGGCCGGCTGGAGCTGGCAGACTCAACCGCCGCAAAGGTCGGGCTCAGCAGAGGCGAGGCTGCACCCAGCGCGGACCTGGGCCACCCGCTGGCATCGCTGCTCGTCGATCTCGAGTCACGGCTGACGCCGGGCGATGCACCGCTCCTCACTGCCGCGGTGGGCAGACTCGCGAAACGTGCCGACGGCGAAGCCGTCGCGATCCTCCAGGCCCTCGCGCAGTGCGGTGGCGCCTTGCTCCGTGACCCGGCACGACGAGCGCTCGAGGCGCTGAAGCCTGTACGTGACTCAAGGAGAGGGCTTTTCCAATGAACCCCAGAGAGCGCCTTCACCTGGCAACGAAGCTCATCACTCCTTCCGTTACGGTTCGCGGAAGGCGCTTGAGCTCTTTCCACCTCTGCGGCATCGTCGGCTGGGTGACCGGCATCTCGCTCGCCTTCGTCCTCACCGCGCACCAGCAGCTCCCGCTCTGGGTCACCGGCGTGATCGCCTTGGGCTCGATCGCCACCTTTCTCACCCTCGTCATGGCGATGAAGATCGCGACCGGCGAGGAGAACATCGTCTACTACCACCACGAGGTCGCGGTGGTGGCGGTGTCGGCGCTCACGCTGTGGGTGCTGGGCGTGCCGCTGCTGCCCTACCTCGACGCGGTGTTCATGGGCCTGGGGCTGTTCCTGGCCTGCGGCCGCGTCGGCTGCCTGATGGTGGGCTGCTGCCACGGCCGGCCGAGCTCCTGGGGCGTGTGCTACGGCCACGACCACGCCGCGGCCGGGTTCGCCCGCCACTTGGTGGGCGTGCGGCTCTTCCCCATCCAGCTCGTGGAGTCGCTCTTCGTCCTCGCCACGGTGGCCGCCGGCACGGCGATGGTGCTCTACGGCGCGGCACCGGGCTCGGCGCTCGCTTTCTACTCGATCGCCTACGGCCTGGCGCGGTTCTCCTTCGAGCTCTTCCGCGGCGACGCGGCGCGGCCCTACCTGCGTGGCTTCTCGGAAGCGCAGTGGACGACGCTGGGGCTGATGACCGCCACCGCCGCGGCGGAGCTGGCTGGTTTGCTACCGCTCTCCTGGTGGCACGTGGGCGCTGCCGCGACGCTGGCCGTCGCCATGGTCTTCGTCGGCCTGGGCGAGAACCGGCAGCGCGCTCTCTTCCGCGCCCGCCACATCGGCGAGCTTGCGGCCCTGGCGCAGGCGGCGAGCGAGCAGGCCGGCAGCGACGGCGCGGTGGCGGTCGGCGAGACCGCGCTCGGCCTCCAGCTCTCGGCGAGCCGCCTGCAGCAGCCCGACGGCGAGCGCGAAGTGCTGGCCTTCTCCTCGCCCGGCGAGCCCCTGCCGCCGCGCTCCGTCTCCGCTCTCGGCCGGCTCCTCGCCCGGCTGCGGGGCGCAGAGGCGCCGGTTCAGGTGGTTGCCGGCGCGAGCGGCGTAGTCCATCTGATCCTGCCGGTATCCAGCCCTCCAGGAGGAAGCCCATGAGATCCGGGTCGAGAGAGCGCAGCCGCGGGCCGGGCGCCCAGCGCGCCGAGGCTGCCCGGCCGGCGAGGCCGGCGCCACAGGCCGAGGCGCCGGACAAAGCGCTGCGCGTCGCCGGAAATCTGGGCAATCAGGCCTTCCAGCGTCACGGGCGCGGGTCCAAGGAAGGGCCGGGAGGGGCATCCGCCGCGGCGGAGCCGGCGCCGCCCACCCGGGACGACCCGGCAGCGATCCTCACCCGCCTGGGCGAGGGTAAACCGCTCGACTCCGAGGCGCGCCGCCGCATGGAGGCGGTCTTCGGCGAGGACTTCTCCGGCGTGCGCCTGCACGACGACGCCACCGCCGCGCTCCTGGCGTCGGACTTCGACGCCCGCGCCTTCACCGTCGGCGAGCACGTGGCCATGGGCAGCAGCGACCTGAAGCCCGGCACCGCGGTGGGCGATGCGGTGCTGGCCCACGAGCTGGCGCACGTGATGCAGCAGCGCGAGGGGGCGCCCGACGCGGAGAAGGAGGACGCGGCCGGCAGCGGCTTCCTCGAGCACGACGCCGATCAGGCCGCGGCCTCGGCCACGGCCGCGCTGTGGACCGGCGCCCAGGGCGCTACCACCGGCATCACCCCGGTGGACAAGCCCAGCGGGCGGTCCGGCCTGCGCCTGTCGCGCTGCGACGGCGGCAAGCCGAAACCGGCGCCGCCGGCCAAGAAGTCCGTGACCGTGAAGCGCTCCAAGCTGCACGGCAGCACCTACGATATCGACGCGGGGTTCGACTACGCCAACACCAAGGTCTACAACCAGGTCAACGTCGAGGTAAAGAAGGGCAAGGAGGAGAACCTGGAAGACGCCGAGCAGGCCCGGCCCATCCTCGGCGACGACTTCATCCTGGAGGAGTTCAGCGATCCCAAGGCGCCCACCGAGGAGGAGAAGAAGCTGTTCAAGGTCAACCAGGCGACGGACGAGATCACCGCCTACTTCGTGAAAGGGCTCTCCGCCGGCAGCACCGGCGAGCAGTTCCGGCCGGCCCATGGCCACGCTTTCGTGGGTCTGGTGATCAGCAACGACGGCAACGAGCCGACCTTCTCTCACGAGCTCGGCCACATTCTGCTCGACGATGGCGGGCACGACGTGCCCGATGACACCTACCTGATGTTCGGCTCGAAGGCCGCCGGCAAGCACAAGCTGACGGACGATCAGAAGACCAAGATCCTGGCGAGCAAGTTCGTGAAGTGATCGCGGATGGCGACCCCTGGCCCCGGCTCATTCGAGCTCTACCTCTCCCTCGACCGCGAGGTCTTCAGCCTGGGCCAGGCGGTGCGGCCGCGGCTGGTGATCCGCAACCGCACGGGCGAGCGGCTGCGGTTCCCCTGGTTCATCTTCTCGGAGGAGAGGCTGGCATTCGCGGCGTCCGGTGGCGCGCACTTGCTGGCGCCAGACGGCCGCGATCTCCTGGCCCCGTACCGGCTCACCGCCGAAGCGGCGCCGGAGTTGGGCCTCGAGGTCGAGGCCGGGAAAGACGAGCATCGAATCCTTCCCCTCTCACGGTTCGCCGACCTGCGACAGCCTGGGCGCTACCGCTTCTGGCTCACGCTCCAAGACCCACGAGGGCAGCTCGTCGAGAGCAACGCGGTCAGTTTTCAGCTCACCGAGGTCGAGACGGAGCCATCCGCCGGGGAGCTCGCCCTGAGCCTTCGAGCCCCTCAGCCGGCCCCTGCCGTCCCGTACCCGATCGGGGTCGAGGCGCGGTTCGAGAGCGCTTCCTCGGAGCCCGTCGTGATCCTGCGTCCGCAGCAGGACTCCTTCGATGGCTGGGTCAACCCGGCCTATCTCTTCACCGTGACGGACAGGCAGGGCAGGCTGCTTCCCAGGGCGCCGAGGACCGGCTCGATGGCGGAGCCGGTCTACGACAACGACGCCTTTCTCGACCTTCCGGCCGGAGGGTCGATATCCCTGGCGCTCCGCCTGCCGCTCATCCCCGGCCTCGCCGGCGCGGGTCGGGTCCGCGTCCGCCTCGACTACATCGTGCGCCGGCGAGCCGTGGGCAAGCTCGGAGTGCTCCTCGCGCAGCCGATGAGCTGGCCCCCCCGCACCGTCGTCGGCCGGCTGGAATCGAACGACGCCTGGCTCGAGGTCGCCTGAGAACGGCTGCTGCTCGCGAGGCACCGTGTCGCCAGCAAAGGCCACCGCCGCCCACATCCGCGCCAGCCACGAGCTGATCGCCAGGGCGCTGGCGCTCGCACCGCGAGCGCGCGCCGTGGTGCTCGGCTGCGGCGCCTGCGGCGAGCTCCCGCTGCCGTCGCTGGCGCAGGGTTGCCAGCAGGTAGACTTCGTGGACCTCGACGTCGAGCGGCTCGCGAAGGCGAAACGCCGCTGGGCGGCCCAGGTCCGGATGAGTACGGGCCGGCCGAGTGCGCGTCGGTTGGGGGCCGCCGCGGCCTTTGTCCCCGCGGACCTCACAGGCCTGGTGGCCCCGCTGGCACGGCGGGCCGAAGCACTCGCGCGCGAAGCGGCCGGGGAGGACGATTGCCTGCGGGCGCTGGCGCGGCTGCTCTCGGGTGCCACACCGGCCTTCTGGCGGCCGCCGCACGGCGAGCCCTACGGCCTGGTGATCTGCTCGTTGCTCCTCACCCAGCTCCAGGGCGCGGTGCGCGGCGGCGTCGAGAGGGCCTTCCTGCACCGCTTCCCGCGGCAGGCAGCGAGGCTCGCGGCCGACAGCGGCTGGCGAGACGCAGCCTGGGCCTTCGCCCGCCGGCTCGAGGACGGCTGGATCGAGCACCTGGCCGCGCTCGGCACACCCGGGGCCGTCGTCTACCTGGCGGACACGGTGTACGTGGGCTGGCTCGACGAAGAGCAGGGCCGCCTGACCACGCGCGGCTTCTGGGTTGCCACCCGAACCTCGCGCCTCGCCGACTACCTGCGGCCGTGGGAGCCGCCGCTGGCCGAGGAGCACTGGCGCTGGCTGCGGCTCGGGCCGGAGGACGGTTTCGCCGGGCGTCTCTATGGCGTGCAAGGGTTGATCTACCGTACCGCGAGAAGAGCTCCGTCGTGAAAACTCACTCGCACGAAACTCGTGGGCCCACACCCAAGCGAGACGCGGCCCCTCGGCCGAGCCGCACGCCCGCCGCGTCCGACGGCCCGTCCAAGGCGCTCGACGTCGCAGGGGCCCTGGGCAACCAGGCGTTCCAGCGCCAGGCGCGGGGCCCGAAGGACGACGCCGCGGCGGCGGCGGCCACGCCCGAGGCCGCGACCGCGCCGCCGTCGAGCGACGACCCGCAGGCCCTGCTCGCTCAGCTAGGAGAAGGAGAGGCCCTGCCCGCCGAGGTGCGCCACCGCATGGAGGCGGCCTTCGGCGAGGACTTCTCCGAGGTCCGCCTGCACGACGACGCCACGGCCGCGCTCCTCGCCTCCGACCTCGACGCCCGCGCCTTCACCGTGGGCGAGCACGTGGCCATGGGCGGCGGCGACTTCCAGCCGGGCACGGTGGTGGGCGACGCGGTCATCGCCCACGAGCTGGCGCACGTGCTGCAGCAGCGCGAAGACCCTGGCGGCGCGCCGAAGGACGGCCCCACCGGCAGCACCACCGCCATGGAGGAGGACGCGGAGGTGGCGGCGGGCAACGCGGTCTCCTCGCTGTGGAGCGGCGGCGCCATCTCGCCGGTCGACCCGCCCAGGCAGCGCTCGGGCCTGCGTCTGTCGCGCTGCGACGGCAAGAAGACCGACAACACCGCCAAGAAGTCGGTCTCGCTCGGCATCACCAAGCTCCACGGCAGCACCGGGGACACCGCCAAGTGCCTCGACTACGCCAACAAGAAGGTCTACAACCAGGCCAACGTGGAGGTCAAAGGCAAGGAGAACCCGCCGCTCGACGAGACGAAGACGAAAGCGACCCTGGGCGGCGACCTGGTGCTCGAGGAGTTCACAGACGTCAAGAAGCCCACCGCCGAAGAGCAGAACCTGCTCAAGGTGAATCCCATCTCGGGTGGCGTCGCCATGTACTTCGTCGAGTCACTGAGCCTGGGCAACCGTGGAGAGGCGTTCCCACCTTACGCCGGAGTCGGCGTCTTGGCGGCGGCGGTAGGCAATACCGGCGACGAAGCCTCCTTCTCGCACGAGTTGGGTCATATCCTGCTCGACGCCAGCGGCGCCGAGCACTCGCAGCCAGACCAGGAGAACCTCATGTACGCTCCGGAGGGCGCCAAGAAGCGCTACAAGCTCACGCCGGATCAGATCAAGAAGGTCCGCGCGAGCTCGGTGGTGAAGTGAGCGCCATCCTGTAACGAACCCCTCCCCTCCCCCGCCTACCTCTCCCAGCAGGCCCGAGTGTCGCCGTGCGCCGGGCGATCCCGCCCTGCGCGACGCCGGGAAAGGTGCGCGATGCCCTCGGACTTCCCTCGCAGTCCCAAGCTCCTGAAGGGCGCGCTGGTGGTCTTCGAGACCGTGGCGCCGGTGCCCACCAACCTCATCGTCTTCCAGTACAACCCGGAGAGCGTCGGCCGCTCCTTCCAGGCGCTGGGCGGCTCGCGCGACCCGCGGCAGGGCGGCGGCGACACCGCCCCGTCGCTGCCGCCGCTCGAGGCCTTCGCGCTCAAGGTGGAGCTCGACGCCGCCGACCAGCTCGAGCAGCCGGGTTCGAACCCGCTGGCGGTGGCCGTGGGCCTCCATCCCACGCTCGCCGCGCTCGAGCTGCTGCTCTACCCCGCGTCGAGCCTCCTGATCCTGAACAAGGTGCTGTCGCTCGCCGGCTCCGCGCTCCTGACCCCGGCGCGCGCGCCGCTGGTGCTGCTGGTGTGGGGGCCGGCGCGGGTGGTGCCGGTGCGCCTGGCGTCGATCTCGATCGCCGAGCAGGCTTTCGACACGCTGCTCAACCCGATCCGCGCCGAGGTGACGCTCTCGCTCCGCGCCTTGACCATCCCCGAGCTGCGCCAGGCGGGACCGCCCTTCGACACGCTGGCGATCGTCAACCAGGTGGCGAAGGAGGTGCTGGCGCGCAGCAACCTCTTCAACTCCGCGGTCGCGATCGGCGGCCAGATCTCGTTCTAGGCCGCGACGGGAGGAAGCCGATGTTCAACAAGGGAAGCCGCTACGAGACGGTGCCGGACGCCATCCACCAGGACGCCTCCGGCCGCGAGGTCCCCTACAAGCGGCTGCGCAAGCTCCCTTCGCCGCCCTCCGCCGCGACCCGCACGGTGCAGCGCGGCGACCGGCTCGACCGCATCGCCTACTCGCTCTACCGCGACCCCGAGCAGTTCTGGCGGCTGGCGGACGCCAACGCCGCCACCCGGCCCGAGGGGCTGACCGAGGAGCAGGGCAGGAAGCTCAACGTGCCGCTGCTGTAGCCCAGGCCCCGCGCTCGCCACCGCCATGACGCCGATCGCCTTCACCCTGCTCTTCGGCCCCGTGCCCGCGCCACCGGACGTAGTGGAAGCGGTGGAGGAGATCGAGGTCGAGAGCTCGACCGAGGAAGCGAGCGCTTTCCGCCTGCGCCTCGCCACTGGCCAGACGGCGATCGGCGACTGGAGCGTGCTGCAGTTCGACTACTTCCGGCCCCTGCTGCCGCTGTCGATCCGCATCGGCGGCGGCTTCGGCCTGCCCGAGGCGCTGATCAACGGCTACGTCTCCAGCCAGAGCGTGACCTACGGCGAGGAGCCTGGTACCTCGGTGCTGGAGGTAACGGGGATGGACGTCTCCCTCCTAATGAACTTGCAGGAGAAGGTGATGCCCTGGCCCAACTTGCCGGACTCCGCCATCGCCGCCGCGGTCTTCGGTCAGTACGCCGTGGTGCCGCGGCTGACCCCCACGGCACCGGCGCTGATCGAGCCCGAGGGCACCACCACTCAGCGCGGCACGGACATCCGCTTCTTGAAGCAGCTCGCCCGGCGCCAAGGCTTCGAGTGCTACGTGCAGCCGGAGCCGCTCTCCGGGCTGGACCAGGGTTTCTTCCAGCGCCGGCCGCCGCCGGTGGGCCCGGCGCAGGCGGTGCTCAACGTCGCCGCCGGGCCGGAGACCAACGTCACCGGCTTCGCGGTGCACTACGAGATGACGCGACCCACTACCGCGATCGCCGCCGGCCTCGACGTGGCGACCAAGGCGCCGGCACCGGCCGTCGCCCCGGTGTCGACCGACCTGCCGCCGGCCGGCCTGGAACCGGCGCTCACCCGCATCTTGCCGCCGCCCATCGTGCGCCCGGCGGGTCTGGGGCTCGGCACCGCGGCCGAGCTGCAGCCGGCGGTGCAGTCGATCGTCAACGAGTCGAGCTGGGCGGTGGTGGCGGAGGGCACGACCGGCGCCGACGTGGGCATCCTGCGGCCGGGCGGCTACGTCAACGTGCGCGGCGCCGGGAGAGTGTTCAGCGGCTCCTATTACTTGACGCGGGTGGCGCACTCGATCCGCCGCGACGGCTCGCACACCCAGCGCTTCACCGCCCGCCGCAACGCCGTCGGCCTCAACGGCACCGAAATCTTCGTGGACCTCCCCTGACCCCGAGGTGAGCACGATGGAATCCCAGGCCCACGCCACGCTCGAAGCGCCCGCCGACCCGATGCAGCACTTCTACGGCAAGTACCGCGGCCTGGTGTCGATCAACATCGACCCGCTGAACCGCGGGCGGCTCAAGGCCATGGTGCCGGAAGTGCTGGGCGAGATCCCCTCGAGCTGGGCGCTGCCCGCGGCGCCCTACGCCGGCACCGGCGCCGGCTTCTTCGCCGTGCCGCCGGTCGGTGCCGGGGTGTGGGTCGAGTTCGAGGCCGGCGACCCTTCGCGCCCCATCTGGAGCGGCGCCTGGTGGGCGACCGGCGAGGTGCCGATGACCGAGAAGGGCTCGCCGGCGCGGCAGAACGTGAAGATCCTGAGGAGCGACTTCGGCCTGCTGGTGGCGCTCGACGACCTGGCGCAGACCATCACCCTCTCCGACGCCCTGGGCCTCAATCTGATGACCATCAAAGTGCTCGAGGGCACGGTCGAGGTGAAGAGCGCGGTGCGGGTGGTGCTCGAGGCACCGCTCATCCAGCACGGCCAGGGCGCCGCCCACCCCTCGGTCTTCGGCGACCAGCTCCTGACCTACCTGACGCAGCTCGTCACTACTTTCAACACCCACGTCCACCCGGGCGAGCTCGCGGCCGGCTTCATCCCGGTGACTCCGGCGCCGCCGGTGGCGCCGATGCAGCCGCCGACGCCGGCGCTGCTGTCGACCAAGGTGCTAGTGGAGTAGGCGATGGCCAGCGAGCTCAAGCCCGGTGGCCTGGGTGATCCCGACTTCGTCGGCACACCGCCGGAGTTCGCGGCGAGCATGGCCCAGGCCATGGAACAGGCGCTCAACGACCTCCTGGTCGCCGAGGGCAAGCCGGCGCTCGACACCGCCAACAGCGCCGAGACCCGCGACCGGCGCACGCTCTTCGTGGCCATCGCGCGGGGGGTGGTGAGCCACCTGGTGACCAACCACGACGCCTTCGACGTCACCGAGAACGACGGTGTGACCGAGCTCGGAAACCACCGCGTGGTGATCCGGCAGGTCTAGGAGGACGGCGTGAACGATCCTCTCGATCGCCCCTTCCTCGACCTGCCGCTGCACTTCGACGGCCGCGGCCGCACCGCCACCACCGACGCCGACGACCACGTCCGCGACCTGATCTTCTCCGTGCTCTTCACCGACCCCGGCGAGCGCGTCAACCGCCCGGACTTCGGCTGCGGCATCCGCTCGCTGCTCTTCATGCCCGCTTCCGACACCCTGGCAGCCGCCACCCAGGTGCTGGTCAAAGGGTCGCTGCAGAAGTGGCTGGAGAACGAGATCCAGGTGGAGCGGGTGGAGGTCAAAGTCGAGGACTCGAAGCTCCTGGTCACCGTCGCCTACGTCCATCGCGCCAGCGGCCAGGGCCGCCTCGAGGTGTTTAGTGCATCGCTTTGAGGGGCGTCGCTCTGAGGGGCTTCGCTGTGAGGTGCGCCGGTGAGCGCCATCGAGGTCCCGATCTGCCGGGACGACGACCAGCGGCGGGCGGACGTCCTCGCCCACGCCACCGCCAACGGCATCGACTTCGTCGAGGTCGACGCCGCCGATCACCGCCAGCTCTCGGTGTTCTTCCTCAAGCCGCTGCCGCCGGCGGACATCCTCGACCCCAACGACCCGGACGACGCCTATGGCATCACCGCCGACCTCTCGCGCACCACCATCGAGGGCGGCGCGCGGATCGTGGGCATCACGGTGGTGGCCGCTACGCGGCAGGCCGACGGCAGCCTCCACCTGGTGGCGAGCGCCCCCGGTGACTACTCCCGCTACCGGCTGACCATCGACGTGCCGCAGCTCGACCCGGTGCTCAACACCGTCGAGCTCAACTTCATGGCCACCTGCCCGGTGGACTTCGACTGCCGCCAGCTTCCGTACTGCCCGCCGGCCGAGCCCGACGCGCCGCAGCTCGACTACCTGGCCAAGGACTACGCCAGCTTCCGCCGCCTGCTGCTCGAGCTCGGCGGGCGACTGAACCCCAAGTTCCGGGAGCAGAGCCCGGCCGACCTCGGCGTGGCGCTGGTCGAGCTGCTGGCCTACACCGGCGACCATCTCTCCTACTTCCAGGACGCGGTGGCCAACGAGGCGTACCTCGAGACCGCCCGCCAGCGCCCCTCGGTCAAGCGCCACGCGCGGCTGGTCGACTACCGGATGCACGACGGGCGAAACGCCTGGACCTGGGTGCACCTGGCGGTCAACGTGCCGCACAACCTGGTCCATCCGCCCGCTCCGCAGCCGCCGGTGGCCTTCGTGACCCGCCTCTCGGCGCCGCTCGCCGGCACCGTGCAGCCGCCCGGCCTGGCGATCGAGCCCGCCCTGGTCACCGCCGACACCCTGGAGCGGGACCCCGCGCTCTCGGGCGCCGTGGTCTTCGAGCTGGCGCACGGCCAGATCCTCGACCCGCACCACAACGCGATCCGCATCCACGCCTGGGGCAACGAGGAGTGCTGCCTGCCGGCCGGGAGTCGCGTGGCCTACCTCTACAGCGTGCCGGACGGCGTCAACGCCGTGCGGCCGGCGCTCGCCAAGGGCGACTTCCTGCTCTTCGAGGAGGTCAAGGGCCCGGCTACCGGGCTGGCCGCGGACGCCGACCCGGCGCGGCGGCAGGTCGTGGAAATCGACGAGGAGCCGGCGGCGACCGAGGACCCGGTGTACCAGGACGTGCTGGCCGGCGACGCCCTGCAGCGCCGCGTGGGCCCGGAGCCGGCGCTGCCGCTGCTGCGGGTGCGCTGGCGGCGCGAGGACGCGCTCGCCGCCCCCTTCTGCCTCTCGACCCGCCAGCCGGGCGGCGGGCGGCACCGCAACGTGTCGCTGGCGCGCGGCAACATGGTGCTGGTCGATCACGGGCTGACGGTGCCGGCGGAGGAGCACCCGTTCGACCCGCCGGTCCCCGCCGACCAGCCCTTCCGCCTGGCCCTCGAGCGCCGGCCCCTGACCTTCGAGCTGCGGCCGCCGAGCGCCGGCTTCGATCCGACGTCCCCGCGCAGAAGCCTCGCCGGCGAGCCACGCCAGGCGCAACCGGCAGTGCGGCTGGCAATCGACTTCCCTACCGACACCGAGGACTGGGCGGCGGTGCCCGACCTGCTCGACAGCCCGCCTCTCGCCCGCCACTTCGTGGCCGAGACCGAGAGCTCAGGTGCTGCCGTGCTGCGCTTCGGCGACGGCGAGTACGGCCGCGAGCCGGCCGGCGCGACGCGCATCGTGGCCACCTACCGGGTGGGCAACGGCGCGCCCGGCAACGTCGGCCGCGAGGCGATCGCCCACCTGCTCCTGGCCGGCGGCGCGCCCTGGCTCGACCGGGTGCGCAACCCGCTCGCCGCCACCGGCGGCATTCCACCCGAGAGCCTGGAGGAGGTCAAACGGCGCGCGCCGCAGGCCTTCCGCGCCGAGCAGTTCCGGGCGGTGACCGAGGCCGACTACAGCGCCGCGGCCAACAAGCTGCCGGAGGTCGCCGGCGCGGTCGCCACCTTCCGCTGGACCGGGAGCTGGTACACGGTGTTCGTGGGCGTCGACCCGCGCGACCCTGAGGACCTGGTGCGCCAGAACCGCGGCTTGACCCGCCTCTCGCCGCGTCTCGAAGCGCGGGTGCGCGCCTTCCTCACCCGCTATCGCCTCGCGGGCTACGACCTCGAGATCCGCCCGCCGCGCTTCGTGCCGCTCGAGATCGAGATCGACCTCTGCGTCTCCCGCGACCACTTCCGCGGCGACGTGGCCAGGGCGGTGCGCGAGGCGCTCGGGAACCGCGTGCTCGCGACCGGCGGCCTGGGCTTCTTCCATCCCGACAACTTCACCTTCGGCCAGCCGGTCTACCTGTCGCGGCTCTACGCCGCGGTCGAGGCGGTGGAGGGGGTGGAGTCGGCGGTGGTGCGCAGCTTTCGCCGCCAGGGCCAGCGCGACAACGGCGAGCTCGAGAACGGCGTGCTGCCGATCGGGCCGTGGGAGATCGCGCAGCTCGACAACGACCCCAACTTCATGGAGAACGGCGTGCTCGAGATCATTCCGCGGGGAGGCAAGGCGTGAGCCTCGGTTGCGGCGGCGGTACCTCCTGCTCCTGCGGCTGCTGCGAGGCCGCGGCGCGCCCCACGCCGCGGCCCGTCTACAACCGGCCCTCGCTCAGCGCGGTGGCCTACCGCATCGGCACCTACGCCGACTTCCGGCAGTCGATGCTCGCCGCCATCGCCCGCCGGCCGGAGCTCGCCGGCCTCGACACCCGGGCCAGCGACGACTATGGGATCAACGTGCTGGAGCTGTGGGCGGCGGTGGCCGACGTGCTCACCTTCTACCAGGAGCGCTATGCCAACGAGGCGTTCCTCGGCACCGCGACCTTCCGCGACTCGGTGGCGCGGCTGACCGCGCTGCTGGGCTACGAGCCGCGGCCCGGCGTCGCCGCCCGCACCTGGCTCGCCTTCACGCTCGACGCCGGCAAGCGTCTGACCGTGCCGGCCGGCCAGAAGGTGCAGAGCGTCCCCGAGGAGGGCCAGACGCCGCAGACCTACGAGACACTCGCCGCGGTCGACGCCGACGCCCGCTTCAACCGGCTGCGGGTCTTCCCGCCGCCGCAGGCCATCAATCCGCTCGCCGCCGGCCGCCCGGGAGCGGTGCTCGACCGCCTGGACGGCCCCGCGCTCGCCGCGGGCCTGGCGCCCGGCGACACCCTGGTGCTCTGGAACGGCGGCTCCACCGACGCGGTCGAAGAGAAGAAGATCGCCGCCCTCGAGCGCCTCGACGACCGCGTCGAGCTCACCTGGGCCGAGCCCATCCAGCGCGCCACCTGGGGAGGCGCCACGCTGGCCTTCGAGCGCAAGCGCACCTTCCGCCTCTTCGGGCACGATGCGCCGCCGCAGTACATGACCCCGACCGAGTTTCCGCCCGGTCGCTTTACCTGGTCGCTCACCACGATCAGCGACTACTCCCGCCCGACGAGCAACACTCTGCAGCTCGACGGCAAGTACGAGGGGCTGGCGCCGGGCAAGAAGCTGCTGGTGGCCGACACCGGCTTCGCCGGCCGCAAGACCCTGGTGACGGTCACGACGGTCACGCAGGCGGACGCCAGCTTCGGCTCGCTGACCGCCGCGGTGACGCAGCTCACGGTGTCAGTCGACGCCGGCCAGGGCTTCTTCACGGTGCCCGCCATCGACGACCGGCGCGAGGCGGTGGTGGTCGAGCTCGAGGGGCCGGCGATCCGTTTCTGGCCCGGCCGCTACCCGGAGCAGCTCTCCGGCGAAGAGGTGTGGCTGCCGGGAGTCGTGGTCGAGACCGAGAGCGGGCCGGCCGTGGAAGTGGGCCGCATTGCCGGGCGCGAAGGCTTCGAGGAGGGCGTGGTCATCGCGCCGGCGGAGCTGGTGAAGGGCCGCGCGCTGCTCGTCGAGAGCGAGGGGCTGATCGCGAGCGAGGGCGCGACGCCGGTGCTGGCGAGCGTCAAGCCGGCGCCGCGCATCGAGCCGCCGGGGGCCGCCGCCGGGAGCTTCGCCCACCTCGTGGTGCCGCTCACCGTCGAGGGTGAGCTGGCGCCGCACGCCACCGCCTCCGCCGCGCTCGCCGGCAACGTCGCCGAGGCGAGCCACGGCGAGACCGTGGCCGGAGAGCTCCTGGGAAGCGGCAGCGCCACCGCCGCCTTCCAGCGTTTCACGCTCAAGAAGGGGCCGCTCACCCGCCTGCCCGCCGCCACGCCCGAGGGCGCGGCACCGAGCCTCGAGGTATGGGTCAACGGCACGCGCTTCAACCGCGTGACCCAGCTCTACGGCCAGGACGCCAAGGCGCCGGTCTACGAGCTGCGCCAGGCCGACGACGGAACTGCCATCGTGCAGTTCGGCGACGGCGAGACCGGGGCCCGCCTGCCCACCGGCCGCGGCAACGTCAGCGCCACCTACCGCGTGGGCTCGGGGCTCGCCGGCAGAGTTGGGGCGCGCTCGCTCACCACCCTGCTGGCCAAGCCGGTGGGCCTTCAGGCGGCGGTCAACCCGCTCGCCGCCGAGGGCGGTGCCGACCCCGAGACCGCCGAGAGCGCCCGGGAGAGCGCGCCGGCCTCGGTACGCACCTTCGGCCGCGCGGTGTCGCTCGAGGACTTCGAGTCGCTGGTCAGGGCCTCCGGGGAAGTGGCCAAGGCCAATGCCACCTGGGTGTGGGACGGCCTGGAGCGCGCCATCCACCTGACCGTGGCCGGCCAGGCAGGGGCCCTGTTCTCCGACGACGCGCTGCGCGACCTCGCCACCAACCTGGGCGCAGTGCGCGACCCCAACCACCGGCTGCGGATCGACAACCACCTGCCGGTGGCGGTCGAGCTCTCGGCCGGCGTGGCGATCGAGCCCGAATACGACCCCGACGCGGTGCTCGAGGCGGCGCGGCAGGCGGCGCTCGCCGCCCTCTCTTTCGACGAGCTGTCGCTCGGCCGCTCGCTCCACCTCTCCGACTTCTTCCGCGTGCTCCAGGAGGTGCCCGGGGTCCGCTTCGTGGACGTCGAGAAGCTGCTCTTCAAGCGCCCGGGCGGCCTCACCGACTGGCAGTTCCTCCTCTACCTCGCGCGGCGCGGCGTGACCTTCCTTCCTGGGCTGGTCCCGGCGCCGGTGCAGGGCCACCTGCGCATCTTCGCCGCGCGGCCGATGCCCGGCCAGCCGGGCGTGGTGCGGGCGGCCGAGCTCGCGGTGCTCGAGTCGCCGGACGACCTCGGCCTCACGGTGCGGGAGGGCTGAGGCGATGGCGACCAATACTTCAGGCACTTCGGGCGATCGCCTCTACGAGCTGCTGCCGGCGGTCTACCGCCAGCAGGACGCGGAGCAGGGCTACCCACTGCGCGGCCTGCTCGCCCTGGTGACCGAGCAGGCGGACCTCCTGGACGCCGACATCGCGCGGCTGTGGGACGACCTGTTCATCGAGACCTGTCAGCCCTGGGTGATCCCCTACCTCGGCGAGCTGGTGGGCAACCGCCTGCTGTCGGACGGCGGGCGGGCGGCGATGGTGGACCGGGCGCGCGAAGTGTTTCCAGACCTGGTGGGGCCGGACCTGCTGCCGCCGCCGGTGGTGCGCACCCGCACCGACGTCGCCAAGACCATCTACTACCGCCGGCGCAAGGGCACGCTGCCGATGCTCGAGGAGCTGGCCCGCGACGTGACCGGCTGGCCGGCGCACGCGGTGGAGTTCTTCGAGCTCCTGGGCTGGCACCAGCACCTCGAGCACTACCGGCCCCAGAGCGCCTGGGTGGACGTGCGGCGGGTCGACCGCATGGAGCGGGTGGAGGGCGCCTTCGACGAGGCCACCCACACGCCGGACGTGCGGCCGATCTCGACCGTCGAGGGCTGGCACAACCTGCACAACATCGGCTTCTTCCTCTACCGGCTCGGCTCCTACGAGCTGGAGCGCGTGCCGGCCCGCCAGGGCGCTCTCGACTGGCAGTACCACGCCAGCCCGCTCGGCAACCCGGCGCCGCTCTTCTCCCGCTGGCGGCGAGAGGGCGACGAGGCGGGCCTGGCGACCGAGCTCCACGTGCCGGCGCCGATCCGACGCGCCTTCTTCTACGAGGACCTGCAGCGCTACAAGCACACCCCGCCCACGCGGCCCACCTCGACCGACCTCTACGGCTTCGACGCCGAACGCAGCCTGGCGATCACCAGGAACGGCGTGCCGGTCGCGCCGTCGCAGAACCCGGCCGCGCCGCTGCCGCTCTACGAGCCGGAGGTGGTGTGCCGGCGGCTCGACCCCTGGCCGGCGGTGCAGCCCTCCGGGCGGGTGATCGCGGTGGACGTGGCGGCCGGCCGGCTGGCGGTGGGCGACGGCTGGGGAGACGCGACCGCCTCTCTCGACGTCTCCTACCACTACGGGTTCCCCGCGGACCTCGGTGGTGGCCCCTACGAGCGGGCGCGCTGGCTGATCGCGCCCGAGATCGAGGCGCACCGCATCTCCGTCGAGGAGGGCGTGCTGGCGCCTCCGGTCTTCCCCGACGTGGTCCAGGCGCTCGCCCACTGGGCGGGGCCGCTGGCCCGCGAGAGCACGGTGATCACCATCCGCGACAGCCGCAGCTACGCGCTGCCGGGGCAGATCACGCTGCTCAACGAGGCGTTTTTGGCCATCGAGGCAGCGAACGGCGAGCGGCCGCTGCTGCGGACCCCGTTGGCCGGCCTCGATATCGAGGTGAGCCCGCCGGTCAACCCCGCCGACCCCGACCGCCAGGGCGCGCTCACGCTCAACGGCGTGGTGGTCGAGGGCCACCTCACCGTGACCGGCGACCTCGGCTTCCTGCGCCTGATCCACGCGACGCTGGTGCCGGGCCGCCGGCTGAACGACGACGGCACGCCCGCGGTGCTGGCGCCGAGCCTGCGGGTGGCCGCCGGCCCGGCCGGCGCGCCGCTCAACGCGCAGCTCGAGATCCAGATCGCGGCCAGCATCCTGGGCGCGATCGAGGCCCCGGATCACGTGCAGCGCCTCTTCGCCATCGATTCGATCCTCGACGCGCTGGCGGACAACCGCTTCGCCGTCTCGGCCGGCCTCGGCCGGCCAGGGCCGCCGCTCGACCTCGAGCGCTGCACGGTCTTCGGCCGGCTGCACGTGCGCCAGCTCGCGATGAGCGAGTCGATCGCCACCGGCCGGGTGGTCGCGGTGCGCACCCAGGAGGGCTGCGTGCGCTTCAGCTTCGTGCCGGCCAGCTCGCACACGCCGCGCCGCTACCGCTGCCAGCCCGACCTGGCGATGGCCAAGGCGCTGGAGGAGGCGCTGGCCCGCGACCCGCTGCTGCCGGCCGTCATCCAGGCGCAGATCCGCGCCGCCGAGGTGGCGCGCGTGGTGCCCGGCTTCACCAGCCGGCGCTACGGCCTGCCGGCCTACGCGCAGCTCGCGCTCTCCTGCGCGGTCGAGATCCGCCGCGGCGCCGAGGACGGCGCGGAGATGGGCGTCTACTCGCACCTCAAGCAACCGCAGCGCGAAGGCAACTTGCGCCTACGCCTCGACGAGTACCTGCCGTTCGGGCTCGAAGCGGGCCTGATCTACGTCACCTAGGGGGACACCATGCCCGGCGACCACACGCGCTTCTCCTTCGACCCGTTCGACGACCACATCGGCGTGCGCATGCAGCAGGGC
The DNA here is from genome assembly GCA_044869805.1 of Thermoanaerobaculia bacterium. Classification (GTDB taxonomy): domain Bacteria; phylum Acidobacteriota; class Thermoanaerobaculia; order Multivoradales; family SZUA-115; genus CAWDVR01. The sequence goes on along the minus strand of JBIOXV010000073.1, from coordinate 45,637 downwards.
CGCGTACTGCTCGATGCGGACTTCAACGAGCTGGTCGAGATCCGCGACCGCCGCAGCCGCGCCGGCACCCTCGACACCATCGGCCGCGCCGCGGTGCCCGCCGAGACGCCGCACGGCTTCGAGATCCTGCCCGGCGGCGCCTCGGTGACGATCGGCGTCGGCCGCATGTACGTCGACGGCCAGCTCGCCGAGAACCACGGCCTGCCGCCTCGCGAGTGGGAGCCGCACCTCGCCGAGCAGCGTGGCACGCTCCCGGTGCCCTACGAGGACCAGCCCTACTTCCCTAACGTCGCCGTCGAGGCGCCCTTCCCGCTCGCCGGCGGCCCGCACCTCGTGTACCTCGACGTCTGGCAGCGCGAGCTCACCCACCTCGAGGACCCGGAGCTGCTGGAGAAGGCGCTGGGGGTGGACACCGCCACGCGGTTGCAGACCGTGTGGCAGGTCAAGGTGCTCGAGAACGTGAACGCGGAGTGCGCGACGCCCGACGGCGAGATCCCCGCCTGGGTGGCCGCCACCGCGCCCTCGGCCGCTCGCCTGTCCACCGACGCGGTGGGCGTGCCGACCTCCAACGACCCCTGCGTGGTCAACCCCACCGGCGGCTACCGCGGCACCGAGAACCGGCTCTACCGGGTGGAGGTGCACACTCCCGGCCCGCTCGCCGCCGCGACCTTCAAATGGTCGCGCGACAACGGCTCGGTGGGCGCCGCGGTCACCGCCATCGGCCCGGCCCGCGACCGCCTCACGGTGTCGCGCACCCGCCGCGACGCCGTGCTGCGCTTCTCGGCCAACGACTGGGTGGAGGTGCTGGACGACTGGCTGGAGCTCGCCGGCAAGCCGGGAGTGATGGCCAAGGTGCTGACCGTTGACGACGTGACGCAGGAGCTCACGCTGACGGCGGCGCTGCCGGCCGGGGTGTTCGACGTCGCGGCGCCGGCCGGCCGCCACACCCGCGTGCGGCGCTGGGACCAGAAGGGCCCGGTGCTCGACGCGGCGAACAACGTGGTGGCCGACGTCGACGCCGAGGGCGGCGTGATCCCGGTCGACGCCGCGGCGCAGATGGTGCTCGAGGACGGCGTGCAGGTGGAATTCACCGTCTCACCCGTGGGCGGCGAATTCAAGGTCGGCGACTTCTGGGTCTTCGCCGCCCGCACCGTGGACGCCACGGTCGAGATCCTGACCGAGGCGCCCCCGCGCGGCATCCATCATCACTACGCGCGCCTGGCCATGGTGACCTTGCCGGACGACGTCGAGGATTGCCGGCCGAAGTGGCCGCCGGAGTTTGGCCGGAGCTGCTGCACCCGCGTGGTGCGGCCGGGCGAGAGCATCCAGGCGGCGATCGACTCGCTGCCCGCGGCCGGCGGCTGCGTGTGCCTCAAGGTCGGAGTACACGAGATCCGCCAGACGATCCGCATCGTGCGGTCCAACATCCACTTCCACGGCGAGAGCTCCGGCGCGGTGGTGCAGAGCCGCGAGCCCATCACCCTGCTCGCCATCGGCGACGGCGAAGTGCGGGTCCAGGACGTGGTGGTCGAGAGCCTGGGCTTCGAGCTGCTGGCCCAAGGCAACGACGTCGGGGCGCTGATCGAGGTGCTGCGCGCCGCGGAGGTGACGATCGCCGACTGCCGCGTCGAGTGCCTGGAGTCGCGCGCCGGCTCCGGCGTGAGGCTCATCAATGCGCAGCGCGTGGTGCTCGAACGGTTGGAGATCGCCGGCATCCTGATCGCCATCTGGGCGCAGCAGAACGACCGGCTGATCGAGGTGCTGGACTGCCGGATGGCGAATCGGGTCTTCCAGGAGCAGCAGGTCCCCGGCCTGTGCGGGGTCTTCCTCGAGGACCTGGCCGACTCGGCGTTGGTCCAGGGCTCGCGGGTCGACGGCAACCAGATCACGGGCTTCCTCGCCGGGGTGGTGCTCAACGCCCAGGTGTTCGGGGGTCTGCCCCTATCGCGCGCCCAGGGCGTGCGCATCACCCGCAACCACATCTCCCGGCCCCGCATCGGGGCGATCGACGCCCCCGGCAAGCTGTGGGGCATCGACGTCGCCGCCGAGGGCTGCCTGGTCGAAGGCAACGTCCTGTTCTACGAGGGCCCTGCCTACGGCGGCATCCGCATGGCCGGCAGCCGGGGCCGCGTGGAGCGCAACCGCCTGGCGGCCGCGGCGATCGACGCCGTGGGCGGCGTGCTGCCGCTCGCCATCCTGGTCGGCCACGAGGAGCTCGCCGGCGAAGGCTTCGGCCCGGCCGCGGTGGTCGCCGGCAACCGGGTCCTCGGCCAGCAGGACGGCGTCATGGTGCTGGGCTCCGAGGGGGTCGAGATCACCGGCAACGAGATCGGCGACCCGCAACGCAACCTGCGGGTGGCGGTCGGCTTGCTGCGGACCCGTCAGGCGGCGGTCGCCGGCAACCGCATTCACGGCGCGGCCTCCGGCGCGCTGCTAATTCAGGGCGAGCGCAACCGGCTGGTGGACAACCGCCTGCTCGATTGCACGGCGGGCATCCAGGCCGGCGGCGAGACCGACCTCGAGGTGCGCGGCAACCTGATCGAGAACGTGGAGCAGCCGGGATTCTTCGGCCTCAGCCTGCTCGGCATCACGCGGCTGGTCGACAACCGCCTGCTGCGCTGCGCCTACCAGACCCCGCCGGGGATCTCCGCCGCGGTCTTCGCCACCTCGCTCGCCTTGAACCCGCTGACCGAGGTGGTAGTCGACTCCTGCGAGATCCGCGACGCCGGCGTGTCGCCGGCCGGCGTGCCGCTGGCGCAAGCGGTCGGCGGCATCTTCCTTTGGACAGTGGGGGCCTCGGTGCGCGGCAACCGCATCCACGCCACCGACCCGTTCAAGGTCGATCCCAACCTCGAGCACCGCGCCATCCGGCTCGCGGGCACGCTCGCCAACCTCGAGTCCCAGATCGCCTTCGGCGCGGCCCTGGTGGTCGACAACCGGGTCACCGGCGCCGGCCTCTCCGCCCTGGTCGAGGTGCAGCGCGTGCCGCTCGGGCAACAGTTCGCGCTGACCTTCGACCGCGTGACCTTCGGCCACAACGTCTGCGAGCACCTGGCGACGGCGCCGAACGACCTGCGGGCCACGGTGTCGCTCGCCGGGCTGCGGATGGCGGTCATGGGCAACCACGTCAAGGCGACGAGCCAGGGCTACTTCTCCTTCGACCTGCACCAGGTCCTCACCACCTTCCTGGGCAACGTGCACAGCGGGCCGGTGCTCCAGTTCGGCGGCGCCGAGCCGCCCAACCCCAACGCCAACCAGTTCAACATTCTCGGCTGAGGGCCGAGCGTGGAGGCACCATGGCCGTCCAGACCGTAGAGGACCTGCTCAAGACCCACCGCGAGCTGCTCGACCGCAACCGCAAGCGCGTGGAAGCCGTCTCCTCCGGCGGCCGGCTGCCGCCGGAGGAGCTCCGCGCTCACAACGAAGAGGAGATCGCCGAGCTCACCCAGCGCCTGGAGCGCACTATCGCCTCGCGCGATCAGGTGGTGGCCCGCTACGGCGCCGAGATCCAGCGCCTCGAGGATGCCATCGGCCGCCTCAAAGAGGACCGCAGGCGCATCGACGAGATCCTGGGAGGCAGCGGCGGCGTGCGGCCGCCGCGCAAGGCGGCCGCGGCGGGCAGGAAGGCGCCGGCGAAGGGACCAGCGAAGCCGCGCCCGAAGAAAGCGCGGAAGCGCTGAGGCTCAGCGAGGCGGGGAGCCCAGGTCGATCTCCTTGAGCGCTTGGAGAGCGCGCTGCAGCCGATCGATCTCGGCCAGCTTGGCGTTGAGGTCTTTGGACAGCGCGGTCACCCTCGTCCTGAGGCTGACGAGCTCGGCGGCCAGCTTCTCGCCGTTGGGCTCGGGGATCGCGGCCTTCTCGCCGGCGATGGCGATCTGCTGCTCCAGCTCGGCCAGCTCCTGCTCGCGCTCGGCCAGGGCGTTGCGCGCCGCTTCGAGCTCGGTCTCGAGCCGCCCGAGGTCTGCGTCGCGCTCGAGCAGCACCTTGGCCGGCACGGCGTAAGGGCTCCGCGGGAAGCCCCACAGCAGGCGATCGAGATAGTGGCGGGCCTTGGCACGGTCCTCGACGCCCGAGCCGGCGAGCGAGCGGCAGGCGGCGAGGCGGAAGAGCAGGACGTCGAGGTCGGGCGCGCGCTTCACCTCGAGCAGCACGCGCTCGTAGGCCGCCACCGCGCTCTTGCAGTCGCCGGCGGCGAGGGCGCGGTCACCCTGGCGGGCCAGGGGGTGGGAGGCACAGGCCGCGGCGGCCAGGGCCACCAGCGCTGTGGCGGCGGCCGCCCTCACGCCCGGGCCTCCCCGAGCGCGCGCACGCCTTCCGGCTCGCGCACCGTTTCGCTCTCGGCTCCCGGCAGCGCCACGCAGAACATGCTCCCCCCTCCTGGGCGGTCGGTCACCCAGATCGCGCCGTCGTGGGCCTCCACGAGCTCGCGACAGATCGCCAGCCCCAGCCCCACCCCGCCGCCGTTGGTGCGGGGATTGTGTCCTACCTGGTGGAACTTGCGAAAGATGGCTTCCTGCTGCGCCTCGGGAACGCCCGGCCCGCGGTCGGCCACCGACAGCCATGCGAAGTGGCGGTCGCCGGCCGCCAGGCGGTCGAGCACCCGCCGCGGGATGCGGCCGGGCAGCCGGCCGGCGGGCTTGACCTCGACCTCGATGGCGGATCCCGCCGGCGAAAACTTGAGCGCGTTTTCGATCAGGTTCTCGAGCACCTGGATCAGGCGATCGCGGTCGGCCGGGGCCACCACTGGCTGCGCCTCCGCGGGCACCTTCAGCCGGAGCTGCACCTTGCGCTCGCCGGCCCGCGCCTCGTACTCGGAGACCGCGAAGCGCGCGATGTCGGCCAGGTCCTCGGGCTTGAACTCGTAGCTCATCGCCCCGGCCTCGAGACTCGACAGGTCGAGCAGGTTCGAGAGCATGGCTGACAGCCGCCGGCCGCTCTCGATGTTGAGCTCGAGCAGGCGCTGCTGCTGCTTGTTCAAAGGCCCGGCGAGCTCGTCGACCAGGAGCTGGTTGGTCTCCTGCATGGCGACCAGCGGGTTCCTGAGCTCGTGCGAGACGTGGGCGACGAAGTCCTTCTTCATCTGGTCGAGCTCGGACAGGCGCCGCACCATGGCGTTGAAGGAGGCGGCGAGGCGCGAGAACTCCTCGTCCTTGCCGAGGTCGAGCCGGTAGTCGAAGTGGCCACCGGCCACGGCGCGGGTGCCGTCCACCAGGCGCCGCAGGGGTACGTTGATCGAGCGCACCGTCCAGACGACGATCAGGGCGCAGAGCGCCAGGGCGAGGAGCAGGACCTTGCCGGAGAGCTGCTCGGCCCGCACTTTCGTGCCCTCGGAACGCTCCACCTCTCGGTCGGCCGCCACCGCCGCCGAGTCGAGCATCTGCCGCACCTGGGTGCTGACCGACCCAATCTTGTCGTAGACCGCCTCCCAGGCAGCCTCGTGGGGCTCGGGCTCGAGCCAGGCCCGGCGCTCGATGGCGGCCAGGGCGCGCCCGTAGTCGCGCCACAGCTCGGTAAGCGTCTCGACCTCTCCCTGCTGCTCCGCGGCGTTCTCCTGGGCGAGCTGGCGCAGGTTGTCGTCGAAACGCAGGTGCATCTCGTGGATGCCGAGGGTGTAGTCGAAGTCCTGGGCGGCGAGCAGCCGCCTGATCTGCTTCTCGAGGTTGTCGAGCGCCGCCTCCTGGCCGGCCAGCCGGGTCGATACCGGCACCTTGCTCGACAGCTCACGGGAGAGCGAGATGTCCTGCCGTCCGAGATAGACGTAGTAAGCGAGCAGGCCGGCGAAGAGCAGCACCAGCAGGCCGGAGCCGGTGGCGATCTTGGTGGCGACGCGCATCGCCCTTTCAGAGCCTGTGAATGAAGCTGCTGCGCAACGCTTTCTTCACAGGCTCCTACTCTAGCGCGCTCTACCGCCGCTCGAGGGGGACGCCGTAGCTCGCCAGCTTGTTGCGGATGGTCTTGACGTCCAGGCCGAGCTGGCGGGCGGCCTCGGCCTTGTTGTTGCCCACCCGCTCGAGCGTCGAGAGGATGAGCAGCTTCTCGGCCTCGGCGGCGGTGATGCCGGCGGGCAGCACCATCTCGTCCTTCCTGCCGCCGCGCGGCCGCCGCACGTAGGGCGGCAAGTGCACGCTCTCGATGCGGCCCTGCTGCGCGAGGATCACGCCGCGCTCGATCACGTTGCGCAGCTCGCGCACGTTGCCCGGCCAGGGGTAGCCCTCCATCAGCTCCAGCGCCTCGCGGCTCGGGGAGTCCACCCGCGTGCCGTGCTTCTTGTTGGACTGGCGGATGAAGTGCTGGGTGAGGAGCGGCAGGTCGCCGGCGCGGTCGCGCAGCGCCGGCATCGGCACGGTGAAGACGTTCAAGCGGTAGAAGAGGTCCTGGCGCAGCACGCCGTCGTCGACCGACTGCTGCGGGTCGCGGTTGGTGGCGGCCAGCACCCGCACGTTGAAGCGGATCTCGGTGGCGCCGCCCAGCCGGCGCACCCTCCCCTCCTCCAGGATGCGCAGCAGCTTGGGCTGCAGCGAGATCGGCATCTCGCCGATCTCGTCCAGGAAGAGGGTGCCGCGGTCGGCGAGCTCGAAGCAGCCGGCGCGCATGTTGACGGCGCCGGTGAAGGCGCCCTTCTCGTGGCCGAAGATCTCGGCCTCCATCAGCCCGTCGGGGATGGCGGAGCTGTTGACTGCCACGAACGGCCCGCTGGCGCGGCGCGACAGGTCGTGGATGGAGCGCGCGGCGAGCTCCTTGCCGGTGCCGCTCTCGCCGGTGATGATGGCGCCGGTGTCGTTCGCGGCGAGGGTGGTGATCAGCTTGTAGATCTGGCGCATCGGCTTCGACAGGCCCACCAGCAGCCCCAGGCCGGCGCCGCGGTCGAGCGAGGCGGAGAGCTGCTCGGCGTTGTCCCTGAGGTCGGCCTCCTCCTCGAGGGCGGCGAGCGTGGTCTCCAGCTTGGGGTAATCGATCGGCTTGGTGAGGAAGTCGCGCGCCCCCTGCTTCATGGCCTCGACGGCGCGGTCGATGTTGCCGTAGGCCGTCATCAGCAGCACCGGCCGGTCGTCCTCGCCTTTGAGAGTTGCGATCAGATCGAGGCCCGAGGTGTCCGGCAGCACCACGTCGCAGAGCACCACGCTGGGGTCCACCCGCTTGAGCAGCGAGCGAGCTTCCTCGGCGTTGGCCGCGAGATAGACGTCGTACCCCCATTGGCGCAGGCGGATCTCCAGCACCTCGCGCATCGCCTCTTCATCGTCGACGACCAGGATTCGGGGTTTCGACATACCGAGATGGCCGACGATGGGGACCGTCCACCGGCGCACCTTCTCGCCAAGCTTAACTTGCATGGGTATCAAGTCCGTTCGTCCATTCGTCGTCGGCGGCTGTCGGAGAACGCGGCGAGCGCCGAAGGGCCAGGCCTCGACCTCAGTGGACCGACAGGCTGGTCGGCCAGGGAAACCGCCCCGCCGGCTCCGCCTCGCCGGCCAGCGCCCAGTGCGCGCCACCGTCGCTGCCGCCGGCCAAGTGCCGGGCCAGGCGCTGCTCGAGCTCCCAGCGTTGCAGGCGCAGGAAGAGCAGCACTCGCCCGCCGTCCCCCGCCGGCGCGCCCGCCAGCTCCTCGCACAGCACGCGCTCGCCCGGCGGCCCGGCGAAGATCTGCCGCCGCTCGGCCGGCGGCCGGTGATCTGTATCCGCCCCGGCGAGCTCCCGGCGCTCGATCTCGACCACGTAGTCCGACCACACCAGGCCGAGCCAGCGGGCCAGCGACGACGCGAGGAAGTAGGCCGTACCGCGTTTCTCGAGCAGCCCCGCGGCGACCATCGCCGCGAGCAGCGAGCGGCCCTCGTCGTGGCCGTCCGAGACGCCGCCCAAGAGGCAGATCAGCCGCTCCTCGGTGAGCGGTTCTTCGACCCCGCGGCCGAGCTTCTTCCACAGCGCCGTCAGCAGCTCGAAGACCTCGGGTAGCAAGGCCACGGCCTCGAGCTCCGGTGCGAGCCGCGAGGCGTCGAGGCGGGCGGCCAGGGCGGTGAGCAGGGCCGAGAGCCGCACCGGCTCGGCGAGGCGGAAGCCCTCGGGGTCGTTCTCGCCGCGCACCGCCAACCGGCCGCGGACGAAGAACTGGAAGACCTTCGGCGCCCGGTGGGGCTCGGCGATCGCGATGCGCAGCCGCGCCTGCGGCTGCTCAAGCACCGCCAGCGCCTGGCCGAGCGGCGACAGGCGCAGGCGCTGCGCCACCAGGCGCGCGCCGGAGCGGAAGGGATCGCTCGCCAGCAGCCGGGCGCCGGCCCGCTGCCGCTCGGCCGCCGTGCACCAGCGCAGCGGCCCGGCGAGCGGCGCCAGCGGCGAGCCGTCGGCCGGCTGGAAGTAGCCGCCGTCGGTGAGCCAGGCGAGGGTGGCGATCGAGAGCAGGCGGGTGCCGCCCGCAAGTGGGTCGACGGCAGGGGGGTCGGCGGCGGGCTTGCCGGGCCGGCGGTCGGGGTCGTCGAGGCGGGGTTCGTTTGCCGATTCGAGCAGGGAGTCCAGGCCGGGGTCCATCACGCTGCGCCTCCTCGGGTGTCAATCCTCAGGTTGTGTCGGCAAGGCGAAGACGGCTCCGCCTGCCACGTTAGGCCAGCAACCTCTGTACCACCGCCGGCCGGCGCTCGTATCCCTCGGCCGCCATGAGGCTTAGGCCATGGACGCAAGATCCGCCGAGAGCCGGCAGGGCCGGGCTTCCGGGAAAAATTCCCGGAAGCCTGGAGTCCGGTGCGATTCGAGATTATGGAAAAGGGGCGGCGGGGGAGCGACCAAAGAAGTGACGAGGGCGAGAAGAAAAGGGCTCCGGTTCGGTACGGGCTACTTTGCCGTCGCCGCCCAGGCTGCGTCGAGGAGGTCAGCGAGGTCGTCCGGCCTGGAGTTCGGGCGGGAACCAAGGCACGCCGGCGGCGGTAGGGCCTCAGGTCGAAGCCGTTGGACGGGCAGGAGGCGGAGAAGCTGTGAGGCCGAGGAGCCGATCAAGCCAGCGGCGCGATCTTGCCCGGCGCCTGTTGGTTCTGCGCCTTCTGCCAGCAGGCTCGAAGCTCTGCCTGGTGGAGCGCGGCCCACTCCATGACGAGACCCAGTGCTCGCGCCGGAAGGCGGCCGGCGATCAGCGCCAGGCTGTCGATCTCGATCACCGCCTGGTCGGCGCCGTACTCGGCATGGAAATGAGGCGGGTTGTGGTCGTCGAAGTACATCCGAATGACGATGCCGAAGAAGCGGCTGATCTCAGGCAACCTGCCTCCGGGCGAGAGCGGGGAACAGCTCCTCCGGGCTCTTGCCGGTGAGCCGGAGGTACACGCTGTCCGGGCAGAGCTCAACCTCGTCCGTCCAGGCGATCGCCCCCCAGGGTCCGAGGTGCACCTGCTGGAAAGCGCCCTCCTTGTCCCAGAGCGAGAAGACTCCGCGTCCCGCGAGGTCCGAGAGATCCACCTCACCCTGCGTTTCGTCGGAGTAGCGAATCCAGATCCTGAAAGGTTCGAGAGCCTTGACTTCGAGCGGCGTCAGCATGGCGGCGGCTTCCTCGGTGGCTGAAACCGCGAGGCCAGGCGTCACCTGGCCCCGCGATCATCTCCACCATCCTACAGCCGGCCCCCTACCAGGTCAGCCGCAGGCCGAGCTGGAACTGGCGCGGGTCGCCGGCGCCGCTTCTCACCGTGCCGTCGAAGTTGAAGGCCAGGCTGGTGACCTGGGGGCGGACGAAGTTGTCCGCGTCGAACACGTTGAAGACCTCGAAGCTCGGCTGCAGGGTGAAGTTGCCGACCTCGAAGTCCTTCGACAGACGCAGGTCGAGGGAGTTGAACTTGTTGTCCTTGCGGCCCAGGTTGCGGCGCGTCACCGAGCCGTCCGGGTTGATGCGGTCGGCGGGGGTGGCGGCGTCGGTGCCGTCGGCCTTGATCGACTTGGGCTGCGCCGAGCGGTAGGCGTAGCGCGCGTTCAAGTCCAGCTCCCAGGGCAGGCGGAAGAGGCCAAAGGCGTTGACCCGGTGGCGCTGGTCGCGGTCCGAGTAGCTGAACTCCCGGTCGAGCTGGGTGATGTCGGCGTAGCGGAAAGTGAAGGGGTCGCGCTCGTTGTCGTCGTCCGACTCGTCCTTCGACCAGGTGTAGTAGACCTGGTACTGATAGTTCTTCGACCACCGCTTGTTGAGCCCCAGGGTCACGCCCTGGTAGCGGCTCTTGGCGGTCGACTCGACGGTGGTCAGGGTCGTGATGCCGTTGATGCCGCCGGGCGGCAGCCCCGACGACCAGGGCGAGCCCAGGCGCGGGTCGTTGCGGTTGGTAAAGCGGGTGATGTGGTCGGTCTTGGCGTAGTTGAGCTTGAGCAGCACCGCGTGATCGGTGATCACCTCGCGCTCGTAGGACAGGCTGTAGGAGTAGGTGCGCGGCGTCTGCCAGTCCTTGTCGTAGACGAACACGTCGGGGAAGAAGACGGGCAGTCCCTGGGTGTTGATCAGCGTCGTGTAGTCGGGGGTCGGCCCCAAGACGCCGACCAGGGAGCTGTTGCGGAACAGGGTCTGGCCCAGGGTGCCGTTGGTCGAGCGCGTGGAGGCGAGGTTCAGGGCCGGCAGGCGCGCGTGGAAGATGCCGGCGGTGCCACGCACCACCGACTTGCTGTCCGGATCCGGCACCCAGGACACGCCGAGGCGCGGCTGCCACATCTCGTAGTCGTCGGGGATGTCGCCGTCCGAGGGGAAGGTCTGCGGGCCGGCCGCGGTGTTCACCGTGCGGCCGATGAACGGCGCGAAGAACACCTGCGAGGGCGGAGTGCGGACGGAGGGGTTGTCCAGTGCCTCCCAGCGCAGGCCGTACTGCAACGTGAGGTTGGTCGTGGGTCGCCATTCGTCCTGCACGTAGATCGCCGGCTCGCGCTGCTTGATGGTCTGGGTGCCGGCCTCCTCCACCGAGGTGTTTCCCGCGCCCGCCTGCTGCAGGTAGAGCAGCACCGGACCCACCACCGAGGTGCCCGCCGGGCAGACGCCGGTCTGCGACGAGCTGCCGTTCGAGCACTCGACGTAGTTGGGGTTGTTGTAATAGTTGATGAAGCCGTTGACGCTCGAGAAGATGAAGCGGCCGTTGGCGAAGCCGATGAAGGTCTGCGACGAGGCGACCTCGTTGTACTCGACACCCGCCTTGATCGAGTGATCGGCGAGCAGCCAGGAGACGTTGTCGGTGATCTGGGTGCGGTCGTCGTCGTACTGGACGGGCAGGAAGAAGGGCATGCCGAAGCGGTTGCCGTTCGCGGCGATGGCGGTGTCGGGGAAGGCCCGGTTCTGGCCCGGGATGGTCGGGCCGTCATAGGGCCGCGGCCGCCACTCCTTGGCGTACTGGAGGCGGAGCTCGTTGAGCAGGCTGGGCGAGAGGGTGCTGATCCAGGTCGCCGTGCCGGCGCTCGAGTAGTCGCGCTCGATGCCGTTGGCCGAGGCGCCCCACTGGTCGACGTCGAAGGTGCCGTTGACCTGCTCCGAGTTGGTGTAGGAGTAGCGCAGCGTGACCAGGTTCTTCTCCGAGGCGTTCCAGTCCACCTTGGCGAGGGCGACCTCGGCATCGTCGGTGCGGGTGATGGGCGCATTGTCGTTGGGGATGCCGATCGAGGCGAGGAAGGCGACGAGCTGCGGGTCCATGCGGCCGGCGTTGGTCTGCTTGGTGCGCTCGCCGCGCTGCACGTCGGCGGCCACGAAGTAGAAGAGCTTGTCCTGCTGGATCGGGCCCCCCAAGGTGAAGCCGAGCTGGGTCTGGTCGAACTCGCCTTCCTCGGCGGCGCTGCCGTCGGGGTTCTTGGGTGTCGACGACAGGCTGTCGTCCTTGTAGAAGCCGTGCGCGCTGCCGTGCAGCTCGTTGGTCCCCGACTTGGTGACCACGTTGACGAAGCCGCCCGAGGAGCGGCCGAACTCGGCCGGCGCGCCGTCGGCCACCACCACCACTTCCTGCACCGCGTCCAGGTTGAAGGTGAAGGGCGGGCGCTGGCCGCCGCGCTGCTCGCCGAAGAACGGGTTGTTGAAGTCGGCGCCGTCGACCGAGATGTTGTTGGCGATGCCCTTCTGGCCGTTGATCGACAGCTCGTCGCCGTCCGGGCCCTGGACGATGGTCACCCCGGGGGTGAGCTTGGTGAAGTCGAGGAAGTTGCGGCCGTTGTTGGGCAGGCCCTCGATCGAGGCCTCGTCGATGCGCGTCGCGCCCTCGGTGCGGCTGGTTTCGATCAGCGGCGCCTCGGCGGTGACCGTGATCTCCTGCGCGATCGCCGACACCGACATGCCGAGGGTAAGCGACACGGTCTGGCCGAGCGCCAGGTCGATGCCGTCGCGCACCAGGGTCGAGAAGCCCTCGAGGCTCGCCGTCAGCCGATAGGGGCCGAGCGGCAGCAGCACGCCGCGGAAGCGGCCCCGGCTGTCGGTGGTCAGCGTCTGCTCGTATCCGGTGGCGGTGTTGCGGACCACCACTGTCACCCCCGGCAGCACGCCGCCGGTCTCGTCGACCGCCGTGCCCTCGATGACGCCGGTGGTGGCCTGGGACTGGGCGTGGAGGGTGGCAGGGAGGGCGAGCGCGAGGGTGAGGGAGAAGAACGGCAGAACGAGAAGTGCGCCTGACATCCTGGGATGTCGCAGCATCTTCGATCTCCTTAATCGCCTCGGCGCGAGGCGGGACTGGGTGACGGTTCCGTTAGCGCGATCTTACAGAGCCGCGGCGGGGGCCGCTAGGGGGACCCCCGAGAACGACCTGGGCCGTAGTACGCTGTTCCGACTTGCCTGCAAAAGAACGACCGCGCATCGTTGGAAGCGTGGAGCCACTGAACTTGCGCCTCGAGGACGACCTGGCCGCCTTGCGCGCCGCGCTCACCCGGGCGGTGGCACGGGTGTGCCCCTACTGGCTGGCCGACCAGGCCGAGGACCTGGTGCAGGTGGCGTTGATGCGGGTGATGGACGTCGAGCGCCGGGCTGAGGGAGAAGTCCAGTTCACATCGTCCTATTTGCGCAAGGCGGCCTACTCGGCCGTGGTCGACGAGATCCGCCGCCGGCGCCGCCGCCGCGAAGTGTCGCTCGAGGAAGGGGAAGCGGCGCCACTGCCGCCGTCGGCCGGCTCCAGTCCCGAGCAGCGCCAAGCCGGACGGGAGATCGGCCGGGCGATCCGCGCCTGCCTGGGGCGGCTGGTTGCGCCACGGCGGTTGGCGGCGACGCTTCACCTGCAGGGGCACACGGTGCCCGAGGTGTGCCGCCTGATGGGCTGGACGGAGAAGAAGGCCGAGAACCTCGTCTACCGCGGCCTGGCGGACCTTCGCCAATGCCTTGCCGGAAAGGGAGTGACACCATGACCAGCGATGCCGGCAACGACGACGCGCTGCGGGCTGCGTTCCAGGCCTCGGGAGTCCCGCCGCCCGACCCCGACGCCTGCCCGCGACCGGAGGTGATCCTGCAGGCGGTGCGCGGTGAGCTCTCGCCGGCCGAGCTCCGCACCGCGGTCGAGCACACGGCCACCTGCGCCGACTGCGCCGAGGACTGGCGGCTCGCCGCCGCCTACCTGCGCGAGCTGCGAGAGGAGCAGGTGGGCTCGGTCCCGGCTTCGTCCCTCTCGCCTCGGGCGCGCCCGGCCGCCTGGCAACGCTGGGCCGTGGCCGCCGCGGCAATGGCGCTGTTGGCGCTCGGGCTCGGGTGGCGCTTCGGCTTCGGTACCGGCGACCCCGCCTATCGCGACGGCCGCCCGCAGGCCATCCGCTCGCTCCTGCCGGAGAGCACGGAGCTCCCCGCCGAGAGCTTCGTGCTGCGCTGGGAGGCGGTGCCCGGCGCCACCGCCTACGAGGCCCAGGTCAGCACCGGCGCCCTGGCGCCGGTGGCCTCGGTCAAAGGCCTCTCCGCCCCCACGTACCAGGTGCCCTCCTCTTCCCTCGCCGGGCTGCCGCCCGGCAGCCTGATCTACTGGCAGATCACGGCCGTGCTCGGCGACGGCCACCGCCTCACCTCTCCCACCTTCTCCGTCCTCCTGCGCTAGCCGGTTTCTGGTCGCTTCGCGCTTACCTCGGTGCTCGAGGGTCGGGCGCTGAGGGGATCGCGATCGCGCGGTCGTTCCTCTCCCCGACGATCCAAGCAACCTCGAGACCCCGGCGGGGTCGGTCCCGCCGGCCAGAACCAACCGGCTTCGGCCACCCGAGCAGGGAGGGATCTCATGTCCGTTCGACGTGCCACTACCAAGTCCAAGTCCGCCAGCCTCCGCACCCGCAAGTCTTCGCGCTCCAACGCCACCAAGCACCGGGCCAAGCCCCCGCACGAGCGGTGGCCGCGCTCCGGCGGCTGGCGCGCCAAGACCGACACGCCTCCGATGCCGAACCCGGACCCGCCGAGAGGGTAGAGCGGCATCAGCAGCCCTCACGCCGGGCGGCGCCGCCGCCCGGCGGGTCTGCCTCCCGCCTCAGTCGGCCCGTCTCAGTTGAAACGGGCGGCTCGGTCAGTGACCTGCGCCTGGCGAAGCCTCCTCGATCTCCCGGCGCAGCTCGAGGGCGGCCTCGAGGCCCGGCTCCTCGGCCAGAGCACGGTCGAGCCGCTGGAGAGCCGCTGCCCGTTCGCCGAGCTGATACTGGCAGAAGGCCATCTGCATGGCGGTTGCCGGCGTCTCGCCGTGCAGGCGCAGCGACTGCTCGAAATACTCGATCGCCTCGCTCCAACGGCCCAGGGCGACGCCGACCATGCCCAGGCAGAACGGCAGGTCCGGCGACTCGCGCAGGGGGAAGTAGGCCTCCCAGATGCGCCGCGTGGCGACCGCCACCTGCTCTCGCTCCGCCTCGCTCGCCTCGTTCACCCGTTCCAGCAGCACCGGCAGGCAACCTAGAAAGACGTTGTGGTCCCAGCCGCTGAGCCGCATCCAGGCGAGCAGGAAGTCGAGGCCGAGCGAGGGGTAGATCGCCTCGATGCCCTTCTTGACCACGAAGAAATCGTCCGGCCCGCGCCTTTCGGCAGCTTCGTCGAAGGCCAGTCGGGTCTCCGGCCAGGCTCCGGCGCCGAGCAGGCCCGCCACGACGTGGAGGTGCCTCGACTGGTGAGAGGAGGCGAGGAAGCTGCCGCCGCGATGGGCGAACCAGCGGCCCACGGCGTGGTAGTTGACCATCAGCGAGAAGCTGCCGTGGACGGCTAGGCCCGGCGCGGGGCGCCCGGCCAGGGAGGACTCGCTGCTGTAGCCCTTGTCGGCGGAAAGCAGCAGCAGCCGCCCGCCGGCGAGGCGCTTCAAATTGCGCAGGCAGCGCAACGCGGCAGCGGGAAACACCAGCGTGGTGTCCTCCAGGCCGGCCGCGTACTCGGCGAGGATGCGGTCGAGCTCGGGCTCGCCGTAGGGGTCGGCGGGAGCCGGCCGCTGCTGCCACGCGATCTCGAGCCGCGCCAGCACCGCCGGGTCTTCGAGGTCGGGCTCGCGCTGCCGCGAGGAGAGCGTCACCAGGCTCTCGTAAAGGTGGCCGGCGCGGAGCGTGAAGCAGTCCTGGGGAACGCCGTCGAAGACGTAGTTGGCGAGCACCACCAACGGGTTTGCGCGACGCCGCGGGGCGAGCACCTCGCCCGACTGACTGAGCGAGATCTCGAGGTCCGCCCCGGCGTCGTAGCGCGCGAAGTCCAGGAGGCCCGCCTCGACGAAGGGCTGCAGCGCGACGTTGGAGCGCAGCACCTCGAGGTTGTGCTCGGTGAAATCGGTGAGCACGTAGCGCACCGGCACCTCGGCGACGCTGGAGCGGCTCAGGAGATCGAAGAAGCGCAGCAGGAAGTGGTAGGCGAAGCGGCCAGAGCCGCACCCCAGCTCGACGATGTGAATGGGCCGCCCGAGGTCGAGCGGCGGCCCTTGCCGTTTGCCTGCCGCCGGCGGGGAGCTGAGGTCCCGCAGCCAGCCGAGCACCACCTTGGCGTAGGCATCGGCGATCCACGGATTGGAGGTGATGTAGTGCGGCACCACCGCCTCGGTCCACGCCTGGGCCCCGCGGCGCTCGAAGAAGCTGCGCTGCAGGCGCCAGAGCAGGCTCCGCGAGAGGGGCTGGTTGCGCTCCAGGACGAAGCTCCGGCGCGGGGCCGCTGCCGCTCGACGCTTGCCCCTGCTCGGAGCTGCTCGGGTCATGCGCGTGTCCGTGGCACGGGTTGCGCCGGATTCTGCTTGCCGGGCGGGTCAGGGTCAAATCGACCGCGCGCGGCGCACCAAGCTCGTATGATCGCTGCGCCCCGTGCACCCATCGACCGCGGCGGTCCTCGCCGCCCTCCTCGTCGCACCGTTCGCGGCTGGCCCGGCGGCCGCGGCGGACGGGCTCGCGAAGTGCGAGGCGCAGCTCGCGGCCTCGCCGTTCGGACAGGCGCCGGCGCGCTGCTTCTACGACCTCGCCATCTCCCGCCCGCCTTCGCCGCGCGCCGCGCACCGCCTGGCCGACCTCCGGCTCCAGCGCCTGGACAACCCCTGGTTCGCTCTGTACCTCGGTCGGCTGCGGTGGAGCGAGGACCGGACCGGCGTCGAGCCGCTCTACCGCCAGGCGGCGGACATCGCCGCCGAACGCAGCGACGCCGCGGCGGAGGTCGCGGCGCGGGCCGGCCTCGCCCGACTGCTGCGCGACGCCGGGCGGCTCGACGAGGCGGACCGCGAAGCCGGGCGGGTGCGCGCCACGGCCGAGCGCAGCGGCGAGCCCGCGCTCCTCGCACACGCACGCATGCTGGAAGCGCAGCAGGCGATCTCCCGCGGCGAGCACCTCGAGCGCGCCTGGGAGGCGCTCGCCGGCCTGGACGAGGCCCTGCTCCCCGATCCCGCCCTGCGGCGCGAGTGCCAGCTCGCGCGCGCCGACGTGGCGTATCGCACGGGCCGCTACCGCGAGGCCAGGGAAGCTCAGCGGCGCCTGGCCGAGGCCGCGGCGGCGGAAGGGAACCGCGCCTGGGAGGCGACTGCGCTGTTGATGGGAGCGCTCTACCGGTGGGACGAGCAGCGCGATCTGCCGGCGCCGGACGGCAAGCCGGAGCTCCTGCGCCTGGCGGGCGAGGCGGCGTCCGTGGCGCACGCGGCGGGGGCTCCCGACACCGAGGCCTACGCTCTGTGGCTCGCCGGCTCTCTGGCGGGCGACGAGGGCCGGCGCCAGCTCGAGCGCTGCTTCGAGCTGGCGCGTCCCGACTGGCTCCGAAGCTACTGCCGTTCCGCTCTGGCGCGCTCGCTCGCCGCCCGGGACCCGGCTCGGGCCGCGGCCGCGATCGACGAAGCGCAGGCCCTGGCGGCCCGCTCGGGCCAAGTGTGGCCACGGATCAGCGGCTGGAACGCGCGGATGCGGGTCTCCTGGGCGATCGGCCCTCGCGAGCGCGCGCTGGCCGATGCGCTTTCGGCCCTGGATGGGATCGAGGCCCTGCGCGACCAGCAGGCGGGCACGGCGAGCCAGCCCGGCCTGTTCGCCACCTGGACCGAGGGCTTCTACTGGCTCTCGGGCCGGCTGCTCGAGAGCGACCTCCCCGATTCCCTGGAGCGCGGCTTCGGCGTCGTCGAGCGCATGCGCTCGCGCACCCTGATGGACACGCTCGAGGCCGAGAAGGGCGACGCCGAGCCTGCCGAGATCGCCACCCTCGAGCAGCTCCGTCGCGGGCTGGCCGGCGACGAGGCCCTGCTGTCGTTCCAGGTGGCGCCGTGGCAGGACGTCGCCGGCGAGCCCGCGGGAGGTTCCTGGCTGCTCGCCTCGACCCGGGAGTCGACCCGCCTGTATCGCCTGCCCGGCCGCGCCGAGGTGCGCGCGGAAACCGGCCTGTTCGGCGGCCTCTTCTCCCGCCGCGATGGCGCGGAGGAAGAGGCCGCGGGCATCCTCTATCGCCACCTCCTCGCCTCCGCCGTGGCGAACCTGCCGCCCGCAATCGAGAAGCTCACCTTGATCCCGGACGATGCCCTGCACCGGCTGCCGTTCGCCGCGCTGCGGGTCGAGGCCGCGGGCGGCCGCGAGGCCGGGCCGCTCGCCACCCGCTACCGTCTCGGCCTGGCGCCCTCGGCGACGCTCTGGCTGCGGTTGCGGCGCGCCCCGCCGCGACCGACGCTGCTGCCCGCCCTGGTGCTGGCGGATCCCTCGTTCGCCGCGGAGCCTGCCGTCGCGGCCGGTGCCCCGCCCGCTCCGGCACCGGCCCTGCCGTTCTCGCGCCGCGAGGCGCGGGCGGTGCTGCGCCACCTCGGTGGCGGCAGCGAGGCGAGGCTCGGCGACGAGGCTTCGGAGGCGCTGGTGAAGGCTGCCCTAGTGAAGACGACACCGTCCAGCCGCTTCGGCCTGCTGCACTTCGCCACCCACGCGGTCGCCGACGCCGTCGAGCCCGAGCGCTCCTACGTGCTGCTGGCGCCGGGCGATCCGGCCGAGGACGGCCGCCTGGAAGCGCGGGAAATCGCCGGTCTCGATCTCGAAGGCTCCGTGGTGGTGCTGTCCTCGTGCTCCACCGGCTCGGGCGCCGTGCTCTCCGGCGAGGGAGTGATGAGCCTCGGCCGCGCCTTCTTCCAGGCCGGCGCCCGCACCGTGGTGGCGACCCTCTGGCCGCTGCGCGACGACGACGGCGCCGCCCTCTTCGAGTGCTTCTATCGCCACCTGGCCCGCGGCGAGACGGTGGCCGCGGCGCTCACCGCCGCGCAGCGCGAGCGGCTGGCCGCCGGCGCGCCGGCCGAGGCCTGGGCCGGCGCCGTGGTGCTCGGCGACGGCGATGCGGTGCCGCTGCCCGGCGGAAGGCCGTGGCTCGCGCGCGAGAGGAATGGGATGTGGGTCGGGGTGGTGCTAATGGTGCTGTTCACCTTGGCGATTCTTGGTTGGCGTCGCCGGAGGCGTCCGTGATTGAGTGGCGGCCTAGCGCTGTCTGCTCCACCGGCTCACTAGGCCTGTTCATCGAGCTCCTTGAGCACCCTCCCGTCCTTGGTCCTCCACTCGATGAGCCCATTCGCGCTACCGCCCTCTATCACTGATGCGGCGGCACTGGGGCTGGAGAACTCGACGTCCCGTGTGAAAAGGTAAAAATCGCCCCTGTGGACAAGAATGCCGTCTGCGATCAAATTGTTGCGAAGTGCGACGACGTATGGCCATTTCTTCGCGGATCTTCGCTCCTGCAGGACAGGCGTCGAGCCTTCAAGCACCACAAACCCATCCGGTGTTCGGTGGCCACGCGCCTCCGCACCCTTCATGCGACAGAAGAGAGTTCCGCCCGATTGTTGTTTCGCCGACGGCTGTGCGACGGGGATGAGCAGGTCGGACCCGAGGACGGGCAGCAGCTGGCGAGTATGAGTAAGAAAAACCTCCATGTCCTCGCGATCCGACTCCGGGAGCCTCGATCCGCCTGCCTGATTTTGTTCTAAGGTGAATCGCCCCACTTGGCCGGCCTCGGTAAGGAGCCTGCTCTCCAGGTAGCGGACATGCGCCTTGGTGAGGTTCTCGTCCTTGCTGACAAAGACGATGGCCGAGACCCAGAACTCCTTCGACTTGTGCTGCTTCAGGCGGTCGCGAATGACCTCGGCCTCACCGATGTAGGCACGAGGAGATCCCGACTGCGGATCCGCGCCTGCAAGAATGTAGACGCCAGCTTTGTCGAGTTCCTCCCATTGGAGTAGATCCTCGAGCTCGGTGCGGGGCGCTGCTATCGCCTTACCAGTCCAATTGGAGATCTCGGCTGTTCGCAGGCTCTTTGCATCACCCCGTGGCAGAAAAAGCTTGATGGTCGCTGATGGCATCGGCTCTCCCAGTTCCAGGAAGCGGCCGTGGTTCAGTCACCAGATCGTCCGGATGCTGGACGACTGGATCTCCGGGTCACGCGTGACCAACGGCAGATCCAGCATTAGCGCGGTCGCAGCGATCAGCCGGTCCGGAAGGTCTGGCACTTCACTGCGCGGGACTTGCTGGATGTGAGGGAGCAGCCGCTCGTCAATCGGCACCGAGATCAAGCTCGGCGCGTCCTGACCCATCTCCTCGCGGACTCGCTGCCAGGCCTGCTCCGAGATTCGTCCCTTGTCCACCAGGTAGATTATCTCGACCAGCGAGATCGCGGAGAGCGCGATCGAGTCTCCGGCCTCGAGAGCCGCGTCCATCGCCTCTCGCGCCGCCTTCGACAGACGGTCGTCCGCAAACAGGTACCAAAGGGCAGCGTGGGTGTCGACGACCAGCCGCGGCATCAGGTCCCAGAGCGCGGGAACTCCGGCCACGCGTCGCGCCGCATGGCCGCTATCTCCTCTTCGCTGGGGGCCGATCCCAACTCGGCAACCAGCCCCCACAACGAACGGCCCGGTCGGCGAGCCGAACCGGCCTCAAGGAGGTCGCGCTCGATCTCTGGCGTGACCCTCTCGATCAATCGGAGCT
Organism: Thermoanaerobaculia bacterium; assembly: GCA_044869805.1. Taxonomy (GTDB): domain Bacteria; phylum Acidobacteriota; class Thermoanaerobaculia; order Multivoradales; family SZUA-115; genus CAWDVR01. The sequence continues at coordinate 25,345 of JBIOXV010000073.1, read as the reverse complement.
TGTCGAGAGTGGAGAGTCTCCTCGCTTCCGAGACGACTTGCTCGAGCAACGCGGTGTTCGACATATTCAGGTCTCTTGGCAGGCACCGGAAATCTAACATAGCTCTCGGCTCTACAGCGCGAAGTGCCAGCCCAGCTCGCGCGACAGCTCGGCCAGAATGAGATGGCCGCGCACGCTGCCGCCCTTCGCGTTGACGCGAGGCGAGGCCACCGCGATGCCGGCGCGGCCGGTGGCCACGGCGACGATCACTCCCGACACCCCGCTCTTGGCCGGCAGCCCGGTCGCCAGCAGGTGCGAGCCGGACTCGTCGTACATGCCGCAGGTCGCCATCAGCGACACCACCGCGCTCGCGGTGCGCGGCGAGAGCACACGGCTGCCGCCGCCCGGCGCGAGGCCGGCCCCGGCCAGCACCGCGGCGAGGCGGGAAGCGGCGCCTACGCCCGCTTCGAGCGAGCACAGCGAGAAGTAGGCTTCGAGGGCCTCGCTCACCTCGGAGCCCAGCGTGCCCGAGCCCTTGAGGAAGAAAGCGATCGAACGGTTGCGGTCGCCGGTCTTGCGCTCGGAGTCGAGCACCCGCGTGTTCACCCCCACCGGCTCGCCGTAGAGCCGCTCGGCCCAGCCGGCGATCCATGCCAGCTTGGCCCCGAGATCACCCGGGATCACCGAGCAGAGCGCGATGGCGCCGGCGTTGATCAGCGGGTTGGCGGGATGGGGGTCCTGGATCTCGAGCCGTGCGATCGACGAGAACGAGGCTCCCGAGGGCTCGGCACCCACCTTGGCGAACACCCGCGCTTCGCCCAGCTCCTCGAGCAGGCCGGCCAGCAGCACCAGCTTGGCCGAGCTCTGCAGAGTGAAGCGGTGGCGCGCCGCGTCGCCGGCTTCGAGGCGCGTGCCATCGGCCAGGGTGATCGCGGCGCTGGTCTGCTCGAGGTCGACGTTGGCAAGCTCCGGGATGTAGGCCGCGGGCGCTCCCTCCGCCACCGCCCGTGCGCGCTCGACCGCCGCCGCGAGCACGGCGGCTACGCGGGCGAGGTCGACGCCGTTCTTTCTCTCCACGGAATCGGTCACGGCGGCTGATTCTCTTCCATCGCGCGAGGTCCTTGCTGACTGGAACCCGAACTAGGGGCCCGCGGGTGGCGGCCGGCGAGGGGCCCCACGAGCACCGGACATCGCTGTGCAGGGAGGAGCGCAGTGGGCCGCGTTGCGATGAAGCACTACCGGCCGACAGGACCCGCGGGGCGCACGCTAGACTCGGGTCGATGACCCCCACCGCCGCCGCGCGCCTCTCGCTGCTGGTGGGCGTCGCGGTGCTGGGCCTCAAGTGGCTGGCCTGGTGGCTCACCGGCTCGGTGGCGCTCTACTCGGACGCCCTCGAGTCGGTGGTCAACGTGGTGGCCGCCGGCGCCGCGCTCGCCGCGGTGACCATCGCCCGGCGCCCGGCCGACGCCACCCACGCCTTCGGCCACACCAAGGCCGAGTACTTCTCGGCGGTGCTCGAGGGGGTGCTGATCGTGCTCGCGGCGCTCGCCATCGCGCACGAGGCCTGGGGCCGCTTCGCCGACCCGCAGCCGGTCACCGGCCTCGACCGCGGGCTGGCGGTGTCGCTCACCGCCGCGGCGGCGAACGGCGCCCTGGCCTGGTACTTGGTGCGGCTCGGCAGGCGGCAGCGCTCCCCGGCGCTCCAAGCCGACGGCATCCATCTCGCGACCGACGTCGTGACCTCGGTGGGCGTCGTGGCGGGCATCGGCCTCGCCTGGGCCACGGGCTACTGGGTCCTCGACCCGCTGCTCGCTCTTCTGGTGGCGGCGAACATCCTGTGGGCTGCCTCGAGGCTGGTCCAGGACTCGCTCTCCGGCCTGATGGACGCCTCGCTGCCGCCGGAGGAACTGGCGCCCCTCCAGGCCCTGCTCGCCGAGGCGCTTCCCGGAGTGCTCGAGGTCCACGACCTCAAGACTCGCCGCGCCGGCCCCGCCACCTTCGTGCAGTTCCACCTGGTGGTGGCGGGCGCCATGACGGTCGACGAGGCGCACCGGCTCTGCGACCGGCTCGAGAGCCAGGCCCTTCAGCTCCTCCCCGGCTCACAGGTGGAGATCCACGTCGAGCCCGAGTCCGAGGCTCACGGCACGAGCGGCGTGGAGGACGGCGGCCGGCACGCAGGGTTCCGCCTGGGCCACGGCGCCGTGCGGCAAGGGTAGACCGCCATGGCCGACCGCCGGCCCCGCGGCCGCTACGCGCCCACGCCTTCCGGCCTGCCGCACGTCGGCAACGCACGCACGGCGCTCGCCGCCTGGCTCTCGGTGCGCAGCCGCGGCGGCAGCTTCGTCTGGCGGCTCGAGGACCTGGACGGGCCGCGCACCGTGCCCGGTATGGCGGACGCGGCGCGCGACGACCTCGCCTGGCTGGGGCTCGAGTGGGACGAAGGTGGCGGCCAGGGCGGGCCCTGCGCGCCCTACGAGCAGTCGCGGCGTGGCGAGCACTACGAGGCGGCGCTCGAAACGCTCCATCGTGCCCAGCGCCTCTTTCCGTGCAGGCTTTCGCGCGCGGACCTCGCGGGAATGGCCACCGCACCTCACGGCCGCGAGGGCCTGCCGCCCTACCCCGCCGAGCTGCGGCCCCGCGAGCTGCCGGAGGGCTGGTTCGAGCGGCTGCGGAGCTCGGCGGCGCCCGACGCCGCACTGCGGTTTCGCGCCGACGGCGCGCCCGTGACCTTCGTCGATCTCGTCTACGGCGAGGTGAGCGAGAACGTCGCCGAGACAGTGGGAGACTTCGTGCTCAAGCGCCGCGACGGCCTCTACGCCTACCAGCTCGCCGTGGTGGTGGACGACCTCGCGATGGGGATCGACGAGGTGGTGCGCGGCCGCGACCTGCTCGACTCGACGGCGCGCCAGATCCAGCTCGCCGAGGTGCTGGCCGGAGCGCTCGGAGGAGCGGTGCCGGCCTACGCGCACCTGCCGCTGGTGGTCAACGAGCACGGCGAGAAGCTGTCAAAGCGGGACCACGGCCTCACCCTGCGTTCGCTGCGCGAGGCGGGGGTGGAACCCGAGGCGCTGGCCGGCTACCTCGCCTTCTCCCTCGGCCTGCTGGAACGACCCGAGCCCTGCGCGGCGCGGGACCTGGTGCCCGTGTTTTCCTGGGAAGCAATCGGCCGCGAGGACTGGCGGCTGCCGGCGGATCTCGCCGCGGAGCTCGACCGGCTCGGCTGAGCGCTCGCCAAGCGAGCCGAGCTAGCCTGGCTTCCTGGCGACCACAAAGTCCTGGAAGCTCACGGGCTCTTCGGACCCGGTGCCGCCGCACCAGCTCCCGAAGTGGATCGGCTCCTCGAGCTCGAGGCCGGCCGCCGTCACCAGCTCGCGCGCCAGCCCCACTTCGAGCGCGATCGCCGCGGCCGGGTTGGCGGCGTCCATCAGACGATGGCGCTCGCGAACGACCGGTAGCTCGAAGCCGGGCGCAGGCGTGGCCCGGGCGAAGCGCTCGTCGAGCAGCAGAAACGACGCCACCAGCCGGCCGCCGGGCGCGAGCACGCGCGCGGCCTCGCTCAGGTAGTGGGCCGTCTCCTCGACCGCGAGGTGGGTGAAGACCGAGGTGGCGAAGGCCAGGTCGAAGTCGGCGTCCGGGTAAGGGAAGCGGAAGCTCGTGGCCGGCACGCCGCGACGGTTGTACTCCGAGTTGTAGACCGCGGCGCGGGTGAAGCGGAAACGCGGATCGCGCCCGGTGATGTGGCGGCGGCACCAACGGATGCTCGCCGGCACCACGTCGAAGCCCTCGTAGGAGCCGCCCGGCCCGAGGTGGCGGGTCAAGGCCAGCGCCACGCGGCCGATGCCGCACCCGATGTCCAGCACGCGGTGGCCGGGCTCGAGGTCGCCGAGGCGCGCCACCAGCTCGGCCAGGTGACGGCCGGTGGCCCGGAAGTCCCCGGCGCCCACGAAGGACTTGCGCAGCGGCGGCAGCTCCGGGTCCGCCTTGCCGGCGAGGAAGATCCGCAGGTCGACGTAGGCGTGGGAGAGGTAGCGGGCGAGCCGGGCCCAGCGGGTCATCGCAGCGCGCCGCGATGCTTGGCAAGGCGCGGCACCGCGCCGCGGAGCCTGCCCAGGAGCGCACGCTGCATGGCGGACGGTATTCTAGTGGAGTGACTTCGCCGCACTCTGGCCCGCTCTCTGGGCCGCTCCCTGGGCCGGCCCCTGGGCCGGGCCCTGGGCCGGGCCCTGGCGCGCCGGGACCGTTCCCCGCCCGGCGCGGCGGCTTCTGGCAATGGCTGGCGCTCGGCATGACGCTGGTCGCGCTCGCCGCCTCCGGCATCGCGGTCGACCTCTGGCTGCAGCTTCGATCGCAGGCCCCGGTGGAGGCGCCGCGGGCCGCGCCGCCCGCCGAGCCCACGCCCCCGCCTCCCGATCGCCTCGAGCTCGCGCCGGCCGCGTTCGCCGACCTGCCCGGCTGGCAGGCCGACTCGCTGGCCGATGCACTGCCGGCGCTCCTGCGCTCGTGCCGGGTTTTCGCCGGCCGCCCTCCCCCTGCTGCGGTCGGCCCCGCGGGGCTCGCCGGCACGGCGGCGGCATGGCAAGCGGCCTGCCGTGCCGCCGCGGCCGTGCCCAAGGGCGACCACGCCGCCGCGCGCCGCTATTTCGAGGCCCACTTCCAGCCCTGGGCGGCGAGCAACCATGGCGAGCCCACCGGCCTCTTCACCGGCTACTACGAGCCCACGCTCCGCGGCAGCAAGCGGCGCGGCGGCCGCTACCAGGTGCCGCTCCACCTGCGGCCGCGCGACCTTGTCACCGTGGACCTCGGCCTGTTCCGCGACGACTTGAAGGGCCGCCGGCTCGCCGGGCGCCTCGAACGCGGCACGCTGCTCCCCTACTTCGATCGCCTGGCCATCGAGCGCGGGGCGCTCGCCGGCCGGGGCCTCGAGGTCGTGTGGGTGGACGACCCGATCGACGCCTTCTTCCTCCAGATCCAGGGTTCGGGCCGCGTGGAGCTCGCCGGGGGCGGCGTGCTGCGGCTTGGCTACGCCGGTGGCAACGGCCAGCCCTACTTCGCCATCGGCAAGGCGCTGGTGGAGCGCGGAGCGCTCACGCAGGAGGAGGTGTCGATGCAGGCGATCCGCCGATGGCTGGCCGACCACCCCGCGGAGGCCTCGGCGTTGATGGGACGGAACCCCTCCTACGTCTTCTTCCGGCGGCTCGAAGGCGAAGGTCCGCTCGGCGCCCTGGGCGTGGCCCTCACCCCCGGCCGCTCGCTGGCCGTCGACTCGACGTTCCTGCCGCTCGGCGCGCCGCTCTACCTCGATGCCGCCGCGCCGGCGCCCGACCCGGCGCAGCCGGACCGGCCTCTCCAGCGCCTGCTCCTAGCCCAGGACACCGGCGGCGCCATCACCGGCCCTCTGCGGGGCGACGTGTTCTGGGGTCCGGGCCCCGACGCCGCCGAGATCGCCGGCCGCATGAAGCATCGGGGGAGATTGTGGCTACTGCTGCCGAAGGGGGTGCGGCCAGCGGCGCCTATAATCCCCCCATGATCGCTGCCGGGCTGGCTTCGCTCCCGTTATCCTGGCCGGCGCAGAAGATCGCCGACTTCTGCCGGCGCTGGGCCATCGCGGAACTCTCCCTCTTCGGCTCGGCTCTGCGGGACGACTTCGGAACCGACAGCGACATCGACCTGCTCGTGCAGTTCCAGCCCACTGCGCGTTGGAGCTTATTGGATCACGCCCGGATGGAGATCGAGCTCGAGAAGGTCCTGGGGCGGCAAGTCGACCTGGTGACTCGCACCGCGATCGACGAGAGCCCCAACTGGATCGTGCGCGACGCGATCCTGAGCTCCGCCCGGACCCTGTATGCCGCGTGAGCCCTTGGTTTCGGCCGGCGAGACATGACAGCCAGCGACAGCCCGGCTCCCTCACCAGCCTGGGGAAGATTCCCGCTGTACAGAGCGCTGCGCCCCACATTGGCGGTTAATCACCTCGCACACGGTCTCAGGGAGTCGGACCCAATCCTGCCCTGCCTTGAGCATTTCCTCTCGCTGAAGGACCTTCCCGGTTACGACGACAGACTCAAAGACCTTGCTTGTAAGGCCGTCGACTGCCCGGACTCAAACGACGGGTATATCCAGTGGGCCTCGATCTGCGCTGAGCTGGGTGCCCTCCATCTATTGGGCCGCGAGCTTGGTCTCGAAATCATAGGGTTCGACCAGCCTTCACCCCGTCGTCGCAAGCAGGGTACAGACTGCGACTTCGTTGCGCGCTTAGCTGACAGACCCGAGCTCTTCGCAGAGGTGAGGCGGCGGGCCAAGCAGGACACCTTCACATTGCCCGCTGCGCTCAAGAAACGCTTGCAGATCCTGAATCAGGAGCTGCTCTACTCATTCACGCCAGAGCTGCAAAGGCGGCCGTTCAGAGTCAGCGCTGACGAGCTGAACCTGATCGAGCTAGCGCTTCGTCAACATCTAGAAGCCTTCGACGCCAGCAAGGTTGGCGCCTCCTGGCGAGCGAGCCGTCGCCCGCCGCCGCTGTCGGTCCATGACGTACACTTCACTTTCCACGACAAGAGCAAGCTCAAGAAGGGAGCAGGTCACTACGGCGCTCCGGATCGGCCGCAAGACATCGAAGCATGGCTGTTCGGGCACGGCATTCCAGGGAAAGATGGCAAACCGAAGGTACCGATGGTCCAAGCAGCTCTTGGGAAAGGAGCTGACTGGCTCGCTTGTCGGGTCCCTGATATCGACCCGCTCGATACTCTGGTTGAAGAGTGCTTCCGCGATAGGCAGCGCGTAAGCACCTTCACCTTCGAATCAGCGGATCCAAGACTCGCGGACCTCGCGGGGGTCGTCCTGTTTGCGCGGCACGATGTCTTCCGCATCGTGCAGAATTCTCGGAGCGATCCGCAACGGCTCCTTCCCGCTTGACACTCTCGTGCTCGAGATCGTCTAACGGTCGTACCAGCGTCTCGGTCCTACCAGTCGGTCACTACACCGGGGTAGCTCCGCACCAGCGGATCGGGCGTCACGATCACGAAGTCATGGAGCAGCGCGGTGGCCACGATCAAGCGGTCGCAAGGGTCGGCGTGGAGTGGGGGAAGTGCCGTGGATCGAGCGGCGATCCTGCCGCTGACGGGGATCTCCCGGAGACCGTGGAAGTCGAGAACCTGGGCAAACCAGGCATCGGCCTCGACGGGCAAGCTCAGCCGGCCCTTCGCGTGCTTGATTCCGATCTCGAAGGCCGAGATCGCCGACACGAAGAGACGCCCGGCGTTGCGAGCGATGGCCTCGCGAGCGGCTGGCGAGAGCTGGCTCTGCTCAGCCGCCAGCCAGAGCAGTGTGCAGGTGTCAAGGAGGACCAACTACCCCTCGTTGTCCGGCCAGTCGCCCGGCTCGAGCGGCAGCGAGGGGTCCTCGCGGAAGACGACCTTGGAGAGCTCGGGGTGCAAGCGCAACGGGTCCGGCGACACAGCGAGCGGCCGGAGCTCTGCCACTGGTTTGCCGTTCCGGCAGATCAGAACTATCTCTCCCTGCTCTTCGACCAGCGCCAGAAGGGAAGAGAGTCGGGTCTTGGCTTCGTGGGTGTTGACTGCGACCATGGCGTGAGCTTAGTCCAGTCTAGCTAAGCCCACAACCCCTACGTCCGCCACAGATCCAGGTCTTTCTCCTTTGCCAGCCCCTTGACCTCGTCCTGGCCGCGGCCATGGCGGCCGCCCCAGATCGCGAGCCAGATCACCGCGGCGTAGAAAGCCAGGGCGCTCACGAGCACCAGGAGGCTCCCGGCCGGGCCGACCGCCATCCGCCTGTAGATCTCGGCCAGGCTCCCGGCGTCGTGGGGATGCATCGACAGCTTGGCGAGCCAGGCGGCGAGGATCACCAGGAAGATCCACACGTAGTTAAAACGCAGCCGGATCGACGCCGCTTCCAGCACCGTGAGCTTGAACTTGGGCTCGTCCAGGTCCGAGGCCACCATCTCCCGCCAGCCGAGCGTGGGGCTCACTAGGTTGCGGCGGAAGATGGGTAGGAAGAAGTTCTCCTCGATCAGTCGCACCCGGGCGCGCCAGACGTCGAAGTAGCGGAAGCGCCGCGCCTCGAAGCCCAGGAACATCACCACCAGCAGGTTGCCCAAGAGCAGCGTCACGTGCGAGTGCTCGGTGCTCGAGAAGGCGAAGGAGAGCATGCCGCCGGTGGTGACCACGGCCCAGTTGGTGGTGGGGTCGAGCCGCGCCCGCCAGGCGTCGGTGCGGCTGCGCTCGCCGCGGTAGTAGTGCACCACCGCCGTGATGTACTCGATACGGGTGAGCGGGTAGTCCTCGAAGGACGCGTGCTCGTGCTCGGCCACGATCTCCCTTCCCGGCCGCTCGCGGCGCGGCGCTGACGGTTGGCTCGCCGGGCAAACTAAACCCCGGTCCCATCCCTGTCAACAGAGGTATGGAGAGCGACTGGCCGGTTGTGCGGTCCGATCGCAATAGCATAGGATTCGCTCAATCGAGAAGTCACCGAGCCTCGGAGGTGCCATGAAGAAGGCCGGCGAAGTTTCCGCTCCGCGACCAGCGAGAACGCGACCGTGGGTTGTCGCCGCTCTTGTCGCCCTCGGCTGCCTCCCTGCCCGGGCAGACTGGCTGCTGACCTGCGACGGCAAGGTCATCGAGACTCGTGGAGCCTGGGAGGTGCGGGGCAAGCTGGTGCGCTTCACCACCCCGACCGGCACGCTCTCCTCGATCCGGGTCGAAGAGCTCGATCTCGAAGCGAGCCGGACGGAGACCGAACGGCGCAAGGCCCCGCCGGCCCCTGCCCCCGCTCCCCCGCCGACGGCACCGAAGAAGCCGGTGCTGGTGCTCACCGACGCCGATGTCAAGCACGTCGACCCGGCAACCGTCGCGGCCGCCTCGACCTCGGCCACTGGCGACATCATCCTGTACACCACCGACTGGTGCCCGGTGTGCAAGCGAGCGAAGTCCTTCTTCGCCTCCCTCGGCGTGCGCTTCATCGAGAAGGACATCGAGAAGAGCCCGGAGGCACGGCAGGAGTACGAGACGAAGTCTGGTGAAACCGGGATCAAGGTGCCGCTGATCGACATCGACGGCGAGCTCTCCTTCGGCATCGACGGGCCCTGGCTCCAGGCCGCTCTCACGCGGCGCGCCCTGCGGCTGGCCGCCGAGAAAGCGGAAGCCGTCCAGCGCTAGACTGAAACCGTGAGCCAGCAGAGCGACCGCGTCCGCACCTTCCGCGAGCTCCACGAGTCCGGCTGCTTCGTGCTCCCCAACCCCTGGGACCTGGGCAGCGCCCGCGTCCTGGTGCAGCTCGGCTTCGCGGCGCTCGCCACCACCAGCTCCGGCTTCGCCTGGTCCCTCGGCCGGCCGGACAACGGCGTGTCGCTCGCGGAAGCGCTCGCCCACCTGCGGTCGATCAGCGCCGGGGTGGGCGTGCCGGTGAACGCGGACTTCGAGGGCGGCTTCGCCCGCGAGCCTGAGGGGGTGGCCGCGAACGTCGCTGCCGCCACGGCCACCGGGATCGCCGGCCTGTCGATCGAGGACTCGACCGGCGAGGCCGCGAGCCCACTCTACGACTTCGAGCTCGCCGTCGAGCGGATCCGGGCGGCCCGCGGGGCGATCGACGCCAGCGGCACCGGCGTGCTGCTCACCGCCCGCAGCGAGGGCTTCCTGGTCGGCCGCCCGGACCTCCCGGAGACCATCCGCCGCCTGACGGCCTTTGCCGAGGCAGGCGCCGAGTGCCTCTATGGGCCGGGGATCCGTCAGGTGGCCGACCTTCAGGCCGTGGTCGCGGCGGTGGCGCCGAGGCCCGTCAATGCGCTGGTGGGCGGCGACTTCACCACCGTGGCCGAGCTGGCGGCGATCGGCGTGCGACGCATCAGCGTCGGTGGCGCGCTCGCCCGCACGGCCTGGACCGGCTTCCTCGCGGCCGCGAAGGAGATCGCGGAGCACGGGACCTTCACGGCGCTGGCCCGTGCCGTGCCTTTCGCCGAGATCAACCGGGCCTTCACCAGGGACTAACGGTAGGATGCTCGCGATCTGGATGGCATAGCTCACGGAGACAAGACGATGACGCGCGTCCATGTTGCGGCTGTCAGGCCCGGGGCACTCCTCCTCGCGATGCTCCTCCTCGCCCTCTGCTCCCCCGCCCGCGCCGACTGGCTGGTGACGCGCGACGGCAAGGCGATCGAGACCAAGGGCGCCTGGGCGGTTTCGGGCAAGGTGGTCAAGTTCACCAGCACCGGCGGCGTGCTGTCGTCGCTGCGGGTCGACGAAGTGGACCTCGACGCCAGCCGCGCCGAGACGGCGCGCCGCAATGCGCCGCCGGCGCCGGCTCCTCCGAAAGCCCCACCCACCGCTCCCAAGAAGCCGGTGCTGGTGCTGACCGACGCGGACGTGGGTCACGTGGCTCCGGGCACAACGGCGGCCACCTCCAGCCGCGAGCCGATCGTCCTCTACACCACCTCCTGGTGCGGCTACTGCCGCAAAGCCAGGGCGTTGCTCACCGCCCTCGGCGAGGACTTCGAGGACAAGGACATCGAGAAGAGCGCCGCCGCCCGCCTGGAATACACGGAGAAGGGCAACGGCTACTCCGGGATTCCCTTGATCGACATCGACGGCACGCTGCTGCGCGGCTTCAACGAGACCAAGATCCGCCGCCTGGTGGCGGAGCGGCAGCAGCCGGCGGCAGCACCCGCGGCCGGCGCGAAGGCCGACTAGAGCAAGCGTCGAACGCCCGCCACGCCGCATGCCTCCCGCCCCTCGCCTGATCGGGCTTCCCTACGACGCCAGCTCGTCGTTCCAGCGTGGCTCCGCGGACGGGCCGCGCGCCATCCGCGAGGTGCTGGCGTCGCCCGGCACCAACCACTGGAGCGAGCTCGGGGTCGATACCCGCTCCCTCGCGGACGCCGGCGATCTGGTGCTCGGTGAGCCCGCCGCGGCGCGGGCCGCCATCGAGGCGGGCATCGCGGCCCTCCTGGAAAATGACGGGCGGCCCATCGCCCTCGGCGGCGATCACTCCGTGACCTATCCGGTGGTGCGCGCCGTGGCCCGCGCTCACGGGCCGGTCGCGATCCTGCACGTCGACGCCCATCCCGACCTCTACGACGAGTTCGAGGGCGACCGTTACTCGCACGCCTGCCCGTTCGCCCGCATCCTGGAGGAGGGCCTCGCCTCGCGCCTGGTACAGGTGGGCATCCGTACCGCCAACACCCACCAGCGCGAGCAGGCGACGCGCTTCGGTGTGGAGATCCTCGACATGCGCGCCTGGAGGGCCGGAGCGCAGCCCAAGCTCGACGGCCCGGTCTACCTGTCGATCGACCTCGACGGGCTCGACCCCGCGTTCGCTCCCGGCGTGTCCCACCGCGAGCCCGGGGGCCTCACGGTCAGCGAGGTCGTGGCGCTGATCCACGCCGCCGCAGGGCCGATCGTCGGCGCCGACGTGGTCGAGCTCAACCCCTCCCAGGACCCGACCGGGGTCACGGCCGCGGTGGCGGCGAAGCTGGTGAAGGAGCTCGCGGGCAGGATGCTCCAGCCCGGCGCCTAGCCTCCCAGCGCCGCGATCACCTCCACCAGCTTCGTCTTCTCGCCGGCGTCGGTCTCGAGGGCCAGGGCGCGGCGGAAGGCGGCGAGCGCCGCCGGGCGGTCGTCCAGGCTGTAGAGGTAGATCGCGCCCAGAGTCTTCCAGGCGTCGAGGCGATGGGCGGCGAGCCGCAGGAGCTGTTCGTAGAGCCGCGCCGCCTCGCGGTAGCGCTCGAGCTGGTAAGCGGCGCGGGCGGCGTTCTCGAGGGCCACCGGGTCGGTGGGGTTGCGGCGCGCCGCCTCGTGGAAGCTGGCGAGCGCATCCGCCATGCGGCCGGCCTCGGCCAGGGCCACGCCGCGCTCGAGGTGGATCTCCGGCGCGTGCGCTCCGGCGGCGAGCGAGCCGTCGAGAACCGAGAGCGCCTCCTGGCGCGCGCCGCGCTCGCGGAGCAGACGGGCGAGGTTGGAGGCCGCGGCGGTCTGCGAGGGATCGAGCGCCAGGGCGCGCCGGTACTCGCGCTCCGCCTCCGGCTGGCGCCCCAGCTCGAGGAGCACGGCGGCGGCGTTGGCCACCGGCACGGCGGACAGCGGGTTCTGGCGGCTGGCCTGCTGGAGCAGCGCCAGCGCGCTCTCGAGCTTGCCGGTCTCCTTGAGGCAGAGGCCGGCGAGCGACAGGGCCGGGAAGTTGTGCGGGTCTTGCTTGACGATCGCCGACAGCCTGGGCAGCGCCTCCTGGAAGCGGTTCTCCTGCACCTGGCGGGCTGCCTCGTGGAGGTCGCGGGCAAGCTGCGTCATGCGCCGCGGATCGGGGAGGTCGGCGGACACCACCGCCGGCGCATAGCCCGTGCCGGCCGCCGCTCCCCCAAGAGACGCGCCCCCAAGAGACGCTCCCAAATAGCCCAGGCTCTCGAGCTGGCGACGCTGCTCGGCGGTGAGCACGTTCTCGGGCTCGACGCGGGCCTCGACCGTCTCGCCCATCGTAGAGAGAAGGCTCACCAGGCGCTTCGCCCACGAGCGCGCCAGCGCCGGCTCGGAGGCGGCGAGGTCCCTGGCTTCCTCGGGATCTCTCTCCAGCCGGAAGAGTGAAGGCTTCGGCGCCTGGAGGAAGAGCAGGCGCCCATCCGAGATCGCCCGCAACGGGTACCAGCGGTAGGCGAAGAACGGCAGGAAGCTCTCGCTGTAGCTCGCGCGATCGCAGGCGGCCGCGGAGCTGCGCTCGGGCACGGGCAGCAGGCTCTCGCCGTCGAGCCCGGCCGGAACGGGCGCGCCCGCGAGGGCGAGCAATGTGGGCGCCACGTCCGCCGTGCGCACCAGGCAGTCCGTGGCCCTGCCGGCCGGCACGCCGGGCCCGGCGAGCAGCAACGGCACCCGCCGCGCGCCGCGCGCGAGCAGCAGGCCGTGGGAGGTCTCGCCGTGCTCGCCGAGCATCTCGCCGTGGTCGCCCACCACCACCACGGCGGTGTCAGCCGGCAGGCGGGCGAGCAGCCGCCCGATCTCGGCGTCCATGTAGGTGATCTCGGCGTCGTAGAGGCGGTACGGCCCGGCGCCCGCGTCGGCGAAGCGGGCCGGCGGCCGGTACTCCTCGTGCGGGTCGAAGTAGTGCACCCAGAGGAAGAACGGCGGCCGGAGACGGCCCAGCGCCGCCAGTGCCGCTTCGGTGGTGGCCTCGGCCTGGCGCTCGGAGACCTCGGTGCCGGCGGCGTAGCCCTTCCAGAGGTCGTCGTCGTAGGCGCGGAAGCCCTGGTCCAGGCCGTGGCGGCGCGCCAGCACCACCGCCGACACCACGGCCGCGGTGTCGTAGCCGCCGGCGCGCAGGCGCTCGGCCACCGTCTCCACCGTGGCGTCGAGCACGAAGGTGCCGTTGTCGCGCACCCCGTGCCGGGGCGGCAGCAGGCCGGAGAGGATGGTGGCGTGGCTCGGCAGAGTGATCGGGGCCGCGGTGTCGCAGCGCGCGAAGCGAGCGCCGCGCGCGGCGAGAGCGTCGAGGTTCGGTGTGCGCGCGTGCGGCCAGCCCCAGGCACCGAGGTGGTCGGCGCGGGTGGTGTCGAGGGTGACGAGCACGATGTTGGGGCCGGGCTCGTCGGCGAGGAGAGCTGAGCCCACGAGAAGGCCCCCGGCCAGGAGGCAACCGGCGTGCAAGCGTGCCGGGAGGAGCCGGGTCTTCGCGGATCGCTCTTCAGAGCTCATATCGCCAGATTTCACTGCGTTCATCTTTTCCCGCTCTGTCCTGTGCTAGTGAGCGGCGCGCACTATAGCGCCGAGCTTCCAGGTTGATTTTCGTGCGCATCGGCGTAGAATCTCGTGTCCGCGCTTCTGCGCCCCCAGAACGAATCTGATCCGTCTCGCGAAAGGCCACCCGACCGGGGGGCCTTTCGCCGTGACTGCGCGCCTTCCCCGACCCGGGGGAGAGCGGCCCCGTCGTGCCGGATGAGCCGGCCCCGACACCTCGAATGGAGGATGCCTCCGATGCATCAAGTCCCACGGTTCCGAGGGAAGGCCTCGTGGCTGGCAGCGCTGGCGGCCGCGGTCTTCGCCGGCGGCTTGGCCCAAGCTGCCGAGATCAGCAAGACCGTCGACCTGCACCAGCGCCTGATGCCGCTCTATCAGGCGGTCCGATCGTCGCCGGCGCTGCTCGCGGCGGACCCGATGCTGCAGGGCAGGGGCAGCGACCAGGCGGCGATGGACCGCTACCTCAAGCTGCTGCCGCTGTCGCCGCTCGAGTACCTCCAGATCGACATGGAGACACGCCACTACGAGGTCGCGGTGCCCCTCTACATCGAGGAGCTGCACCGGCGCTGGCTCCGCCTCAACGAAGCCACCGCCCGCAGCCAGTACGGCGACGCTTACGTCGACCTCGTGCTCTCCGACTGGCCGGCGGATACCGGAGCCGATGAGCTCGGTCTCGGCCTCAAGGCCACGGTGGGCACCAACCGGAACGCCGGCTCGACCAGCACGCCGGCGCCGACCGCCTACGACGGCGAGATCCAGATCGCGGTCAATCATCGGAACACCAACCAGATCGTCGCCGCGGCCAACACCTGGAACACGACGATCGCCGCCTGCAACAACAACCAGACGCAGTCGATCTTCTACTCGAGCGACGGCGGCAGCACCTGGAGCGTCACCTGCGCGCCCTCGAACAACGTCTGGAACCTCGGCGTCTGCGCCGGCACCGTCTTCGGCTCCGACCCCGCGCTCTACTGGAACGACAACAACGAGGTCTTCCTCAATTACATGCTGCTCTGCGGCGGCGCGGTCTCGACCCAGTACTCGATGGTCGTCGCCCGTTCGGCCAACGGCGGCGCCACCTGGTCGGCCCAGGGCGTGATCAAGAATGCCTGGGCCACCGGCACCCTCGAGGACAAGAACTTCTACGTCGTCGACAACACCCTGGCCAGCCCCTTCTACGGCCGCCACTACACCTGCTGGGACCGCGCCAACAACGAGAAGTTCGCCTACTCCTCGAACAATGGCGTGACCTGGAACGAGGTCGATCTGCCGACCGCGCCGGTGGGCGGCATCGACCTCGCCTGCGAGATCGCGGTGCAGAAGAACGGCACCGTGCACGTGGTGTGGGACTCGCTCACCTGCAGCGCCACCTGCTCCGACGAGCGCATGTGGTACACCCGCTCGACCAACGGCGGCGTCTCCTGGTCCTCGCCGGTCCAGGTGCGGGACTTCAACCTGGTGGGCTTCTCCGGTGCCAACAAGCCGCCGGTCGCCGACAACCGCGGCATCAACCCGTTCGGCGCCGTCGACGTCGACAACTCGGGCGGCGCCTGCGACGGCACGCTCTACGCGACCTTCAGCGACTGGACTTCGGGGGGCGCCACCGAGACCGACGTCTGGGTGAGCCGCTCGACCAACAACGGCGCCAGTTGGTCGGCGGCGGTCAAGGTCAACGACGACGGCCTGGCCGCCCGGACGCAGTTCCACCCGTTCCTGCAGGTGGACCAGTCGAACGGCAACGTGGTGGTGGTGTGGCACGACGCCAGGAACGATGCCAACAACCGCCGGGTGGACTACTACGCCTCGCGCTCGACCAACTGCGGCGTCTCCTTCGAAGCCAACACCAAGGCCAGCCAGAACTCCACCGAGTTCAACAACAGCGGCATCAGCTATACCGACGAGAACACCACCGACAACCCGAACCGCAACCCCAACCAGTACGGCGAGTACCTGGGGCTGGACGTCAAGAACGGCAAGGCCTACATGGCCTGGACCGACTCGCGGCACTTCTACCCCGGGTCCTCGACCAACGCCCAGAAGGAGAACGTCGGCTTCGCCATCGTCGACTTCGGAGCCGCCTGCACGCCGCCGGCCGCGCCCACGGGCCTCAGCGCCACGACGGTCTCGGCCAGCCAGATCAACCTCTCGTGGACGGCGGTCGCCGGGGCGACCTCGTACAACGTGTACCGCTCGACGGTTTCCGGCGGGCCGTACACGCTGGCGGGCTCCTCCGCCACCACCAGCTTCAACAACACCGGCCTCGCCTGCAACACCGCGTACTTCTACGTCGTGCGCGCGGTGACCGGCTGCGAGTCCGGCAACTCGAACCAGGCGACGGCCACCACCAGCGCCTGCCCGAGCTGCACCACCAGCACGCTCTACAACCACACCTTCGAGTCGCCGGCCACCGGCCTCGACGGCTTCACCAAGGGCACCTTCCTCTCCGGCGGCACCACCACGCCGTGGCGGGGCGTCCAGACCTGCACCGCGGCCGGCGGCAGCAAGATCTTCCGCTACGGCGGCACGAGCTGCACCGCCAACTACACCAACAACAACTTCAACTTCGCCCAGGCCAACGGCGCCGCCGGCATCTCGATCCCGGCCGGCTCCACCACCGCCCGGTTGACGTTCGCTCACCGCCGCCGTTACGAGAGCGGATTCGACGGCGGCACGCTGGCGATCTCCACCAACGGCACCAGCTACACCTTCGTGCCGGCCTCGGCGATCCTCGCCGGCGGCTACAACGGCACGGTAGGAGCCGACTGCCCGCCGGCGGGCAGCGCGGGCACCAGCATCTGGACCGGCGTCTCCACCGCCTTCACCACCACCACGGTGGACCTCGACGCCGCCTGCAACGCCATCGCCGGCAACGTCGGCGGCTGCGCCGGCAAGTCGGTCCGCATCGCCTTCACCTCGGTCACGGACTGCACGGTGACCGACGATGGCTGGTTCCTCGACAACGTCGCCGTCTCCGCATGCGTGCCTTGAGTTGAGGCATTCCCACTAGGCCGGGCAACCTGCCGGCCGTCGCTCGATCGGGCTCGCCCCCTTCCCTGCCGGGGAGGGGGCGTTTTCTTTCAGGCCCCCTCTTGACAACCTCGCGAGGAGATCTAGAATGCTGCAACGGCAAGTCCGCCAAAGCATAAAGAGGGGAGGGTACGATGAGAGCCCAGGGCCAGAGGCACGAGCTTTCGCTTTGCCATGCCTTGTTGCTGGGTTTGTGGGTCGTGGTGTGCGCGGTGAGCCCCGCCTGGGGTGAGCCGCCGTTCGGGCAGCTCAACGACATGTGCGAGGACGGGGTGGGAGGCTACGGGGAGCCGGCCATCACCGGCCCGGAAGCCATCGGCTGGTGGCGCGGCGAGTGGGACGCCGTCAAGGTGATGAGCCCCGCGCTGCCTTCGGCGCAGCTCAGCAAGATCTGCGTCTGTCTCAATTCCACCGAGGAGGAACCGACCGAGTACCAATTCAACCTCGTGGCCTTCGCCGCCGACGGCCCCGACGGCAAGCCGGGCACGCAGCTCCTGTCGGTGCCGGGGCGCGCCGTGATCGACCGCTACACGCACAACTACTTCGGCTTCGATCTGCAGGGAGCCGGCCCCATCGCATCTTCACCCATCTACGTCGGCGTCCATTCGGTGACCAACGGGCCCACCGATCCGCGGGCGCTCTTCCTCTGCCAGTTCCCGCGGGGGACCGGCGTGGCGCCGACCTACTACCGCCTGCCGGAGTGGTCCGGCGCCACCTGGAACCCGTTCAACTACAACCCCGAAGACACCTACCAGCTCGGCATCCGCGCGAGCTTCGCGCAGCAGGTGGGAGACCCGCCGTCGCGGTGCTCGTCGAGCGCCACCACGGGCTGCCTCGCCGGGGGCCGCTTCCGGGTCGAGGGCTCGTACAGCACGGGCCCGGGCCAGTCGGGCGCGGCAAGAGTGGGCACGCTGGGCGCCGAGACCGCCTACCTCACGTTCTTCCGCGAAGGAAACGTGGAGGCCCTGGCCAAGGTGCTCAACGGCTGCGCGATCAACGGCCACTACTGGGTCTTCCTCGCCGGGCTGACCAACCTCCAGGTGGAGGTGCGGATCGCCGACACCGAGACCGGCCAGTCGAAGACCTACACCGCGCCGCGCGGCATCGCCTTCCTGCCGGTGCAGGACACTCGCGCCCTGCCCTGCGACTGAGGCTGCGGAATTGGGCTACCGGATTCTCAGGCCGCCTTCGCTGACGATGACCAGGCGGCCTTCGAGATCCGAGTGGAGAACCGCCGGCAAGTGCCGGCGCACGAACTCGAGGGTCGTGCGCCGGCCCGTGGCGCGAGGCCTGAAGAGCACGATCCCCGAGAAGCTCGAGCTGGCGAGGCGCCGCAAGTCGCCGATCCCCTTGTCCATGGTCAGGAGGATCCGGCGTTCCCTGTGCGCAGCAGCCAGGATTGCCTCGTCCGGCGCACCCGCCAGCCTCTGCTCGTAGACCGAGTCAATCTCATGCCCCGCGGTGCGCAGATCTGCAACGATCTCGAGCGGCAGGTTCTCGTCGAGCTTGAACCTCACGACGCACGCAGCGGCAGGAGCGCTTCCTCGTGCGCGAGCTCGGCGGCGTAGGCGAGGGCCGCGTCCAGGTGCGCGGGCTTGAGGGTCGGGTAGCTCGCGAGGATCTGCTCCCGGCTCGAGCCCTCGGCAAGGCTGTCCAGGATGTTGGTGACCAGAACCCGCGTGCCCTTGGCCCGTAGCTGGCCGCCGCAAATCTCGCCATCGACTTCGAGATGCTGTCTCCAGTCGCTCATGATGCTCGAAGGCTACACCATCCTTGCCGATCGGCGTCCGCTCAGCCCAATTCGACCTCCACCTCCCCGAACTTCTTCTCCAGCCGCTCGAAGAGCTCCGCCACCTGCTCCAGGCGCTGCAGCAGGTCGTTGGTCCAGTGGCCGGTGCGGGCCGGGGGCAGGCTCACGCCGGAGAGGCGGAAGCCGGGCGCGTCGAGGGTGAAACGGGTCTCGCCGGAGAGCAGCTTCACGGCCAGCACCTCGGCGTCGCGCTCGAGGTAGCGGTGGAGGTCGGCGAGCACGTCGCCGGTCAGCGAGACCTTGGCCTCGCGGGTCGCCAGGCGGGCGCGGCCGGCCTCGGGCTCGACCAGGAAGTCAGGGTCGCCGATCAGCGCCTTCAGGAACCGGCAGCCGTAGACCGACTCGGCCTGGTCCTTGACCTCGACGATCTCGGAGAGCAGCTCGGGCAGTCCGCGGTCGTGCCACGGGGTCTTGGGCGCGGTATCGACGCCGGCGCGGGAGAGCAGCAGGCGCACGGTGCCGAGCACGCCGCGCGAGGTGGAGCCCACGTAGACCACGGCGCCATCGAGCGCGCACTCGACGATCTTCGAGCGCGGCGCGGCGCGGGTGATCAGCTCCTCCTCGGCCAAGTGGCGCAGCTCGCGCCGCTTCTTGGGCCCAACGAAGGCGGCGCCGGTCGCCTCGAGCTCGGTCTTGACGAGCTGCTTGAGCCGCTCCTGCACGGCGGTGGGGTCCGGCCGCAGCCGGTCGATGCGCACCCGGAAGGCGTAGAGGCCGGCGCCGATCTCGTAGGGCGCCTCGGGCTCGAAGGGCACGAAGCCCACGGACTCGCGGACCTCGGAGCCGGGCGCGATCTCGCGGAACGCCGCCGCCTCGAAGTCCGGCCCCGCCGACCTCGCGACCTGGAAGCGAGTGACACTCACCGAACCCGAGAGCAATCCCATCTCGACCCCTCCACAAAAGGAGGCGGATCTTAGTACAGCCATAGAATGCGCCGCCGGAGGAGGACCGCCGATGCCCCGACCGCGCCTTGCCGCCCTGCTGCTCGCCCTCTCTCTCGCCGCCTCGCCGCTGCCCGCGGCGCCTAACGCCGCAGCGCCTGCCGCCTGGACGGTGGACGACCTGCTGCTCGCCGAGCGCGTCGAGGCGATGCTCCTCTGCCCGGACGGCAAGCTCGCGGTGTGGGTGAAGTCGGCGATGGACGCGGAAAACGGTAAGCGGGCCTCGAACCTCTTTCTCTCGCGCCTCGACGGCGGCACCGGCGCCGGGCCGAACGAGATCCAGCTCACCCGCGGCCGCGACCGCAACCAGGACCCGCGCTTCTCGCCCGACGGCCAGCGGATCGCCTTCCTCTCCGACCGCCCGCGGACCGAGGCCAAGAAGGGTGACGGCGACAATCTCGCCAGGACCCAGCTCTGGCTGCTGTCGCTCGCCGGCGGCGAGCCCTGGTGCGCCACCCGCCTGGAGCGAGACGTGGTCGACTACGCCTGGCAGGACGCCGGCAATTTGATCTTTGCCGCCGAGGAGGACCCGGCGTTCCTGGAGCGCGATCGCAAGGAGAAGAAGGACACCTCGCAGGTGGTGGAGGACCGCGAGCACCAGCCGCCGGTGCGGCTGTTCCGGCTCGACGTGGAGAGCGGCAAGGTGCGGCGGCTGACCGAGAACCGCGACTGGATCGACCTCCTGGAGGTTTCGCCCGACGGGCGCTGGGCCGTGACCCGGAACCAGCAGAGTCTGTCCT
Organism: Thermoanaerobaculia bacterium; assembly: GCA_044869805.1. Taxonomy (GTDB): domain Bacteria; phylum Acidobacteriota; class Thermoanaerobaculia; order Multivoradales; family SZUA-115; genus CAWDVR01. The sequence goes on along the minus strand of JBIOXV010000073.1, from coordinate 5,124 downwards.
TCGAGTACGACAACGCGGTGGTGCCCCAGACTTTCCTCCACGACCTCTCGACCGGCAAGGCGACCCGCATCCTCGACGGCCGCCTCTTCCCCGGCTCGGTCGCCTGGCAGCCGGACAGCCGCGGCTTCTACTTCACGGCCGACTATTCGAGCCACCCGCAGTACTTGAGCGCCACGGTCGCCTGGCTCCATCACTTCGACCTCGCGGCCGGTTCGAACAGTGGCGGGCAGGGCCAGGCCCCGAAGAGCCAAGCCCTGAAGAGCCAGCAAGTCGCCCTCGACTGGGAGCGGGGCCTGGCGCCGGGCGCACCCGTCCTCCCTACCGCCGACGGCTTCCTCGCCCTGCTGGCGGACGGCGTGTACTCCAAACCCGCGCGCTACACGCGGGCCGCGGGCGGCTGGCGCCGCGCCTTCCTCGAAGGCGAGCACGCGCGCAACCTGTGGAACTGGGCCGCGACCGCGGACGGCGGCCGCCTGGTCTACGAGCACTCGCAGGCCAACCGCCCGCCGCAGTGGCTCGCGGCGCGCGTCGCCGGGTCCCGGATCGAGGGCGCGGCGCAGCTCACGCGCCTAAACCGCGGCTACGAAGGCAAGCCGCTGCCATCGGCCGAGATCGTGCGCTTCCCCGGCGCGCGGGGCGACGAGGTGGAGGGCATCCTCCACTACCCGGTGGACTACAAGCAGGGAGAGCGGCGGCCGCTGGTGCTCGCCATCCACGGCGGCCCGGCTGCCGCCGACCACGACGCCTGGAACGAGCGAATCTCGAAGCCCATGCTGCTGCTGCAGCAGAAGGGGGCCTTCGTGCTCGAGGTCAACTACCACGGCAGCAGCGACTACGGCCTGGAGTGGGTGGAGTCGATCGCCGGCCACTACTACGATCTCGAGATCCCCGACCTAGAAGCCGGCGTCGACCACCTGGTGGCGCGCGGGCTGGTGGACCTGAAGCGGCTCGGCACCATGGGCTGGTCGAACGGCGGCATCCTCTCCGCCGAGCTCATCACCCGCAGCCCGCGCTACCGCGCGGCCTCCATCGGCGCTGCCGACGTCGAGTGGATCAGCGACTGGGGCAACGTGGATTTCGGCGCCTCCTTCGACAACTACTACTTCGGCGCCTCGCCGCTCGACGACCCGGAGACCTACGTGCGCAAGTCGCCGTTCTTCCGCCTCGGCGAGGTGCGCACGCCGACCATCGTCTACACCGGCACCGAGGACAGGAACGTGCCGCCGTCGCAGAGCTGGTCCCTGTTCCGCGCCTTGCAGCAGCTCGGCAAGGTGCCGGTCAAGCTGGTGCTCTTCCCCGGCGAGCCGCACGGCCTCGGCCAGCTCGCCCACCAGCGGCGCAAGGTGGAGGAGGACCTGGCCTGGTTCGACCGCTACCTGTTCGGCGCCGCGCCGCCGGCGAGCGAGGCGCTGAAGCCGGGCTCGGCGCTCGACAGGCTCTTGGCACGCGACCGCGCGGCGCGGGCCGGAGGCCGGCTGGGCGTCAAGCTGGCGGGGATCCTGGCGCCCGAGATCGTCCCGTTCCGCGGCTTGAAGATCGGCCGCTTCGAGGTGACGCGTGCCCAGTACGCGGCCTTCGAGCCCAAGTACGAGTTTCTGGCCGGCACCGACGACTACCCGGTGACCGGGCTCGACGCCGAGCAGGCGCAGCGCTACACCGCCTGGCTCTCCGACCGGCTCAAGGTGACCTTCCGGCTGCCGAAGGAAAGCGAGGTGGCCTCGTTCCTCGAGGGCGCGGAAAGGGGCAACACCCTTGACCATTGGGCGGGCTACCCGCCGACGCCGGCCGAGGCCGAGGCGCTACGCTTCGAGACCCGCAACCTGCCGGTCTTCGCCCCGCTGCTCTCCGAGGCCGGCCGCTTCGACGCCACGGGCGAGCCCCCGGTCTTCGACCTCGGCGGCAACGCGGCCGAGTGGGTGATCGGCGCCGATGGCAAGGGCAAGCTCCTGGGCGGCAGCGCCGACCGGCCGGCCGACCCCAAAGGCTCGGGCGAGGCGGGCGAGGCCTACCGCGGGTTCAGGGTGGTGCTGGACAGCCCGGCCTCGCCGCCGCCGACTTGATCGGCAAGTCCCATCTCCCGGAGCGGCCCCGCCAGGTCCTCGGGCACCGGAGCCGTCACTGCGAGCCGTCTGCCCTCGACCGGGTGCTCGAAGGCGATCTCGAGCGCGTGCAGGGCGAGGCGGTGGAGGCCGAAGCGCTCGCGGAAGAGGCGGTTGTGCTCGCCCTTGCCGTAGCGCACGTCTCCGATCACCGGCAGCGAGAGGTGCTTCAAGTGCCGACGCACTTGGTGCAGGCGGCCGGTCCGCGGCCGGGCCTCGACCAGCGAGTAGCGCTCGAAAGTAGCCAGGCGGCGGACCTCGGTGATTGCCGGCACGCGCGGTCCACCCTCGTCGCGTGGGATCGGGTGGTCGACCACCGCTTCTTCCGGCGCGATGCCCCGCACCAGCGCCAGGTACCGCTTCTCCACCCGGCCCTCGGCGAACGCCGCGCCGAGCGCTCGCGCCACCGAAGCGTCGAAGGCCAGCACCAGCGCCCCGCTGGTGGCGCGGTCCAGGCGGTGGACGGGATAGACGAAGCGGCCGAGCTGCTGGCGGGCGAGGGCAATCGCTACCACCGCGTCGCGCGCCGCGCCGCGGTGCACGGCGAGCCCGGCGGGCTTGTCGACGACGGCGAGCGAAGGGTCTGAGAAGAGGACCGCGAGCGGCAGGAGGCTCATAGAAGCCCGCGCTTCGCGGCCAGGGCAACCCCAAGGTCGAGCGCGGCCGCCCCCAACGCTACTTCTCTTCCTCTTCCTCGGAGTACTCGGACAGGGAGCCGCCCTCCTCCTCTTGGGCTCGGAGGCCACTCGGGCCGCGTCCCAGGCCGCTGCCGGTGCCGACGTAGAGCGGATCCTCGCCGCCGAACCGCACCTCGAAGGTCGTGCTCCGGCTCTTGAGCACGCCTTCGATGTACCCGGTGGCCTTCGGTGCCCGGGACTTGTCGGCGCGGATGATGAACGCGAAGCTCTTCAGGCCGGCCCGGCCCCAGAGGTACTTGCCCGGGTAGTCGATGCGTGGCTCCCGCCGCCCGGCCATGCGGTTGATGTCGCTGCCCACCCGCACGCGGGCGTCCTGGATGGTGTCGTAGCCCTCGATGTTCTCGAGCACCCATTGGGCCGCCAGGTCGGCGGTGTCGGCGACCTCGGCGTAGGCCGGGCCGGTGTTGCCTTCCCGCCGGTAGCCGAACTTCTTCGCGTTGCTCTTGGCCTTCTTCTTCGAGCTTCGCTTCTTGGGCTTCTTCTCCTGCTCTTCCTCCTCCTCGAGCTCGACGGGCTTGAGGCTGTAGAACACGAAGTCGTTGCCGCGCTGGAGCGAGAAGAACTGGTCGCCAGAGGAGCTGGGGACGAAGTAGTACTGCTGCTGGAGCTTGCCGAGCTGCGCGTCCTCGTAGTGGTCGCGCACGCGAGTCTTGTCTACCGGGAATGCTGTCACTTCTTCGACCTCGGGGTCCTTCTCCGAGCCCTTGACGTAGAGGATCGATTGGGACTTGCCCTGGTCCCCGACCTTCCGCTTCTTCCGGCTGGCCTGCAGCTTCTCGTAGGCTTGCTGCGCCTCCTCGAGCCCCTTCGTGTAGCGGACGCTGTCCTCCTCCTCCTGGACCTCGATCTGCTTGTCGAGCGAAGCGAAGATCTCCTCTTCGTCGTAGATGACGCGCTTCGTCCCCCGCTTCGGGCGCTCCATGGCCTGCACCAACCCCGCCGGCTTGGCGGTGGGCGCTGGCCGCGCCATGGCTCGCTGAACGTGGTTCGCCAGTGCCTTGGACAGAACGGGTGGAGGAGACTGTGGCCTCGCTGGAGCGCGCAGGGCCGGCGCCGGGCAGGGCTGGGCGGGCGCGGGTGGGCGCAGGACGGCCTGGACGTGAGGCGCCAGCGGCCTGGCCGGGGGCGTGCTCACCCGCGGTGCGGGCGTGCGCGGTACGGGCTTGGCCTGTGCCGGCGGCACCGGCTGGCGTCCACGAGCGATTGCGGCTGCGACGTGGGCGGCCGGCTGGCGGGCGGCGGCCGGAGCTTCCCGGCGCTGGAGCGCAGCGCCGGGGCCGCCGCCGGCTGCCCCGGCGGGTTGGGCCGGGGCAAGGCCCAGCGCGCGGGCCACGTGCGGCGCGAGCGGTCGGTCGGCCATCGAACTACGAGATCCTACCGGATCGCGCGCCGAGTCTCCGAGCATCGCCGAACCCTGGCGACAACGCTCGCGTATCCTCCGCCCATGACCCGCGAGCGGTACGTGGTCGCCGACCTGGTGCTGGACGTCGGCGCCGCCTCGGTGGTGCGCGAGGGTGGCGAGCGGATCGAGCTGCCGCAGCTCTCGTTCGACCTGCTGGTGGCGCTGGCGCGGCGGGCGCCGGACGTGGTGGCGTCCGAGGCGCTGATCGCCACGGTGTGGGCCGGGCTGGCGGTGTCGGACGAGACCCTCACCCAGCGCGTGGCGCTCCTGCGCCGGGCGCTGGGCGACGACGCGAAGAGCCCGCGCTATGTGAAGGCGGTGCGCGGGCGCGGCTATCAGCTCGTGCCCGCGGTGCGGGCCTTGGGCGAGGACCGGACCTCCGCTTCCATCCCGCGGCGCCGCTGGACCGCGATCGCCTTGGCCTCGGCCGCCGCCCTCGGCCTGGCCATGGTGGTGGTCGCGCTCGCCCGCCGCTCGGAGAGCGGCGCCCCGGCCGGAGCCCCGGCCGCCGCGCCCGGTTCGCTCGGCGCCCACGGATCGCCCGCCGCCGACGTGCTCTCGACCCGGCCGCCCCAGGTGCCCGAGCTGCTGGCCCGCGCCGGCACCTACCTCGCCCGGCACCTGGAAGCCGACAACGAGCTCGCGGTCGAGCTCTATCGCCGGGTCTTGGGGCTCGAGCCGGAGAACGCTGACGCGCTCGCCGGCCTCAGCCTGGCGCTCGCCCAGCGGACCACCAAGTTCAACCGCTCGGGGCGGGAGGGCGAGGAGGCGGAGGCGCTGGCGAGGAGGGCCGTGGCCTTCGACCCGGGCCTCGGCCGCGCCCACCTGGCCCTCGGCATGGCCCTCGACAGCCAGAGCCGGGTCTCGCCCGCCCTCGACGCCTACCGTCGTGCCGCGGAGCTCGGGCCCGAGCCCTCGCGGGCGC
>JBIOXV010000072.1:0-84626 GCA_044869805.1 Thermoanaerobaculia bacterium | reverse complement strand
GGCGGGCCGGACTCGACGGACTCGAGCAGGGCGCCGAGCTCGGCGTCGAGGCGGTTGGGGAAGTTGATGACGTCCTGGAAGGTCTGGGTCTTGGTCTGCACCAGCGCTTCCTCGAGCGCCGTCAGGTCCTTGGTCAGCGCCTCGCCGGCCTGGTGGATCTCCTCGCCGCCCTCGCGCTCCTTGGTGCGCCCGAGGAGGGCCTCGATCTGGCCGCGCACCTCGCGCAGCCGCACCACGGCGCGGAAGATCTCGTCGGTCGCCGCGCCTGCCGCGGAGAGGAGCCGGCGATGCTCGTCCGCGACCGCGGGGTCGATGGCACCGAGGCGCGGGTCCGCCCGGACCTCTAGCGGCCGCACGAGCCGCGTCTCGCCCAGGCTCGCCCGCACCTGGTAGGCGCCGGCCGGGGCGCTCCTGCCGCCGCGGACGAAGGTGAAGAGGCCGGGCACGCGCGCCGGGGGCTCGGTGGTGAGGTCCCATACCCAGCGGTTCATGCCTTTCTTGGCGGGCAGCGGAGGCGGGCCCGGCGGGCCGAAGCCTCCTCCTCCCGGCGGCCCCTCCTCCGGCTTCGGCTTGCTCGATGCGCTGCGCACCACGGCGCCGGCGGCGTCCAGGATCTCGATCTCGAGCTCCTCCTTTTCGGGGTCGAGCTCGCGGCCCAGGGCGTAGTCGATCACCGCGCCGGCGGGCGGGTTGGCGCCCACCCCCGGCGGCGGCCCGTCGAAGAAGAAGCCACCGGCGCCGCCGTGCCGCGCGGGCGCCGGCTGGAAGAGGTGCAGCTCGGCCTCGGCCAGCTTGGAATCGAGCTGGCGCAACGGCGAGAGGTCGTCGAGCACCCAGAACGAGCGGCCCTGGGTGGAGGCCACGAGGTCGTCGCCGTGTACCACGAGGTCGGTGACCGGCACCACCGGGAAGTTGAGCTCGAAGGGCTGCCAGTGCTCGCCGGAGTCGACGGAGAGGTAGAGCCCGGTCTCGGTGCCGGCAAAGAGCAGGCCCTTGCGCACCGTGTCCTCGCGCACCACGCGCACCCAGGCCTCGGGGCCGATGCCCTCGACGGTGCGCTTCCAGGTCTTGCCGTAGTCCGTGGTCCTCCACACCTGGGGCGTGAGGTCGTCGAACTTGTACCGGGTCACCGCCAGCCAGGCGGTGGCCGGGTCGTGGGGCGAGACCTCGATGGAGTTGATTTGTGCACCCTGGTTGGGAGCCTCGCCGATTCCGGGCGGCGTGACCTCCGACCAGTGGGCGCCGCCGTCGCGCGTCAGGTGCACGTGGCCGTCGTCGGTGCCGGCCCACAGCGTGCCCGCCTCGTGCGGCGACTCGGCGAGGTAGAAGATCGTCTGGTAGACCTCGCCGCCGGCGCCCTCGTTGGTGATCGGGCCGCCGCCCGCCGCCTGCTTGGCCTTGTCGTTGCCGGTGAGGTCGGGCGAGATCTCCTCCCAGGTGACGCCGCGGTCGCGGCTCCTGAGCAGCACGTTGGCCGCGTGGTAGATGACCTTCGGATCGTGCCGCGAGACCACGATCGGCGCGTTCCAGTTGAAGCGGTACTTGCTCTCCGCGGGCGTCGACGCAAGGCCGATCACCGGGTAGGCCATCACGTCCCGCTCGCGCCCGCTCTCCGCGTCGTGCTCGGTGATCTGGCCGTGGTAGCAGCCGGCGTAGATCAGCCGCGGCGCCTTGGGGTCGAAGGCCACGTAGGCGCTCTCGCAGCCGCCCACCGGGCGCCAGTCCTCGCGGCCGATGGTGCCGTCGTCGCCCGCGCTCTTGATGGCGACGGTGGTGTTGTCCTGCTGTCCGCCGTAGACGGTGTAGGGGTCGAGGTCGTCGGTCGCCACGCGGTAGAGCTGCGCCGTCGGCTGGTTGCCCTGCGTCGACCAGGTCTCGCCGCCGTTGTAGGAGACGTTGGCGCCGCCGTCGTTGCCGTTGATCATCCAGGCGCTGTTCTCGGGGTTGATCCACAGCGCGTGGTTGTCGCCGTGGGGAGTGCGGATCGGGCGGAAGGTCTTGCCGCCGTCGATCGACTTCAGCATCGGCGCGTTGAGCACGTAGACGGTGTCGGCGTCGCGCGGGTCGGCGATGACGTGGGTGTAGTACCAGGCGCGACCGCGCAGCACCCGCTCCTGGTTCACCCGCTGCCAGGTCTTGCCGCCGTCGTCCGAGCGGTGGAGGCCGCCCTCCTCGGCCTCGATCATGGCCCACACACGGTCGGGGTCGGCGCCCGAGACGGCGACGCCGATCTTGCCCATCGTCTTGGGCAGTCCCTCCGTCACCTGCTGCCAGGTGTCGCCGCCGTCGGCGGTGCGCCAGAGGCCGCTGCCTTCACCGCCGCTCTCGATCTTCCACGGCGTGCGCCGGTGGTGCCAGTAGGCGGCGAAGAGGATGCGCGGGTTCGAAGGGTCCATCGAGAGGTCGCCGGCGCCGGCGTCGTCGCTCACCCGGTGCACCTGCTGCCAGCTCTGGCCGCCGTCCGCCGAGCGATAGATGCCGCGATCCGGCGTCGGGGCCCACGGGCTGCCCTGCGCCGCCACGTACACCAGGTCCGGGTCGGTCGGGTGGACCGCGATGCGCGAGATCTGCCGGGTGTTGGCGAGGCCGAGGTGACTCCAGGTCTTGCCGGCATCGGTCGAGCGGTAGACGCCGTCGCCGTGCGAGCTGGCCACGCCGCGCACCGGCGCCTCGCCCATGCCGGCATAGACCACGTTGGGGTCCGACGGCGCCACGGCGAGGGCGCCCACCGAGCCGGTCTTCATGAAGCCGTCGCTGACGTTGCGCCAAGTGGTGCCTCCGTCCTCGGTCTTCCACACGCCGCCGCCCGTCGAGCCCAGGTAGAAGGTCATCGGCTGCGCCGCGATCCCGGCGACGGCGGTCACTCTCCCGCCGCGGAAGGGGCCGATGTTGCGCCACGCGAGCCCCTGGTAGAGCGCGGGATCGACGAGCGGCTTGGCTGCCTCCTCCGGCTTCGCCTCGGCCTTAGTGCGCGGCTTGGCCGGGGCGGGGAAGGCGAGGAGCGAGGCGAGCAGGCCGAGGACGAGCGTCGAGGCGAGACGAAAACGGGGCATCCGATAAACCTCCGGCCGGCGGCGGCCATCTATTGCATTGTCGACGTCACGCGAATGCCAGGTGACGGGACGCCAATCATAGCGGGGCCAAGCCTCGGAAAGAATCCTGGCGAGCGGCGTAAGTCCAATCAAACTAGAACTTTAGAACAAAAGGTCGGAGCTTCTTTCGAGCTCGGCAAGGCTCGAAGGCTCGACGGAGGGGACCAGAATGAGATCGCAAGGTCGGGTCTTCGGAAGGCGGTGTTCGGCAGGTCTGGCTGGTTTGGTGTTGGGAGCGCTGGCGCTTTCGCCGGCGGGCGCTTTCGGCGAGGGCGCCACGGCCGCGGGCGGTGTCGAGGAGCCGCGAGCCAAGGCGTCGCAGCTCGCGGCGATCGGGCAGCGGATGGAGGACGCGGCGCACGCCGTCCGCACCCGCACCCTGCGCACCCGATCGCAAGTGGCGGCCGGCCGGCAGCCGGACGCAACTCTTGCCGACGACGCCCTGCACTTGCGGCGCCTGGTGCGGTTCCTGGCCGCGCGGCTCGATGCCGAGGAGGAGGGGTCGGAGGTGATGCGGCTGCGCAAGCTGGCGCGAGCGCTGGAGGGCGAGCTGGGCAACCTCGACCGTTATGCAAGGGGCGAGCGGCCGAGCGCAGCACCGCCGCTCGCCGGGCCCGGGGCGGCGGCCAACGAGGCCCGCGGCGGCTCCGGCGGCATCTCCGGCCGCGTCACGGCGCTGCCGGGCGGAGCGCCCCTCTTCGACGTGGAGATCGACGTCTATGACAGCGACGGCTTCTACTGGGACTATGCCTACACTGACGCTGCCGGCAACTACTCCATCGACGGCCTGCCTCCCGGCGCCTACCACGCGCGGACGTACAACTGGCAGGACTACTTCGACGAGCTCTACGACGATCTGCCCTGCACTGGCGGCTGCGAGCCGACGACTGGAACTCCCATCTCGGTGACCGACGGCGCGGTGACGGCGGGAATCGACTTCGCGCTTCAGACCGGCAGTGTGATCACCGGCCGCGTCCGCGAAGCCGGCAGCGGGTTGGCGCTGAACGCAGAGGTCACGCTCTACGACGCCAACGGGTACTATGAGAGCTACGCAGACACCGACGCGGTGGGCCGCTATCGCTTCCGCGGCCTGGGGTCGGGGGCCTACTATCTGCGCGCCCAAAGCTACTCATTCGTCGCGCAGCTCTTCGATGGGATCGACTGTCCGGCCGGATACTGCGACCCCTTGCTCGGAGACCCCGTCACCGCCACCATTGGCCAGACGACTCCCGGCATCGATTTCAGCTTGCAGTCGTTGGGCTCCATCACGGGCACCGTCACGGACGCGGGCACCGGTCAGCCGGTGCCGTTCCTCGAGGTGGACGCGCAGCAGGTCGACGGGTACGGCTGGGCCTACGCCTACACCGATTCCGGCGGGCAATATGCCATCCGCGGGCTGAGCGCCGGCACTTATCGCGTCCACACCTATGACTACGGTCGCTATCGCGACGAGCTGTACGACAACGTGCCCTGCCTGCCGAGCGGCTGTCCGCTCGACTCGGCCACGCCCGTCTCGGTGGCGCTCGACGCCACGACTCCCTACATCGACTTCGAGCTCGACCTCTTGGGGGGCGTCTCCGGCACCGTGACCGCAGCAGCAGGCGGCGGCCCGATCGCCTCGGCCGACGTCGTGGTCTACGACCAAGATGGCTTCTACGTCGCAGACGGCTACAGCGACTCGGCAGGCCACTATCGCGTGGCAGGGCTCTATCCGGGTAGCTACTTCCTCACCGCGTACAGGTTCTCTTATCAACGCGAGCTGTATGACGGTCTGCCCTGTCCCGGGTACCCGGGTGTCTGCGACCCGACGACCGGGACACAGGTGGCCGCGGCCCTGAACAGCGATACGCCCGGGATCGACTTTTCGCTGCAGCGGCAGGGCTCGATCTCCGGCCGCGTCACGGAGCAAGCCACCGGCGACCCGATCTCCGATTGTCGAGTCGAGATCCGGAATGACGCCGGCGGCTTCGTGACCTGGACGTGGGTGGACGGCCAGGGCTTCTACATCGTCGAGGGCTTGGATGCCGGCAGCTACTTCGCCCTCACCAGGGACTGCTACGCCTACCTCGACGAGCTCTATGATGACCTTCCCTGCTCGGACTGGACCTGCGACCCGACCGCCGGTGATGCGATCGCCGTGGCTCTAGCCACGGAGACCGGCAGCATCGACTTCGCGCTGCTCCGGCTGGGGGAGATCCACGGCCGGGTCACCGACGCGATCTCCGGCGCGGCCACTTATGGCTACGTAACGGCCTGGGATGCGGAGGGAGACTTCGTGGCCTCAACCTACGCCGACAGCCAGGGGTACTACGCGCTCCAGGGTCTCGAGCCCGGCACCTACTTCGTTCATGCCGATGGTAATTGGAATCACCTCGGAGAGCTCTACGACGACATCTCCTGCCCCAGCCCCTACGATTGCGACCCGCCCTCCGGCACGCCTGTGCCTGTGGCAATCGGAACGGTGACCAGCGGCATCGACTTCGCACTCGAGCGCGGCCCCGGCCTCCGTGGCACGGTGACGGCCCAGGGCGACGGCGCGCCCCTGGCCGGGGTGGGGATCGACGTATGGCGGCCGGATGGGCAGCTCTTGACGAGCACCAGCACGGATGCGGCCGGCCGTTACTTCTTCGACCTCTACGAGGGCCACTACCGGGTCTCCACCGACGCCGGCCTGGGCGGCATCGACGAGCTGTTCGACGACCTGGCCTGCCCCCAGGGCTCGGCCTACGCCGGCCTCTGTGATCCGTTGCAGGGCACGCTGGTGGAGGTCACCTCGGGGCTTCCGGCGACCGCCGACTTCGTGCTCTCGGTGGCGAGCCTCTTCGCCGACGGCTTCGAGACCGGGGACCTGTCGGCCTGGTCGGCGGTCGAGCCGTAGCGCGACCGGCAGCGCGGCCGAGCTGCAGGATCCTCGGCCGCTCGGCGTGGCTCGGCCCGGCGGCTCGTGCCGTCGGGCCGGGTGCTACACTCGCGATCAGATTCGAAGTTTGCAATCCCTCGCTCGCTCCTGCGCCCGTCCGCGACCGCCCATTGATGAGCTCTCGGCGCCTGCCCGGCAATGCCGTCGCCTGGATGGCCCTCCAGGCAGCCGCGGTGTTCGCCGCGAGCGTACTTACCCCGGGCTTCGAGCCCATCGGCCGCATCGACAGCAAGCTGTACCTCCAGCTCGCCCGCCACGCCTCGATCCCTGAGCTGCTGGCGAGCATCCGGACGCTGGGCTATCCGCTGTGGCTGCGGCTGGTCGGGGCGTTCTCCCCGGACCTCTCCTGGCTGCCGCACCTCCAGCTCCTCGCCTACTGCCTGGCGGTGGTCGGCCTCTGCACCGCTCTCCGGCGGTTCGGGCTCTCGGAGGGCGCCGCCTTCGCCGCGGCGAGCCCGCCCCTCTACTCGCCGCTGGTGCCGCATCTCGCGCCCTCGGTGATGAGCGACGTGCCGGCGGCGAGCTTCGCCCTGGCCACGGTCTCGCTGCTGCTGGTGGTGGTCGCCGAGCCGGGGCGCAGGCTCGCCTGGGCCGGTCTCGGGGCGGCGCTGTTCCTGACCTACCAGCTCCGGCCTTCGCACCTCTTCCTGGTGTGGCTCGTGCCGCTCGCCGGCTGGGCCTTGCCGTGGCTCGAGGCCGGCTGGCGCTCCCCGCATCAGCCGGCGAGGCGTGGCGGCCGGCGCCTGGCCGGCCTGGCGACGCTGGCGCTGCTGCCGCTCGCCGTGTTCTGCACGGCGCGCTTCCTGGTGGTGGGGCACTTCGGCCTGGTGGCCTTCACCGGCCACAACCTGAGCGGGCTCACCACCGCGATGCTGACGCCGGAGCTGATCGCCGAGCTGCCGGACGGCGAGCGGGCGCTCGCGGCGAAGATCCTGGCCGAGCGCGAGGCCAAGGGACATCCCGCGGTGGGCCTCGGCTCACGCTTCGACGAATGGCGCGCGCCCTTCATCTCGCACGCCTGGCGCACCGCGGTGCCGGTGGCGCGGCTGCTCTGGGAGGAGGAAGAGGGACGGGAGGCAGGCCCCAGCCAGGAGCAGGAGCGATCGCTGTGGGTGGATCGTCGCTTGACCAGCCTGTCGCTGGCTGTGCTACGAGAGCGGCCCGGGCTGTACGCGAGCTGGCTGGCGAGGGCCTGGGGCTTCTGCCTCGCCAAGACGGCCGCGAACCCCTGGGTGTGGGCCACCGCGGCGGCCGCCGGAGGGGCGGCCCTGCTCGCCTGGCGCCGCCGCCGTCGCTTCGCCGCTGGACCGAGGCCCTTTCCTCACGCGTTGGTGCGCAGCCTGGGCTTCCTGCTCCTGGCGGTCGCCTACTACCTGCTGGCGGTCGGGTTGCTGCTGCTGTTGCAGCCGCCCGAGTGGCGCTACCTGGCGGCCGCCGAGCTGCTGCTGCCCGGGGCGCTGGCGGCGGCCGCGGTTGAAGCCTGGCACCTGGCGAGCGTCCCTCAGGCGGGCTCCGGCTCCCAGGCGAAGGCCCGTTCCTCGGGTGCGAGCGGCTGATCGGTGAGCACCCGGAACACGCAGCGGCCGTCGCCCCGCTGGAAGCGCTCCTCGCGAAGCACCTTGCAGCCCAGGAGCTGCGACAGCACGGACACCGTGACGCTGCACAGGGCCGGCCGGCGGCTGGCGATCGACAGGAAGGGGCAGTTGCGCTCCACCAGGCGCAGGGTGCCGTCGGCGAGCGTCTCGACCGAGATGAAGGGGTCCTCGTCGAGGTAGACGGCGCGCAGCGCCTCGAGCTTCTCGGCGAGCGGCAGCCCCGCGAGCCGCGGCGCGAAGCGGCGCACCCGCGCCTCGGCGAGCGAGGCCAGCAGGCCCTTCACGGTCTCGGCACCGAGCTTTTCCGCGACGGCATCGAGCACCTCGACCGCCAAGTCGTCGTAGCGCTTGGGGAAGAGGTGGTCGCCGGCCGGGGTGAGGCCGAACCGGCGCCGCGGCCTCCCCGCCCCGGGCGCGCGGACCCGCTCCGGCTCGGAGCGCACCCAGCCTCCCTGCCCGAGATCGGCGAGCTGCTGGCGCGCCGCCTCGTAGGACACTCCCAGCCGGGCCGCGAGGTCGCGGATGGGCTGCGGGCCTTCGCCCTTGAGGGCCTTCAAGATCGCCTGCTGGGCAGGCGGCAGAGCCGCGAAGATCTCGGTCACGGTTGAGGGCTCCTGGCCCGCCCGGCGGTAGGTCAACGAGCGCTCAGCCGAGGTAGGTCAGCAGCACGAGGATGAAGCCGCTGACCGCCAGCAGAGCATGGGCGGCGATGAGGGGCTTGGGCAGCGGCCTGCCCTTGACGTGCAGGCTGAAGAGCACCAGACCACCGATCGCCGCCACGGCGAAGAGGCCGATGGCGATCGGCAGGCGGCCCACGTCACCGCCCTCCATCACCACCATGATCACGATCACCAGCCCGGCGACCGCCAGCAGGCCGTGGATCAGCGCCACCGCGACCGGCGGCGGGTTCCCCTGCCAGTGGCGCGAGGCCAGATAGAGCCCACCGACGGCCGCGAGCGCGAACAGGACGATGGCATAGAGCAGCATGGTTCACCTCCTTGAATGCGGCCAAGGTAGCACCCAGAGGAGGATTATGCAAGTGAATGGCTGGAAAATAGGAGTCCAGCGAGGCCTGGTGCAGGCACCTGGCCTCGCCGCCGTCAGCTCACTGCGCCAGCGCGCTGCACTGGTCGTCGAAGTAGTAGCCTCCGGTGCCGATGCAGTAGAAGTCGTTGCACTCCTCGTAGGTCACTTCGCCGTCGGCATCGTAATCGCAGGGGTGAGGCTCTTCGCCGCCGTCACCACTGTCTCCTCCTCCGCCGTCACTCGGTCGGTTGACACAGTTGCCGTTGCGGCACTCTTGGTAAGGCGAGCCGCACTCGCAGGTGCGCCAGCCGCCGCAGCTCGTCGACCAGGTGAAGCCGCAGAGGTTGGGCGCCAGGTCGGAGCAGGGGTCGCAAGGGCCGCCGTACTCGCAGCGGTTGTTGACGCAGCTTCCGGTCTGGTTAGGGTTCCCCGGCGGGCTGGTGCAGTTTCCGCAGAACTGGTATTGGCCGCAGAACTGCACCCAGCCGCAGGTGGCGGACAGCGTCTCGCACGCCGGCGGGCACGGCTCGCAGCGTGCCGTCACGTCGCACCGCGTGCCCGCCGGGCAGCCGACGTCCTGCGGGCAGCTCGCGCAGGTCTCCCACGGTTGCACCTGGCCGTCGCCGCAGGCCTGCACACAGGTGCCGTTCGGCGCGCACTTCAAGGGCGGCTGGCAGGTGCAGCCCGGCGGCGGAGGGGGCGGGCCTGCCGCGCACGGCGGGCAGCCGAAGCCCTCGGCGATGTTGGCCGCCCACAGGTGGCTCGGGTCGTTGACGAAGCTCACGTGGTTCTCGATGCCCACCGAGCCCGCTTCGGGCACGGTCGCCTCCAGGCTCAGCGTGACCCGAGTCTCCACCATGCAGGTGCAGTCCGGGCATTCGCGCACGTTGCAACTGAACGCGCCGCCGCAGAGCACGTTGCTGCTCAGCGACATCGGCGGTGTGAGGGTGTTGCTTTGCAGGGCCGGTCCAGTCCCTGTCTTGTGACAGCCGTTGATGCGCAGCGGCCCCTCGTCGCGGCATTTCTGCACCGGCATGCCGGCCTCGCAGCGGCTCACGCAGTCGCGGGAGCAGGAGCAGGTGAAGGAGAACTCTGCCCGCGCCTTGTGGCTGCTGGGTCCGCCGAAGAGGTCGGGACCGTGGTTGGCGGTGCCGACCTGTGCCGGCGGTGACACGGTGTGAGTGGTATAGCTCTCGACGCAGATCGCCGGCTCGCTCGAGGTGGCGAGGCCGAGATCCGCAGGCGCGGGCCTCGGCCCCTCCAGGGCGGCGAGCGTCGCCGCCGAACTCGTCAGGCGGCTCGGTCGCAAGGTCTCGACGGCGGCGGCGGCGACCCCGCCGGTGATGTGGTCCAGCACCAGGAACGATGGCCCGCCGTTGCTGGGGAAGCCCAGCTTCGCCGTCTCGCCGGTCAGCCAGAGGAAGGCGGCGCGATACCGCCGAGCCCCGTCACCGAGGGCGACCTCGACTTCGTAGCTGGTGACGGCGCGCACGTCGCGCGCGCGGAAGCCCGGGTGCACGGACTCCATGCCCGCCACCATCTGCCTCAGGGTGCGGCCTTGGCTTTGCCGGCCTTCTTCCCCCTCCTCCCAGGATGGCTCCTCGCCCGTCCAGGAGGGTCGGTAGCGCACCGAGGTCTCGACGATGCGGCCGTCGAGACCCTCTCTCACCAGCAGGCGCGCCACGTCCACCATCTCGCCTCCCGGCAGGGTCAGCGCCTCGCGCATGGTGGCGCGCCCGAGGTCCACGTGCCGGAGGGTCTGGAAGTCCTCCAGCTCGAAGGCCAGGGGCTGCGGCTCGGCGGCCGTGAGCTCGGCCAGCTTCTGGTAGACGCGGCGGATCTCCGCCGCCTGCGTTTCGGTGTCGTCGAACCAGTCCGAGGCGCCGGCCGGCGCCACCAGGGACCCCACGAGGACCAGCAGCGCCCCCGCGAAGCAACCGAGCCGCCCGAGCCGGTCCCCGGTCACACTGCATCTCGACTCATCACCAGTCATGGCCTCACCTCCCGTGTTTGGGAGGGAGTATCGGCAGCAGGAGGCCGTGCCGGCTCCCTCCGGAGAGGGAGCCGGGTGCCTATCTTTCGATAGAGGAGGAGTGCCGCGAGTCGTCAGAAGTTGACGCGGGCGCTCACCCCGAAGGTCCGTGGCTGGTTGGTGAGGAAGCCCACGCGGGCGCGGGTGCCGCGCTCCTGGTCGAGCGCCAGCAGGGCGCGCTCGTCGGTGACGTTGTTGACGAACAGCGCGGCGTCCCAGTCGCCGATCAGCATGCCGACGCGCAGGTTGACCAGGTCGTAGGACGGCAGCTCGGGGTCGAAGGTGAACGTGCCCTGGGTCAGCGGGCCGCCGATGGTGCCGGCGAAGGTCAGCAGGTTGACGGTGCCGAAACCGGCTGCCTGGTCGCCGAACTGGGTGAAGCGGGAGCCGACGTACTGGTAGGTGCCGGTCGCGTAGCCCAGCCGGTTGCTGCCCATCTGCCACTGGTAGGTGGCGGCGGCCACCGCCTGGAACTTGGGCACCGTCGGCAGGCGGTTGCCCGCCTCGATGCCGGGGATCACGGTGGTCACGCCGCCGGCGGTCGAGGTCAGGGTGGAGCGCAGCTCGGAGTCGGCGTAGGAGGCCGAGATGGCGAAGTCGAAGTTGTCGTTCGGCGCCGCCTGGAGCTCGAGCTCGATGCCCTGGCTGCGCGCCTTGGGCACGTTGAACACCACGCGCGAGGAGCAGGAGCCGGCGGTGACCGTCGCCTGCAGGTCAGAGATGTCCATGTAGAACACCGAGGCGTTGAAGGTGCCGCGGCCGCCCATCACGGTGGACTTCGATCCCACCTCGTAGTTCCACAGCTCCTCGTCCTCCCAGTTCTCGTGCCCACCGAAGGTGGCGAGGTCCTGGGGTGTGCACAGCGGCACGTTCAGCGGGTCGTTGATGCCGCCCAGCCGGAAGCCCTTCGCCACCTGGGCGTTGAGGCGGGTGTTGTCGGAAAGCGCGTAGCTTGCGATGAGGCGCGGCGCGAAGCCGTCGGCCGAGGTCGAGCCCGGCTGCGAAACCACCTGGGTGCCGGTGTTGTCGTGGGCGAAGATGCCGTCGAACACCTGGTCGCGGTCTTCCTCGAAGTCGTAGTAGCGCAGGCCGCCGGTCAGGTCGAGGCGGTCGGTGGCGGCCCAGGTGGCCTCACCGAACAGGGCGAGCTGCTGGAAGTCGTAGGACAGGTCGGAGAAGAACAGCACGTCGCGCCCCGCCCGCAGGCCCTGGGTGGGGATGCCGGTCAGGGACTGGAAGCCGCTCACCAGCAGGCTCTGGCCATACTCGCGCTGAATGTCGGTGTAGAACACGCCGCCCAGCCAGGAGAACTGCTCGTCGCCGCCCGCCAGGCGCAGCTCCTGGGTGAGCACCTTGGCCTGGGTGGCGTCGTCGAGCGGGGCGTCGATCGAGTAGACGTTCTCCGGCAGGCCGATCGAGCCGCCGGTGATGCTGGCGGTGAGCGCGGTGGCGTCGCGCACCACCAGCACATCGCGGTCGGTGTAGGAGGTGATCGAGGTCAGGGTCAGGTCGCCGAAGTCGTACTTGATGTTGAGGTCGGCGAGCAGGAACTCGTCGGTGAACGGCTCCTCGATCTGCGTGAACTGCTCGCGCTCGCCGAGGTCCACGGCCGGCCGGGTGGTGGTGAACGGGTTGCCGAGGATGTTGTAGACGTCGACCCGGTTCCAGCCGTCCATGTCGACCTCTTGGTAGAGGACGCGCGGCGTGATGGTGAGGTTCTCGTTGGGCTGGAAGCTGAAGGCCAGGCGCACGCCCGTGCGGTCGCCGCTGTTGACGTCCTCCTTCACTCCCAGGCCGGGCTGCACGGCGTCGATGTAGCCGCCGTACTTGGTGTAGTAGCCCACCACGCGCATCGCCGCGTTGTCGCCGAGCGGTACGTTGGTCCCGACCTTGGCGCTGCCGCCGATCTCGCCGTCGGTGATCGAGCCGCCGGAAAACTCGGCGAACGACTCCGAGACGCCGATCTCGGGCTGGCGGGTGATGTAGCGCACCGTGCCGGAGAGCGAGCCCGAGCCGAAGAGCGTGCCCTGGGGCCCGCGCAGCACCTCGACGCGCGCCATGTCGACGAGGTCGACGTCGGGAGTGAAGAGCGAGAGCGAGATGGGGGAGTCGTCGAGGTAGATGCCGACCTGCTCCTTGACGCCCGGCTGGTCGCGCACGATCTGGCCGGCCGAGACGCCGCGCATCGCCACCTGGCTCTGGCCCGGCCCCAGGTTCTGCACCGTGAAGCCGGGCACGTTGGCGGCGACGCCCTCGAGGTCCTCCACCCCGCGCTCGCGAAGGTCCTCCCCGGTGGGCGCCACGACCGACAGCGGCACCTCCTGGATCGACTCCTCGAACAGTCGGGAAGTGACGGTGATCTCTTCGCTCACCTCCTGGGGCGGGGCCTCTTCTTCTTCCTCTGCCGGCTGCGCTTCCTCTGCCGGCGGCGGGTCCTGCGCCCCGGCGACTCCGGGCCAAGCGGCGAGCCAGGCAGCCATCGCCAGCACGCCGACCCACTCCGCTCTGCCGAGCTTCCGCCACAGGTGCCTCGCAATGCCGTGTCTCGGACTCATGGTCTCTCCTCCAAAAACCGTCAGCCAGGCGAAATCGCCCGGCACATTCGCTGCCCGCTCGGCGGAGCCCGCTTCTCAGTCGTCGTGTGACAAGCCTGCGACGATTCTACCCGGGTAGTCGCCCGGCGTCGAGGAGGGGGTCGAGGCCGGTCGGGCGAGGGTCTCCGGCCCCGTCCGCCGTTACTTCGGGCTATGGAGCCGCAGGACATCCGCCGCTGGGTCGAGAACTACCGGGCCGCGCAGGAGCGCGAACGCCAGGAGGTGCGAGAGCGCGGGTCCTTCGTGGCCGACCCGATCGCCGCGAGCCTGGGTCTGATCGCGCTCGCCGGTCGCCTGCACGGCTGGCCGCCTCCGGTCAGCGAGGTCGACGAACGCGAAGGCGAGCTGGCCCGCGAGCGCTGGAGTCGTCTCAGAAGCGCTTGGGGCGAGCGTGACCGCGTCGGCTGACACCATGTTCCTGGAGGCTCTGGAAGCGCTGGCGAAGGCGTTGGTCGAGCTGGAGGCGCCGGCCAGGCTGATCGGCGGAGTGGCTGCCATCGCGCACGGCGTTCCACGGGGCACTGTGGACATCGATGCCGCCGTGTGGGCGGCGCTGCGCAGAGCAGGCGTCTCGTAGAGCGCCCTACTCCTCCGGTGCCGGCAGGCCGGCGAGGAGGTCGTCGAGCGCCTTCAGGTCGAGAGGCTTGGTGAAGTAGTGATCGAAGCCGGCCTCCCAGGCGCGGCTGCGGTCCTCCTCCTTGCCGTAGCCGCTGACCGCCACCAGCAGGGCGTCCTCGACGTCGGGCTCGCGGCGCAGCCGGCGTGCCACCTCGTTGCCGTCCATGCCGGGCAGTCCGATGTCGAGCAGCACGATGTGCGGCTTGAGCCCCCGCGCCGCCTGCAGCGCGGCCTGGCCGGAGTGCACGACCTCGACCTCGTGGCCGGTCAAGCGCAGCAGCATCGCCATGCTGCTGGCTGCGTCGGCGTTGTCGTCGACCACCAGGATGCGGCGAGGGCCGCCGGCTGCGCTCGCCTCTCGTGGCCCCGCGTCGCGCGCCGCGGCGTCCACCGCCTCCGCCGCCAGCACCGGCAGGCGGACCACGAACTCGCTGCCCTTGCCCGGGCCGTCGCTCTTCGCCTCGACGCTGCCGCCGTGGAGCTGGACCAGGCTTCTGACCAGGGTGAGGCCGATCCCCAGGCCGCCGTGGGCGCGCTCGAGCGAGCGGTCGGCCTGCATGAAGAGGTCGAAGACGCGTGGCAGCAGCTCGGCCGGGATGCCGTCGCCGTCGTCGCGCACCCGCACCTCGACGTCGGTCGCGCCCGGCTCTCCGGAGCCGGCGCTCAACCAGAGGTGGCCTCCAGCCGGTGTGAACTTGCAGGCGTTGCTGAGCAGGTTGACGAACACCTGCTCGAGGCGCAACGGGTCGGCCTCGACGTAGATCGGCTCCGGCGGCAGCGAGAGCGTGAGCTGCTGGTGGCGGGTCGCGGTGGTCTGGCGGGAGAGCTCCGCCGTGCGCTTGAGGAGCGCCGCCAGCTCCACCGGCTCCTTGCGCAACTGGACCCGCCCCTGGGTGATGCGCGACACGTCGAGCAGGTCGTCGATCATGCGCGCCATGTTGCGCACCTGGCGGTCGATCATGTCCTGCGCCCATTCGAGGGTGCCGCTGTCGACGGCCGGCGCCTTGAGCACCTCCGCGATGTTGCGCAGCGGCGCCAGCGGGTTGCGCAGCTCGTGGGCGAGCATGGCCAGGAACTCGTTCTTGCTGCGGTCGGACTGTTGCAGCGCCGCTTCCGCCTCCTTGAGGTCGGTGACGTCGAAGGTCGAGCCGACGTAGCCCAGGAACTCGCCGTCGTCGGCCGAGCGAGGGACCCCGACCGACTTCATCCAGCGGTACTGGCCGTCGGCGCGGCGGAAGCGGAACTGCGCCTCGAAAGGAGCACGGCGGCCGAGGTGCTCGAGGTAGGAGCCGAGGTAGGCGTCGCGGTCTTCGGGATGGATGAACTCGGACCAGTCGTAGCCCTGGACCTCCCGCTCGGCGACGCCCAGGAAATCGAGGTAGGCGCGATTGACGAACTGGCAGCCTTCGAGGCCGTTGACCCAGATCAGCCCCGGCGCGCTGTCCGCCAGCACGTGGAAGCGCTGCTCGCTCTCGCGCAACGCGAGCTCCGCCCGCTTGCGCTCGGTGACCTCCTGCACGATGCCGACGCCGAACTGGGGTTTGCCCTCGGCGTCGTGGACCAGCGAGGTGGAGAGCTCGATCCACAGGGTCCTGCCGTCCTTGTGCCGGTAGCGGATCTCGCGCGGCGTGGCGAGACCGAGCTCGCCCGGCAGCCGGCGATAGGCGTCCGCGTCGCGCTCGACGTCGTCGGTGGGGGTGATGTCCTGGAAGCGGCGGCTGAGCAGCTCGTCGCGGGAGTAGCCGGTGATGGCGCAGAGTGTGTCGTTGACGCGCAGGAAGCGGCCTTCGAGATCCGCTTCCCAGATCCCCACCGGCGCCTGCTCCTGCACGATGCGCAGCCGCTCGGCGCTCGCCCGTAGCAACTCCTCGCCGCGTTTCAGCGAGTCGACGTCGAGCAGCACCAGCACCGCGCCGTCGATCTTGTTGTCGAGCGTGCGGTAGGGCCGGATGCGCAACGAGTACCACCGGCCTCGCTTGTCTTGCGCCTCGACCTGCGTCGGGCTGACCGAGTCGATCACCTCCGTCACCAGGCGCTCGAGGTCGGGCACGTCGACGTTCAGACGGATGTCGCCGATCGGCCTGCCGACGTCGGCGGCGATCAGGTTGAGCAGCTTCTCCGCCACCGGGGTGAAACGGCGGATGCGCAGGTCCGGCCCCAGCATGACGATCGCGATCTGGACGCTGGACAGCAGGTTGGTGAAGTCGTCGTTGCTCCTCGAGAGCTCCAGGTTGCGGGTGTGGAGCTCCTCGTTGACCGTGGTGAGCTCCTCGTTGCTCGACTGGATCTCCTCCTTGGACGTCTCCAGCTCCTCGTTGATGCTCTGCAGCTCCTCGTTGGCCGACTGCACTTCCTCGTTGGCGGACTGCAGCTCCTCGTTCGCGGCCTCCTGCTGCTCGATGACCGATTGCAGGTACTCCCGCGTCGCTGCCAGCTCCTGGCTCAGGCGCACGATCTCGCGGTCGGGGCTCGCCTGGCGCAGCACCTCGGCCGCGTCCTCGGCAGCCCTGGCCTCGGCGCGCGTCACGCGGGCGCGCAGCTCGGCCGTCGAGCCGGCATCCTCGAACAGGACGAGGCAGGAGCCTCGGCCACCCGCGCCCTCGGCCAGCGGCACGGCCTCGACGTTGACTTCCCGGTAGCCGCCGTTGGAGCGCACTCGCAGGCCTTCCTCGCGGACCGCGATCTCCTCGCTCCTCGCCTTGTGGATCGCCCCGCGGACGGCGACCAGCAGCCCGGGGCGCAGCATCTTGAGCAGGTCCAGGCTGGCGCGGCCGGGGGCCGGCGACAGGTAGGCGCCGGTGTCACCGCGGAACTGCAGGATCTCCAGCCCGGCGTTGATCAGCACCGCCGCCGGCGCGTACTTGGCGAGCAGGATGCGGTCCGCCTCGCGCTGGGCCTCGGTGCCGCCGGCGGAGGCCTCCCGCGAGCGGCCGGGAACCTGAGCGAGCAGCGGCCGTATCGCCGCGCCGCCGGCCGCCGCTGTCCCCGAGGGCAGCCGCGTCGGTCCCGGCTTGCGAGAGTAGACCTGGTGCTTCGGCTCCTCGAGCTCGAAGAGGTCGCGGTGAGAGCCGATCGTCTCCGAGCTGCCCAGCCACAAGAAGCCGTGCGGCTTGAGGGCGTAGTGGAGGGTCGGCAGCAGCTTCTGCTGGGCGGCCGAGTCGAGATAGATCAGCAGGTTGCGGCAGCACGCCAGGTCGATGTGGGAGAACGGCGGCGCCGCCAGCACGTCGTGCTGGGCGAAGACGCAGCGGTCGCGGATCTCCTTGCTGATGCGGTAGCTGCCGTCCTCTTCGACGAAGAAGCGCCGCAGCCTCTCCGGCGACACGTCCTGGGTGATGTTCTTCGAGTAGAGGCCGGCGCGCGCCTTCTCGATGCTGGCGCCGTTGACGTCAGTGGCGAAGACCTGCACGGGGATCGCCCGCCCGGCCAGCTCGGCGTGCTCGACGAAGGCAATGGCGAGCGAGTAGGCCTCCTCGCCCGTGGAGCAGCCCAGGGTCCAGATCCGCACCGGCTCGTGGCGGGAGCGGCCCTCGGCGAGGCGAGGGAAGATCCGGCGCTTCAGCACCTCGAAGGCCTCGGCGTTGCGGAAGAAGCTGGTGACGTTGATCAGCACGTCCTGGTAGAGGGCGTCGAGCTCCTTCGGGTCATCCTCCAGGAAGCGCAGGTACTGCCTCAGGTTCTCGAGCTTGTGCAGCACGATGCGGCGGTGGATGCGGCGGTAGAGAGTGCTGTGCTTGTAGTGCGCGAGGTCGACGCCGGTGGCCTTGCGCAGCAGCTCGAGCACCCGCTGCAGCTCGGCCTCGCGAAGGTCGAGCGATGGCCCGGCCCCGGCGGCGGGGGCCACGTAGGGGTGCCGCGCGATGCGGGCGATCTCGCGGGCGATCTCCCGCGGCGGCAGCACGAGGTCCACGCAGCCGGCGGCGACGGCGTGCTGCGGCATGCCGCTCTGCTGCGCGGTGTCGTCCTGGGCGAAGGTGAGGCCGCCCGCGGCCTTGATCTCCTCGAGGCCGAGCGTGCCATCGTTGCCGGTGCCGGAGAGCACCACGCCGATCGCCTGGTGTCCCCGCTGCTCGGCCAGCGAGCGCAGGAAGTGATCGATCGCCCGGTGCTGCCCGCGCGTCTCGGTGCGCGCCGAGAGCTTCAGGACGCCGCCGGCGATCACCATGTTGGCGCCGGGCGGGATGACGTAGACATGGTTCGGCTCGACCGGCATCTGGTTCTCGACCTCGCGCACCGGCATCGAGGTGGCTCGAGAGAGGATCTCGGTCAACATGCTGGCGTGGGTGGGATCGAGGTGCTGGACGAGGACGAACGCCATGCCGGTTTCGCTCGCCAGCGCACGCAGCATCTCGGTGATCGCTTCCAGGCCGCCCGCCGACGCACCGATGCCCACCACCGGGAAATCGGGCGGCTCCCCTCCCGCGCCATTGGCTTTGCCGTTGGCGCGCGGCGCCTCGCCCTTGCCGGTGGCCGGCTTGCGCTTCCCCCGGGCCGGTGCGGAGGCAACGAAAGTGTCGTCGGACCTCGTCTTCTTGCGAGCCATGGCGTTCCCGAACCCGCATCCCAGCAAACTGCTTGACTATCTTGGACTTGTCGGCAGGGGAACACAAGCGGCCGCGGCCGGTTCAATAACCGGCCCGGGCCTTCGCATCCGCGATCGCCTCGTCGATCCGCTCGATCGAAAGGTTCTCCGCTCCACGTCCGGATGGATAGAAACTACGCCGGTACATCGGCAGCGTCTCTGTCCGCAGGTGGGCGAGGGTCTGATGGCCGCGGCGCGTGGCACGCTCGTGGCGCAGAGCGGAGATGTCGATCGGCGCCACCACGATCTTCTCGCCGGGCCCGGGGTCGGCCTGGGCGAGGAGGCGGCCCTCGTAGTCGACCACCATGCTGCCCCCCGGCCAGGAGAAAGGCGGGTAGTGGGAGAGGCTCGCGGCCTGGTTCGAGGCCACGACGTAGGCCACGTTCTCGAGCGCTCGGCAGCGGTTGACCACCGTCCACCAGTCCATGGGCGCGGTGGCGCCCCAGGGGTCCATGTAGGCGGAGACGCGGATCAGCACCTCGGCGCCGTTGGCGGTGAGCTGGCGCAGGGTTTCCGGGAACAGCCAGTCGTAGCAGATGGCGCAGCCGAGCTTGCCGATCGGCGTATCGGCCACCGGGTACATCTCCTCGTCGTAGCCCTCGAGGTCGTGAGGGCTGGCGTGTACCTCCCACGGGATCCAGGGATTGACCTTGCGGTACTTGCTGAGGAGCCCCGAGGGGCCGATCAGGCAGGTGGCGTTGAAGACGACGCCGGGCCACTTCGGGTCGCGCTCGAGGAAGGAGCCGGTCTGGATGTAGACCCCGAGCTCCTTGGCTTTGGCGGCGTACGCTTCCGTGTGCTCGTTGGGGATCTCGAGGGCCAGCTTGTCGTCGAGCTCGCGGGCCGTGAGGTAGACCGGCGCCGCGTGCGCGAACTCCGGGAACACCACCAGCTTGACCGGCAGGAACGGCGCGTAGCCCTCGACGGCCATGTCGATCATGGCCAGCATGCGGTCGGTATGGGGCCTGATGCCCGAGCGATCGCTGGGGTTGCCGAAATCGACCTGGCAGGCGGCGGCGGCGTAGCGGAGGGGATACTCGGCCATGGGCGATTCTCCTGCTGGGGAGCTGGCTTGGGGACGGCGGGCGGCGAACGCTATCGAAAGTATATGGGGTCGGCGTTCGAGGCTCGCGGCATCGGGATGCTCGGCCTGATCCTCCGCCGGTTAGACCCGGTGACATTCGTGCGCCGCTGAGAATCTCCTCATAAAGCGTTGTCCTTATGGACTGTGCAGGCTATACTGCTTTCACCCTCTAGCCACGGACTACTTGCGAGGCACTGGCTCCCAGGGTTCCGGGGCGGGGGAGAGGGTCAGCGATGAGCCAGGGAGAGAGCGCCAACGGCCGCGGCCACGACCTCGTGCCGCGCTTCGAAGAGCAGGGCTACCGCCCTGAGGCGGTCGCCGCGCGCCGCGCCTGGATCGAGGAGCGGACCGGCACCATCCTGCCGCTGGTGGCGGCCAGCGCCATCCCCAGCCTCGAGCTCAGAGGCAACGTCGAGAACCCGATCGGCGCCGCGCAGGTGCCGCTCGGGGTCGCCGGTCCCCTCTTGGTGCGCGGCGAGCACGCCGACGGCCTCTTCTACGTGCCGCTCGCCACCACCGAGGGCGCCCTGGTGCGCTCCTACGAGCGCGGCATGGTCACGCTGACCCGCGCCGGCGGCGCCACGGCCCGCATCTTCCACGACGAGAACCGCGTCGCCCCGGTCTTCCTGTTCGACGACGTCGAGGGCGCCATCGCGTTCGCGCGGGAGCTCCCGAGCCACTTCGAGGAGGTCCGCGCCGCGGCCGAGGCCACCACCCGCCACGGCCGCCTGCTGCGCCTGGAGGCCCGCCCCCTGGGCCGCGAGGTGGCGGTGCACTTCGTGTACTGGACGGGCGACGCGCACGGCATGAACATGATCGTCAAGGCCACCGACCGGGCGTGCCGCCTGCTGGTCGAGCGGTCGGGGGCGCGGCGCTATCTGATCTTCTCGGGCGCCGAGTCGGAGAAGCGGGCGAGCGGCTCGCTCTTCGCCGGCGGCAAGGGCAAGAAAGTGGTGGCCGGCGCGCGCATCCCGGAGCGCCTGGTGCGCGCCTATCTGCACACTACCTCCGAGGACCTCGCCCTGGTCTGGCGGCACACCGTGCTCGGCCACCTGCAGGCCGGCGCCTTCGGCTACAACGGCCATTTCGCCAACGGCCTCGCGGCGCTGTCGATCGCCCTCGGCCAGGACGTCGCCAACCTCGCCAACTCGGCGGTGGGGATCACCCACTTCGAGCGCCTGGGCGACGGCGATCTCTACGCCAGCGTCACCCTGCCGTCGCTCACCGTCGCCACCATCGGCGGCGGCACGGCCCTGGGTACCGCCCGCGAGTGCCTGAAGATGCTGGGCTGCGCCGGCGCCGGCAAGGCGCCGCGGCTGGCCGAGATCGTCGCCGCCACGCTCCTGGCCGGCGAGCTGTCGATGGGAGCGGCGATCGCCAGCGGCGAGTTCGTCGACGCCCACGAGACCTACGGCCGGAATAGGCCCGCGGCAGATTTGGGGCCGCCGGCAGGTTCGGGGCCCACGGCTGATCTGGGGCCGCCGGCAACGGAGAGCAGCCCGTGATGCGCCGCCTGTTCCGGCCGCTCGACCGGCCCCCGGAGCCGCGCTACGACGCGGTGGTGATCGGCGCCGGGGTGGGCGGCCTGGTGGCCGGCAACCTGCTCGCCCGCGAGGGGCTGAAGGTGTTGCTCGTCGAGCAGCACTATATGGTGGGCGGCTACTGCAGCACCTTCCAGCGGCGGCGCTACACCTTCGACGCCGCCACCCACTTCTACCCGCTGCTGGGCAACACCGAGACGCTTACGGGCAAGCTCCTGGCCGACCTCGGGGTCGAGACCGGCTGGGTGAAGATGGACCCCGTCGACACCTTCCATTTCCCCGACGGCTCGCGCTTCACCGTGCCGGCGGAGTTCGAGGCCTACCTCGCCAAGCTCAAGGCGGAGTTCCCGGAGGAGGCGGCCGCCCTCGACAGCTTCTTCGTCGAGGTGCGCGAGGCCTATCACTTCGGCCTGCTGCACTACTTCCGCGGCCGGCCGCTCGAGCAGATGGGGCGGCTCGCCGAGTACCGCCGGCTGACCGTCAAGGAGGTCCTCGACCGCAGCTTCCGGAGCCCCAAGCTCAAGCTGCTGCTGACCGCCGACTGCCCGCACTGGGGGTCGCCACCGGGCCGCACCTCGTTCGTCTTCGACTCCATGCTGCGGCTCTCCTACTTCCTCGGCAACTACTACCCGCGGGGCGGCTCGCAGGCCTTCGCGGACGAGCTGGCGCGGCGCTTCGTGGCGCAGGGCGGGCATCTGCTG
The DNA here is from genome assembly GCA_044869805.1 of Thermoanaerobaculia bacterium. GTDB lineage: Bacteria > Acidobacteriota > Thermoanaerobaculia > Multivoradales > SZUA-115 > CAWDVR01. Next base: position 62,841 of record JBIOXV010000072.1, on the reverse strand, counting down.
CTCTCCACCTCGGCGCGCCGCGTGGTGGTGGAGGAGGGGCGCGCCACCGGCGTCGAGCTCGAAGTCGAGCGCGGCCGGCTGCGCGGCGCCTACCCCGGGGGTCTGGTGCACGCCGGGGTGGTGATCTCGAACGCCGACCTGGTCGAGACCTGCGAGCGCCTGCTGGGGCCGCGTCACGTACCGGCCTCGACTTTCGATCGGCTCCGCCGCCTGCGGCCGACCTTCCCCTGCTGGCTCACCCACCTCGGGCTCCAAGGAGTGACTGCCGCGGCGCTCGAAGAGGCTCAGGGCTACTACTGGGACTCCTGGGACTTCGACTGCGTGGGCCGCGGCGCGCTCAAGTTCAAGCTCTTCGCGCCCACGCTCTACGAGCCGGCGATGGCGCCGCAGGGCGAGCAAGTGCTGATCGTGCAGAAGGTGCTCGAAGTCGACTACGACGCGGTCTCCGACTGGGACCGGCACAAGCAGGAGATCGAGGCCTTCATCTTCTCCGAGCTCGAGCGCGTGCTGCCGGGCATCGGCGAGCGGATCGCCGTGGCGACCAGTGCCACCGCCCGCACGGCCTTTCGCTACACCCGAAACCTGCGCGGCGCCATGCTCGGCTGGGAGATGTCGCCGGAGCAGCTCGGAGACGGCCGCCCGCCACAGGAGCTGGGAGTCGAGAACCTCCACTGCGTGGGCCATTGGACCCAGCCCGGGGGCGGCGTGACGCCGGTGATCGTCTCGGCGCAGCAGGTGGCGGCGCGGGTGCTCGCGGCCTCGCCGCTCGTTCTACCGGTGGAGCGGATGCGAGTTGCGGACGAGCTTGGAGCCTGAACGGGCCTGAGATGGACCATGAACGCTCGAACCAGAGGCACCGATGACCTGGTGGGCTAACGCACGCCGCCTCGGGCACATCGCTCGGGTGCTCGCCAGGCATTCCGTGGCGCACCTCGCCGGGCCGCGCCTGGAGCGCTTCCCGCGCCTTGCCCGCCGCCTGCCCGCGGCCGATCTCCGTCCCCCGCAACGGCTCGCCGCGGTGCTCGAAGACCTCGGTGGCACGTTTCTCAAGTTCGGGCAGATGCTGGCCTTGCAGCCAGACATACTTTCACTGGAATATTGTAATGCCCTATTCAACCTTCTCGATCGCGTGGCGCCGTTTCCCTACGATGAGGCGGAGCGCATCTTCCGCGAGGAAACCGGCCGTTCTCCCGAGGAGGTCTTCGAGCGCGTCGAGAGAGTCCCCATCGCCACCGCGTCGATCGGACAGGTATACGCCGCCTGGCTCGACGGGCAGAAAGTGGCGGTGAAGATCCAGCGGCCGAAGGTGGAGGCGGAGTTCGCCGGCGACATCCGGCTGATGACCTCGGCGGTCGCCGGCATCCGCGGCCTGCGCCTGCGGCGCCTCTACTGGCTGATCGAGCCGGTCTCGGAGTTCGTCGGCTGGACCCGCGAGGAGCTCGATTACCGCTACGAGGCGCGCTACGCCGAGCTGCTGCGCGGTCTCTCCCACGGCAACCCGATCCAGTACGTGCCCCGGGTCTACGGCGAGCACACTACCCGCCGCACGCTGGTGGTCGAGTACCTGGACGGCGTCACGCTCCTCGACCTGCTGCGCGGGCGCGAGCGCGGCGACGAGGTGCTCGAGCGCCGGCTCCGGGCGATGGGCTTCGACGGCCGGCGCTTCGCCGCCCACGTGATCGACAACTTCCTGGGCGATGCCTTCCGGCACGGGCTCTACCACGCCGACCTCCACCCCGCCAACCTGATGATCTTGCCCGACAACGTGGTCGGCTACATCGATTTCGGCATCACCGGGGCGATGAGCCCTTACTCGCGGCGGCACCTGGTGGTGATGACCCTCGCCCTGGCCCAGGGCGACACCGACACGCTGTGCTCCCAGTTCATGAAGCTCTCGGTCTACGGGCCCGACTCGGACGTCGAGGGCTTCCGCGCCGGGCTCCAGGCGCTGGCCCGCGGCTGGTACGAGCAGGACGGCGGCCACCGCCGGCTGCGCGTCAATTTCACGCGCGTGATGACCGACATGCTGCAGCTCTCGCGGCGCGCCAACGTCATGCCCGAGCGCGACATCATCAAGTACATCCGCTCGGCGATCGCCATCGACGGCCTCAACTTGCGCTTCGAGCCGAGCTTCCACGTCGGCCGCCACCTCGAGGAGGAGTGCGGGCGCTTCCTGCGCTGGGAGGCGGTGCGCGGGGCGGTGTCGCAGGAGGCGGTGCTCGCCTGGTCGAAGCTCGGCACCCGCCTGGCCTCCGAGGGGCCGTCGCAGGCCGAGAGCCTGCTGGAGCGGGTGACGACAGGCGAGCTCGCCGTCGAGGCCCGCTCGACCTCGCGCCGCGACCCGGGTGCCGAGGTGCGCGCGCGGGCCGTCAACCTGTCGAGCATGGTGCTGGCGGTCTCGGCCCTGGCGGCGCTTACCCGACCGCCGGCGGTGGTGGGCTGGAACCTCTTCACCGTCGAGATCACGTTGGCCCTCTTCGGGCTGGCGCTGCTGGTGCCGACCCTGCGGCGCCTGGCCGCCTCGAGCCCACGGCCCTGAGATCGCGAACAAAGGAGAACTCCGATGCGAGAGCTCGCAAAGTCCTTCAACAGCTTCTCCTGGGCGCTCTCCCTCTATGGCGCTCAGCAACTCCTCAACCTGGTGCAGCGGCCGGTCCCCGGCCCCGCGGATGCCTCCACCACCGGCCTGGGCTCGGTGGCGCAGGCGGCCGAGGGCCAGCTCGGGGGCACGCTGCGGCAGACCTTCGAGTCCGGTGATCGGTTGCAGAGGCGGGCCGTGGACCTCGCCTTCGACTTGCTGAACCCAGCCACCGCCCTGGACCCCGGCCGCTGGGCCGGCCTCTCGGCCGACGCCGTGCGCTGGACGACCTCGGCGTTCTCGAGCCTGATCCCCGGCGGCTCGGGCTGCGGGTGCAGCGGCGCACAGCCCTCGGCCGGGGGGCCGTGCGGCTGGGGGCCGATGCCCCCGGCGAAGTAGGCGGACGGCGAGGAAACGAACGATGCAACACCGAAGCCGGTGGCCAGCAACGGGCGAGCCTTCGCGACGCGAGGCTGTCGAGGGTCGCCTCGCGGGCTTCGCCCCCACGCGTCGCGCCCTACCGCGGCGTGTCGCGCCCTGGCCGCGGGCCGCGAGCGAGGAAGGCCCGGCCCTACGGCTGCGCGAAGCGCTGGCCGATCTGGGCCCGGTGTTCACGGCGTTCGGTCGTTACCTCGGCTCTCGCCTCGACCTCCTCGTCGAGGCGGACTGCCAGACTCTCGCCACCCTGCCCGAGGCAGTGCCGCCGATGCCGGCGCCGGCGGTTCGCGCCCTCCTCCTCCGTGAGCTGGGGAGGACGCCCGAGGAGGCCTTCGAGGTCTTCGACGACGACGCCTTCGAGGCTACCCTGGTCTACCAGCAGCACCGGGCAGAGGTCAGGCCCGACTCGGTGGTGCCCGGCGAGCCAGCGCCCGGGGAGAGTGTCCCCGTCATCGTGCGCGTGGTGCGCGCCGACCTCGAAGCGGAGCTGGCGCGCGACCTGCCCCTCCTTTCCCTGCTCGGCCCGGCGCTCGCCACGCGCGGGCTGGACGCGGCCCGCCTGGCTCCGGCGATCGACGATTTCGTCGCGGCCCTGGCCGTGGAGGCGGACCTCGTCCGCCAGGCCGCGGCGCTCGAGGCCCTGCGCGGCGATCGCGGCGCGGCCGGGATCGGCCTGTCGGCGCCGCGCACCTTCCCGGGCTTCTGCAGCCGCGGGGTGCTGACCCGCGCGGCCCCGGCGGGAGTGACGCTGGCCGAGGTGCTGGCGGCGGCCTCGTCGCCACCTGCCGGGGCCCAGACTCCGGCCGCCACGCCCTCGGTCACCGAGCTGGCGGTGCGCCTGTGCGAGGCCTGGCTGCGCCAGGCCTGCTTCGGGCCGGCGTTCCCGCAGGACCTGCGGGCCGAGGACGTGCTGGTGCTGCCGAGCCGCGAGCTGCTGTGGACCGGGGCCACCTTCGCTGCCATTCCCGGACAGGTGAAGCAGAACGTCTGGGAACACCTGGTGGCGGTGGCGTCGCACGATCCCGACCGCGCGGCCGACGCCCTGCTACGCGAGGTTTCCGGCGCGCCGCGGGAGCGCGCCGCGGAGCTCCGCCAGCGCCTGCGCCAACTGGTGCCGTATCGCGACGGCGGCTTCGCCGCCCGCGACGACCTCGCCGGCTATCTCTTCCTCTACTGGCGCTCGGCCCAGGAGCTGGGCTTCGCTCCGCAGCCCCACCTGGTCGCCGTGTACCGCGGCATCGCCAGGCTGGCGGTGGTGGCGCGGCGGCTCGTTCCCGACGGCGACCCGCTGCGCGAGGGCCTGGAGCGCCAGCGGCTGGCGAGCGGCATGGGGGAGGTCTTCCAGATGCTCAAGGGCGAGGAGCTGCAGCAGCTCATGGGCCGCTACGCGGGCGCCATGCTGGCGTTCCCCGAACGCATGAACGAGCTCCTCACCATGGCTGCCGAGGGGCGGCTCTCGGTGAAGCTCGAGATGACCGAGCCGCCCGCCGAGCGGCGGCGCAAGGATCGGTCGGTGCTCGCCCTGGCGACTGTCGGCGCGATGGTGGCCGTGGTCTTGCTCGCGACCTATTCCGGCTCGACCGCGGCCTTCGGGCCGTGGGCGGAGCGAGCCGCGGTGGCGCTCCTCGGGGTGCTCGGCGGGTTCTTGATCTGGGGAGGGAGGCGGCGATGAGTGCCTGGGGCGAGCGCGGATCGCAGGCGCCGGGCCCGGCCGGAGGAGCCGGCTGGGGGCCGGTGGGCGAGCCCGGAGGCTCGTGGGCCGAGGGCCTGCTGCGGCTCGGCCTCGAGGCCATGCAGCTCCCTCTGCGGATGATGGCGCTGGGCCTCGGGGCCTTGACCCAGGTGGCGCAGGCCGCGTCCCGGCTGCCGGGCGCCGGTGCGGCCCCCTCGTGGGCCCCGCCGCCGCTCCTGCCGTCTGGGCCGGCACCGCCCCCGGCATATCCGAGCTTCCAACCTACGGGCGCCGCGTCCGGCGGCGCCGCGGAAATCCGTTCCATAGGTGGCGCCGTGCGCGGCGGCGCCGCTTGCCGATCGTCGGAAAACAAATCGAAGGAGGACAGGGCCATGGCGTGCTCGTGCAGCGATCAAAGTTTGAGCGGCTGTGATCTGAAGGTCGTGCAGTACTCGATCGTGACGGTGGGGCCGTACGTCCCGGACATCGAGCGCATCATCATCGATGGCAAGTCGGTCGCCACCTCGGAAGACATGACCGACACGGACTTTACGGCGTTCGTGCTGGCCCGCGAGATGCGCGAGAACCCCGCGAAGTTCGCGGGGGTGGAGGCGAGATACCTGCGCGTCTGCTACTTCGTCCTCTGCCGGCTCGCCCTGACCTGCGAGCAGTACGAGAAGGACACGGCCCAGGCCGAGCGGGCGCAGGTGCTGATGCTGGAGCGGATCAACCAGACGCTCAAGGACATCGCCGCCAAGGACGACAAGAAGCAGATCGAAGGCTCTAAGAAGGGCTGAGCGGCGCGCTCCAGGATCGGCCGGCCGGCCGGTCCGTGCGGAGCCCCCGGGCCGGGAGGATGGCGCTCGGCTCGGAGGGCGAGCGGGAGCCGCACGCTGACTCGCGGCCAGCCGGCGCGCGGGTGGCGTGCGTGGTGGTGCTTGCCGATTCACCTTTCGGCGGATGCCGAGAGTGGAGGTGGTGGTGGCGTTCCCAGCGGCTGAAGCAGCCTTTTCCGGAGCTCGGGCCGAGCCCTTCCCGGCCCTGCTGCCGGCGCCCCCCGAAGTGCCGCGGGGGGCCGACCCGGCGACCTATCGGCTCGAGGTGGTCGAGCGCGCCATGCGCTCGGCTTTCTTCTCGCTGTTCTCGGTGCCCAACCCGGCCACCCCGGACGTGCCGATCGAGGCCACGCTGCCGTTCCCGCTCTCGCTGCTCCAAACCGTGCTCGGCGCCGCCGCCAAGGTGCCGCTCTTGGCCGAGGCCGGCATCGGCCCGCTGCTCGCGGCGGTGGACGTCAACGAGGGGCCGCTGCGCTTCCAGACTACGGTGGGGGAGGCCGCCTGCCAGCTCCTGGCCACCAACACCGTGGGCAAGCCGATCGCCACGGTGCGCATCCGCTGGACGCCGATCCCCTGGGACTACCCGGCCAACCCCTACACCAACCCGCCGCAGACCATCCTGAACCCGCTCGCCTCGCAGCGTTTCGAGATGCTCAACGGCGAGTTCCTCTTCGACGACTCGGGCGGCACCGGTGTGCACGGCTTCGGCTCCGGCCGCACCTTCCCCAACTTCCCGCGCGGCCTGTCGCTGGCGATCGGCGCGGTGATCGACGTGCTCGAGGGCTTCGGCCGCTTCGCGGGGCACAGCGGCATCATGGTGGTCAACGGTGTGATCACGCCGCCCAACGCGCTCGACCTCAACATCATGATCCGCATCCTCGACCCGTCGGGGAAGCTCCTCACCGACGGGCCGCTGCCGCCGATCGAGCCGCAGCCCTTCCCGGACCCCACCGCCACCTTCATGGTGCTCGCCGCCGAGCCCGACCCGGACCGCCCCTCGCGCCTCAGGGTGGCGGCCGACGGGCGGCTCGAAGGAATCGAGCTCTACGAGCGCCTGCGCGCCGTGGACCTCGACTTCGCCGTGCTCCCCGGGCGCGGCCCGGTGAGCCAGGTGCGCACCGGCAAGCTGGTCGGCCGCGCCAGCTCGATCCTGCATTTCCCCCTCAACGAGCCGGTGCCGATCCCGGCGCAGACCAGCGGCGGCCTCTTCGAGCTCTTCGACGCCGAGCAGGGGCGCGGCTTCGGTACCCTTCGCGCCGACCTGGTCGAAGGCCGTGGCCTGCCGACCCCCATCCCCGGGACGCCGGCGCCGCTCTACCGGGTGGGCGGATTCGGCCCCATCCAGGGCGGGAGCGGCGAGTTCGCCGACGCCGCCGGCATGCTGTCGATGAACGGCCTGCTGTCCTTTTTCCCGCGCACGTTCTCCAACCTCTACATCTTCCGCTTCCAGGACCCCGAGGGGCGCTTCCGCCGCCTCACGGCGAGCGCCGGCGGCTAGGGTGGCGACGATGGACGGCCAGGCCTCGAACGCCGCCTGCTCGGAGCAGACCCCCTCCCTGCTCCAGGCGCTGGGCTCGCTGCCCTGCGTGTCGGAGGCGATCCATGCCGTCTCCACCTTCGACATCGGCCCGGTAACCGCGCTGCTGGAGAAGGCGGCCTACTTCCCGCTGCTGCTCTCGACGAGCTGCCGCGAGGGGAGCGACGGCTTCCGCGCCGAGGCCCAGCTCGACCGCTTCGCGCTCGTCACCAGCGATGCCGGCGGGCGGCTCACAGGCGAGAACCGTGCCGGCGGCGCGGCCGCCACGGTGAGCGTGGGCTGGCGGCTGGTGCCGGAGGGCTATGTCGGCCATCCGGGGCAGCTCCCGCCGGTGCCCGTGATCCCGCACGACCCGCGGACCTCGCAACGCTTCGAGGTCTTCGAGTGGGAGCTGCGGTTTCGGGGCGGCGCCGACGGCTTCCGCGCCTACGGCACCGGCCGCACCCTGCCGCAGGCCAGGGTCACCGGCCCGGGTGGGCCGGCGACGGTGGGCGCGGCCTTCGTTCTCGACCTGACCGAGGGCTGGGGCGCGCTCGCCGGCCTCGCCGGCACGGTGGTGGCGAGCGGTGCCATCGAGCCCGGCGGCGTGCTGGCCCTGGGGGTGATGACGCGGGTGATGGACCCCGCGGGCGGCCTGTTGGCGAGCGCTCCGCTGCCGCCCCTGCCGCCCGGCGCCGGCCCCGAGCCTGGCGTCACCTACCTGACCTTCCTGGGCGAGGTGGATCCCGCGCACCCGGTGACCCTCCGCTTGTCGCTGACCGAGGGCATCCTGGGCTCGAACGTCTACGAGCGGCTGCTCGCCGCCGGGCTGGACTGCGACGCCGGGGCCGGCCGGCTCGCCAGCCGCACCGAGAAGGGCCGGGCGGTGGGCTCGGTCGCGGCCCGGCTGTCGTTCAACCCGCTGGCGCTCTGCGGCCTCACCCCGATCCAGACCCGGTGCGGCGTGTTCCAGCTCCAGGATGGAGAGGGCCGCAGCCTGGGCACGGTCGAGGCCGACATGATCGAGGGGCGCTCCTTCCGCAGCTCGCTTCCCGGCATGCTGCTGCCGGTGTTCCGCTTCGGCGGTTTCGGCCCCATCCTCGGCGGCAGCGGCGAATTCGCCGGCGCCACCGGCATCATGAGCATGAACTCGGTGGTCAGCGTGCAGCCGCGCACCCTCGCCAACTCCTACGTGCTGCGCCTCGAGGACCCCGACGGGCGCTATCGCGCGCTCGCCGGCGCGGCCCGAGCCAGCGCGATCACGGGCGGCGCGGCCACGGCCAGTGTGGCGTGGGGCGGCGGTTTGGCGGGAGGGCCCTGGCCATGAGCGCCGCGCCGGCCGGGCCCGCCGGCTTCAGCTGGGAGGAGCGCAACCTGCTCGACAACGTGGATCGCTGCCTGGCCCAGGGGGTGGCGATCATGGACTGGTGGCGGCAGGCCGACGCCACGGGGTCGATCGCCGACCGCTTCGAGCTCACCCGGGTGTTCAACCGCCCCGAGTACAGCTACGCCTTCTTCGACACCGTGCCGCTCGCCGCCGGGCCGCTGCCGGTGATGGGCGACGTGCCGCTGGTGTTCTACGACCAGCCGAAGGCGCTCGAGGTCGAGCTGTGGGCGCGCGAGGTGCGCGAGTTCGCGCTGCACTATTTCATGCGGGTGAGCGATTTCCGGCTGCCGCAGTGGCTGACCGGCGACGCTCCGGCCGGCCTGCCGGCGCCCTTCGACCTGCTCTCCTGGTGCCCGAAAAGCTACGTCACCCGCGAGGGCTTCGGCTTCCAGCAGCTCTACTACAAGCTGCGTGCGACGGGCGAGATCGGCCGCTTCCCCGAGGGCCAGCAGTTCACCATCGTCGACCAGCGCGAGCTGGGGGCCCGCTACGAGTGGGTGGTGGCGCGAGTACGGATCTTCAACTTCGTGCTCTCCTTCCCGCTCAACCCGGACCTGCCGAAGGTCGCCTTCCCGCTACCCGAGGCGCAGTACATCATCCTCTCGCCGGCCTTCGTCGAGGACACGCTCGACCCCCGACCCGGGTTCGAGGGCCGCTTCCAGTTCGGCTACGCGATGCTCAAGCCGAGCCACGACGACAGCGTGCTGGCCTACGGCCCGGGCCAGTTCGACGCCGGCTTCCAGCTCTTCACCTTCACGGTGCGCGCCGACGGCTCGACCTGGGTGCGCATGCCGTTCGTGGTCAACCGGCCGACCAAGATCCTCAACCTCTCGCTCGATCCCATCGACTGGGGCTTCAAGGCGGCGGAGCTCCTCACCCTGGGCCGGGCGAACCGCCTGCTCGAGCCGCTGCACGCCGCCTTCCAGGGCCTCCCCGGACGGCCCGGCGGCTTCGACCCGGTGTTCACCTCGATCGACCTGCTGAACCTGGCGACCCTGGGCCAGGCCAGCCGGCAGCTCTGCATCTCGCGCCGGCAGCTCGAGGAGTTCTTCCTGGTCTTCCACTTCGACCAGTACTACACGATGATCACCGGCTCGCTCTTGACCTGGCGCCAGGTCCAGAACTGGCTGGACGAGGCCGCGATCCCCGAGTGGGTGAAGACGGGGGAGCCGTTTTGAGCACCGACCGGACGACGGGCGTGGTGCTCTCCGGCGGCGGCGCCAACGGTGCCTACGAGGTCGGCGTGCTCAAGGCGCTCGCCGCCGGCGCCTCGCCGGGCACCGGCTTCCAGCCGATCGACCCGGGGATCTACACCGGCACCTCGGTCGGCGCCTACAACGCCACCTACATGGCCTCGCGGCCCGGGCGCCCGGCCGGCGAGGTGGTGGCCGAGCTGGAGCGGATCTGGCTCGAAAGGATCGCCGACACGCTGGAGCGCTGCGGCAACGGCGTCTACCGCCTGCGCGGGGCGCCCTTCCAGTTCTTCGACCCCGGCTGCCTGCTGCACCCCCTCGACTCGCTGCTGGCCCTTGGCCGCGACGCCGTCGAGCTCGGCTCCATTGGCCTGGTCAAGGGCGGGCAGTTCCTCGCCTCCGACGCCCCGCTCGAGTCGCGCGTGCTGTCGCTGCTCGACCTCTCCGCCTTCATCTCCGAGTCGCCGTTCACCCATCTGGCCGCCGCCACCATCGACCTCCAGGGCCTCGCGGCCTCGGACAAGACGCTGACCATCGCCGCCTCGAACTGGAAGCTCGGAGTGCTGCGGCTGTTCGACAAGCAGGAGATCGCCGGCGCCGTGGGCGTCGACGCGGTGCTGGCCTCGACCGCCCTGCCGGGCATCTTCCCGCCGGTGGCGATCGACGGCGTGCCCTACGTCGACGGCGGAGTGCTGCTCAACACGCCGATGAAGCCGGCGATCGACGACGGCGCCGAGACCATCCACGTGATCTTCCTGGACCCCTTGATCGAGAACATCCCGCTGACCGACCAGCCGTCGAGCCTCGACAGCTTCTTCCGCCTGTTCGCCATCATCTGGGCGGCGCGGGTGCGCCACGACGTGGCGCTGGCCGAGGGCATCACGCAGACCCTGGAGCTGCTGGAGACCGAAAGCGTGGAGCACGCCTCCCTGCCCGTGGCGAAGCAGCTCCTGCGCCACGGACGGCGGGTCTACCAGCGGCTGGTCGAGGCCGACCGCTACCGCAAGATGACCGTCCACGTCTACCGGCCGCAGACCGATCTGGGCGGCGGGGAAGGCCTGCTCGACTTCAAGCAGCGGCGATTGCGCGACCTGGTGGCGCTGGGCTTCGCCGATGCCACGAGTCACGACTGCCGGGCCTCGGGCTGCGTGCTGCACGGCGAGAGCTGGCCCGCGAGCCGCAACGGGAGGGCCGCATGAGCGCTCCCGACGGCCGCAAGGTGGCGGTGGTGCTCTCCGGCGGCGGCGCCACCGGCGCCTACGAGGTGGGCGTGCTCAAGGCGCTCTTGAGCGGCCGCTCGCCGACCACCGACTACCAGCCCCTGCAGCCCGACATCTTCACCGGCACCTCGATCGGCGGCTTCAACGCCGCCTACCTGGTGTCGAAGTGGGACAGCTACGGGCCGGCCGCGATCGGCGACCTCGAGCGCTTCTGGCTCGAGAAGCTGGCCGGCCCGGTGCGCTCGAACGGCGTCTACCGGCTGCGCGGCAACCCGCTGGAGCTGCTCGCCCCGAGCTCGTACCTGCCCAACCCGCTGCCGCTCTTCCGCCGGCTGCTCGAGGACGGCGTCTTCCTGAGCTGGGAGGCGGCGCAGCGGACCGCCCATTTCTTGACCTCCGAGGGATCGCTCGAGAGGCGCCTGGTCGACCTCCTGGACTTCACCACCTTCCTCTCCATGGAACCATTGGAGGCGAACCTCCGCGAGCTCGACTACGCCACCATCCGCCTGTCGAAGCGGCAGCTCCAGGTTGCCGCCACCAACTGGGCGACCGGCGAGCTGCGGTTGTTCCTCAACCGCGACATGACCGACTCCTTCGGGCCGCTGGCGTTGCGCGCCTCGGCGGCGGTGCCCGGCCTCTTCCCTCCCGCCGAGGTCGGCGCCCATCCCTACGTCGACGGCAGCGTGCTGCTCAACACGCCGCTGTCGCCCGCCATCCACGCCGGGGCCGAGATCCTGCACATCATCTACCTCGACCCCGAGGTGAGCAACATCCCGCTCGCGCGCCTGCGCCAGACTTACACCACCCTGCACCGCATCTTCCAGATCGGCTGGTCCGCCGCTTACGCCGACGACATCAGCGACGCGGCGCGGATCAACCGCTCGCTCGAGGCCGTGGAGCGTGCCCGCCAGTCCCTCACCCTGGACGAGAAGGGCGCCGACATCCTGTTCGAGGTGGCGCAGCTCCGGCGGGCGGCGGCCGAGGCGCCGTACAAGCCGCTGACCATCCATCGCTATCACCCGCAGACGCCGCTCGAAGGAGAGCTCTCGATGCTCAACTTCGAGCGCTCGCGGGTCGAGGCGCTGATCGAGGCAGGTTTCACCGACGCGGTCTACCACGACCGCGACGACTCGGAGGACGTGATCCCCGGCGCCCAGCCGCGCCCGTCGCGGCGGCGCACCGCCCGGCGCCGGGTGGTCACCTGAGGAGGCACCGATGCGCGAGTTCACCCGCAACCTGTTCAGCTTCTCCTGGGCCTTGTCGTTGTTCGGGGCCAAGCAGCTCGGCAGCCTGCTCGACCCGCAGACCTACCGCGGCACCTCGCCGGAGGCCGGCCGCTCCCTGGACTCGGTGACCGATGCCATGGTCTCCCAGCTCGGCCGCAACCTGCGGCAGACCTTCGAGGTGGGAGAGAAGATCCAGGGCGAGATCGTCGACGCCGTGTTCTCCTTCCTGCCCGCCCTGGGCTTGGCACCGGGCACGCCGGGGGCCACCAGCGGGCAGAACGGCGGCCTGATTCCGCCGCGGGGCGGCACGACGAGCGCTCGGCCGGCGATCTTCAACGCCCGGAGCTCGGCCGGCGAGACGGTGCTCATCACCTACACTCGCGGCCAGGGCCGGTTCAGCGCCGACAAGCAGTACATCGCGCTCCACAACCAGATCTACGACCTCGACGGCCGCGAGAACGGCCTCCACCAGGGGGTGTGGCAGGCGCTGTTCAAGAGCCCGGCGGACCTGCTGGCGCGCCCGGCGCCGCCCACCGGTCCGATGAACGAGCCGGTGGGGCCGGTGCCGAGCTGGCCGGTGTCGGCCAACACGATCGCCAAGTGGACGCACGCCGACGGCAGCTCATTGAGCTCGGTGGGGCCGGCGGCCAGCCACCTGATCCCGCTCTCCGACGGTTCCTTCCTCTTCCTGGTGATCACCGGCCAGATCATCACCGAGGGCACCGGCCGCTTCGCGGGTGCCCGCGGGCTCACCCAGTCGCTGGGCGCTACCTGGGTGCCGGCGGGCACCAACCTGTTCTCGGCCCAGGGGCCGCCGACCTTCCCCGCCACCACCCTCGACACCTTCAAGTTCGTGCTCGTTCCCTCCGCGCAGGGCCAGGGCTACTCGGCCCCGGCGGGAGCCTCGCGTTTTAGCCCCACGGCCGCCGGCCGGTCCAACGCCGAGCCCGCGGCCTGCCCTGTGACCCCCGACCCCCGCGACTCGAAGTTCGTCGAGGTGCTGGGCTCGCGGATGCACTACATCGACACCGGCGCCGGCGAGCCGATCCTCTTCCTGCACGGCGACCCGGTGTGGTCGTACATCTGGGCTCAGGTGCTGCCGCAGGTGGCGCCCACGGCGCGCTGCATCGCGCCCGACCTGATCGGCATGGGCCTCTCGGGCAAGCCGCCGATCCAGTACACGTACTTCGACCACGTGCGCTACGTCGAGGGCTTCATCCGCGCCATCGGCCTCGAGCGCTACACCATGGTGCTGCACGACTGGGGCTGCATCATCGGCTTCTACATCGCCATGCGGCAGGAGCACCGGGTGCGCGGCCTGGCGTTCTTCGAAGCGATGCTCACGCCCTACGCGAGCTACAGCGACTTCCCGGCGCCGCTGGTGCCGCAGTTCGAGCAGTTCCGCACCCCCGGCCTGGGCGCCAAGCTGATCATCGAGGACAACGTCTTCATCGAGCAGGTGCTGCCAGCGAGCACCATGGTGCCGTTCACGCCGCAGCAGATGGACTGCTACCGCCTGCCCTTCCTCGACCCGCCGAGCCGGCGGGTGATCCTCGCCTTCGTCAATCAGCTCCCGATCGCCGGCCAGCCGCGGGATGTGGCCTGGGCCACCAGCCGCTACGCCCGCTGGCTGAAGCGCACGCCGCTGCCCAAGCTCTTCCTGTGGTCGGAGCCGGGGCTCATCACCTCGCCCGCCGACGTCGAATGGGCGCGCCGCAACTACCGCAACATCGAGACGCCCTACCTCGGCAAGGGCCTGCACTTCCACCAGCAGGAGCACCCGATCGAGCTGGGGCGCGAGGTGGCGCGCTGGCACCAGGAGATCACCGAGGGCGCGCGGCGTGCCGCGCGCGGGAGCTGCTGAAGCGCGGACCTGATATCAGAACCGGAGGCCGTCATGGCACAGACAGGCTACGTGATCGAGAACCTCGCGAACTTCACACCCGCCCAGGCCGACCCGCGCGAGCACGTGCTGTTGCGCTACTGCAACGGCCGTGGCCGTTTCAGCCAGGACAAGAAGTTCATCAATCTCCAGATGCAGATGTTCGATCCCGACGGCCGGCCCGACGGCTCGATGGCCGGCGTCTGGCAGGCGCTGTTCAGCAGCCCGCAGCAGCTCCTGGCCGTGCCGCCGCAGCCGCAGCGCCCGTTCGACGTGCCGGTGGGCCCCATCCCGGTGATCGCGCCGGCCGCCAACACCAAGGGCACCTGGACCTTCGGCGACGGCTCCTCGATCACCGCCGTGGGGCCGGCTTCGACCACCCTGACCCAGCTCCCGGACGGCTCGTTCCTGTTCATGGTGGCGACCATGCAGTGGGTGACCAACGGCACCGGCCGGTGGGCCGGGGCTCAGGGCTTGAAGTCGTCGCTGGGCTCGACCCACGTACCGGCGGGGGTGGACCTATTCGGCCCGGGGTACAACGAGTTCGAGGCCACCACCATCGACACCTTCCGGGTGATGCCCGGGCAGTACATCGCGACGCCGGTCAATCCGTGAGCGGACGGCGGCCAGGGAGAGGATGATGGCGAGAACGGATCGCGCTCCGGCCTGTGGGTGCGAGCGCTGCGCCGGGCGCCGGGGCGGCGCCGAGGCCGTCGCGGAGAGCGTGCCCCCGGAGAGCAAGCACGCGCCATCCGGCCTCCTGCGCCGCTCGCGCTACTCGGTGATCCCGATCGGGGTCGAGGCGGTGCGCCGCGCGGCCCGCGACTACGCCGAGTACGTTGGAAACCACGAGCCGGGCATCTACCTCTACCTGGTGACCCAGCCGGCGGGCAGCGCCACCGAGTTCGTGCACCTCGCGGCCTACAGCGACGAGGGCGTGCTCGCCTCCGCGCAGGGCTCGGCGGCCTACCGGCGCTTCGTCGAGGTGCTGCGGCCCTTGCTGGCCGGCGCGGTCGAGGTGGAGGCGACGGCGGGAGAGGCCCTGGCGGAGTCCGGCTCGCGCCTGATCTCGCGCCAGGACACCTCGGTGATGGTGAAGCTCACCGTCAAGCGCCGCAGCGACCTGCCGCGCTTCGAGCGGCTGGTGGTCGCGTTCACCCATCGCACGGAGAACGGCCTGCTCTCCTCCGATGCCTTCCGGCAGCCGGACGACGAGCGGGTGTTCTTCATCTACGAGCGCTGGTCCAGCCAGGCGGCGGTGGACGCGGCGCAGGGCGGCAAGCTGCAGCTCGAGCTGCTGGCGCTCGCCAAGCTGGAGGCCGAGCAGGAGTTCAGCCTGACCTAGGGGGCGGGCACCAGGGCCAAGGAGAAGACCATGCCGGAAACCTTCGACTACATCGTGGTGGGCGCCGGGTCGGCGGGCTGCGTGGTCGCCAGCCGCCTCTCCGAGGACCCGGCCACCACCGTGCTCCTGCTCGAGGCCGGCGTCTCCGATCGCGACCCCGCGCTGCAGCGCGCCATCCGCATCCCGCGCTACTTCCAGTTCCTGCAGAAGTCGGTCGCCGACTGGGACTACGACACCGAGCCCGTGCCGGCGCTCGACAACCGCCCCATCTACACCCCGCGGGGCAAGATCCTGGGCGGCACCAGCACCTTCATCGCCGGCCTGGTGGTGCGCGGCAACCGGCGCAACTTCGCCCAGTGGGCCGAGCTCGCGGGCGACGACTCCTGGTGCTTCGAGAACCTGCTGCCGTACTTCAAGCGCCTGGAGCGCAACACGCGGCGCGGCATCGGCGAGATGCACGGCACCGACGGGGTGATGACGGTCAGCGATATCCGGCTGCACCCCGCGACCGAGGCGTACTTCGCCGCCGCGAGGGACATCGGCTACGACCGGGTGGACGACTTCAACGACATGGAGCAGGAGGGCGGCGGCAGCCCCTACCAGATGTACCTGGAGCGCGGCATCCGGGTGAACACCGCGAACTCCTACCTGCGCGAGGAGGTGCGGCGGCGGCCGAACCTCACGATCGAGATCCACGCCGAGGCCCAGCGCATCGTCTTCGACGGCGCGCGCCGCGCGACGGGCGTCGAGTACCTCGTGGGCGCCGCGGTCAACGGCCGCCGCGGCGCCGCCGCCCGCCGCACGGCCTCGGCGCGCCGCGAGGTGATCCTCTCGGCAGGCTCGATCAACTCGCCGAAGCTGCTGATGCTCTCCGGGGTCGGCCCGGCGGCGCAGCTCCAGCGCTGCGGCATCCCGGTGGTCTGCGACTTGCCCGGGGTGGGCGGCAACTTCCACGACCACCCGATCGCCGGCGTGGTGTGGTCCTACAAGCGGGCCCTGCGCCCGCCGGTCTCCGACGCCGCGGGCATCGAGGGCGGGCTGTTCATCCGCAGCATCGACTCGTTGACCGAGCCCGACCTGCAACTGGTGTTCAACGCCGGGGTGGTGGGCCCGCCGCAGACCGTGCCCGACTGGGGCCAGTTCGCGGTGGTGGGCGCGCTCATCAAGCCGGTCTCCCGCGGCCACCTCGAGCTGCGGCCCGAGGACCCGGCGGGCAAGCCGCGGATCTTCGCCAACTACCTCTCCGACCCGGCGGAGATGGCGGTCCTGGTGCAGGCGCTGAAGCTCGGCCGGCAGCTCGTCGCCACGCCCCGGCTCGACGCCTTCCGCGGTACCGAGCTGGCGCCCGGCTCCAAGGTGGTGAGCGACGACGAGCTGGCGGCCTACATCCGCCAGACGGCGGGCACACTGTTCCATCCCGTGGGCACCTGCCGCATGGGCAAGAGCGCGGCGGAGGGCGCGGTGGTGGACTCGCGCCTCCGCGTCTTCGGCCTCCAGGCGCTGCGCGTCGTCGACTCCTCGATCATGCCGGTGGTCACCACCGGCAACACCCACACGCCGACGGTGATGATCGGCGAGAAGGGGGCGGCGATGATC
The DNA here is from genome assembly GCA_044869805.1 of Thermoanaerobaculia bacterium. Taxonomy (GTDB): domain Bacteria; phylum Acidobacteriota; class Thermoanaerobaculia; order Multivoradales; family SZUA-115; genus CAWDVR01. Next base: position 45,952 of record JBIOXV010000072.1, on the reverse strand, counting down.
CGCGAATCGGCGGCCAATTCGTCGGCCCTTGGACCGGCGGCCACCACCGGCGCCGCTCCCCCGGCGCGGGTCTTCAGCCGCCGCACCCGCTACCGGGTGCGGCCCGAGGCGGTGCCGGCGGTCAAGCAGGCGGTCGATCAGTACCTCGACCACGTGCAGCTCGAGGAGCCCGGCACCAAGCGCTACCTGGTGGTGCAGTCCGACGGGGTACCCAACGAGCTCGTCCACCTGACCGAGTTCGACGACCGCACGGCCTTCGACCGCTCGCAGAGCTCGGCGGCCTACCAGCGGTTCGTCGCCGCCCTGCGGCCGGTGCTGGAGGGCGAGGTGCAGGCGGAGACCATCGAAGGCACCCTGGTGGAGGGCGGCGGCATCACCCACCACACGGCGAGCGACTTCGTGGTCAACGTGCTGGTCACGGTCAAGGACCGGCGCCAGCTCCCGCGCTTCAAGGAGCTGATCCGCGAGCTCTACGACATCCGCTGGCAGCGCAAGGGCCTGCTCTCCTGGGAGGCCTTCCAGGACCCCAAGAACGAGCTGCGGTTCCTGCTCAGCGAGCGCTGGATCTCTCCGGCCGCGCAGCAGATCCACACCGCGAACTTCGAGGAGTTCGTCTCGCTGATCGGCGCCGAGGTGCTGGCGCCGTTCCGGCCCTGAGCGAGGAGGAGAGCCATGGCCGAAGAGAGCGTGCGCATCACCGGCAGCCTGGACACCGTCGGCGGCCTGCTCGACGCCGGGCAGGCGCACGTCGACGCCGAGGGCCGCCAGACGCTCGACGGCCGCGTGGTGTGGGGCAGCTTCAGCCTGCAGTCCGGTGGCGCGGTGCTCGCCGGCCGCAACGCGATGAGCGTCCACGGCCGGCTCGATGCCAACGACAACGGCGCGCTCTACGGCACCGTGGCGCTGGTCGCCGACCAGGGTGGCACGCGGGCCTTGGTATGGGAGGGGCACTGGGCGGCGCAGTGCGCGCGGCGGGTGCTCACCGGCACCATCGTGGCGCGGGGAAGGGGCCGCTTCGCCGGCCTCCGAATGCGTCTGGCGATGACCGAGAGCGGCACCGCCGGCGGCCAGCGGTTCCGGGTCGAGGGCAGCTCGCGCGCGGCCACCGCGCTGGGGGTCACGGGGATCACCACCTCGCTCGGCGAAGCGCTCTCGCCGGGCGAGCGGAGCTACGACCGGGAGGGGCGGCTGCGCATCCGCCACTGGCGGGTCACCGGCCCGGTGCTGCTCAACGTCGGCGGCACGGAGGTGCGGGGCAAGGAGTTCTTCGACGTCAACCTCGACGCCAACCTGGGCGACGAGAGCACCGGGGCGGTGTTCGGGCCCTACGTCTTCACCATGAGCGACGGCGACCAGGAGGTGCCGATCTTCGCCGGCCACTTCGGCGGCCGCCTGCTGCGAGGGATCGGGGCCAGCAAGCTGGTGGCCTGCGGCCGGGGGCCGTTCGCCGGCCACAAGCTGGACGTCGACATGGAGGAGCTGCCGGCGACGGAGGTGAACCCACACCCCAGCGTGTACTTGATGGACGGCTTCGCGACGCTCGAGGACGGGGTCGGCGTCACCGGCTTGTCGAACTCGCACGGGCGGTTCGAGGCCGGGCGGACTTCGACCGACGCCGCGGGGAGGACCGAGATTCGCGGCCGCTCGGTGACCGGCGACCTGTCGCTGCGCATCGGCGAGACGGTGGTGGAAGGCGAGCAGGTGCTCTCCGAGAGCGCGGTGGTCGAGGCCGGCGGCTCCGGCTCGGCCTGGGGCCCCTTCCGGCTCACCGGGAGCGGCGGCGCCACGGTCTGGCAAGGCCACTGGGCGGGGCGGGTGAGCGACCGGTCGGCAGAGATGGTGGGGCTCGGCCGCGGGCCCTTCGCCGGCAAGCGGATCGACCTCAAGCTCCTCCAGGTCGCGCCCTTCGAGGGCAACCCGAGCCCCCAGATCTACATCCTGGAGGGCGTGGTCAACGAGGTCGCGGGGGTGGGGGTGAGCGGCATCGCCACCGTGGTCGGCGGCCTCGCCGCGCCGGCCCAAACCTCGCGCGATGAGCTGGGGCGCCGACGCGCCCGCCGCCGCGGCGCCGAGGGTGAGTGGTCGCTGCGGGTGGGCGAGGCGGAGGACGGCGGCCGGCAGGTGATGGAGCTGGACGCGGCGCTCGACGACCGGCAGAGCGGGCCTTTCTCCGGGCGGTTCACCTTCCGCGACGGCGCAGGCGCGGTGGCCTGGGAGGGTAGCCTTGCGGGGCGGCTCCGGGAGTCGATCGCAGCCTGCGCGCTGGTGGGCCGGGGGCGCGGCCGCTGCGCCGGCCGGACGATCGCCCTCGGTGCCCGCGAGACCGACCCGCCCGGCGAGGCCCGCGGCCTCACCGTGCTGTTGATCGGGGGCTCGACGGAGGCGACGCGCCGCGGGGAGATCCGGCCTTGACCCTGGTCGAGAACCTGCTCGAGCTGCTGCGGCCGCACTTTCCGGGCCTCGACGCCGAGGTCGAAGCGTGGGCGCGGCGGCGGCCCGGCAGGGCCTTCCACACCGCGCGCCCGCAGCCGGCGCCGGAGGCCGCGGCCGAAGCGCAGACCGAGGAGCCGCGGGCCGGCCGCCGCACGGCGCACCGCCGCCGCTGGAGGGTCGGCGGGTGGTCGCACCGCGAGCGCCCAGGCGGCCGCGAAAACCCCGGCGGGCGCGGGCGCACCGCGGAACAGGCACCGCGCGTCGCCGTGGACGCCGAGCTCGCCGCCTGCTACGCCGAGCTCGGGCTGCCCTACGGCGCCGGCCTCGAGGAGGCGCGCCGGGCCTGGAAGCGGCTGCTCTCCGAGCACCACCCCGACCGCTGCGCGGGCGACGCGGAGCGCGCGCTGGCCGCCACCGAACGGGTGAAGCGCTTCAACCGCGCCTGCGACGAGCTGACGCGGCGGCTCTCCAGGCGGGGCGCCTTCGCCCGCTGAGGGGGGCGAGGCTGAGACGACGATGAGGAGCCGAGGACGCCGCCGAGCCGTGCTGCTCGCCCTTGCCGGCTTCGCCGCCGGCGCGCTGTGGTTCCAGCGCGCCTACCCGGGGATGGCGAGCGGCCTGGTCAACCAGATGCGCTACGGCAGCTTCGAGGAGAACCGCAATCTCTGGCTTTGCAACTCCTACTGGCTGGAGTTCATGCAGAAGCTCTCCTTCGATCCCGCCGTCGGGATGTGGACCTTCGACGCCGTGCAGGAGGAAGGGCTCTCGGACTTCGAGCGCGGGCGCCTGGCGTTCCACCGCGGACGGTTCGCCGAGGCCGTGCCCCTGCTCGAGGCCAGCGTCGAGCGCGAAGGCGACTCCCGCGAGCGCCTCTTCTGGCTCGCCATGACCCACATGCGGCTGGCGGAGGCGACCAACTGCCTCGCGCCGCTTCGCGGCGAGGACGAGCGGAACGAATCCCCGCTGCGCGAGGGAGAGGGGCGCGACGGGAAGGCCGCCGGCCTCGCCGGCCACGCCGCCCACGAGCACGGCCTGTTCTGCACCTTGCCGCTCACCCGGCCGCACGAGGAGAAGCAGCACTCGCGCCGCGCCATGGAGCTCCTGACGCTGCTGCTCGACCGCTACGACCCCGAGGACCGCCTCCACCGCTGGCTGCTCAACTTCTCGGCGATGACCATCGAGGAGTTCCCGCAGGGCGTGCCCGAGCGCTACCGCCTCGACAGCCCATTCGTCGACGCCTTCTACGGCGACACCGCGCGCCGCCGGCGGGAGAAGTACTCCTGGCTGCGCTTCACCGACCGCGCCCGCGAGCTGGGGGTGGAGAACTTCGGCGCCGGCCGCGGGGTGGCGGTCGAAGACTTCGACCGCGACGGTGACCTCGACCTGGTGGCGACCGGCGCCCGCTTCAGCGTGCGCTACTTCAGGAACGAGGCCGGCAGGGCGTTCACCGACCTGACCGACGCGATGGGCCTCGCCGGCATGCTGCAACCCTTCACCGTCACCGCCGCGGACTTCGACAACGACGGCTGGGTCGATCTGCTCGTGGCGCGGCCGTTCGATCACTACGACCTGTTCCGCAACCGCGAGGGACGGGGCTTCGAGAACGTCACGCGGGCCTCCGGCCTGCTCGACGGCAAGGCGCCGGACGAGCTCGCCGCGAGCTGGGTGACGGCCTGGGGAGACGTGGAGAACGACGGCGACCTCGACCTCTTCGTCGCCAACTGGGCGTTCAAGATGCCTTTCCTCTCCGGCATCATGGCCCGGCCGCGGATGGACTCCAAGCTATTCGTCAACGACGGCGGCGGCCGTTTCCACGACGGCGGCCGCGAGCTCGGCCTGGAGCCGGTGCTCGCCGACCGCTACTTCATCGGGGCCGCCTTCGGCGACTACGACGGCGACGGCTTCGCCGACCTCTTCCTCTCGTCGCCGCTGCGCGGTACCAGCGTGCTGCTGAGGAACGAGGGCGGCCTGCGGTTCTCGCCCTCGCCCGCCTACACCCGCACCGAGCCGGGTTTCACCGGCGCTTTCCTCGACGCCAATCAGGACGGGCGCCTCGACCTCTTCCACGCCGGCTTCGGCGACGCCCGCACCTCGATCCTGCAGGGGGTCTTCGGCGAGAAGCGGCAGGAGTACAAGACCAACCACTCGAGCATCCTGTTGCAGGAGGCGGACGGCCGCTTCCGCGAGCACAACGAGGCCTTCGGCGGCCTCGACATGCCGATGAGCACCATGGGCGCCTCCTACGGCGACCTCGACAACGACGGCTGCTTCGACTTCTACCTCGGCACCGGCAACCCGGAGCCGTGGTTCATCGCGCCCAAGCTGATGTACGTCGGCGTGGCCCGCGACCGCCGCTGCACGGGCGAGCTCGAGAACGTCTCGATGCTCGAGGGCTTCGGCAACGTGCAGAAGGGGCACGGCATCGTGTTCTTCGACTTCGACGGCGACGGCGACCAGGACGTCTACTCCGCGCTCGGCGGCATGTGGCCCGCCGACCAGTGGGTGAGCCAGCTCTTCGTCAACGAGAGCGCCTTGCAGGCGAGCTGGCTCGAGGTCCGGTTGCGCGGCCGGAAGACCAACTACTTCGGCGTGGGTGCCCGCTTGAAAGTGACGGCGCGCACCGCGGACGGCACCGAGGTCGTCCGCTACCGGCAGATGGACAACACCACCGGCTTCGGCAGCGCACCGTACCTCGCCCACGTCGGCCTCGCGGACGCCGTGGCCGTCGACGGCGTCGAGGTCGAGTGGCCGGCCTCCGGCTGCCGGCACACCTACTCCGCCGAGCTGCGCCGCCTGAACCTCCTGGACGAGGGCGCCTGCTCTCGACAACCAAGCTAGAGACCGGAAAGCCAACCATGCCAACCTCCACCGACGCCCTCGATCGGCCCGTAACCGCAACCGCTCCCCGGCGGCTTGCCCTCCCGCTTTGGAAGACCCTCGCCAAGCTGCTCCTCGCCGCCGGCCTGGTGGTGCTCGCCTTCTGGCTGGTGCTCGCCGCGCTCGACCGCCGCGGCCGCCAGTTCTACGAGACCGGGCGCGGCGCGGTCGAGACGCTGGAGGTCTTCGCCCGCTACCTCGCGCTGCGCAACGTGCCGAGCGGCAAGAACCTGATGGCGAGCGACTTCACCGGCACCTCGCTCGGCCTGACGCGCTTCGAGCGCGTCGAGGAGAAGGACGGCGTGGTCCGCCTGCGCTTCGTGGCGACGCCGGGAACGCTCGATCGCTCCGCCGCCGCCGCCGAGTGGCAGGCCTACCTCGACGGCTGGAGCTCGCTCGACGAGGTGGGCCTGCACCTGGATCGGGTCGAGTCGTGGAAGCCGGATGGCGAGGTCACGGCCACGGTGCGTTTCGAGGTGATCGGCACGCCCCGCGGCCACCTGCGCCCGGCCATCGACCGCGCCCGCTTCCGCATGCGCTTCGCGTTCCACGTCGACGACATCGCGATCCGCGAGGCCTCGCTGGTCGAGGGCGAGCGCCTGTTCGCCGAGCAGGCGCACTTCGCCGAGGTGGGGGAGCGGGCGGGAATCGACTTTCCGAACCGTTTCTACCCGCCGTTCCTCGACCGGCCGCTCCGCTTCGGGATGATCCGCTACGGCCCGGCCGGCATCGCGGCCGCCGACTACGACAACGACGGCTTCTACGACCTCTTCGTGCCGGACGGTGTCGAGTCACGGCTGTTCCGCAACCGGCGCGACGGCGGCTTCGAAGACGTGACCGCGGCGTCCGGGCTCGGCGGCCTGTCGGGGGTCTCCGTGGGGGTGTTCGCGGACTACGACAACGACGGCTGGCGCGACCTCTTCGTCAGCCGGACCTTCGAGCCCAACCAGCTCTTCCACGCCAACGGCGACGGCACCTTCACCGACGTCACGGCGCGCTCCGGGATGGGCGCCGACTGCTGCACTACCGTGGCCTCGTGGGCCGACTACGACCTCGACGCCGACCTCGACCTCTACGTCGGCCGCTACCTCGACCCGCGGACCAAGATCCCGACCACGTTCTACGCCAGGAACGGAGAGCCGAACCAGCTTTACCGCAACGACGGAGATGGCACTTTCACCAACGTCACGGTCGAGGCGGGAGTGGGGGAGACCGGCCTCTGCCTGGGCTCGGCGTTCGGCGACTACGATGACGACGGCGACCCCGATCTCTACGTGGTCAACGACTTCGGCCGCAAGACCCTGTACCGCAACGCGGGCAACGGCACCTTCACCGACGTCACCGTGGCGAGCGGCGCTCTGGCCTACGGCGCGGGGATGAGCGCCAGCTTCGGCGACTACGACAACGACGGGCGCCTCGACCTCTACGTCGCCCACATCCGCTCCGAGCATTCCTGGTTCGCGGAGGCGCCCACGGTAGGGCGCTACATGGCCAACTCCTTCCGGCAGGGCGCTTGGGCGACCGACATGCCGCTCTACTTCGAGATCTTTCGCCAATCGGGGACGCGGTTCGTCGAGGTCTTCCAGGCGATGGCCTCGGGCAACAACTTGCTGCGCAACAAGGGCGACGGCACCTTCGAGGACGTCACCTGGCAGGCCGGGGTCAATCCGATCGGCTGGTTCTGGGGCTCCTCGTTCGCCGACTTCGACAACGACGGCCTCCAGGATCTCTACTCGGCCAACGGCTGGGTCTATGGCGAGAAAGGCAGCGAGATCGAGCTCGAATTCCTGGACCAGGTGGTCGGCGACCAGCGCAAGTACAAGTCCGGGGCGCTGTTCGACCCCGCCCACTTCGGCGGCCGCTCCTGGCACGGCTGGGAGCGCAACCGCCACCTGCGCAACCGCGGCGACGGCTCCTTCGAGGAGATCGGCCTCGCGGCCGGCACCGACCTCCTGACCAACAGCCGGGGCCTCGCGGTGGCCGACTTCTGGAACCGCGGCGTGCTCGACATGGCGGTCGCCGCCTCGACCGACCGCCACCGTCTGCTGGCCAACGCGGTCGGCACGCAACGCTCCTGGCTCGAGGTCGAGCTCGTGGGCACGCGCTCGAACCGCGACGCGGTGGGCGCCCGGGTCACGCTCCGCGCCGGAGGCAAGACCTTGACGCGGGAGGTGGTTGCCGGGGACGGATACGCTTCGCAGAACATGCTCCGGCTTCATTTCGGCTTGGGGGACGCCGAGCGCGTCGAGGAGCTGACGGTGCGGTGGCCGGTTTCCGGGACCGTCCAGCGCTTCAGCGACCTGGGCGCGAACCGGCTGCTCGAGATCACGGAGGGAGGCGCCTTGGTGGAGAAGCGCTACGGAGCGGCGGAGTGAAGGGTGGCAGGCAGCAAGTCCGCAAGCGAGCGCCTCTACGCCTCGGGTTCGCGGGCCGCACGATCGCCCTGGTGCTAGCCGGGGCCGCCGGCCTGGCGGCGGCCCGTGACGCCGTTCCCGGGGCTCCCTGGTTCTCGGAGGTCGCGGAGCAGGCCGGGGTGGCGGCGCCACACGGCAACCGCTCGTTCTCCAATCCCTACGCCCGCATCATGGAGGGGTACACCGCCCTGGGCGCCGCGGTGGCGGTGGCCGACTACGACCGCGACGGGCTCGAGGACCTCTTCGTCACCGACTCACGCGAGAGCGGCGAGAACCATCTCTACCGCAACCAGGGCGGGCTGCGCTTCACCGACGTGGCGCGGTCGGCGGGGGTGGCGGCTGGCAATGACGCGGCCAACGCCAGCGCCGACGCCCTGTGGTTCGACTACGACGGCGACGGCTACGACGATCTGCTGGTGGTGCGCTTCGGCCACAATCTGCTCTACCAGAACCGCCGTGACGGCACCTTCCGCGAGGTGAGCGAGGAGGCCGGTCTCTCCCGCTACCTCAACGCCATCACCGCCATCGCCTTCGACCCCGACCGTGACGGCGACCTCGACCTCCTGCTGGGCAACTACTTCCAGCCGGTGAACCTGTTCGATCCCCAGACGCCCCGCTTCTTTCCCGAGAGCTTCGAGACCGCGGCCAACGGCGGGGGCCTGACGCTCTACACCAACCTGGGCGACGGCACGTTCGTCGATTCGACGGTGCGGGCCGGCCTCGCCGGCCACACCGGCTGGACCCTCGACCTCGGCCACGCCGACGCCGACCAGGACGGCGACGACGACCTCTACGTGGCGGCCGACTTCGGCCCCGACCGCTTCTACCTCAATCGCGGCGACGGCACCTTCGCCGACGCCACCGAGCAGGCGATCGGCATCGACGGCAAGAAGGGCATGAACGCCGAGTGGGGCGACTTCGACGGCGACGGGCTCTACGACGTCTTCGTCACCAATATCACCGACGAGTACATGAACGAGGGCAACTTCCTGTGGCGCAACGAGGGCGACGGCACCTTCACCGACGTCTCCCGCGAGACCGGCACCCACGCCACGGGCTGGGGTTGGGGCGGTAAGTTCTTGGACTACGACAACGACGGCTGGCTCGACCTCTACGTGGTCAACGGCTGGGTGTCGGCCGGCCCCGAGAGCTACGTGGTGGACGTCTTCGACCTGATCCTGCGTCCCGGGGTCGACCTCGCCGACGCCCGCAACTGGCCGCCGATGGGCGACAAGACGCTCTCCGGCTACCAGCGCAAACGCCTGTTTCGCAACCTGGGCGGCGCCGCCTTCCGCGAGGAGGCCGCGCGTCACGGCCTCGACTCGCTGGGCGACGGCCGGGGCATCGCTGTCGCCGACCTCGACCTCGACGGCCGGCTCGACCTCTTCGTGACCTACGCCAACGCAGCGCCCAAGCTCTACCGCAACCTGCAGCCGACCGGCCACCATTGGGTCGGCTTCGAGCTCGAGGGCCGGCGCTCGAACGGCGCCGGGATGGGCGCGCGGCTGTTCCTCACCGCGGGTGGGCGAGTGCGCACCGCCTTCGTCAACGGCGGCAACGGCTTCGCAGGCCAGTCCACGCGGCGGGTGTACTTCGGCCTGGGCACCGAGAGCAGGATCGACCGCCTGGAGGTGCGCTGGCCCTCGGGCGCGGTCGAGAGCTTCACGGGCCTCTCGCCGGACCGCGTGCACCGGCTGGTGGAAGAGGGGGGCGACGGTGGGCCCGCGGTGCGCCAGGCCGCGGAGAAGCAGGCGCCAACGCCTCGGCCCGTGGCGACCCCGGCGGTCGCGCACCCCGCGGTGCAGCCGCCGAGTGAGCGCCCCGCGGCGAAGCCGCCGACTGAGCATCACGGGCCTGCTGTTGCACCTGCTGCTCCGGTGCCGCTGCCTCCGGCCTCGGGCTGGGCGGCGTCGCTGTTCGCGGAGGGCATGGCGGCGGTCGAGGCCGGTGAGCTGGCGAAGGGCATCGACAAGCTCGAGGCCGCGGTGGTCGCGGCCCCCGACAACCTGCGCTACGCGGCCGAGTACCGGCAGGCCATCATCCAGACCCGCGAGCACGAGCGCGCCATCGCGCTGTTCGAGAAGCTCACGGCGGAGCGCCCCGGCCTTGCCAACCTGTGGATGAGCCTGGGCTACGCGGTGGTGGACAAGATCCCCAACGCCGGGGCCATCACTCAGGTCATCCTCGCCAACACCGCGCTCGGCCACTTCGGAAAGGCGCTGGCGATCGAGGAGAGCTGGCTCGGCCTCTACACCCGCGGCAACAGCTACATCTACTGGCCGAAGATCTTCGGCCGCACCCCCCTCGGCATGACCGATCTCGAGCAGGCTGTGGAGATCTCGCGCCGTATGGAGAGGCGCAGCTACCACGCCCTGGCGTGGGCGGCGCTCGGCGACGGCTACTGGCGGCTGGGCGACGTGGGAAAGGCGCGCCAGGTGTGGACCGAGGCGCTGGCCCTCTTCCCTGGCGACGCGCGCCTCGAGGCGCGGGCCTCGCGCCGGGGCGCGGAGCTCGACACCTTCCTCGAGCACCACTTCTCCCCCTCCACCCGCGTCGGCACCGATCTGCGCGAGCTCTGGCAGGTGGGTTGGCGCGAGGCCTGCCGCTGCGACCCGGAGGGGCGATGAGGGAGGCACCGAAGCCCCTCACCCCAACCCTCTCCCCGCTGGCGCGGGGCGAGGGCGCCCCCGCCCGCCAACCCGACCGGAGCCTAGCGCTCCGGTCCCCTCGCCCCGCTTGCGGGGAGAGGGCTAGGGTGAGGGGTGCTGCGCTACTCGCCGGTGCTCTTCTCCTTCACACCGCGACGGCCACGGCCTCACCTCCGTCCTCTCCCATCCGCTTCGAGGATGTCTCCGCCCGGGCCGGCGTCGCTCTCGAGCACACGCCGCGCAGCTTTGCCGGCCGCCTCAAGTCGCAGGTGCTGGAGATGTTCACCGAGGGAGGGGCGGCGGTGGCGGTGGGCGACATCGACGGCGACGGCTGGGAGGATCTGTTCTTCACCGACTCGGCGGAGGGCAAGCCCAACCACCTGATGCGCAACCGCGGCGACCTGACGTTCGAGGACGTGGCGGCGGAGGCCGGGGTGGCGGGCGGCAACGACCCGCTGTCGATCGTCTCCGACGCCTTGTTCTTCGACTACGACAACGACGGCCGGCAGGACCTGCTGGTGGCGCGTTTCGGTACCCCGCTCCTGTACCGCAATCTTGGCTTTGCCGGCACGGGGAGCGTCCGTTTCGTCGAGGAGGCGGCCGCGGCGGGCCTCACCAAGCTCGGCAACACCATCGCCGCGATCGCCTTCGACTACGATCGCGACGGCTTCCTCGACCTGCTGCTCGGCAACTACTTCCAGCCCCTGAACCTTCTCGATCTGAAGACGCCGCACGTGCTGCCCAACGATCTCGACAATGCGGTCAACGGCGGTGGGGTCACGCTGTGGCGCAACGTGCCGCGGGAGGGCGGCGGGCGGAGCTTCGTCGAGACCACGGCCGATGCAGGCCTCGGCCGCCACACCGGTTGGACTCTCGATGCCGGGCACGCCGACTTCGACAACGACGGCTGGCAGGACCTCTACCTGGCCTGCGACTACGGCACCGACCGCGTGTTCCTCAACCGCGGCGGCCGTTTCGAGGACGTCACCGAGAAGGCGATCGGCCTCGACACCAGAAAGGGGATGAACGTCGACATCGCCGACTACGACCACGACGGCCTCCTCGACGTCTACGTCACCAACATCACCGACGAGTACATGAAAGAGTGCAACATGCTGTGGCGCAACGAGGGCGACGGCACGTTCACCGACATGGCTCGCGAAAGCGGCACTTGCGACACCGACTGGGGGTGGGGAGCCAAGTTCGGCGACTTCGACAACGACGGCTGGGAAGACCTGTTCGCCGCCAACGGCCTGCGCTCGGCCGGGCCCGAGAACTACATCCCGGTGCTGCTGGAGATGATCATCACCCCCGGTATCGATTTCACCGACCTGCGCAGCTACCCGGATATCGGCGACATGACCTGGAGCGGCTACCAGAAGAAGCGGCTGTTCCGCAACTTGGGCGACGGCACCTTCAAGGAGATCGGTAGCGTCGCGGGGGTGGCCAACGAGCGCGACGGCCGCGGCGTGGCCCTGGCCGACCTCGACCGCGACGGCCGCCTGGACCTGGTGCAGACCAGCGCCAACCAGGCGGCGCTGCTCTATCGCAACGCGAGCGAGCCGGCGGGGCACTGGCTGGTGCTCGAGCTCGAGGGCACGAAGTCCAACCGCGATGCCGTGGGCGCGGTGGTCACGCTTTCGGCCGGCGGGCTCACCTTGCTTCGCAAGGTCGACGGCGGTGACGGCTACGCCGGCCAGTCGAGCCGCCGGCTGCATTTCGGCCTCGGCAAGGCGACGGCGATCGACGCGCTCGAGATCCGCTGGCCGAGCGGCGCGGTCGAGAAGCTCGCGCCCCCCCAAGAAGGCAAGTCGGAGGGCCAGCCGTGGATCGCCGTCGATTCGTGGGTCAGAATCGTGGAAGGCAAGGGGGTCGTCGCGCGATGAGGGTCTACCGAGGGGAGAGGCCGGCTGGAGGGCAACCACGAGGGCTGCCCCTGCACGATGCAGGCTGTCGGTGGGAACGACGTAGGGGCGGCCCTTTCGGCCGCCCTGGATTGGCGGCGCTGGTGGTCGCTCTCGCTGTCGTGCCGGCGGCGATCGCCGCCGGTCCATCGTCGACCGACGACCAGCTCTGGCACCATCGCAACCTGGGCAAGGCGTTCTACGAGAACCCCACCACCCAGTACGAGGCGGTGGCCGAGCTCAAGGCAGCGCTCGACCTCGCTCCCGGCTCGGCGCGCGAGCGGGTGAACTACGCTCTCGCCCTGCTCAAGGCGGGCAAGGCCGAGGAGGGGATCGCCGAGCTCGAGCGCGCGCAGAAACAGGACCCCTCGATCCCCCACACCTGGTTCAACCTGGGGATCGCCTTCAAGCGCGCCTCGCGCTACGCCGAAGCCCTGGCGCAGCTCGAGGGCATGGCGCAGCGGGTCCCGGACGAGGCCATCACCCAGTACAACCTCGGCGTGCTCTACAACCTCGAGGGCCGGACCGAGCAGGCGCTCGCCGCCTTCGAGCGCACCGCCCGCCTCGACCCCAACCTCGCCGGCCCCCACTTCCAGCTCGCCACCGCCTACCGCAAGGCGGGCCGCGCGGCCGATGCCCAGAAGTCGATGGCCACCTTCCGCGAGATCAAGCAGCGGACCGCCGGCGCCGCCGTACCCGAGGACCTCGAGTGGAGCTTCTACTCGGAGATCTACGAGACCATCGAGCCGGGGCAGAGCGCGCCGCCGCCGGCCGTGGCGCAGCTCCAGCTCACGCCCAGGAAGCTGGCCTCGGGTCTGGACGCGGGCACCGCGGGCCTCCTGGTGCTCGACGCCGACGGCGACCGCAAGCCGGACCTGCTGGCGTACTCGGCGGCCGGGGTGAAGCTGTACAAAGCCGGCACCGCGGAGGCGCCGGCCGGGCTCGAAGGGGTGACGGGAGGAGTGGGCGCGGCGGCCGGCGACCTCGACAACGACAGCCTGCCCGAGATCTGCCTGCTCACCAAGAGCGGCGCGCGGCTCTTCGCCAACCGCGCCGGCAAGCTCGCGCCGCACGCCGCGGCGCTGCCGGCGGGTGTCTTCGACGCCGCGCTGTTCCTGGACTACGACCGCGACTACGACCTCGACCTCTTCCTCTTCGGCGCCGCCTCCGCCCTGCTGCGCAACAACGGCGACGGCACCTTTGCCGACAAGACCGCGTCCTTCCCGTTCAAGCAGGGAAGGGCGGTGGCCGCGGCGGGCCTCGACGTGGTGCCCGACACCCAGGGCCTGGACATCGCCGTGGGCTACGAGGACGGCAGCGCCGTGCTCTACCGCGATCGGCTCTCAGGCCGCTACGAGGCGGTGCCGCTCGCGGGCTCGAGCTTCAAGCGCGGGCCGATCGTCGCCTACGACGCCGACAACGACGGCTGGACCGACCTCTTCGCGGCCGCGAAGACCGGTGTCACCTTCCTGCGCAACGACCACCGCGGGGGCTTTCGCGCCGCTGCCGTGGCGGGCGCACCCGCCGGGCCGTTCGTCGTCGCCGACCTCGAGAACCGCGGTGCGGGTGACCTCGCCGCGGTGGGGCTGGTGCTGGCGGGCGACGGCCGCGGCGGCTTCGCGGCAGGCCGCGTGGCCGCCGGCCTCGCGGGCGCCGTGGCGCTCGCCGCCGAGGACCTCGACGGCGACGGCCGCACCGATCTTGCGGCCGTGGATTCCCAGGGCAACCTCTCGCTGCTCACCAACACGACGCCGGGCGCGAACCGCTTCCTGCGCGTGGGCCTCGAAGGAGTCAAGAACCTGAAGCTCGCGCCGGGCTCGGAGGTGGAGGTCAAGGCCGGCGCCCGCTACCAGAAGAAGCTCTACGAGGGCCGGCCGCTGCTCTTCGGCCTGGCGGGGGCGGCGGAGGTCGACGCGGTGCGCATTACCTGGCCGAACGGTCTGATCCAGAACGAGACCAAACAGGCGGCCGGCGGCTCGCCGAGCTACAAGGAGGCACAGCGCCTCTCCGGCTCCTGCCCGATGATCTTCACCTGGAACGGTCGTGAGCTGGAGTTCATCACCGACGTGCTGGGCGTGGCGCCGCTCGGCGCCTCGGCCGGCGACGGCCAGTACTTCCCCGTGGATCACGACGAGTACGTGCAAATCGCCGGCGAATCGCTCGTCGCCCGCGACGGCGCCTACGAGATCCGCATCACCGAGGAGCTGCGCGAGGTGGCCTTCCTCGACCAGGTGCGGCTGGTGGCGATCGATCACCCGGCCGAGGTCGAGATCTTCACCAACGACAAATTCAAGGGGCCGCCGTTCCCCGAGTTCCGGCTCTTCGGCGTCTCGCGGCGGCTGCCGCCGGTGGCCGCCCGCGACCACCGCGGCCGCGACGTGACCGAGCGCCTGCTGGCCCGCGACCGCACCTACCCGGATAGCTTTGCCCGCGACTATGCCGGGGTAGCCGAGCTCAACTGGCTGGAGCTCGACTTCGGCCCCGCGGCCGCGGCCGAAAACCGCGCGGTGCTGGTCCTCTCCGGCTGGGTGGACTGGGCGGACGGCTCGACCTTCCTCGGCGCGGCGCAGGCCGCGGGCGGCGGGCTGGTGATGCCCTACCTCCAGGTCAAGGACGCCGCCGGCGAGTGGCGGACGGTGATCGAGGACTTAGGGCTCCCCGCCGGCAAGCCCAAGACCATCGCGGTGGACCTGACGGACAAGTTCCTCTCCGCGTCGCGCGAGGTGCGGATCGTCACCAACCTCTGCGTCTACTGGGACGAGATCTTCCTCTCCGCGGAGCCGGGTGCGCCGCGCGTGGCCCTCGCCGAGCTTCCGCCGCGGACCGCTGACCTGCACTTCCGCGGCTTCTCCCGCGTCGAGATCCACCCCGAGCGCAAGCAGCCGGAGCGCTTCGTCTACGCCGAGAAGCGCCCGCTCTCGATGTGGAACCCGACGCCCGGCCTCTACACCCGCTACGGGCCGGTGGGCGAGTTGCTCGCCGAGGTCGACGACCACCTGGTGATCCTGGGCTCGGGCGACGAGATCCGCCTGCTGTTCGACGCCGCGGCCCTGCCGCCGTTGCCCGAAGGCTGGCGGCGCGACTTCCTGCTCAAGGTGGACGGCTGGGCCAAGGACGCCGACGCCAACACCGCCCATGGCCAATCGGTCGAGCCGCTGCCCTACCACGGCATGCCGCAGTACCCCTACGAGGCACCCCACGCCTTCCCCGACGACCCCGCCCACCGCCTCTACCGGGAGCACTACAACACCCGCCCGGCGTTGAGGTTTATCCGGCCGTTGGTGGAGGAGGGAGAATTGGTGAGAGAAGCGGCGGGCAACAGGCCGCCTGGATGAGCACCGACCTCAATATCTCCGGGGTGTCTGAGCGCGACGTCGATCTGTTGCTGCTCGAAGAGTTTCTGTCGTCCCTTGCATTCCAGGAGTGGTTCGTGGCGCAAGCGCTGGGTCCTGATGTCCGTCTGGGCCGGCTGGTCGAAGCCAAGCGATCCGTGACGGACTCCACTGGAGAGTCGGATCTGGAAGTGGCGTTCTCGGACTCGGAGGGCAAGCGCGCACGCCTGCTGATCGAGAACAAGGTCGGAGCTGGGTTTCAGCGAGAGCAGGCAGCGCGCTACCAGAGACGTGGGGACGGGTACGTCGCGCAAGGTCGATGCGCCACCTTCTACGCGGTCCTCGTCGCGCCGAAGCGCTACTTCGGCGGTGCGGATTCCGTGAAGGGTTTCGGCGGCCGCGTCACCTACGAGCAGATCCTCGCCTGGTTCCAGGGCGCGGACGAGCTGGGCGAGAGGCGGGCCTACAAGACAGCGCTCCTGCGATCGGCCATCGACAAAGGCACCCTCGGCTACCAGCCGGTAGAGGACGCGTCGGTCACCAACTTCTGGCGCTCCTACTGGACCCTGGCAAGCGAGCGCGGCCCAGAGCTTGAGATGAGCGAGCCGATAGGGAAGCCATCGGGCGCGACCTTCATCTGTTTTCGCCCGCCGTCATTGACTGGCGGTGTGGAGATCTGCCACAAGCTGACCTACGGCTACGTCGACCTGCAGCTGCCGAGAATGGGCAGGCGTCTCAATGAGGTGAGATCCGTTCTCGCCAGCCACTTCGAGGATGGAATGGCGCTCGCACGAGCCACTGGATCGGCCGCCGTTCGGATTCGGGTGCCAACGCTCGACTCGCGGCGCCCCTGTTCCGAGCAGCAGCAAGGTGTCTGCGAGGGCATCGACGCGGCGAGGCGACTCCTCGCCTGGTTCCTCAAGCATCAAGAGGCGTGGACAGCGTAGCGGGCGCACGCAGAGCCGACGCCCCGGGGCCAGCGCGCTCACCTGCCGGGGCAGTGGCCGGCTACAATAGATCGGCTCAGAGGAGGAACCGATGGCCACTGCTGAGAGGGCACCGAAAGAGCACGCGCTCGCGGCGATCGAGGAGCTTCTTGAGGACAGCTCCTACGAGGAGATCCTTCGGGAGCTGGCGTTCGCTCGCATGATCGAGCGCGGTCTGGCCGACGCGGAAGCAGGCCGCACGATCAGCCACGAGGAAATGGGTCGACGGTTGGCCTCTTGGGCTGGAGCTCGACTGCCACTCGGCTGAGGGTTCGGCTCGCTGGAAATGCCGGCCAGCGGCTCAGCCCGCCCGTAGCTCCTCCCGAATGATCCTTCGGAGCGTCGTTTCCAAGGACTCGCGCTTCGCCTCGACGTACTCTCGGAGCGCGGCATTGATGAGTGTCTGGTAGTTGCCGCCTCCAGCCGCATGGACTTGGTCCTTGAACCACTGGAGGACATCCTCGTCGAGGCGGATCGTGATACGAGCCTTCCCCGGAGGG
The DNA here is from genome assembly GCA_044869805.1 of Thermoanaerobaculia bacterium. GTDB lineage: Bacteria > Acidobacteriota > Thermoanaerobaculia > Multivoradales > SZUA-115 > CAWDVR01. The sequence continues at coordinate 28,858 of JBIOXV010000072.1, read as the reverse complement.
ACAGGCACCACCGGACCCCTCTTCGCCTGGCTGAAATCGTATTCCTTCTTCATAGGCCCTTCTCATAGTTGCGGCGTTCCATGCCGGTTGCTTGTCGGGCCGAGATGTCCGCATTGTATGCACAGGCGTACATCGACATCAAGCAGATCGACTGCGTGGTTTCACTCCACCCGCACCCTCACCACCCCCGACCGCAGGTCCGTGAACGGCACGCGGGCCTGGAAGGCGTGCTCGCCGGGGGCAAGGGGCCAGCGGGTGCTGAAGGGGTAGTCGACGGTGGCGAAGGGCTGGCCGTCGACGTACCACACGACCTGCGGCACGGGCGGGTCGACGACCACCCGCAGCGCCAAGGTGTTGCGCTGGCGCGGGGTTTCGGGGTCGAAGAGCAGGCGTTCGCCCTGGACCGGGGAGGTGATCTCCAGGCGGGTGGTGGCGCCTCGCGCCAGGAGGCCTGGGCCACCGCTCGCCGGCCAAGCCGCGCCGCCGCTCGCCGTGGGCCCGCCGGTGAGGCTCGCGTGGCGGATGCCCGGCGCCAGCGCGCTCACCTGCCGCGGCGGGCGGGGCAGGCCGGCGTCCGCCGCCCAGGAGGCGTAGCGCGGCGCCAGCTCGACGAAGGAGCGCACCTCGACCTCGGCGGCCGGCGTGGCGGCGGTGGCCAGCAAGCCGTTGCGGCGATCGACGGCGAGCGGCCGGTGCACCGGGCAGGGCTCCACCCGCTCGCCGCCGGGGGGAAGCCACTCGAGGGTCACGCGATCGCAGGCGGAGGTGGCGAGCTGCCCGGAGAGGGCGCACAGTCGCTCTCCGCGGTGGCCGCGGGGCGGCGGGAAGGAGACGGCGTCCTGGCCGTCTTGCTGGTCGCGGTGCAGGGCGTTCATCACCTCCTGCGCCAGGCGCGCGGCCACCCCGTAGCCGGTGGCCTCGCTCATCGGCCGCTGGTCCGGGTGCCCCACCCACACCCCCACCAGGTAGCGGCCGGAGTAGGCCACGGTCCAGGCGTCGCGGAAGTTGGAGGAGGTGCCGGTCTTGACCGCCACGGCGTAGGGGTACTCGCTCCAGCCCATGCGAGGGAAGGAGGGCAAGCGCGCCTGCGGGTCGGAGAGGAAGAGGGTGACCAGCCGCGCCGTCTGCTCGGAAATCACCTGGCGCGGCTCGGCCCGCGGCTGGCCGCGGAACCAGGCCAGCTCGGCCACGCGGCCCTCACCGGCGAGCGCGGTGTAGGCGCCCACAAGTCGCTCGAGGGTGACGGGCAGGGCGCCGATGGCGAGGCCCGACCCGTAGCGGCTGGCGGGCTCGCGGCCGTCGTGGAGCCCGAGCTCGCCGAGCAGGGTGTAGAGCTCGTCGCGCCCGACCTCGCTCAGCAGATGGACCGCCGGCACGTTGCGGGAGTTGGCGAGCGCGAAGCGGGGCAGGAGCGGGCCCAGGAAGCGGTCGTCGGCGTTGGTAATGCCTCCCGGCGCCGGCCCGAGGTCATCGAGCAGCGAGGCGGAGGTGACGATTCCACGCTCTAGAGCGAGGGCGTAGAGGAAGGGCTTGAGCGTGCTCCCCGAGGAGCGAGGCACGGAGAGGAAGTCGATGGCGCCGGCGTGCCGGTCGTCGAAGTAGTCGGCCGACCCCACGGCGGCCAGCACCTCGGCGCGCTCGCGGTCGACCACCAGCACGGCGGCGTTGCCCACCCCCCGGCGCTCCCACTCCTCGACGGTTTGCCAGGCGGCCCAGGCCACTCGGCGCTCGAGGTCCAGATCGAGCGTGGTCTCGACCCGCGGCACGGCGGCGAGCGCCGGGCCCATTCGCGGGTCGCGCTGCATGGCCCGGAAGCGCAGCACGGCGTGCAGGGCCTCGTCCGGGCGCCGGCCGCGGGCCGGGATGGCGATGCGGCGGATCTCCTCGCGGGCCACCGCCAGCTCGAGCACGGAGATCACGCCGTCGGCCGCCAGGCGCGCGAGGATCTGCTCGCCGCGCTCCACGGCGGCGAGGCTCCCCAGGGACTCGAACGGGTTGCGGCGGGCCGGCGACTGGGGGATGGCGGCGAGGAAGGCGATCTCGGCCCAGGAGAGGTCGTCGACCGGCTTGTCCAGGTAGCGGCGCGCCGCGTAGGCGATGCCGTGAATGCGGTTGCCGTAGGGCACGATCGTCAAGTAATGGCGCAGCACCCGCTGGCGGCCGTAGCGGGCGGTGAGCAGCAGCGCGGTGGTCGACTCCAGGGCCTTGCGCAGGTAGGTGCGAGGGCCCGGGTGCGCGAGGCGCGCCACCTGCATGGCGATCGTCGAGGCGCCGGAGACGGTGCGGCCCTCGGCGAGGTTCTGGGAGAGGGCACGGCCGAGGCCCACGGGATCGACCCCCGGGTGGAGCCAGAAGCGGCGGTCCTCGAGCGCCAGCGTCGCCGCCATCACGCGCTCGGGCAGGCGCTCGAGGGGCCAATAGCCGAAGTCTGGGCCGCCCTCGCCGGCGAGCTCGCCCAGGAACTCGCCGTGACGATCGACCAGGAGCAGCGTCGGCGCCGGCGCCGTCAGGCGCGCGCGCCACGCCGCGGTGGCGAGGAAGGCCGCGGCCGCCCCGACCACCGCCCACGTCGCCGAGCGCAGCAGGCGCCGTTGCCAGTGAGCCATGCCGTCGCGGTGCAGCCGCCGGAGCCGGCGTCGCCACAGCCGCTGGCGGCTGGCCGCAGCTCGTCTCAGTGCAACCCACCAACGAGCCATCGGCCTACTCCGCTTTGCCTCGCTCGATGGTGAGCCTTGCCCCGGCCGAGGTCCCCACCACGCTGCCGTCGTACATCATCTCGGCCTTGGCGCCGGGCTGGATGAAGCTGCCCGCGGAGGTGGCGCGGGTGCGGAAGTAGAAGTCGTAGGTGCCCTTGGGCAAGGTGTTGTAGTAGAAGGCCACCCGGTCGTCGAGGAAGGCGGTGTAGGTCGGCGTCAGCGTGAGCTGCCCGGCGGCTCGCGCCTCGGGCGGCGCGGTGGCGAGGCCGGGGTTCAAGGGCTCGGTGCCGGCGGCGAGCGGCACCACTACGGCGACGTAGGCTCGGGCTTCCGGGTTGACCACCTGTATGTGCTCCTCGAGCACGTCCCCCACGAGGAGCGGCACGGTGGTGCCCGGCTCGGCGAGAGCGATGCGGCGCGGCGGAGTCGTTCCCTGATGCAGCAGCTCGCGGCTCACCACGAAGCCCTCGCGGCGGGGCGCGGCGCGGCTGCCGTCGGCTGCCGGCACGTAGGAGACCTCGGCGCGGGCCACCACCTTGGCGGCCTGGCCGCCGGCGCCGGTCGCGGCCTCCGCGGCGCCGGGCGCCGTCGTCACCAGGTAGGCGGTCGGCGTCTCGGGGCCGAGCTCCACCTCGCGTGCCTGGCCCGGCAGGCGCACGCGCACCTGCTGCACCCCGGCGCCGGAGAACGGCGGCGCGAGCAGCTCGGACAGCGCCAAGAGCGCCGCGGCGTTGGCGTTGGTGGTGCCCCAGCCGTCGCCCTTGCCGAGCTGCACCAGCGCGTTGCCGAGCAGGGGAAGGCGAGGGTTCTGGCCGTCGAGCCTGGCGAGCGAGCGGGTGATCTCCGCCACCGTCCTGGTTTCGCTAGCCAATATGAGCTGGTTGCGGGTCGTGACCCGATCGGCGAGCCCGCCGAAGATCTCCTTGCCCTGGTACAGGCGGGTGGTGACTCCGCCCCACAGCTCGCGGACCAGCGGGTCCACGGCCGGCGAGGAGCGCTGGCCGGCGAGGTCGAAGGCGCGCACCACGCCGGCCAGGCTCTCGAGGTCGAGGTACTGGCTGCGCCGCGCGAGCTCCGCGCCGTAGGCGGCATCGAAGCGCCCGCTGGCGGCGAGCGCGGCGAGCGCCCAGGTGCGCTCCGCCCACGACTCGCCTTCGAGGAAGCCGCGGAAGTCCGAGCGCAGCGCCTGCTCCAGGGCCCGGCTGAGGCTGCCGAGCAGGGCATCGTCGACCGGGTAGCCGGCGGCCTTGGCCTCGACCAGGAACTCGACCACCCAGGCGGTCAGGGTCACCGAGCCCTCGGAGCCCGGCCAGTAGGCCGCGAGCCCGTTGGGCTCCATCGCCTGGGAGATCCAGGCCACGGTGTCGGCGACGGCGCGGTCGAGCGCTTCGTCGTCGCCCTCCTGGTGGAGCAGGTCGCGGAACTTGGCGAGCGCGAGCTGCGCCCGCGCCTGGCTCACCCGCTGCTCGGTGCAGCCGTAGGGGTATTCGAGGAGGAAGCTCAAGCCCGCCGCCATGCGCACCAGGGCCGGCTGGCTGGAGAGCAGCAGCGTGCGGCGCAGGCTTCCCGGCCGCACTGCCTCTGGCGAATCGGGCAGCGCGAACGGGCGGCCGGGCTCGAGCTCGGCCAGCACCTGGCGCTTCACGCGGTCGCGATCGTCGCGCACCGGGAGCCTGACCTCGAAGGCGTCGCCGGCGCCGTCCGCCTTGCGTTCGACCCCGAGGCGCACGACGACCTCGCCGTAGGCCAGCCGGCCTCGAGCGTCATAGGGCGGCGTGGGCACCGAGACCGCCCATTCCAAGCGCTGCGGGCGGTTGGGCTGGAAGCTGAAGTCCTGCGCCTTCGCTCCCTCGACCTCCAGGCCTTCGAAGCGGGCCTCGGCCCGGCCGGGCCCGGCCTCGCCCTCGACCACGCGCCCGATCGCCGCGGCGGTGAAGCGGTCGCCGGGCCGCACGAAGCGGGGCAGGGCCGGCTGCACGATCACCGGCAGCCGCACCTCGAGGTGGCCGGTGGCGTACCCGAAGCGCTCGGCACCACTCACGGCCTTGGCGCGCAGCTTGAAGTTGGTGAGGTCGTCCGGCAGCTTCACGGTCACCCGCGCCTTGCCGCTCGCGTCCACCTCGATCGCGGGGTTGAAGTAGGGCACCGGCTGGAAGTTGCGGCGCACCGTCTGGCGGTCGAGGAGGCCCTTTTTCTCGGCCTCGGCCTGGTCGCCGCCGGGAAGCGCGGCGAAGGGCAGGAAGCCGAAGGTGAGGCCGCGGGTGTCGCGCGCCTCGAGGTGCGAGGCGACCGGGGTGACGAAGTCGGGCACCGGGTCGAGGCGCTGCTCCTGGCCGAGCGCCAGCACCGCCTGGTCCACCAGCCACAGCGTCACCTCGCCGGCGAGCGGTTGGCCGGCCGGGTCGGCGAGGCTGACCTCGACGCTCACCTCCTTGCCGGGCAGGGCCTTCTCCGGATAGTCGAGCTTCACCTCGAGCTGGTGCGCGACCGGATCGACCGCCAGCCAGGCGGTGGCGGCGAGGGTCGCCGGCTTGCCCAGGTCGGTGGTGGCGCCGGGCACCGGCTGCGTGCCGTCGATGCGGCCGCGCAGCAGCAGGAAGTGCACCGGCAGGCGCGGCGTGTAGGTGCCGAGGATGGGCACCGAGTAGGCGGCCTTGCCGCCTTCCACCGGCAGCCAGTCGTAGCGGTTGCCCTCCGGGGCCTCGACCACGGCGAGCGCGGCGCCGTTCTGGAACGGGCTCTCGAGCACCACCGTCGCGGTGTCGCCCGGCTTGTACCGCTCGCGGTCGGCGACCGCGGTGAACACCGCGCCGGTCGGCTTCGACCAGGAGACCGCGGTCTCGCCGCCGGCGTAGAGGTCGACCGCCACCACCTGCGCGCGGCCCAGCCGGTCGCGGGCCGAGAGCTCCACCACGTAGACCCCGGCCTCGGCGATCGGCAGCGAGAGGCGAAGCGACTCGGCCGTGCTCTCGACCTCGGTCTCGGAGACCAGCTCGTCCACCACCTCGGTCGAGTAGCGGGCGACGCCGTCGGAGAAGTCGCTGGCCTTCAGGTGCGAGTGCCACTGGCGGTGGAGGAGGCGGATGGTGATCTTCTGCCCGGCGACCAGGTGGTCGTCGGCGTCGACGGCGATTACCTCCGGCTCGATGGCGGTGGCGCGCTCGAGGTAGCGCGGCACCTTCAAGCCGAGCAGGAAGGGCGGCAGCGCCACCACCCGGCGGGTGGCGGTCACCGTCTGGTCGTCGGCGCCGACCACCGTGGCCTCGACCACGTAGGTGCGGGGCTGCGCCGTGGGCTCGATCGCCGGGTTGAGCACCAGCGAGGCGGCGCCCTGCTCGTCGGTGGTGTCCACGCGCTCCAGCGCCGGCGTGGACTCGAAGCGCTCGGTGCGCGAGAAGCGGCCGTCGGAGGAGTAGAAGAAGCCGCTCCTCTGCTGCGGCGTCCAGGTGTAGGGAAACTGGGTCACGCGCCACTCGACCGGCCGCGCCGCCACCCGGCCGCCGGCGTAGTAGGTGGCGGTCAGGCCGACGTGGAGCTCGCGGTCGAGGGTAGCGCGGTCGGGGCCGTGGAGCTGCACCTCGAAGCGGGGCAGCCGGTAGGCCTCCATGCGGAAGGAGACCGCGCCCAGCCGCTTGCCGCCCGGGAGCTCGAAGCTGGCGCCGTAGACGCCGGTGGGGAGCTTCTGCTCGCTGAAGCGGTGGTAGAAGCTGCCGTGGGCGGACAGCGTGATCGGGTAGCGCCACACCAGGTCGCCGGGGCCGTCGACCACCAGGAAGCCCTTGCCGGACAGGGGCGCGAGGTGCCCGGCGGCGCGTTGCCGCAGGTAGCCCTTGATGTGCACCGGCTCGTCCGGTCGGTAGACCGGCCGCTCGGTGAAGAGGTGAGCGAGCTGGCGGGCTCGAGGCCCGCGGTCGCCGAGGGGCTCCAGCGCCCAGCCGAGCCAGGTCTCCTCGCTCTCGGACCACGCGCCGTCGGCGAAGGAGTCGGGGGCGTGGGCGGGGTCGAGGACCAGCAGATCGCCGCCCTTGGCGACCCGGATGCGCCGCACTTGCAGCGAGCGCGTGCGATCGAGGCCTGGCGCCTCCCACACCGCGCGGCCGGCGGCGTCGGTGGTGCCGCTCCACAGCACCTCCCAGGCCGGCTTGCCACCGGTGGGGCGGACCGGCCCTTCCACCTGGATCGTGGCGCCTGCTTCCGGCTGGCCGGTCCTGAGCGAGGTGACGGCGAAGACCGCCCGCCGCGGCTCCTCGACCGTGGTGAGCGCGAGATCGGTGACCGTGAGGCGCATCCACGCCCGCTCGGCGCTGCCGCCGAGCCGGCGCAGCCCCACCAGGTAGGTGCCGGGCTGGCCGGGCGCGGAGATGGAAGCCCCTGAGATGGCGCCTAAATGCGGCGCGAGGTCGAGCCCGAGCTCGGCGGCGCCTCCCGAGCGGGTGAGCGGCAGGTCGATCAGGGTGGAGACTTGCGGCTGCCCCAGCGCGGCGATGCGCTCGCCGAGCTCTCGGGCGCCGATCTGCTGGTCCGGGGCGGTCCACGGCCCCGGCTCCTCGCCGGGGCCGGGCGGGCGCTGGTCCTCGTCGACGACGACCGGCTGGCCCGGGAAGGGCCAGAAGGAACGGTCCAGGGGATCGATGCGGAAGATGCGCAGGTCGAGACGGTCTTCGCCGCGGCCGGAGACCGGCACCATCTGCGGCCCGAAGCGCTCGGCGATGCCGCTCGCCGCGCTCCAGCCCAGGAACGCGGTCTTGGGTGGAAAGTAGAGGTAGAGCTCGTTGGCCGCCGCGAGGTCGAGCGCGCGGCCCGAGCGGTCCGAGATCGGGGTGGGGGCGAGGGTCACCCGGTAGCGGGTGTCGCGGGCGAAGTCGCCGCGCACGGTCAGGCGGTTGCCGGCCACCTGGTAGCGCAGGTTGGCGACCGCAGGCGTCAGCCGCACCAGGTTGCGTGCCTCCACCGGGCCCAGGCGGTCCGGCGGCGCGGAGAAGTCGACCACCACCGCCGGCTCCTCGGCGCGGCAGCGGATCGCCTGCTCCGGCGCGTAGCGGGTGCCGCCGGCGGTCGCCGGGTAGCGCGTGTCGCAGCCGAAGGCCAGGGCGCGAAACGGCTCGGCGGTCGAGAAGGAGAGCCTGGCCATCGACTCGCCGGCCCCTTCGTCGAGCGACAGGCGGAAGCGCAGGTTCACCCGGCTGCCGAGCGGCAGCGGCTGGGCGAGCGAGAGCACGTAGCTCGCCTTCTCCGAGCGCTCCTTGCGCTCCAGGCTCTTGACCGTGAAGTCGTCCGCACCGAGGACTTGTGCGCCCAGAATGGGGGCGCCCTCGCCGCCCACGCCCGGCAGCGGGAGGATCTCGATCGTCACCGCCTGCGCGAGCGCCTCCGGCGGCACCGGCTCGACGAAGGTGAGGGTGATCGCTTCGACCTCGCCGAGCCCCTGGGCGTCGGCGGGTGGGTCGGTCTCGACCGGCGGCGACATCAGGGTGACGAGCCGGAAGGTCTTGCCCTCGACCGTGCAGGTAAAGCGGGCGAGCGGCGGCCAGGGCTCGGCGGGGCGGAACTGCAAGGTGCGGGCGTCGAGCCAGGTGAAGGCCCCGGGATGCGCGGGTTGGAGGCCGACCCAGCGCTCGGGGCGGTCTTCGGGGCCGGGCGCGGCTGGCCCGGCGTTGCGAGCGAAGAAGAAGGTGATCGGGTCCCAGCGGCGCAGGAAGCGGTCGGGCACCACGGTGGTACCCGAAGACGCGTGACGAGCGCTCGCTGGTCGCACGGCGGAGGCGGATGAAGGCGGCTCCGCCGCTCGCACGCCGCCGGCGGCGGCGAGGAACGAGGTGAGGCAGAGGATCCGCAGGATTGCGGTCAATACCGGTGAAGCACTCGTAGCGAGCAGGCGGCCCGCGCAGCAGACTGATTCACCGGTTCTCATCGCTCGATCCCTTCGTCGGGGCAGCACTCCCCCTCCGCCCCTTCCTCTTCGTAGACCTCGTCCCCGCTGTGCTCTTCGTCTTCGCCGAGCCCTTCGTCCTCGTAGCCGGCCGCTTCCTCTTCCGCTGCCACCGGCTCCTCCTCGGGCAGCGGCTGGCCGGTTTCGAGGGCCCCCATCTCGAGCGACAAATACCGGCGCACCACCAGCGCCGGCGGGCCGGTGCCCGGGGGCTCCACCCCGGCGAGCGCCGCCCGCGCCCTGACCGGCGGCGCGTCGGCCGGCAGGGCCAGCGCGAGCAGGTAACGGCCGGGCTGGAGGTCGTGGAGTTGCACTACCTGGGGATCGGGGCCGCGCCCGAGCGGGCGGCCCAGCCCGTCGAGCAGGGTGGTCTCGACGAGGTCGGCCTCGGCGGCAACGCCGATTCCGACCGGGCCCGGCCGAGTGACGGTGAACGTGAACAGGCGGGTTTCGCCGGCGCCGAGCACCACCGCCGGGCCCAGCCCTTCGCCGATGGCGACGATCTCGCCGAGCGTGACCTCGGCGGTGCCGGAGAGCTCCGCCGCTCCCAGGGCGCGCAGTGCGAGCCGGCTCTCGCCCTCCGGCAGGAAGACGGCGAGGCCGGCGCCCTGGGGATGGACCTCGACCTCCGGCTCGGCTCCCGGGCGCTCGATGCGGCTGGCGAGCGCCGTGCCGCTCGCCACGCGGAGCAGGGCGGGCGCCGCGAGCCGTAGCGACAGGTGTTGGGTGCGCCCGCGGAGCGGCACGATGGCGGGCGCCGAGAGCGGCGTGGCGTCTCCTAGGGCGTCGTCGCCCCACGGCCCACTCACCCCGTGGCCTGCGGCCCCGCTCGGAGCCTCGGCCCACGCCAGGAGGAAGCCCGGGCCGTGGCGGACGACGAGGGTGCCCCCGGCCGCGGGCCAGGGCAGATCGGCTCCTCCCCCTGACTCGGCGCTCCTCACTTCGCCACCCGAGCCGAGCAGTGTGACCTCCTCGGCACCGCGCACGTGCAGGGTCCACGAGTCGCTGCCGGCGACCGGCGGTGAGGGAGCCACGGCCAGGCGCAGCACCCCCGCCGCCGTCAACCGGCGTTCGAATGGCGCGGTGGGCGTCAGAGCTAGGGTCTCACCGCCCGCCGGCAGGACTTCGAAGCGGAAGAGGCTCGCCTCCCTGCCAGGATTTGAGGGGCCAGGATTCGAGGGGCCAAGCTGTGATGGGCCAAGATGTGAGGTGCCGAGCCGGAAGAGGGCGAGGTGGTCCGCCGAGGTGTCGAGGGTTTCCTCGCGGTTCTCCCGCCGCGCCCACACGACGCCGCGCGGCTCGCGGCCTTCGGCGAGCACCGCCGCGGTGTCCGGCCCCACCAGCAGGTGCAGGCGCTTCGGCCCCGGCGGCAGGCGGAAGAGGCGCCAGCCGGCCGCCTCCAGCTCGCCCTCCTCTAACTGGCCTAGCGTCTCGCCCCAAGCTGCTGGCTCGGCCTCGCGCTCGCCGAACGCCCAGGTGGTGAGCCGCACCTGGGCCGCGGCCTCGGTCGCCGACCACATCGTGGCTTTCGACGCCCCACCCGAGAGCGCGACGCCGAGCGCCGCGCGCGGCTCGACGGCGAGGCGCCGGTCCACGGCCACCGGCGACTCCGCCTGCGAGCCATCCCACACCACGACCGCGGGCTGGCCCGCCAGCGCCTCGGCCTCGACCAACACCGGGCCGGCGGCGGGCTGGAGGTCGCAGCTCGCCCGCTCGCCGGCCGGCAGCGCCATGGCGAGGGCGTGGCCCGGCGCGAGGCGCACCCGGGTGGCGCTGACGCGGCTCGGGCGTCGGCCCTCGGGCTCGGCGGCGAGCCACTGGGTTCTTCGAGCGCGGCGATGACCTCGCCAGCTTCGGTGGCCGGCGCGCCGCGCCGCGCCGCGTAGCGCGAGGCCGTTCCGGGAGGCAGGGTGAAGCAGCCGGGGCTCTCGAGCTCTACGGCCACCAGGCCGGTGGGCGGGTCGAGCCCGGCCAGGGGCTTGAGCTCGAGGCCGCGCGCCAGGGCAGCCTCGTGGGCGCGCCGCGCCCGACCGGCCACGGCGGTGAGAGACAAGGCGCCGCCGCGGCGGTCGACCGACCAGAGGCGCAGGCGGTAGGCGCCGGCTCCCTGCTCCTTCCGCGCCGCGAGCGGAAGCTCCAGCCGCACGGTGGAGCCCACGCGGCTGCCGAGGGTGCGCCAGCCGGCCGGCGTCTGCTCTTCGATCGACAGGCCGACGTTCTCGCCGCCCTTCGCCGCCAGGGCGATGAAGTCGGCGTTCGCCGGCAGGGTGAGCGGGTAGAGCTCGACCTCGTCGCCCAGGGTGAGCGAGCGGCGCGCGGGAAGGGCGAGCGGTGCCTGGTCGCGCTCGGCCAGGAGGCGCATGGCGATCCTCGGCCGGCTGGAGGTGGAGCCCACGGGATCGACCTCCAGCCGGTACTCGCCGGCCGCGAGGCGCTCGAAGAGCAGGAAGTTCCAGTCGCCGGGCCGGTCGTCGCTCTCCGCCACCAGGCGGCCGCCGGCGTCGAAGAGGCGCGCCCGGACGTCCTCGGCGCCGAAGGAGGAGATCTCCACCAGCGCGTCGCGGCCGACGGCGAGCGGGAGCTCCCCCGGCGCCTCGAGCTGGCGGCTCGGGCCGTCGACCAGCTCCCGCGGCCAGACGCCGACCTGGTAGGAGACGCGGTTGTTGACTCGGCTGGAGCGGGCCGCGAGCTCGTAGTCGCCGGCCGGCAGGCGGCCGGAGAAGCCGCGGCCGGGAGGCAGGTAGGCGACCCTTTCTGGTTCGCTCGCCCGGGCGGCGCTCGAGCGCAGCAGGTCGCCTTCCATCTCGCCGTCGAGGACGATCGTCGCCTCGACCGCGGCCGGCAGCGAGAAGAGCCAGCGGTCCGGCTCGCGCGGGGCGGCTGCTTCAGGCTCCAGCCACAGATGCTCGAGGTTCGCCGACAGCGGCAGCGGATGCGGGCCGTGGCCGGCGAGGCGCAGCGGCTCCGGCACCGGCTCGAGCACGGTCACGTGGCGCGCGGGAACGGTCGAGGGCAGGACGATGAAGCGGTACTCGCCGGCCGCGAGCTCGCGGGTCAGATCGGCTCGGGCCTCGGGTTGGGCCACCGGCCAGCCCTCGGCGTCCTCGATGCGCGCGGTGAAGGTGCGGCCGAGCCCGATCGAGGAGAGGTGGTAGCGGCCCGCTTTGGGGAGGCGGAAGCGGTAGGCCACGGCCTCGCCCACTTCGACCACGCGGCGGGCGGGGACTCCCGAGGTCAGCCAGCCGCCGTCGGTGAGCGGAGTGTGGGTGAGCTCGACGCCCAGGTGGCCGGCGCTCCGCCCTTTGGCGGTGACCGTGACCTGGTAGTCCCCCTCGCCCAGGTAGCGCTGGATGACGAAGTTGCGCCCCACGCCGTTGCTGGCGGCGCGCGCCAGCGAGGCGACTACCCGGGTCCGCAGGTTGCCGGCGGTGGCCAGGAGGCCGGTCGACTCCACGCGGTACAGCCCGGGCTCCTCGGCGTGCACCAGGAAGGTGGCCGCCTCGCCGCGCGCCAGGTCCAGGAACAGAGGCTCGCCGGCGACGAGCTGAGGGAAGCTCGGCAGGCCGCCGAGCAACTCGCCGGGGAGCGGAGGCGGCGAGCCGGCCGCGAGCCTCGACTGCGGCTCGAAGCGCAGCGCATAGACCACAGTCGCCGCGCCCTGGTGGCGCACCGAGACGGTGTGCGCGCCGGCCTCCACCCAGCTCTCGCGCCCCCACTCGCCGCCGTCCACGGCGACCTCCAGGAGCGTGCCGTCATCGGCCTCCGCCACCACCCGCCCGCGCTCGGCGGCGGCGAAGGGCACCGCCGCCTCCTCGCCGGGCCGCGCCGAGAGCGGCAGGGAGGCGGCGAGGTCGAGCGGCAGGGGGCGCAGCACCACGCCGGCCTCGACCCCCGGCTGCTGGTTGAGATAGAGCTGGTACTCCGCCTGCGGGTCGAGCGTCGCGACCGGCAGGCGCACCGTCGCGAGCGGCGCCTCCGCGGCCGCCGGGGTGCCGGGCAGCAAGGTCCCCACCACGCGGTCCAGCCAGCTTGCGGGGCGCAGATCGAGATCGGCGATCCCCTTCTCGATCGGCTCGACAGCCAGCTCGTAGAGCCCCGGGTCGAGGTCCCACACCGCCCCGGCGTCGCGGAAGGCCGGTGCCTCGTAGCCGGACGCCCGGCTGAGGAGGAACGGCTGCAGTCGGAACCGCACCTTCACCCCCCGCGACAGCAGCGTGTAGCCTCCGCTCTCCTTCACCTCGACGAAGAGGTTGAAGCGCTCGAGCACGTTGGTGCGGCGCGCCCAGTGCGCCTCGCCGCCGATCGCCACCGCCTGCGCGGCGACCAGCTCGGCCAGCCTCTGCCCGGGGCGGTGCACAACCAGGACGCCCGTGGCGTCCACCGAGTCGGCGGGGTGGCCGGAGTGCACGGTCCCGATCCAGTAGTCACCGCGGCCGTTGAAGCTCGCGTATCGCCGGCTTACGAAGTGCTGCAAGAGGTAGGGCTGGCCCGGCGCCGCGCGCACGGTGACCAGGCGCATGCCGTCGGCATCCTCCGCGGCACGCAGCTCGGCCACCGGCGGCAGCGTCTCGCGCTGGATGTCCTGGCTGCGGTCGCCGGCCGCGAACGGCTGCCCGGGGTCGAAGTCCCCCACCATGAGCGAAGCGAGGCCGGGCTCCGGCAGCTCGAGGCGGAAGTAGTTGGCCGCGCCGGGCACCAGGAAACGATCGCTGCCGAAGGGGCTGGCCACGAAGCGCTGGCGCGCGGCCTCGGCGAGGGTGGGGATCCCATAGCGCAGGTGGAGCGGGCGGTCGCTGCCGTCGACCGACCAGGGCTGGGGCGCCCCGCCGTAGGCCGTCAGCCGATAGAGGCCCGGGCCGAGCTCGGCGCTCAACTGGCAGAGGCGCATCGGCTTACCGGCCTCGGGCTCGATCACATGGACCGCCGGCTGTGCGTCCACCAGCCAGGCGCCGTCCTGCCACAGCCGCAGGTCCCCGAGGTAGCGGCCGGCCGCCTCGATCACCACCCGGCGCCGCTCGGCGATGGGGAGCCAGTAGGAGCGCTGCTCGAAGTCTCCGAGGTCGGTGGCCAGAGGCTGGAGCTCGACGAGCTGTGGCGCCTCCTCCGGCGACCGCTCCGTGAAGGCGTGGGCGACGAGGCGGGCCTCGCCCCGGGCCTGCTCGTGGCCATGGACCACCAGCCGGTACTCGCCGCGGTCGAGGAAGAGGTCCAGCCGTCCGTTCTCGGCGCCCACGGCGCCGGCGATCGTCGTGGCACCCGCCATGCGGTCGACGAGCTGGAGGCCGCTCGCCTGGTCGCTCTCGACCGTCACCGCCCAGCGGCCGAAGCGGGGTACCGAGAGCAGAGTCTCCTGCCTGCCGGCGGCCGGCAGCACCTCGCGGGCGAGGCCGGCCGCGGGCAGCGGAGCACTCGGGTCCGGGGTCTTTCCAGCCGCCGGCCCGAGGCAGGCGACGAGGAGAGCTGCGAAGCCGGCTGACCGGCCAAGCGACACACCGCGACGGTGTACCATGGCTGATGGAAACCTCCGGAGAAGGAAGAGCGGCGCGATTGTATGCGGCCGGGAGCTTCGAAATCGGGCACGGGCGTCACTCCACCAACGGTTTGTGCACCGGATATGGGAGGAGGGAGGAATTCCGCAGGCGGATTGTGGCAGGCGCGAGGCAGAGGCTGTCCTGGCTGGATGGTGCGGGCGCACGGAACGAGCGGACCTGTGCTCGCGTGCCTTCTATGAGCGTGTCCTATGAGTCAGCGGCGCGGTCGATGCGAGCCAGGATCCGAACTGCCACCCGGCGCGACACTTGCGGCCACAAGCGTCGGATTGTCCCGCGGGAACGTTTCTTGCCACTTTGGTACTGTTCCTTCGAGGGCTTGAACGCCACCGCTGGTCTGGAGTCAGCCGATGAGTTTGGAAGATCGTCCCGCTTCGACCGCCGCGATCCCCGACGCGGCCGCGCCGCGCCGCAGGAAGTACGTGCCGGCGATCGGCCCGCGCCTCAAGGTGGTCCTGGGCGTGGTGCTCGGCCTCTTCGCCCTGCTGGGCGTGAACTCCGCGTACCTGCTGGGAGTCTCTCTCCTCGAGTGGTGGACTGGCAGCGTGTACCAGAACTGGTTCTACATGAACATGTTCCTGGTGCACCTGGTGCTGGGGGCCCTGATCGTGGTGCCGGTGGTCGTCTTCGGCATCCTGCACATCAAGAACGCCCACAACCGGCCGAACCGACGCGCCGTGTACATGGGCTACGCGCTGTTCTCGACCGCCCTGGTGCTGCTCGCCTCGGGCATCGTGCTGACGCGGCTCGAAGGGGTGATCGTGGTCCAGGACCCCAAGGTGCGGTCCTTCGCCTACTGGGCGCACGTGGCGACGCCAGTCGTCGCCGCCTGGCTGTTCGTGCTGCACCGCCTGGCCGGGCGCAAGATCCGCTGGCGGGTGGGCCTGCGCTGGGCCGCGGTGGCGGCCGCCTTCGCCGTGGTGCTGGTCATCTGGCAGGCGCAGGACCCGCGGAGCTGGAACGTCGTCGGGCCGGTCTCGGGCGAGCGCTATTTCTTTCCCTCGCTGGCCAGGACCGCGACCGGCGACTTCATCCCCGAGCGGGTGCTCGACAACGACGAGTACTGCCTCAAGTGCCACGCCGACAGCTACCGCGGCTGGGAGCACAGCGTGCACCGCGTGAGCTCGTTCAACAACCCGCCCTACCTCTTCGCGGTACAGGAGACGCGGGAGAAGGTTTCGATCCAGGCCTCGCGCTGGTGCGCCGGCTGCCACGACCCGGTGGTCTTCTACTCCGGCAAGTTCGACGACCCGGCGTTCAACGACATCGAGTTCGCTCGCCGGAGCGCCGCCGGCCAGGCGGGGATCACCTGCACGGTCTGCCACTCGATCACCCACGTCAACTCGGTGCGCGGCAACGCCGACTACACCATCGAGCAGCCGATCCACTACCCGTTCGCGTTCAGCGACAACGAGACCCTGTTCTGGGTCAACCAGCAGCTCATCAAGGCCAAGCCGGACTTCCACAAGAAGACGTTCCTCAAGCCCCTGCACCGCTCGGCGGAGTTCTGCAGCACCTGCCACAAGGTGCACCTGCCGCCCGAGGTCAACAGCTACAAGTGGCTGCGCGGCCAGAACCACTACGATGCCTACCTGCTCTCCGGCGTCTCCGGCCACGGCGTGCTCTCCTTCTACTACCCGGAGAAGGCCACTCACAACTGCTCCGGCTGCCACATGCCGCTTTCGCCCTCGGAGCAGTTCGCGGCCCGCGATTTCGACGCCTCGGGCACGCGCAAGATCCACAACCACCAGTTCCCGGGCGCCAACACTGCCATCCCGGCGCTGCTCGAGATGCCCGCGCACGCCATCGAGACCCACCGCGCCTTCAACGAGGGCGTGATGCGCCTCGACCTCTTCGGAGTCAAGGGCGGCGGCGCCATCGACGGCCCGCTCACGGCGCCCTTGCGTCCCGAGGTGCCGACCCTGGAGCCGGGCAGGGCCTACCTGCTCGAAGCGGTGGTCCGCACCGTGAAGATGGGCCACCAGTTCACCCAGGGCACGGTGGACTCGAACGAGGTGTGGGTGGACGTGCGCGTGCTCTCGGGCGGCCGCGTGATCGGCAGGAGCGGCGGCCTGGGGCCGGCGAACGAGGTCGACCCCTGGTCGCACTTCGTCAACGTCTACATGCTCGACCGCAAGGGCAACCGTATCGATCGCCGCAACCCGCAGGACATCTTCGTGCCGCTCTACAACCACCAGATCCCGCCGGGCGCTGCTGATGTGGTGCACCTGTTGCTCGAGCTGCCGGAGGACGTCTCCGAGCCGGTGACGGTGGAGGCGCGGCTCCAGTACCGCAAATTCGACACCACCTACATGCGGCAGGTGACCAAGAAGCTCGAGCAGCGCGAGGGCTACGTCAACGAGCTGCCGATCCTCACCCTGGCCATGGACCGCGTGACCTTCCCGGTCACCGGCGCGCCCTTCGCCGAACCGCAGAAGCCGCCCGTTCCCCCCGAGCTCGTGTGGCAACGCTGGAACGACTACGGCATCGCCCTGCTCTTGAAGGGCGGCAAGAGCAAGGGCGAGCTGCGCCAGGCGGAGGAGGCGTTCACCAAGGTGGAGGAGCTCGGCCGGCCGGACGGCCCGCTCAACCTGGCGCGCGTCTACATCGCCCAGGGCACGGTGCAGGACAAGGCGATCGCCGCGCTGGCGCGCGCCGCGAGCTTCGACCCTCCGGCGCCCTCCTGGTCGGTGGCGTGGTTCACGGGCGTGGTCAACAAGCAGAACGGCTACCTCGACCAGGCGATCGCCGACTTCGAGAGCATCCTCGAGCTGGACGACGCCGTGACCCGGAAGAGAGAGTTCGACTTCAGCCAGGACTACCGCTTGCTCGACGAGCTGGGGCAGACGATTTTCGAGCGCGCCAAGGCGGAGCGCGACCCCGCGCGCAGGCAGGAGATGATGCGCGAGGCGGTAGGCTACTTCGAGCGCACCCTCACTCTCGAGCCCGAGGACCTGGCCGCCCACTACAACCTGGCGCTGCTCTACCGCCAGCTCGGCGACACCAAGCTGGCCGACCAGCACCTGGCCTTCCACCGCCGGTACAAGCCGGACGACAACGCCCGCGACTTCGCCGTGGCCGAGGCCCGGCGCAAGGACCCGGCGGCCAACCACGCGGCGGAGGCGATCGTGATCTACGATCTGGCGCGCCCCGGAGCCTACGAGCTCCAGGACGCCGAGCCGGGGGGCGAGCGCCGCGCCGCCCGCTACGAGGTCAAGCCACTGCCGAAGGACGTCAAGGCCGCCGCCGGCGAGGCCACGGCGGGGGCAGGGCAGCCGCGCCTGGCTCACCAGGAAGCGGCGACGGAAGAGGGGGGCTTGCGTCGATGAGCGAGGAGCGAGCGGGCGTGGTGAGGGCGGAGGAGGAAGCCGGCGTCGACAGCGACGAGCTGGTCGCCGAGGACGACGCGGTCATCGGCCGCGCCTTCCGCTGGTCGCTGCTGGTGATCGTGGCCCTGGCCGCGGTGATCGCGGGGGCGGTGTTCGTCTCGCGCCGGCCGACGCAGGCGGCGCCCGAGAAAGGGATCGAGAAGCAGGCGCCGCGCGCCGTGGTGCGCGAGGCGACGCTGCCCGAGGTCCGCTACACCGACGTCGCCGCGGCTTCGGGGGTGAGCTTCGTGCACTTCAACGGTGCCTACGGCGACAAGCTGCTTCCCGAGACCATGGGCGGTGGCCTCGCCGCCTTCGACTACGACAACGACGGCGACCAGGATCTGCTGTTCGTCAACGGCAAGCGCTGGCCCTTCGCCAAGGACGGAGGCGGCCGGCACACCTCGGCGCTCTACGCCAACGACGGCAAGGGTCGCTTCACCGACGTCTCGCGCCAGGCTGGGCTCGACTTCGAGCTCTACGGCATGGGTGTGGCCGTGGGCGACTACGACGGCGACGGCTGGAGCGACCTCTACCTCACCGCCGTGGGCACCAACAGGCTGCTGAAGAACGAGCGCGGCAGCTTCCGCGACGTCACCGGGCCTGCCGGCGTGGCGGGCTCGCCGGGGCAGTGGTCCACCGGCGCCGCCTTCCTCGACACCGACAACGACGGCGACCTCGACCTGTTCGTGACCAACTACGTCCAGTGGTCGCGGGAGATCGACTTCGAGCAGGACTTCCGGCTGACCGGCATCGGCCGCGCCTACGGCCCGCCGCAGAACTACCAGGGCTCCCACTGCTACCTGTTCCAGAACCAGGGCAACGGCTCGTTTACCGATGTCTCGAAGCAAGCCGGCGTGCAGGTCATCGACACGGCGCTGGGCCGGCCGATGGGCAAGGGCCTGGGGCTGGCGCCGATCGACGTCGACCGCGACGGCTGGATGGACCTGCTGGTGGGCAACGACACGGTGCGGAAGTTCTTCTTCCACAACCGGGGCGACGGCACCTTCGAGGAGGTGGGCGAGCTCTACGGCCTGGCCTACGATCGCGACGGCAACGCCACCGGCGCGATGGGCATCGACTCCGGATACTTCGCCAACGACGACACCCTGACTTTCATGATCGGCAACTTCGCCAACGAGATGACCTCGGTCTACCTGAGCCAGGGCGATCCGACCTTCTACGTCGACGAGGCGATCGGCACCGGCATCGGCGCTCCCAGCCGCCGGGTGCTGAAGTTCGGGCTCTTCCTCTTCGACTACGACCTCGACGGCCGCCTCGACCTGCTGCAGGCCAACGGCCACCTCGAGGAGGAGATCAACAAGGTCGACCCCAGCCAGCAGTACCGGCAGTCGGCGCAGCTCTTCTGGAACGCGGGCCCCGAGGCGCCCCAGGCCTACGTGCTGGTGCCCGACGCCTCGACCGGCGACCTGGCGCGGCCGATCGTCGGGCGCGGCGCGGCCTACGCCGACCTCGACGGCGACGGCGACCTCGACGTGGTGCTGACCGAAGTGGGGGGCCGCCCGCTGGTGCTGCGCAACGACCAGGCCACGGGTCACCACTGGCTGCGCGTCAAGCTCCACGGCAAGGCACCCAACCGCGAGGCGATCGGCGCCTGGGTCGAGCTCACGGCCGGCGGCGTCACCCAGCGCCGCCAGGTGATGCCCACCAGGAGCTACCTCTCGCAGGTCGAGCTTCCAGTCACCTTTGGCCTCGGCACGGTGGCCAAGGTCGACTCCCTCACCGTGACCTGGCCCGACGGCACCCAGCAGATCGTGCCGGACGTGGCCATCGACCAGGTCAGGGTGGTGGAGCCCCCGCCGAATGCAGGCTCTCAGAACTCGACCGGGTTGGCGCTCGAGCCGGGGCGGTAGGCGACGTAGGCGTCGGTGCCGTCCCACACGATGTAGCCCCCGTTCCACAGCTCGGTCGGCATGCCGTAGCGCCAGTTGCCGGCGCGGCGAACCGCGTTGCTGTTCAAGTCCCAGAAGGCAGGGTCGTACTCGGGGAAGAAGGCCGAGATGAAGCCCTTGGCGTTCACCCGCACGGGCGTGGTGCTGATGACCGGTCGGCCGCTCGCGAGGTCAGTGACCGCGATCCTCAGCAGGTAGCTGCCCTCCGTAGGCCGGCTGGCCGGAGGGGCGAGCCGCAACGCAAGGACCTCGAAGCCATCGCGACCCACCCGGCGACGGCGCTCCAGCGTGGCGCCGAGGTCCGCGGCCGAGGTCCCGTCTGCGTTGAGCAGAGAGGCCAGGGCCTCGGGGCCGGTCGCGCCCAGGTCGCGGGCCAGGATCTCGACGCGAGGCGCCTTGCGAGCTCCGGAGATCGAGAGCGCACTGCTCAGGACGGGCGTGAGCTCGGCAGGCTCGAGGCCGCTGTGAGCCGTGGGGCCGGCGAGCGGCTGCGGGGGCGTCGCGGCGGAGGCCGGGGTGCTGATCGCCGCCAGGGCCAGGATCAGGAGCAGGAGGCAGAGGTGGGTTCGCTTCATCGCGTCGCTCCTTCCATGTGGGGTGTGCCCCGCTGCTTCGCAAGCGGTGTGCCAGTACAAGCATGGCCCGGAAGGGACGCGCGACGCCTCTCCAGGCCGGTCGGCCGCCGGGGCGGTGGCGACACGCTGCCCACTGGAGGGGACGGCCGCGCCTTTCGGGCTCCTCAGCCTGCAGTCACATCTCCAGTCGACTCGATGGAGTGGATTCGTCTCCGAGGAAGCCTTTTCAGCCGTCGAATCGTCTTGACATTCTCTCTTCCGCAGGGTTATATTCTCCGCCGTCAAGGAGCGACGGTGATGATCGACGACATCGACGCCAGAATCCTCGAGATCCTGCAGGCCAACTCCCGCACCCCCAACGCCGAGATCGCGCGCCGGGTGGGGTTGGCAGCATCGGCGATCTTCGAGCGCATCCGCAAGCTCGAGGAGCGGGGGGTGATCCAGGGCTACTCCACGATCGTCGACCCGCGCTCGCTCGGCCTGGCGCTGACCGCCTTCATCTTCGTGCGCACGGACGAGCCGGTGGGGAAACCGGAGTCGCCTCGCCTCATGGCGGAGATCCCCGAGGTGCAGGAGGTGCACCACATCGCGGGCGAGGACTGCTATCTACTCAAGGTCCGCATCGGCGATACGCAGGACCTCGGCCGGTTGCTGCGCGAGAAGCTGGGCGCCATCCCCGCCGTGCGGTCCACTCGCACCACCATCGTCCTCGACACCATCAAGGAGAGCACCGGGCTTCCGCTCGCCGCCGAGCACCGCGACACTGAGCATCTCAGCCTGGAGAAGGTGCCGGCATGAGCAACGCTTCGTTCCGCGCCAAGCAGATCGTCGCCTTCGCGGCGGTGTATCTGGTCTGGGGATCGACCTTCCTCGCCATCCGCTTCGCCATCGACAGCCTGCCGGGCTTCACCATGGCCGCGGCGCGCTTTCTCCTGGCGGGCTCGCTGTTCCTCGCCTGGGCACGCTTCAAGGGCCAGCCCTGGCCCACCGCCCGCCAGTGGCGGGAAGCGTTCGTGATCGGCGGTCTGCTGCTGCTCGCCGGCAACGGCGGTGTGGTGTGGGCCGAGCAGCACCTGGCGACCGGCCTGACCGCGCTGCTGATCGCTACCGAGCCGGTATGGGTGGCGGTGCTGCTGTGGCTGACCTCGCGCCGCGAGCGGCCGCAGCCGCGCACCGTGGCCGGGGTGCTGCTCGGCTTCGCCGGCGCCGCGGTGCTCGCCGCGCCCGGGGTGCCGGGCTTGAACGGAGACCGCGTGCCGCTGTTCCCCGCGCTGATCACCGTGCTCGCGGCGCTCGGCTGGGCCGCGGGCTCGCTCTACACCCGGCGCGCCGACGTGCCGCGCTCGGTGCCGCAGAGCGCCGGGCTCCAGATGCTCGCCGGCGGCCTACTGCTGGCCGTGGCCGGTGGCGCCACCGGCGAGTGGCGGAGCTTCCAGCCGAGCGAGGCGTCGGCGGCTTCGTGGTGGGCGCTCGCCTACCTCGTGGTGTTCGGCAGCCTGATCGGATTCACGGCCTATAGCTGGCTGCTGCGCACCACGGCCCCGACGCTGGTGGCGACCTATGCCTTCGTCAACCCGGTGGTGGCGGTCTTCCTCGGCTGGCTGGTGGCCGGCGAGCCGGTCGGCTGGCGCACGCTGGTTGCCTCGCTGCTGGTCGTCATCTCGGTGGTCCTGGTGAGCGGCGGCCACCGCGCCGCCTCGGCTGCCGCCCGGGCGAGCGACGCGGCAGAGCGCGCTACGGCGTGCAAGGTGGCGCCGCCAGCAGTTTCCGAGATCGCATAGCCGGGCGGCGCTCGATCCCTCAAACGAGCTCCGCGAAGCTCTCGTAGCGTGGGTGAGCGCCCGGGTCGGCCGGCCGGTTGCCGGGCCGCACCAGCAGGCCGGTCGCCAAACCGGCCTCGGCCGCGGCGTCGAGCTCGGCCGTCACGTCGCTCAGGAACAAGATCGCGGTAGCTGGCTCGCCGAAGGCGGCGGCGATCGCCCGGTAGGACTGGGCCGCCGCCTTGGGCCCCGTCGTGGTGTCGTGGAAGCCCTCGAAGTAGCGGGTCAGGTCGCCGTGGGCGGTGGTCGAGAAGAGAAGCTTCTGCGCCAGGATGCTGCCGGAGGAGAAGACCCGCAGCCGGAGCCCTGCCTGCCGCCACGCGGCGAGCGCCGGGGGCACGTCGGAAAACACCTCGCCGGCAAGCGACCCCTCCTCGTACCCGCGCCGCCAGATCAGCCCCTGGAGCTCCTTGAGCGCGGTCGACTTGCGGTCGCCCGCCATCAGCGAGCGGGCGTAGGCGACGAGCTCGCTGATCCCTGCATGGCCGGCGGCCGGCCCTCCCCGCTCCGCCACCAGCTCGCGGCGCAGGCCGTCGAACGCGGCGGCTACCTTAGAGTCCTCGGCATGATTTTCAGCATCATTCTCGGCCGCGCGCGCTGCGAAGCCCTCGAGGCGCGCCGCGGCGTAGGGGAACAGCA
The DNA here is from genome assembly GCA_044869805.1 of Thermoanaerobaculia bacterium. Lineage (GTDB taxonomy): Bacteria > Acidobacteriota > Thermoanaerobaculia > Multivoradales > SZUA-115 > CAWDVR01. The sequence continues at coordinate 6,369 of JBIOXV010000072.1, read as the reverse complement.
CCTCGTAGACGAAGGCGACCGGCGTCGTCGTCCCCTCGATGTCGGTCAGGACGGCGCGGGTCCCCGCCGGCAGCGGCAAGGCGTCACGGCTCCATGCGTCACATTGCGAGGGGCGGGAAGTAGTGCGCGCCGAAGCAGAGCGGCTGGTGGTGCGATTCCTCGCCGCTGCCGGTGTAGTGGGGCGTCCAGCCCGAGGTGTCCTCGAACAGCCGGATGGCCCGGATGTTGCGCTCGGCGCAGAGGTCGAACCAGTGGTGGGTGCCGCGCGGCACGCTGATCATGTCCCCCTTCTCGACCTCGAGGCTGAACACGGGCCCGTTCTGGGGATGGATGTGGAAGAGCCCCCGGCCGCGCACGATGAAGCGCACCTCGTCCTCGTCGTGCCAGTGCTCCTTGCTGAACTTGGCCAGCATCGCCTCGAGCCCGGGCAGGTCGGCGGTGACATTGATCACGTCGGCGGTCCGGTACTTGCCGGTCGCCATCAGCCGTTCGATCGGCTCGCGGTAGGCGGCGAGCACTTCCTGGTCCGAGGCGCCGTCCGCGAGGTCCGAGAGGCCCTCGAAGCGGCGGTACCAGATGCCGTGTGGGGCGAGGTAAGCCGAAACCTCCTCTTCGCCCGACAGCACGGTCGACGTGGAGCTTTCGGTGAGCGTCGCCATCAGGATCCTCCTCGAGGGACAGCGGGACCGGGAAACGTCGCGAACGCGGTGCGCCGGGCCACACACTCGAACAGGAACTCGAAGGCCTCGACGTGACGGCGGGCCTCGTCGAGGGTGGCTCCCCAAGTGTACAGCCCGTGGCCGGCGAGCAGAAGTCCCTGCAGGCCGGGGCGCCGCCCGAGCTCCTCGCGCAGGCGCCCGGCGAGCTCGCCCATGTCCTGGGAGTTCGGCACCACCGGAACGTGGACCTCGGCCTGGTGGCTCTCGATGCCAGCCAGGCCTTTCAGCATTTCGTAGCCCGAGAGGGTCAGCCCCCCCGCGGGCAGGAAGTGCTCGCCGAGCAACGTGGCGGCCACCGAGTGCGTGTGCAGCGTCGCACCGGCGCCGGCGTGGAGGGCCGCCGTGGTGTGCAGCAGTGTCTCGGCCGACGGCCTGCCGGCGCCACCGCCGACGGGCTCGCCGTCAACGCCGACGAGCAGCAGGTCGTCGGACGTGACCCTCGCCTTGTCGAGGCCGGAGCGGGTGATCAGCAAGCGCAGTGGCGCTCCGGCCACACGGACACTGAAATTGCCGCTGGTCGCCAAACACCAGCCGCGGGCGTGAAAGCCGGCGATCGTCCGGCACAGCGCTTCGGCCGCGGCGTGGTGAGGATGTTCGACCATCGTGGATCGCGCCGAGCCTGCCATAGATCCGGCCGGCGAGCGGCTGGTTGCATTCTCCGGCAAGCCCTGCTACAGTGCTGTTCGTCCGTGCAAACGGGCACTAGAATCGCTCGAACGAACCGCAACGCAGATGTCCCCTCCGGCGCTACCGTAGAACCCTTCGCGCACTTCCCGAGCTCCAGTAGTGACCCGCCGCAGGTTCGTGAGCCCCATCTCCCAACGTGCCGCGCCGTTCCGGTGCGGTGAATATCAACACCCGTAGGTAGGAGTAGTCCATGATCGAGCAGGGAACTGTCAAGTGGTTCAACGATGCGAAAGGCTACGGCTTCATCTCTCGCGAGAACGGGCCGGACGTCTTCGTCCACCACACCGCGATCGTCGCCGAGGGTTTCCGTACCCTCAACGAAGGAGACCGCGTGGCCTTCGAGGTCGGAGACGGCCCGAAGGGCCCGCAGGCGCGCAACGTCACTCGCGCCTGATCCGGTAACCTAGATCCGTCCACTCTTGCGCCCCGTCGGGTTCTCCCGGCGGGGCGTTTTTCATTGAACGCAAACCGTCGCGAGCGGTCGAGATGCAAGGAGCGGGAGGACCCGGCAACCGGAGCGTACACGCCAGTACGTGAGGATTGCCGGGAGGACCCGCGACGCAGCAGCTCGACCGCGCAGCAGGTTTGCTACGCCGCCTCGTCCGCGGCGACGCCGGGCCGGGTCTCGTCGAGGGCCTCGGCCGCCCGAGCACGGGCATCGATCTGGGCCAGGCGGCTGCGGTCACGCGGCGCCACTAAGGTGTAGATCGACGGCACGATGTAGAGGGTCAGCAGGGTGCCGAGGGTCAGGCCGCCCACCACCGCCACACCCATCGGGGCCCGCGATTCGGCGCCCGCGCCCAGCGACAGGGCGATGGGCAGGATGCCCAGGATGGTGGAGAAGCTGGTCATCAGGATCGGGCGCAGGCGCTGCGCGGAGGCATCGAGGGTCGCCTCCCGCAAGCTCGCGCCCTGCTCGCGCCGCTGGTTGGCGAACTCCACGATCAGGATGCCGTTCTTGGTAGTGAGACCGATCAGCATCACCATGCCGATCTGGCTGAAGATGTTGATCGTCATGCCGAATGCCGCGAGTGACACCAGCGCTCCGGCGAGCGCCGGGAACAGAGTGGTGAGCAGGATGGTGAAGGGGTCGCGGAAGCTCTCGAACTGGCCGGCGAGCACCAGGTAGAGCAGCGCCGCGGCGAGCACGAAGACGAAGAGCAGGCTCTGCGAGCTCTCCACGAAGTCGCGCGCCTGGCCGGAGAGCGCGGTCGAGAACGACTCGTCGAGCACCCGCGACGCGATCTCCTCCATGGCCTCCACGCCGTCGCCTATGGTCTTGCCCGGCGCCAGGCTGGCCGACACGGTGCCCGAGACGTAGCGGTCGAAGCGGTAGAGCTGGGGCGGGCTGGCCTCCTCGGCGATGGTCACCAGCTTGTCGAGCAGGATCGGCGCCCCGTTGCCGCCGCGCACGTAGAGGTTCTGCAGGTCGAAAGTCTCGTCGCGGTTGCCGCGCGCCACCTGGGCGATGATCTCGTACTGCTTGCCGTCCAGCAGGAAGAAGCCCACGCGCTGCTCGGCGAGCGCCATTCGCAGAGTCTCGGCCACGGTCTGGGCCGAGACCCCGAGGTCGCGGGCGCGGGCGCGGTCGATCGACAGCCGCAGCTCCGGCTTGTTGAACTGCAGGTTGACGTCGACGAAGGTGAACGTCGGGTCTTGCTCCGCCTCCGCGACGAAGCGGGGGAGCACGTCCTTGAGCTTGTCCAAGGTCGGCGCCTGTACCACGAACTCCACCGGCAGGCCGCGCCGCTGGCCCACCGAGACCGTCGGCTCCTGGCTGATCGAGGTGCGCGCCTGCGGGAACTCCTTGACCAGCTTCTCCAGGTCCGCCGCGATCTCCATCTGGCTGCGCTCGCGCAGCGCCGGGTCCTTGAGCACCAGGCGGATCGACGCGGAGTTGACCGAGCTCGAGCCGCCGAAGCCAGGGGAGGTGACGGTGATCAGCGAGTCGAGCTCGGGGGTGGCCGCGGTCACGCGGGGCGCGATCTCGTCCACGAAGCGGTCCATGTAGTCGAAGGTCGCGCCCTCCGGGCCGCGCGCGCTCATGCGCAGGCCACTGCGGTCCTCGAGCGGCGACAGCTCCTTGGGCAGGCGCACCCAGAGCAGCACGATGACTCCCAGGGTGGCCAGGATCGCCACCGGGGCGAGCCAGCTCACGCCGAGGAAAGCCTCGAGGCTCCGGCGGTAGCCGCGGGAGAGGCCCTCGAAGAAGGGCTCGGTCACACGGTGGATCCAGGGCTGGCGCTCGCGGTGCTTCAGCAGACGCGAGGCGAGCATCGGCGTCAGGGTGAGCGCCACGAAGGCCGAGATCACCACCGAGCCGGCGAGGGTGATGCCGAACTCGCGGAACAGCCGCCCGGTCAGGCCGCCCAGGAAGAGGATGGGCAGGAAGACCACCACCAGCGACAGCGTGGTGGCGATGACGGCGAAGAAGATCTCCCTGGTGCCGGCGACGCCGGCGGTGATCGGGTCCTGCCCGGCCTCGACCTTGGTGTAGATGTTCTCGAGCACGATGATGGCGTCGTCGACCACGATGCCGATCGCCAGCACGATGGCGAGCAGGGTCAGCACGTTGATCGAGAAGCCGGCGAGGTAGAGGACGAAGAAGACTCCGATCAGCGACACCGGGATCGCCAGGATGGGGATCAGGGTGGTGCGCCAGTCGCGCAGGAAGGCGAAGATGATGAGGATCACCAGCGCCAGCGCGATGCCGATCGTCTCCCGCACCTCGGAGATCGAGCGGCGGATGAAGCGGGTGTTGTCGAAGCCGTCCGCCACCTCTACGTCCGGCGGCAGGTCGCGCTTGATCTGCTCGATGCGGCGGCGGAACTCGTCGACGATCTCGATGTGGTTGGCGCCCGGCTGCGGGCTCGCCACCACCGCCACCATGGGGATGCCGTTGCGCTTCAGCACCGAGCGCTCGTTGCGCGCCCCGAGCTCCGCCCGCCCGACGTCCGAGAAGCGGACGATGCGGCCCCCGTCCTGCTTCAGGATCAGGTCGTTGAAATCGTCGGGACTGTTGAGGCGGGACATCGCCCGCACCGGCAGCTCTACCTCGCGGCCCTCGATGCGGCCGGCGGGGAGCTCGATGTTCTCGCGCGCCACCGCCTCGCGCACGTCGAGCGGCGAGAGCTGGTAGGCGGCGAGCTTCACCGGGTCGATCCACAGCCGCATGGCGTAGGTGCGCTCGCCGTAGATCTGGATGCGCGCCACCCCGGGGATGGTCTGCAGGCGCTCGGCGAAGACGCGGTCGGCCAGGCGCGTGAGCTCGAGCAGGTTCCGGCCCTGGCTCGAGACCGTCACCTGGACGATGGGCTGCGAGTCGGCGTCGGCCTTGGAGACCTCGGGAGAGTCGATGTCCGGCGGCAGGTTGCCGACCGTCGAGAACACCCGGTCGCGGACGTCGTTGGCGGCGCGCTCGAGGTCGGAGCCGAGGTCGAACTCCACGGTGATGGTGCTGCGGCCCTCGCGCGAGATCGAGGTCAGGGTGCGGATGCCGTCGATGCCGTTGACCGCTTTCTCCAGCGGTTCGGTGACCTGCGAGTCGATGACGTCGGCGTTGGCGCCCCGGTAGTTGGTCTGCACGGTGATCACCGGCGGGTCCACCGCCGGGAACTCGCGCACCCCGAGGTAGCTGAAACCGATGGCGCCGAAGAGCACGATGGCGATCGACAGCACGATCGCCAGCACCGGCCGGCGGATGGCGAGGGCGTAGAGCGTCATTGCACTTCGACCCTGGCCCCGGGCTTGATCTGCAGCAGGCCCGAGGTGATCACCTTCTCGCCCGGCGCCAGGCCGGAGGTGATCTCCACCAGCTCGCTGGTGCGGATGCCGGTCTCCACCGGCCGCGGCTGGGCGATGCCGCCGTCCACCACGAACACCTTCTTGCCGCCCAGCTCGGGGACGATGGCAATCGACGGCACGGCGAGCGCGTCGTCCGCCGAGCGCACCGCGACCTCGACGTCGGCGAACGCGCCCGGCAGCAGCGAGCCGTCCGGGTTGGGGCTCTCGGCGCGCAGCAGGAGGGAGCGGGTCTCGAGGTCCACCGTGGGCTCGATGGCGAAGATCCGCGCCTGGCGAGGGGTTTCGTCACCCTTCAGCCGGAAGGTCACTTCCTGCCCCACGCGCACCAGGCCCGCGTACTTCTCCGGCAGCGAGAAATCGAGCTTGATCGGCTGGATGTCCTGCAGGGTGGTGATGCGGGTCTGGGGCGAGAGATAGGCGCCGAGCGACACGCTGCGCAGGCCGAGCGTGCCGGCGAAGGGGGCGCGGATCTCGGTCTTCTTGAGCTGGGCCTCGATCAGCCGCTGCTCGGCGTCGAGCACGTTGCGCTCGCTCGCCTGGCGGTCGAACTCCTCCTGGCTGATGATGCCCTCGTCGAACAGGCGCTTCTGCTGGGCCTCGCGCTCGGCGGCGAGCCGGGCCCTGAACTTGGCGCGTTCGAGCTGGGCGATGAGCTCGGAGTCGTCGATCTTGACCAGCAGGTCGCCGGCCCCGGCGCGGCTGCCTTCGTCGAAGCGGATGTCGACCACCTTGCCCGAGATCTCGCTGGTCACCTCCACCCACTCGTTGGCGCGCAGCGAGCCGGAGGTGGAGAGGGTCTCGGTCAGGCGCTCTCGCTTGACCTCGGCGACCGTGACCGGCACCGCGGCGGGCGTGGCGGCGCTGGCCGCGGGAGCCGGCGCCGAGGCCGGCTCCTTGCCCCGCGACTGCAGCCGCGGCCAGGCAAAGATTGCCACCAGGATGATGGCGGCGCCGAGGTAGGCCAGCCGCCGCACCCGGCGGCTGCCGGTCCTGGCCGGTGGCTCGAAGGCGGTTTCGGTGGTGGAGGGTTCAGGCCGATCCGGCACGTAGGTCTCCCGCGGCAACCCGAGGTAAGAGTCGCGAGCAAGACGCGCGCCCGCGTGCCGGAATCCTACTACAAGGTTAGGTGAGGAGGAGTGACGAAACGGAGAAGCCGCCG
>JBIOXV010000071.1:0-9372 GCA_044869805.1 Thermoanaerobaculia bacterium | reverse complement strand
CCCGGCGAGAGCATCCTGACCGAGGTCTGCCACAAGTACTCGCCGGGCGAGGTCGACCGACTGGCGTCGGCGGCCGGCCTGGCGGTCGAGGCGGCGTGGACCGACGAGGCCTGCCGCTTCGGGGTGTACCTGCTGGCGCCCGCGACCTGAAGGCCAACGCTCTGCGGCAGGCTCTGCCTGCTCCTCCCGCCCACCAGGCCTGCCGGCACCTGGTGGGCGTCCGCGTAGGCCAGGCTTTCGGTCTATACTCGCGCATCCCGCTCCCTGACCGGGCCTCCTCCAGGTTGAGAGACCTCCCTCCGGCTGCCGCCGGCGCGCCCCGCTCGCTCAAGATCCTGGCCGTCGCCACCAAGCCGCCCTGGCCGCCGATCGACGGCGGCAGGCTGCTGGTCCGCAACACGCTGGAGGCCCTGGCCGAGCGCGGCCACCGGCTCACCCTGGTGGCGCCGCTGGCGCCGGGCTCCGCTCCCGCCGCGGAGGTCCGGGAGGCCCTCGCCGGCTGCTGCTCAGCTCGCCTGGTGGAGGTGCGCGGCCGCTCTCACCTGACCTCGCTGGTGCGCGGGCGGCTCACCGGCCGGCCGCTGTCGATCGATCGCCATTCCCACCAACCCGTGGCGCTCGAGGTCGGGCACCTACTGACGACCGAGCTGTGGGACGTGGTGCACGTCGAGCAGCTCCAGGCCCTGTTCCCCGTGCACTGGGCCCTCCGCCGCCTGGCCCTGGCGCATTGGAGCCGCTCGCCGCGGCCCCTCCCGTTCCCGGTGGTGCTGCGCGCGCAGAACGTCGAGAGCGACCTGTGGGCCGCGGCAGCGCGGGGCCAGAAGCTGCTGGGATCGTTCGCCAGGCTGGAGGCGGCGCGGCTGGCGCGCTGGGAGGGGGAGGCGGTGGGCCGCGTGAGCACCACCGTGGCGTTGACCGCGCGCGACGCCGAGCGGCTGCGTGATCTGGCTGGGGGTCGGGGGCGGGTGACGGTGGTGCGGGCGCCGTTCGCCGGCACCCTCACCGCCGCCGACCGCCCGCTGCCGGGCGCGCCCGCGGTGGTGTTGATGGGCAGCGAGGGCTGGCCGCCGAACCAGGACGCGGTGCAGTTCTTCGCCGCCAACCTCTGGCCGGCGGTGCGCGCGGCATTGCCAGAGGCACGGCTCCACGTCTTCGGAAATTTGTCAGCTCTCGGCCCGGAGCTCGGCGGCGGCATCCACGGCTACCCGGCGCCGGCGGACACGCGGGAAGTGTTCGCGCCGGGCTCGATCCTGGTACTGCCGTTGCGCATCGCCTCCGGGGTGAGGATGCGGATCCTCGAGGCGTGGGCGCGGGGAGTGCCGGTGGTGGCGAGCCCGGAGGCGGCGGCGGGCCTGGACGCGGAGGACGGCCGCGAGCTGCTGCTGGCGCAGGGCGGCACGGAGTACGCCGCGGCCTTCGCGCGCCTCGCCACCGAGCCCGGCCTCGCCGCTCGCCTGACCGCCGCGGGCCGCGAAGTGTTGGCGCGCTTCCACGCGCCGGCGGTGATCGCCCGGGAGATGGAGGAGGTTTACCGCGGGGCGATGTCAACCTCGTCATCCTGAGCGAAGGGCCATGGATCTGGCGGGGTGGCCTCTGGGTCGGAGCGACGGACCTTCCTCTGGATCCCTCGCTGCGCTCGGGATGACAGGGTCAGGCTTTTCCTCCGCTCGCGAAGCGTCCGTACTCCTCCAGCACCGTCTCCACCGGCCCGTCGGCGCGCAGCCGCCCGCTCTCCAGCCACAGGCAGCGCTCGCACGTGCTGCGCACCGCCTCCGGGTTGTGCGACACCAGCAGCAGCGTCGTACCGCGGTCGCGGAAGCTCGAGAGACGTTCCTCGCACAGGCGCACGAACTGCGCGTCGCCCACCGCCAGCACCTCGTCCAGGATCAGGATGTCCGGCACCCAGGCAGTGGCGATCGAGAAGCCGAGCCGCGCCTGCATCCCCGAGGAGTAGTTGCGGATCGGTGAGCGGATGAAGTCGCCGAGGCCGCTGAACGCCACGATCTCCTCCACCTTGGCGTGGATCTCCCGCCGCCGCCGCCCGAGCAGCAGCGCGTTGAGGTAGATGTTCTCGAGCCCGGTCAGCTCCGGGTCGAAACCGGTGCCCAGCTCGAGGATCGGCGTCACGCGGCCGGCGACCGCCGCCCGCCCGCGCGTCGGCTTCAGGATGCCCGAGATCACCTTGAGCAAGGTCGACTTGCCGGCCCCGTTGCGCCCCACGATCCCCACTCGCTCCCCGCGCTGGATCTCGACCGACACCGCGTCGAGCGCCCACAGGGCCTCGTAGGTCAGGGCGCCCTTGATCCAGTGGATCGCGTACTCCTTGATCGACGGGATGCGCTGCTTGGCGAGCCGGTAGCGCAGGCCCACCTGGTCGAGGTGGATCACGCTCGCGGGCGGCGGCCGGCGGTGGTGCTCGGGCATCGGGCCGCTCACAGGTAGAGGACGATGCGGTCGCTCGAGCGCCGGAACACGGCGACGCCGACGCCGAGCGACACGGCGGCGATGGCCGCGGCCAGCGCCAGATGAGCGGCCGAAGGGATGCGGCCGGCGTAGATTGGCTCGCGGAACACGTCGAGCACCACCCGCACGGGGTTCCAGCGCGTGATCCAGGCGAACCGTTCGGGCACGATCGACGCCGGGTAGAAAATCGGCGTCATGTAGAGCAGCATCATCAGCACCACTCCCACCATCTCGACGATGTCGCTGAAGAAGGCGGCGAGCGGCGACAGCAGCAGGCCGGCGCCGAAGGTGAAGACGGCGGCGAGCAGGATGGCGACCGGCAGGAAGAGCAGCGTCGGGTGCAGCGGATGGCCGGTCACCATCAGGATCGCGAGCAGCGGCACCAGCGCCAGCAGCAGGTTGACCAGCCCCGAGAGGATGGTGGCGAGCGGGAACACCGCCTTCGGCACCGGCACCTTGGTGAGCAGGTTGGCGTTGTAGCGCAGGCTGTTCATCGAGCTCACGATGCTCTGGCTGAAGAAGTTCCAGAACAGGATTCCGGCCAGGGCGTAGACGGGATAGTTCTCGACGTCGAAGCGGAAGACGTGGCTGAAGACCGTGCTCAGCACCAGCATGGTGAGCAGCGGTTGCAGCATGGTCCACAGGAAGCCGATCGTCGAGCGCCGGTAGCGGACCTTGAGGTCGCGCACCACCAACGTGCGCACCAGGTCGCGGTACCGGGCGAGCTCCTTCAGGGACGCCACGGCTGCCTCCGCGGGCTCATGGCGCCGCCTCGACCCGCATCCCGGAGAGCGCGGCGAGCGCGCCGCGGAAGGCCGCGGTGTCGAGCCGGCGCGCCTCTCGCGCCGCCCGGCCCCGCGTCCACGGCAGCCCGGCCCAGGCGGCCGCGGCGGCACGCCCCGCGAGCCTCAGCCGGGCGCCCAGGCACATCAGCCGGCGCGCGCGCCGCGCCCACGCCGGCCCGTGATGCTTGGCGGCCCAGCGCACCAGATCGGTCCACAGCAGCTCCGGGTTGGCGCCCCCGGGGGCGCCGGCCACGGCGCCGATCGTCGCTCCTTGACGATGCCGCACCACTACCTCGGGGAGCACCCGCACCTGCCAGCCGGCGGCGCGGGCGCGCAGACAGTAGTCGAGGTCCTGGGCGTAGAAGCGGAAGCGCGGGTCGAGCGGCCCCAGCGCTTCCCAGACTTCGCGGCGCAGGGCCAGCGCCGCACCGGTCACCCAGGCGACGTGGGTGACCGCCGAGCCCGACACCGGCCGCAGCCGGCGATAGCCGGGAAGGCGGCCGAGCAGACGCGGCAAGCCCGAGGCGAGGCCAAAGAGCCAGGCGAGACCGGGCTCGGCGCCGCCGCTCCACTGCGGGCTGCCGTCGGGGAAGAGCAGGCGAGCGCCGCCGATGCCGAGCCGCGGCTCGCCGGCGAAGGCGGCCGCGAGTGCCGCGAGGGCTGGGGGCTCGACCTCGGTGTCGCTGTTGAGGAGGAGCAGCACCTCGCCCCGCGCCTCGCCGAGGCCGCGGTTGGCGGCGCGGGTGAAGCCTTCGGGCTCGGCTTGCCGCAACACGTGGACGCGAGGAAAGCGCGCGGCGATCTCCTCGGCCGTACCGTCCCTGCTGCCGTCGTCGGCCACCAACACCTCGAGATCGGGGTACTCCGCGGCGTCGAGCGAAGCGAGGCATGCGAGGGTGAGGGAGGACGTGTCGCGGCTCGGGATCACCACGGAGATCGTCGGTGTTCGGCGGAGCTCGGAGGCCGCGTTCAAGTCTCGAAATCCGGCGCAGGGCGAAGGTGGCGGACCGCGGCGGAAGCTATCACGGGCCCTTCCCGAGCCTCCGGGCCCAGGCGCCTTCCGGGCTCACGCGCCTTCCGAGCCTCGGTGCTGCCCTCGCCCCGATGCTTGCCGGGGCTCCAGAGCCTGCCGGTAGAGGTCCCCATAGTCGAGCCAAGGCAGGTCGAGCCTGGGCGTGTCGAGCAGCGGCTCGGCGGCCGGCGCGAGCGCGGCCGGGCACTGCCAGCGCTCGCTGCCGATGAGCTCGCGCAACAGGCGCAGGATCCCCGCCGCCCCCTCCTCCGGCGACACCAGCCAGCCCCCGCCCCAGCGGCGCAGGCGCTCGGCCGGCGCGCCGAAGTCGAAGGCCACCACCGGGACCCCGGCCGCCAGACACTCGTCGAGGGTCAGGCCATAGGGCTCGGGGTAGATCGAGGGCACCAGCGCCAGGTCGATCCGGTCGCGGCGCAGGCGCGCGGGCAGCCCGCTGGCGCGATAGTAGCCGCGCACCCGGACGCCGCGGCGGCGCAGCGCCGAAAGCTCTGCGACGTCCCCGCCGCCGTAGGCCGAGAGCTCGAAGCGCCGGCGCTCGGCGGGCGCCAGGCCGTCCACCACCTCGGCGAAGAGGCGCGAGCCCTTGTGCGGCTTGACGCTGCCCACGAACGCGACGCGAAGGCGTGCCGACCTCTCGGCGGGGCGGCGATCCGCGGCGGCGAGCGGCGGCGGGTCGAGAGCGGTGAGCGGCGGGCGCACGAGCTGCCGCTCGGGCGCGAGACCCGGGAACAGCTCCAGGAACCGACCGCGCAGGAACGCCGAGGCGTAGACCACGGCCTCAGCCCGGGCGAGAAGGCGCGCCGCGAGCTCCCGGCGCGCTGCCTGCAGCTCGCCGCCCCCGGTGCCGTCCGCGGCCAGGCAGCGGGCGCAGCGCTCGGCATCGCGCGAGTAGTGGCAGAACCGGAGCATGGGCCGCTCGATGAGGTGAGGCCGCGGGCAGAAGCCGGCGTAGTCGTGCGCCGAGACGACGGCGGGCAGCCCGCGCTCGACGACGTTGAGCGCGCTGCCGAGGGGAAGGCCGGCGAGGTTCTCGAAGTGAAGGAGGCGCGCGCCGACCCACCACGCCGCCCGTTCGACGGCGTGCTCGAAGCGCGGCGCGAGGAGGCTCGCGGGCGAGCCTGCTGGGGAGGGGCTCATCCACCACGCCCTCCGGTTCGTTCCGTGCCACACCTCCAGGCGGTAGCGGCCGCGCTCCGGGAAGAGCAGCGCGAAGGGAGCATGGGCGCTCTCGAGCGCCCGGCGCCGCGCCACGTGCACCTGCACGCCGCCGAACCAGGGCTTCGGGGGAGTGGCGAGCAGGTGGAGCACGGGGCTGCGGAAGACCGCGGGAGCCGTGTTCGCTCCACCGTCGATCGGCTGCGCCGATCCTCGCTCCCGCCAGTAGGCGAGGTGGTCGAGCGCGCGGTCGAGCGCGGCGTGCGGCCCCTCGGCTACGAGCGTACGGAAGGCGAGAGCGAGGCGGTTGGTCATGGTGTCTCGGCGCGGGAGAGCACCCGCTCGTACACGCCTTCGATCTCCTCGGCGTGGGCGTCCATGCCCTTGACCGGCGGCAACCGGCGCGCCCACTCGGCAAGGGTCTCGGGCCTCTCGATCAGCACATCGAGCCGCGCGCGAAGCTCCGCGGCGTCCCCCGGTGGAAAGGACGCCTCGGCGGGCAGCTCGGAGGCGAGCTCGGCGAGCGCGCTGCCCCGGGCGAGCAGCACCGGCGTGCCGCAGGCCATCGCCTCGCGCGCCACCAGGCCGAAGGACTCGAGGCCGAGCGAGGGCACGATGAGCGCATCGAGGCCGGCGAGGAGGCCGGCCTTCTCCTCCTCGGCGAAGCGGCCGTGGAACGCGACTGGGGCGCCGGCGGCCAGCTCCTGGAGCTCGCGGGCGTAGGCCGGGTCGGCGGCGGGGTCGCCCCAAATGTCGAGGCTGGCCTGCGCAGGCGAGATGCCGCGGAACGCCGCGACCGCCAGGTGGAGGCCCTTGTGCGGCTGCATCGAGCCGATGCAGCCGAAGCGCAACGGCAGGTGCCTCGCGACGGCCGGGCGGCGCGGCGGCGTGCCCGGTAGCTCGACCCCGTAGGGCAGCACGTGGACCTCGGGCAGGCCATCGAGCAGCCCGTGCCGGGAAAGGCTCTGGGCGATGAACTCCGAGCCCATCACCACGGCGCTCGAGCGTTGCAGCAAGCGCCGCGCCCAGCGGTTGCGAAGCGCGTAGAGCAGGGGGTTCCACAGGCCGGCAGCGGGCAGGCCGGTCATCGGCAGGCAGGCGCTGCACTTGCCTGCGCCCGGGCCGCTACACGAGTGGCGCTCGCGGTCGAGCAGGTTGGCGCGGGCGCAGAGCATCCACCAGTCCTGGGCCTGGAAGACGATCGGGATGCGCCGCCGCGCCAGCATCGCCAGCAGCGAGAGCCCGTGACCGGCCAGGTGGTGGACGTGGGCGAGCGCCGGCCGCGCGCGCTCGAGGAAGCGGCCGAAATCCCGCGCCAGGACCGGGTCGTGGAGCGCGTTACGCGCCAGCGGGTTGCGCTGCTCGAAGTTGTTGACGGCGAGGCGCACCCGCACGCCGTGGTCGAAGAGCGCGATGGCGTCGCCGTGCTCGCGCCCGCGGTCGGCGAGGCGGGTATAGGCGAAGACCTCGCGCCGCGCGGCCTGCCGCAGGGCGAGGGAGCGCGCATACCCTTCCGTGCCGGCGGAGTTGTAGGGCGGCCAGCCGTGCACCAGGTGAAGGATGGTCGCCGGCGGGCGGCGGCTGGCGCGCGGCGGCGCCAGCGCCTCGATCACCCGTCGCCGCAGCGGCGCCAGCGGGTCGGCGGCGAGAAACCGCGCCAGCGCCGGGAAGAAGTCGGGATGGCGGCGGCGGATCACGCGATGGCCGGCTTCCACGCGCCGCTTCCGGCGGCGGCCGAAGCTCTTCTGGCCGGCGTGGTAGACGAACGTCGCGTCGTCGAGCAGGTGCACGAAGCCGCGCCCCGCGGCGCGCAGGCAGAAGTCCACCTCCTCGCCGTAGCCGGCGCCGAAGGCCGCCTCGTCGAAGGGGCCCAGCTCGTCCAGCGCGCGGCGCTTGACGTAGAGGCAGAAGCCCACGCCGGTGGGGAGCCGAGGATAGGCGCGGAGCGAGCGCTCCTCGATCAGGCGCGCGAAGGAGTCGATCGTGTACCCGGCCGGCACCGCGTTCTCGCCGAGCGGCTCGGGCAGCGAGCAGATCGTGGCGTGATTGGAGAACGGCGTCACCGTCGCCACCTCGGGCGAGGAGCAGGCTGCCTCCTGCATCTTCTCCACCCAGCGCGGTGTGACCACCGTGTCGCTGTTGAGCAGGATCACGTCGCGGTCGGAGAGCGCCATGCCGCGGTTGACGCTGGCGACGAAGCCTCGGCGCTCGGGGTTGACCAGCACCTCGATGGCGCGCGTGGGGACGGCCTTGAGCCCGGCGAGCGCGGCTTCGATTGCCGCGGCCTCGTCGCCCCGAGGCTCGCCGTCGAGCACCACCACCAGCCGGTGGCGCACGAAGTCCGTCGCCAGGCCGAGGCTCGCCGCGCAGCGCGCGAAGTCCTCCGCCGCGCCCGCCACCGGCACGATGATGTCGACGGGAAGAGAGGCTGGCCGCTCTGCCATGGGCGCGGCGAGGGTATCAGGGTGATCGCCGGCCGCGCCCCGGAACCCTGGCCCTCACCGAAAATCGTGGCTCGGAGGGCTCTCCAGGCGGCGCAGCGACCAGAACTTCTCGGCCTTGATGGAGAGGCTGCCGTCGCGCTTCTGCAGCACGCCCTCGATCATCAGGCCGGGGGAGCCGACGATCAGGCCGCGGTGGTCGCGGAGCTGGTCCGGCCGCACGATGGCCTGCGCCATGCCGCTCTCGTCCTCGAGGGTGATGAACAGCATGCCCTTGGCGGTGGCGGGCCGCTGGCGCACGATGACCGAGCCGGCGATGCGCACCGTCCTGCCGGCAGGCAGGCGCTCCAGGGCCGCCGCCGTGACCGCCCCCATGCGCTTGAGCCGTGGCCGGAAGTAGGCCAGGGGATGGGGGCCGGCGGTCATGCCGGTAGCCAGGAAGTCGGCGACCGTCTCCTCGAGCGGCGCCATCTCGGGCAGCGGCGAGGGCGAGCTCTCCTCGCCGGCGAAGAGCGGCCCGGAGGGGCGCGCCGTCCACGCCACCTGCCACAGGGCCTGGCGGCGGCTGAGCCCGAAGCCGGCGAGCGCCCCGGCCGAGGCCAGGGCGCTGACCTCGGCCTCGCCCAGCCGGCAGCGCGCCACCAGGTCGGAGACGCCGGCGAACGGCTGGCGTGCCGCCTCGCTCTCGATGCGCTCGCCGGTGGCCTGCTTCAGGCCGCGCACGTAGCGCAGGCCGAGGCGCAGCGCGCCGGCCGTCGGCGCGGATGGCGAAGAGCGGCCGGCACGGGTCCGGCCGCTACGTCCGGAGGGGGTCTCCTCCCATTTACACTTCCACCCCGACCTCGCCACATCGATCGGCCGCACCTCGACGCCGTGGCGCTCGGCGTCCTTGACCAGCGTCGCGGGGTGGTAGAAGCCCATGGGCCAGGCGTTGAGCAGGGAGACGTAGAAGGCGGTGGGGTGGTGGGCCTTCAAGTAGGCGCTGGCGTAGGCGATGAGCGCGAAGCTCGCGGCGTGCGACTCGGGGAAGCCATAGAGCGCGAAGGAGGTTACCGCCTGGGCGATCTGATCCTGAGCCTCGCCGCGAATCCCCCGCTCGGACATGCCGGCGCGCAGCCGGGCCACGATCGATCGCATGTGCTCGACGGAGCGCCGCGAGCCGATGGCCCGCCGCAGCTCCTCGGCCTCGCCGCCGGTGAAGCCGCCGGCCACCATGGCAATGCGCAAGAGCTGCTCTTGAAAGATCGGAACGCCCAAGGATCGCTCGAGGATCGGCTGCAGGCTGGAATGGTAGTAGGTCACCGGCTCGCGACCGGCGCGGCGCTCGTAGTAGGGGCCGGCGATGCCGCCGACGATGGGGCCTGGGCGGACGATCGCCACCTGGATCACCAGATCGTAGAACTTGTACGGCTGGTTGCGCGGCAACGAGGCGATCTGCGCCCGGCTCTCCACCTGGAAGACGCCGATCGTGTCCGCCGCCCGCAGCATCTCGTAG
>JBIOXV010000070.1:0-44422 GCA_044869805.1 Thermoanaerobaculia bacterium | reverse complement strand
GGTCGGCGCGGCTGGCCCGCACGAAGCGGGCGCCGGCGCGGGTCTCGATCTCCTGCAGGGTGTAGTCGGTGAGGCTGCGGCCGGCCTTGGTGTAGGCGACGACCAGGCCGTCGCCGGCCTCGAAGCGCAGGATGACGCGAAACGGCAGCAGCCGGTGCCCGCGGCCCTCGCGCACCAGGAGGCGGGGCCGCGCCGAGGCCGAGACCTTGAGCGAGTCGCCGAGACGGCCGAGGAGGTCGGGCGGCAGCTCCGGCCTTCGCAGCTCGGCGAGCCGGCGCCGCGCGCGCTCGAGGGCCCGCTCCAGGCGCTCGCGGGTCACCGGCTTGACCACGTAGTCGATCGCCTCGTGCTCGAAGGCCTGCAGTGCGTACTCGTCGTAGGCGGTCTGGAAGACGATCAGCGGCCGCGGCTCCGGCAGGTGGCGGGCGACGTCGAAGCCGTCGACCTCGGGCATGGCGATGTCGAGCAGCAGCACGTCGGGCCGCCGGTCGCGCGCCAGCTCGAGGGCCGCGACGCCGTCGGCCGCCTCACCCACCACCTCGACGTCGAGGTCGGCGAGCATGGCGGCGAGGCGCCCGCGGGCCGCCGGCTCGTCGTCGACGATCAGCACGCGCATGGGAAGCCTCTCCTAGAGAGCGCGTGGCCCGGTGACGGGGAGGACGACGACCGCCTTGGCGCCCCGCTCGCGGGGCTCCAGCGTGACGCTCGCCGCCGGCCCGTACAGGGTGGCGAGCCGCTGCCGCAAGTTCGAGAGGCCGGTGCCGTCCTCGTGCCGCAGCGGCAGGCCGGCGCCGTCGTCCGCCACCGAGAGGACCAGCTTGCCTTCCACGAAGCCGGCCACGATCTCGATCATGCCGCCCTCGATGCGCTGGCCGAGCCCGTGTTTGAGGGAGTTCTCGACCAGCGGCTGGAGCACCAGCGGCGGCACGGGCACCGCGAGGGCATCGTTGGCGAGGGCCCAGCTCACCCGCAGCCGGTCGCCGAAGCGCTGCTTCTCGACCGCCAGGTAGGCTTTGAGGTAGTCGATCTCTTCCGACAGGGGCGCCACCGAGCGCCGCGAGCGGTCGAGCGTCTTCCGCAGCACCTGGGCCACGTTCTCGACCGTGGCCTCGGCGGCCCGGGCGTCGGTGCGCACCAGCGCGGCGATGGTGTTGAGGGCGTTGAACAGGTAGTGGGGGTGGATCTGCGCCTGGAGGGCCGCGAGCTGCGCCTCGGCGGCCTCGGAGCGGGCGCGGGCGGCGGCCTCGGCCTGCTCGCGGGCGTGGTGATAGAGGAACCCCGAGGTGCGGTGGCTGGCGCGGGCGACGAGCACGCCGGCGTAGAGGAAGCCGATCACTATGAGCAGGTATTCGGGCCCGTGGAAGAGGGCGCGCACGAGGTTCACCCCGGTGCCGGCGCCGAGCAGCAGCCCGGCGGCCACCCCGAGGACCGGCGAAGCCTCGAGCATCTGGTGCAGCACGCGGGGCCCGGTCGTGGCGAAGGGGGCCTCGCAGACCTTGCCGGTCTGGCTGGCCACCTCGAGCGCGTGGGAGATCATCCACAAGTAGAGCCCAGAGATTCCGAGGCAGAGCGCCATCGACTCGGCCACGCCCCACCGGCCACGGCCGTTGTCGAGGTCGAAGACCAGTTGCAGGGTGACGATGAGAACGGTGCCGAAGATCAGGGCCAGCACGGACCAGCGGCTCTTCCTCGGCGCTTCGCGGTAGGTAGAGCTGAGGGTGGCCCACAGCGAATGGCGCTGGGGAGGCGAGGTTGCGACGGCGGGAGCTTGGGCGTTCATGGTGAGGCCCTCCTTTAGAGGATCTACCATGCCGCCCCGGCCGGCAACCCTCAACCCCCGACGCGGCGAGCGGCTGGACGAGCGGGTCGAGCGGCGGTTTCCGGCCGGCAAGCCGGAAACCGCATCCATCCGCGCCGCCTGGCCCCGCGGCTACGGAAACGTCAAGGACCAGTTCGAGGTATCGCCGGTTTCGAAGCCGTCGGTGAACACCTCGCAGGCGTCGCCGAAGCCGTCCAGGTCAGTGTCCTCCTGGCAGGAGTTGGGGGTGTTGATGCAGTTGTCACACGCATCGCCCACCGTGTCCCCGTCCCCGTTCTGTTGCAAGGGGTTCGACTGCTGCGGGCAGTTGTCGGCGTCGTCCCCGATGCCGTCGAGGTCGAAGTCCGGGGGCGGCGGTTGCGGCGGCAGCACCCCGTGGGCTTCCAGCATCGCCTCCTCGGGCGTCAACGTCTTCTCCTGGGCGGGCGACGGCGGGAGGCCGCACTCACAGGAGATGGAAACCACGCCCGGGGAGAAGTTGGAGCTCCCGGCCAGCGCCGCGTCGATCACGCCATCGCAGTTGCCGTCCGTCTGCGCGCCGGCGCTGACCCGAAACACCTGGAGCTGCGGGTTCGGGTTGTACACCCAGCGCCCACCGGTGGCGGTGAAGGTGATCTCGCCGGCGAGACCCGGGTCGAGCACGCGGATGGCCGCCGGGCTGGTGCGGGAGAACACGAACTTCGGCCGCACCGGCAGGCTCGAGTCGAAGGTGCCGCCGTCGGCGCAGTCGCGGCGGATGGTCATCGTGCCCTGGGCCTGCGGCGTCGCCGACAGGCACACGGCAACATTCCACGACTCGGGGTTGAATCCACCGTTGTAGGTCACGGTGATGGGCTGAATGCTCACCAGGCTCAGGGCCACGATCTCGATGGGCACCGTGTCCTGAGAGCCCATGGCCGGCAGCTCGGCGATCACCGGCCGGTTCACTACCGTGTCCGACGGCCCGAGCGAAGGGCCGCCGAGGTTGGGCAGGGGGCTGCCGCCCAGGGTGACGATCCCCGTGAACGGGTCGGAGCCGGGATCGAAGAAGTCGGCCGGGATGGGATCGTCGCTGAAGTCCGTGGCCGAGATGCCGGTACCCGGCGTGGCCCACAAGTCGATACCCGGCAGGACGTCGCCCGTCCCTCCAAGGGCCGGGAGCGAGGGCCAGATCAGCCAGAAAACTCCGCTGAGGCAGGCGAGGCAGGCGAGGGGCCGTGGCCGGCTGCCCGAGCGACCGCGACCCGAGAGCAAGGCGCGAAATGCGTTGCGCATGGCGTTCCTCCTTGGAGCGCGCTCCAGTGCCGATTGCTGTGGCCGCGCCGCAGCGGCGCGGCCCGAGGGGTCGCGAATAGGTCGAAGCGGAGGGCGCCGAGGTTCAAACCGCCGCGCCGGGCAGGGGCGCGCGCCCATGAACTCCGCCGTCGGCGAGGACTCCGCCGAAAGCTGCGCAAGCCCAAATCAGCGAGAAACCAGCTCAGCGAAAACGAACTCAGCGAGGGGTCAGCCAGCAGTGTACTACCGAAAGTGGCCCCCAGCGAGGTGTCTCTTGACATTCGCAGACTTGGCGGCATACTCTCGCATACGCATGTCCACACTCCGATGTAAAAATACTATCTGTAACTCGCTAATGGCCAGGCAAGAACGCCTGCTCGCCATGCTCGAGGGTCCATGGAGACCCGGAGGAGAGAATCCATCATGAATGCGCTTCGCAGACTGCTGCCCGCCCTCGCCTTGATGGCGCTGGCCTTGCCCCTCACGCCCCCGGCCGAAGCCCAGCCGCCTATCATCCCCGGCGTCGACCTGCTGGAGACCTCGATCGGCACCCCGACCTTCATCAACTTCGCCAGCGACCCAATTCCGGCCGGCTTCTTCTGCCCGGGCTCTGCTCCCTTCACCGGCGTCGTGGGGCTGGCCGGCGTACCGCTGGCCACTTTGCCGCCGGGAATCGCGGGCAATGCGGACACCGTGATCGAGCGCCTGACGCCCGGCAACTTCGTGGGCGGCGTGGCCACCATCGAAGTCGTGGTGCGGGCCCTCCGGCTTGCCGGCACCGACATCATCGAGGTCACCTGCGGCGACGGCACGGTGACCCGCTGGCAGGTGAACGCCTGTCTCTGCGGCCTGCAGCCGCGAACCAAGATCCAGGTGAGAGTGGACCAGCCCTGCGGCTGCGGCCACTTCGACGGCAGCCTACGGCTGCGCATCTGCCTGACCTTCACCAACGTCGACACCGGCGAGACCCGTGGGCCGATCGCCAAGCTGATCACCCTGCGCATCGCCGGCACGCCCTGGTGCCCCGCGCCCGGCGCCGGGACACCCACGATCCCCGAAGGGTTCGCCGTGGACACCAACTGCGACGGCCAGGCAGACCTCACGCTGCGGGGGACCACCAACTTCTTCCCCGGCTGGGACTGCCACACCCAGGCGAGCGACTGCTGGACCCAGTACGCCGACCTCACCCACTGCCACGAGAACTTCACCGACCCCGACGCTCATGACCACTGCGTGAACCCGGTGTGCGGCGAACGGCCGAACTAGCTTGAGCTTTCCGATCTGAGGTAGCGCCGAGTCTCGGCGGGGCAGGGGCCCCGCCGGGCTTCGCTCACTGCGGGCCGGGCCGGCGAGCGTTCGCGCGGCGAGCAGGCGTTCAGCCGATGACAAAGTTCCGCTCGCAGGTGAACTTGGGGCTCCAATCGTTGCCCGCCGGCTCGATCTCGTTCAGATTCCAGATCTCGAAGCGGGCGATGCGCTGGCCTGCCGAGTCGGCGAAGAAGTGCAGCAGCCCGAACTGGTTCTGGCTGGTCGCAAAGTGGCAGTGGAGGTCTAGGCCCGGCCAGGCGGTCCGCAGCCGCCGGGCCGCGTCGCTCTCCTGGAGCTCGGCCACCGTGTCGACCTTCTTGGCCGGGCCGACCCGCGACTGCTCGTTCAGTAGGTTGGCGACCTTGCGCGGCAAGCTGGAGCCGATCCGCGCCAGGGGAGAGACCACGAACTCGATCAACTGGCCCGGGCCGCCGGTTTTCGGCGCGAAACGCGTCAGGCGCCCGGTGTGGATGTCCCCGGTGAGGACGATCAGCGTCTTGCCGGCCGTGACCGCATCGCCGAGCGCCGAGAGCAGTGCGTCGTAGTCGTCCTTGTAGTGCTCGAGGCCGGTGTCCACGAGCCGCGAGCCGCTCGCCAGCAGGGGCTGAGAGAGGACGAGCACGCCGACCGGGTCCGGTAGGGCCAGCCACTGCAGGAGCGCCTGGCGCTGCGAGCTGGAGAGAAGGCTCGGCTGCTTGCCCGTCGGAGGGCGCCGCCTCGCGAGGTCCTCCGGGCGGCGCTCTCCCGACGGCCCGGTGCGGTCGGAGCGGGAATCGGTGATGAAAAGAGGGATCTCTCCGAGGCTCCCGCTACCCCAACCCACGAGGTCGCTCTCGCCACCCGAGAAGCCGCGGACGAAGTTCCACCTCCCCTGCTCGCGCCACAGCGCGCTCCTCGCGGTCGTAGCCAACTGCTCCCAACTGCTCCCCCAGGTCCTGGGGAGCCAAGGGATCATGGGGGCTGGGAAGCCGTTCCAGTACTCGTGGTCGTCGGGAGTGAAGAAGTGCCCGCCGTGGCACAGCACGGCCCCGAGACGGTCCGGCGCCCAGTTCTTCTCGTATCTCCCCTGGTAGAGCCGCTCGATGTCGCCGCTCAGGGCACCCGAGACATCGGCGTAAATCTGATCGCCCAGGTGGAAGAAGGCAGCGGGCACCTTGCCGCCGAACCCTGGCATAGGCGGTGGCGCGCCCGGCGGCCGCCAGTCCCGCCTCTTGAGGCAGTCGCCGACGTGCTGAGGCAGGGTCCAGAAATCAGGAGACGGGTAGTAGCAGGAGGTGACGCCGATCAAGAGACCGGCGCCGTCGCCGATCCGCGCGGGCGCCGTGCGGATCCAGGCGTCGGAGGCGAGGGTCGAGCCCTCCGCTTCGCAGGTGACCCGGTAGGCGGTGTCCGCCTGGAGGCCCGTTAACCGCACCGCGAACTCCGCCTGAGATGGCTCGGGGTCGAGAGCCTGGGTCCACCCCACAGGAGGCGGCGGATCGAAGCTCAGCACGGGCGGAGCATGGGTCCGCCCCGTGGCCCGCGGCGCCTGGATCCGCAGCAGGGCCGAGTCTTGGGTCACGCCGCCGGGGAGGATGCGCCACCGGAGATGCGGTGTGTCGTCCACCCGGCGCCTACCCCAGCCGCTTTCCGAGGCCCATCACCGCGTCGAGCAGGCTCTTTCCGGCCGGCGGTGCCACGCTGAGGACGCCGAAAGCAAGCGCGCCGCCGGCGAGCGCGGTCACCCACGCGCTCGCTCCACCGTTGGCGGTCAAGCCCCACGCGATCAGCCCCGCTTCGACCGCTGCGAGAGCAAAGGAGAATCGGTGCACCACCCGGTGATAGCGGTACTCCGCGGCGCGAAACGCGTTGCCGAGCTCCATGCGCGCCCTGACCTCCGCGGGCAGGTGGCGCTCGACGAACTCCGCTCGCCAGGCTTCGAGCAAGGCGCCCACGGCGCGCGGAGGCTGCTTGCTCCGCAGCGCCCGGACCCAGGCCTGGATCTCCTTCTTGAGCTCGGGCCCGGCGGGGATCTTCGCCAGCGCGTCGGCCGCCGCCGCGGGATCGGTGGTGCCGCGGGCAATCAGGGAATCGAGCCACTCGATGGTCCGCCGTACGTCCGCCGGCGCTCCCAGCCGGGCGACGTTGGCCACGTTCTCGACGTCGCGATCCGAGATCTCCGCCACCGGGTCGTCGCCGACCGAGCGTAGCAGGAAGCTCTCGATCAGCCGTCCCTCGATGCCGTCGACCCAGTCCGAGGACTGCTCGACGGTGGTGTCGGGGGATCGCTCGCTGATCGCCTGCGACGGGGCCGCATCTGCGGACAGCTCTGCCGTGGGGGCCGCGAGCTCTCCTGGCCCGCTTGCCGGAATCCTTGAGAGCGTTTGCTGCCGCAAATCGACCTGCACCCGCAGCGGGACCAGCGCGGGCTTGGACACCAGACTAGCCAGCACCCGCCTCGCGCTCGCGACGAACGGCTCGTCGCTAGGGCCGTAGACGATGTAGGCCAGGGCGTCATAGTAGTTGCGGGCCTTGGACTTCGAGAGCAGCTTGAACACCTCGACCGCAGCCTGGTGGAAAGCGACCACGGCGGTGATCGCCGCCGCCAAGCCGAGCCGCGTGAAGTCGTCGACCAAGTCCAGGAATGGTGCCGGCATGGGGCCTCCTCGTGCGTCGCGGTGAGGGCGCTCTCCTCTTACTTCGACTCGCCGTTGTCGCCACCCCCGAACCACTTCCGCGGGTCGACCGTCGCGAGCGCGCTGACGCGCACGTCGGAGGCGCCGTCGCCGCTCTCCGGGATGCTGGCGAAGAGCCGGATGGCGAATCGCACCGCGTCGGTGCCGAGCCGCGGGAGCTCGATCTCGCCTTCGACGAAGTAGCGGTCGGACTCGTCGCTGGTCACCGCCTCCTCGGTCTCCGTCGCCGGCACCAGCACGGTCTTCTCCCACCGATCGTCCTTCATGTACCCGAAGCGGAGGAAGCCCGTGGTGTTACCGAGGCGGTTCGCCGGCTGGCCGGCGTTGTAGCCCTGGACCGAGGTCTCGATGGCCACCCAGTAGCGCTGGCGGGCGTCGAGCGCGTCGCCGCTGTCGTCGCCCGGCACGGTGGCGAACCCCAGCCCCCCGGCCAGGCCCAGCCAATTGAGCCCCGGCGGCCGGACGACGCCGTAGGCCGTGGCCTCGAACACGCCGCCCTTCTGCTCGAAGGGGTTGAACTCCTTCGGCTCCTTGGCCTCTTCCTCCGCCTCCTCGGCGGCGGTGGACCCTTCGCCACCATCCCCACTGTCTCCGTCGTCCCCCTCTTCCTCGGCGTTGCCGCTCTCGGTCGTCTCGACTGCCGAGTAGCGCACGTCGAAGCCGCCCACGAAGTAGGGGCTCCACTCCGAGCGGGAGAAGAGGGCCACTTCGGTGCTCGGCTTCCAGCCGCCGTCGCCGCTCAAGTTGAAGACCGAGCCGAGGTCGATGTTGAGCACGTGCTTCTGCAGCGCCCGGACGGGCACGACCCCGGTGTCGTTCCACTGGCAGTTCGCATCTGTGCTGGCGGTGATCGCCCTGTAGGTCACCTGCATCTGGCCGCCGCTCTCGAGCAGGAACGCGTGGTCCAGGATGATCGGCACCCTGGTGGTGGACGGCGAGGCCACGGCGCACAACAACGGAATTGCGCCGGCGGCCGTCTGGGCAGCCGTCTTCGCGGCGCTCGAGCTCCAGCATGGGGCATCGAGACCGAGGCCGCTGACCGTAGGCGCCGCGGTACAGGAGACATTGGGGACAGTTCTGCAGAGGTAGTCCACCTGCACTGCGTAGGCGCGCTTCTCTTTCTCGCTCGTCACCAGGAGCTCGTAGATGTCGTTGTCGATCCGGCTGAAGGCGAGGGTCGGGGGATCGACGCACTCCTTGCCCGGGTCGGCGGTCGCGGCCACAGCGGCGGCCGCGCCCTGGGCAGCGAGCGGCGCACTCACTGTGGTGAGCGCCAGCGCGAGCACCAACGAGCCGAACAGCAGTCGGAAAAGCACGGGGCGGGTGGGCATGTCGCGGTCTCCTCTCTCGGGAGAAGAGACGGACACACCGGCGGCAGTTCCGCCGCTTGGCGAGCGATCGAGCGACCGGAGAGCTGGGTCAGGCCCGCGCCGCCGCCACCCCGTGCAGCTCCTGGAGCGGTTGCACGTCGAGGCGCTGGGCCTTGAGCGCGGCGATGCCCTCGGCGGCGGCGAGCGCGCCGGAGAGGTTGGTGATCACCGGCACGTTGTACTTGAGCGCCGTGGTGCGGATCACGGTGCCGTCGTCGTGCTCCTCGCGGCCCTTGGGGGTGTTGATCACCAGGTCCACCTCGCCGTTGATCAGGTGGTCGGCGATGTGTGGCCGTGTCTCGCGCACTTTGCGCACCCGCCGGACGGCGAGCCCCGCGGCCTCCAGGGCCTCGGCCGTGCCCTCGGTCGAGAGCAGCTCGAACCCGAGGTCGCTCAGGCGGCGGGCGACGGCGACCACGGCCGGCTTGTCGCGGTCGGGCACCGAGACGAAGGCCCGGCCGGAGGTGGGCAGGCGGTTGCCGGCCGCGATCCACGCCTTGGCGAAGGCCTGGCCGAAGCTCGGCGACAGGCCCATCACCTCGCCGGTCGACTTCATCTCCGGGCCCAGCACCGGGTCGACCCCCGGCAGGCGCCGGAAGGGGAAGACCGGCGCCTTGACCGCCACCATCGGCACCGGCGGCTCCTCGGTGAAGCCCAGGTCGTCGAGCGTCCTGCCGGCCATCACCAGCGAGGCGAGCTTGACCAGCGGCACTCCCACCGCCTTGGCGATGAACGGCACGGTGCGCGAGGCCCGCGGGTTGACCTCGAGCACGTAGACCTTGCCCTCGTGCAGCGCGAACTGCACGTTCATCAGGCCGATGACCCCCAGCCGCAGCGCCAGCCGCCGGGCGATCGACCGCATCTCGTCGAGCAGGGGCGCCGGCAGCGATTGCGGCGGCATCACCGCCGCCGAGTCGCCGGAGTGCACGCCCGCCTCCTCGATGTGCTGGAGGATGCCGCCGACCACGGCGCGGCGCCCGTCCGCGAGCAGGTCGAGGTCCACCTCCACGGCGCCTTCTAGGAAGCGGTCGAGGAGGATGGGATGGCCGTCCGAAACCTCGGCGGCGCGCCGCACGTAGGTCTCGAGCGTCGCCTCGTCGTAGCACACCGCCATCGCGCGCCCGCCGAGCACGTAGCTCGGCCGCACCATCACCGGGAAGCCGATGCGCCGCGCCGCGGCCAGCGCCTCCTCGAGCGAGGTGCCGCTGTCGTGGTCCGGCTGGAGGATGCCCTCCTCGGCGAGCAGCGCCCCGAAACGGCGGCGGTCCTCGGCGAGGTCGATGGCGTCCGGCGGGGTGCCCCAGATCGGCGCTCCCGCCTTGGCCAGCCCGCGGGCGAGCTTCAGGGGCGTCTGCCCGCCGAGCTGCACGATCACGCCCTGCGGCTTCTCGTTGTCGATCACCGCCATGGCGTGCTCCAGGGTCAGCGGCTCGAAGTACAGGCGGTCGGAGGTGTCGTAGTCGGTCGACACGGTCTCTGGGTTGCAGTTGACCATCACCGTCTCGTAGCCGATCGCGGAGAGCGCGTAGGCGGCGTGCACGCAGCAGTAGTCGAACTCGATGCCCTGGCCGATGCGGTTGGGGCCGGAGCCCAGGATCACCACCTTGGGCCGCGCCGTGACCTCGCTCTCGTCCTCCTGGCCGTAGGTCGAGTAAAGGTAGGGGGTCTCGGCCGGGAACTCGGCGGCGCAGGTATCGACCCGCTTGTAGATGCGGCGCACTCCGTGGGCACGGAGCTTCGCCGCCAGCGCCTCGGGCCGGCAGTCGAGGAGCTGGCCGATCCGGGCGTCGGTCAGGCCGTCCTCCTTGGCGCGGCGCAGGAGCGCCGGCGGCGCCGAGGCGAGGTTCCAGCAGGAGAGCTCGGTCTCGAGCTCGACCAGCCCGGCGATCTCCTGCAGGAACCAGGGGTCGATGCCGGACGCCTTCGACACCTGGGCCACGGGCCAGCCCTGGCGCAGGGCGGCGAACACCGCGTAGAGCCGCTCCCAGTTGGGCTCGGAGAGGCGGCGCGCCAGGCGCACCGCGTCGGACATGCGGCGCTCGCGGCTGGCGAAGTCGCCGTCCAGCTCGAGCGAGGCGAGGCCCTTCATCAGCGCCTCGCGGAAGGTGCCGCCGATCGCCATCACCTCGCCCACCGACTTCATCGAGGTGCCGAGCGTCGGCGGCGTGCCGGGGAACTTCTCGAAGGCCCAGCGCGGGATCTTGACCACCGTATAGTCGAGCGTCGGCTCGAAGGCGGCGTAGGTCTTGCCGGTGATGTCGTTGGGGATCTCGTCGAGCGTGTAGCCCACGGCGAGGAGCGCGGCGATCTTGGCGATCGGGAAGCCGGTGGCCTTGGAGGCCAGGGCCGAGCTGCGCGACACCCGCGGGTTCATCTCGATCACCACCCGCTCGCCGGTCTCCGGGCTGACCGCGAACTGGATGTTGGAGCCGCCGGTCTCCACTCCCACGCGGCGGATCACCTTGAAGGCGTCGTCGCGCATCTCCTGGTATTCGCGGTCGGAGAGCGTCTGCTGCGGCGCCACGGTGATCGAGTCGCCGGTGTGCACGCCCATGGCGTCGAAGTTCTCGACCGAGCAGACGACGATGGCGTTGTCCGCCTTGTCGCGCATCACCTCGAGCTCGAACTCCTTCCAACCGAGCACCGACTCCTCGAGCAGCACCCGGCCGGCCGGGCTCGCGGCGAGCGCCGAGCCCACCACCTCGTCGAGCTCGTCGCGGTTGTAGACCACGCCGCCGCCTTCGCCGCCGAGCGTGAAGCTCGGGCGCACGATGATCGGGTAGCGGACCTCGGCGGCCACCGCCCGCGCCTCCTCGAGGCTGCCGGCGTAGCCGCTCTTCGGCACCTTGAGGCCGATCTCCTCCATCGCCACCTTGAACAGCAGGCGGTCCTCGCCGAGCTTCAGGGCCTCGACGCCGGCGCCCAGCAGCTCGACGCCCAGCCGCTCGAGCACGCCGGACTCGGCCAGCGCCAGGGCGAGGTTGATGCCGGTCTGCCCGCCCACCGTGGGCAGCAGCGCGTCCGGCCGCTCGCGCTCCAGGATGCGCTCCACGACCTCCGGGATCAGCGGCTCGATGTAGGTGGCGTCCGAGAACTCCGGGTCGGTCATGATGGTCGCCGGGTTGGAGTTCACCAGCACCACCCGGTAGCCCTCGCGCCGGAGCACGCGGCAGGCCTGCGTGCCCGAGTAGTCGAACTCGCAGGCCTGGCCGATGACGATCGGCCCCGAGCCCACGATGAGGATGGATTGAAGGTCGCCCCGCTTCGGCATGCCGGGGGCGGAGTGTAGCAGGCCCCCTCTACCGAAACGCCGAGCCGCACTTGCCCGTCCCGACGAGCGGCACGCGCTCGCCCGGGGCGAGGGTGATGCGGGCGCTTGGCCACTCGCCACGATCCTGCCAGCCGGCCCAGTCCGCGAGGTAGGAGCAGGTGCAGGAGGCGCCCTGCTCGACGAGCGCCTCCTTCTGCGCGTCGGTGATCTCGAAGTCGGTGGTGGGGATGCCGAGGTCGTTGAGGATCACGGTGCGCTCGAGGTTGGGCGGGTCGGTAGCGAGGGCGTCCACCTGCACTTTGAGGATGGCCTCGAACAGCGCCTTGGCGTACTCCAACAGGTTGTCGACCCTGTGCTCCGGTACCGGCGCGCCGGTGTTCAGCAGCACGAAGCCCAGCGTCTCCTCGTTCAGGCCCTGCTCGCCGTCGAAGGCGTCCACCGGGTAGTTGCGCAGCACGCCGCCGTCGACGAACACGTCGCCATCCGAGCGCACCGAGGCGAAGAAGACCGGGTAGGACCCCGACATGCGCACCGCGAGCGCCACTTCGAATCCCGGGGTGGTGGCGAAGGAGAGCTCGCGCGCCGTGCCGGTGTCGAGGTCAGTCGCGAAGACGTGCAGGTCGAGGTAGTCGCCCGCCTCGAGGTCGGCGAAGGTGACGCCCTTTTTCCCCACTTTGCTCTCGACGATGCAGCGCAGCAAGTCGAGGTAGTAGTCGCCGGCGAACCAGCCGTATCTCGACAGCAGGCGCGGCACGCCGTCGTCGCCGCCGTCCTCGAACTGCTCGAAGTCGATCGAGACCATCAGCGAGCGGACCTCGGCCGGTGTGTAGCGCAGAGCCACCAGCGCCGCCATCAGGGCCCCGGCAGAGGTGCCTGCCACGCGCTCGATGCGTGGCAGGATGCCCTGCTGACCCAGCGTCTCGAGCGCGCCGGCGTAGGCTGCGCCCTTGACTCCGCCGCCCTCGAAGACCAGGTTGCGGAACGGGTAGTCGCGGGGCGGCGGGCAGGTCGAGAACGGCGGCAGGGCCGCGGGCGCATCCTCCATCGCGGGAAGCGAGCTGCACTTGAAGGTGTGTGCGGTGGTGCACCCTGCGGCGAGCGCACCGAGGGCGACGAGGATCAAGAGACTTGGCACGCGCCACATCGGGAGCTCCTTTCAGTCGAGCCTGATTGGGTCGCGGGCGACAGTAGCACCGTCGAGCAGACGGTCGAGCGGGACGGCTCGGCAGATGGATTCTCGCTGGCGCGGGAATGACAAACCCGCTGCCCACCGGGCCGGCGTCGCCACACGGTCATTCCCGCGCCAGCAGGAATCCATCCTGGCCAGCCCAGGTAGAGTTGCCGGGTCAGGGCTCGCGCGATCGCGAGCGCCCTGAAGTAGGATGATCACACTTATGTCGAGCCCCAACACGCGCACCGGCCGGATGCTCCGCCTCGCGTTGCTCTCCTCGACCGCCCTGGCGGCGTTGCTCTCCGCCGGGCCGCTCGCCGCCCAGTCCTGGCGTGGCACGGCCGGGCTCGACGTCGAGGTCTCTGACCGCGGCAAAAAGCCGGTGGTAGGCGCCGAGGTACACCTGCTGTACCTGGAGGTCGAGCCCAAGGCCGGCCCGCCAGCCGTGCCGACCGATGCGCGCGGGTTGGCCTCGTTCGACGGCCTCGCCGAGGGCAAGTGGCGGCTCGAGGTGCGCAACCAGGGCAAGAGCCCCTACTCCGCGGTCATCCAGGTGACTGCCGGCGACAAGGTCACGATCGCGGCCGGCCCGGTGCGCGACGCCGCGGCGGCGGCCGTGACCGTGAAGCTCGGCAGGGTCCGCGTCGCCGCGGCGCCGGTGGTGCCCTCGACGGCGCCGGCCCCGGAGCCGGTGCGGCCCTCGCGGCCACCGGAGCCGGCGAAGCCCGTGCCCGCGCCGACGGCTCCCGCTCCGGCGCCGTCGGTGCCCGCGCCGCAGCCCAAGCCGGCTCCGCCGCAGGCCCCGTCCGTGGCCACACAGCCACCACCAGCGTCTCCCGTGGCGACCCCGGCACCCGTGCCGCAGCCGCCTGAGCCAGAGCCGGGGCCCAGCCCCGCGCCGGCCCCGACGCCGCAGGCGCCACCGGCACAGCCGACTCCTTCGCAGCCAGCGCCGAGGCCGGTTCCGCCGCAGCCCTCGCCGCCGGTAGTCGCACCGCCCGCTCAGGCGCCGCCTGCTCCAACGCCGCCAACGCAACCGCCCGCGGTTCAACCCGCGCCACCGAAGCCGGCGCCTCCGCAGCCACCACCGCCGCAGCCCTCGCCGCCCCAGCCGGCTTCACCACCGCCTCCGCCCGCCCCCGCGCCCCAGCCGCCGCCGGCCCCGCCGACCGTGGTCAGCGCTGCCGCAATGAGCGCCGGCGTGCGCTCCTCGGCCGCCGGCAACTGCCCGGACTGCAAGGCGGGCGAGGCCGCGGTCTCCGTGCAGCTCACGGCCGGCGCGCACGCCAACCCGGGGGCCTGCAACGCCGACGCGGACATGACGCGGGCCGTCAACGCCCTGGTAGCCGCGGCGGACGCCGGTTTCGCGGGCTACAACGGGCCGCTGATCGACCCGGCGACCGGCCGCCTCACGGCCGCGGCCGGCGCCGCGGCGGGCGAGGCGGCGAACCCGATCCTGGCTCCGTACCTCGAGCCCGCCGGCGCCTGCCAGGTGCTGGCCGTGGTGCTGGCGCCGGGCAGCCGCTACGCGGGCTACGCCTACGAGGCCAACGACGCGGTGGGCGGCGGCTCGTGCGTGGGGAGCGAAGAGTGCGAGGTCGGCGCGGCGCGCTGGATCGGTCACCCGGTGCTGCAGACGACGCCCAAGGGCACGGTGCTCTACGGCGCGTTCGTCAACCGCTCGCCCGACCGCGCCCGGAGGGCGAAGCTGATCGTGTACTTCCGGCCGGGCGCCTAGCAAACCTGCTGCGCGGGCCATCTGCGTTGTCGCGGCCCGCCCCGTGAATCCTCACGTACTCAACTGTACGCTGCGGTTCCCGGGGCAGCCCGCTCCTAGCATCTGGCCCTGCTCGCGACGGTTTTCCAGGCGCCCTTCTCGCTTCTCGACGCTCCCCTACTCGCCTTCGACCTCCAGCCGCGCCGTCGCATCCAAGCTCGCCGTGAGCACCATCGCCTGGCCGCCGTACTGCCGCCGGAGCGCCGCGGTGCGCGCGCCCTGGCCCGAGGCGTTCTGATCGCAGCCCGTGACCTCGAGCTGCGAGCCGTCGAAGGTCACGGCGCCCAGGGCGCGCACGATGCAGGGTGTCGACAGCCGGGCCCGCGCCTCGGTCGAGCCGCGCAGCACCAGCCGCGCGTCGGTGCGCATCGCGGTGAGGTCGAGCTCCAGGCGGCCATCGGTCGCCTCCACCCGCCCCAGCGCGCCGACGCCTGTCGCCGTGACCTCGGCACGCTGCGCCGTGAGCTCGAGCCGGCCGACCTGGTCGATCGTCAGCCGGCTCTCGCTCACGTCCGCTCTGAGCTGGCCCGCGAAGTCCTTGACGATGCCCGTGGAGCCGGCGTGCAGCGTGAGGGCCGCCGCGCCACGAAAGCCGGCGATCGTCACCTGGGTGTCCGCCCGCGCCTGGAGGTTCGCCTCGCCGTCGAGCCCGCTCGCCGTGAGCGAGCCGCCCTCGAGGCGCGCCGTCACCGTGCCGCGCAGATCGTCCAGCACCGCCTCGACCTCCTTTCCCACCAGCTCGATCTCGCCGTCCGGCGAGCCCGAGGAGCGGACCTCGACTCCGCCGTTCTGAGCGTCGATCGACACCGGCCCCTGCCAGCCGCCGATGCGCGCGCCGCCTTCGCGGAGCTGGAGGGTCACGCTGCCGGTGCCGTCCGCGACGTCGAGGGTGCCGCCGAGGAGGGAGGCCAGCAGGGTGCCGTTCAAGTCGGCCACCGCCAGCTCGGCGCCCTGGCCGGTCAACTGCATCACGCCGGCGTGGCCATGGACCTCGAGGCCGCCGCCCTCGACCCCGAGCACCAGCGTCCCGGAGACCGCGTCGAGCCGCATCCAGCCGCCTCGAGCCTGGGCCTGCACGCCCTCGATCCGCGCCACGCTGACTTGCGAGCCCTCGACCGCGAGCGCCAGGGCGACGGCTTGCGAGCTGGGGTCGGCCTGATCGAGGGCATTCCTCCGCGACGGCGCGGCTGCGCTTCCGTCGGCGGTGACGGTCAATCCCGAGCCCTGGATCTCGACCTGCTGGCCGGGCCGCACCACGACCTCGACGCGCAGCCGGCGCGGCTTGCCGGGGCCCGGCGGCTCCGAGGCCGGGCGGCCGAGACGGGTCGCTCCCTCCTCCAGGACTAGGTCGAGCTCCTCGCCGCCGGCCGCCTCCGGCTGCCAGCGGGCGACGAGCGACGGCACGGCCTCCGGATCGACGCGCACCGAGACGTCCGCGCTCCACAGCACCAGCGTCAGCGGCCCGCTCTCGAGGTTCATGGCCAGAGGCAGCGGCACGGCGGCCGCATGTGGAAACCACAGGCAGGCGCTGGCGAGCACGGCTCCGGCCAGCCGAGCCAGGCGATGAAGGAAGCGGAGGGAGGGTGGATGCATGCAGGTCATGCGGGCTCGGAGCGAGATTCAGCGTAACACGGCGGGCTCGAGGGCGGCCCGAAGGCACCCTCCGCCCAGGTCCTTCGCTGCGCTCAGGACGACACCCGGCGCTGCCATCGAGGCCTGTCGTCCTGAGCGCAGCGAAGGACCTGGGCGGGAGCGGCGTGTACGGCTGAGCCCGACCCGGGTTGACATTGCCCCGCGGCCCCCCGGATCATCGCCCCCGCATGGAGCTCGCCGGCAAGGTCGCCCTGGTCACTGGCGCGGCGCATCGCCTGGGCAAGGCCATCGCCCTGGCGCTCGCCGGCCGCGGCGCTTCGATCGTGCTCCACTACGGCACCTCCGCCGAGCAGGCGGAGGCGACCGCCGGCGAGATCCGGCGCCTCGGGGTCCAGGTCTGGGCGCTCGCCGCGGACCTCGCCGACCCGCGCCAGATCGAGGCCCTGGTCGCCGCCGCCGGCGAGCGCGCCCACCGGCTCGACGTGCTGGTCAACAGCGCGGCGAGCTTCGAGCGGCGGCCGCTGGAGGAGATCAGCGCCGAGGACTGGGACCGCGTCCACGCCATCAACCTACGGGCGCCGTTCCTGCTGCTGCGCGAGGCCGCACCCCGCCTGCGGGCCTCGCACCGCGACGGCGGCGTGCCGGCCGCGGTGATCAACGTGCTCGACCTCTCCTCGCAGCTCCCCTGGCGCCGCTACGCTCACCACGGCTCGGCCAAGGCCGGCCTCGCGCACCTGACCCGCATCGCCGCTCGTGAGCTGGCGCCGGCGATCCGCGTCAATGCCGTGGCGCCCGGCGCCATCCTGCCGCCGCCGGGCCTGGACGCGGCCGACGAGGCCTGGCGCATCACCGGCTCGCGCCTGCCCCTCGGGCGCACCGGCGACCCGCGCGAGGTGGGCAGCGCCGTGGCTTTCCTGGCGGAGAACGACTTCACCACTGGCACGGTGCTGGTGGTGGATGGCGGCGAGTCGCTGATCGGCGCCGCTCACCGATGAGTGCTGCTGCGCGGCCCGCTCGCGACGCACTCATCCTTGACTTCGACTCTCGTTGGGGAATTTGACCATGGCCCATCGCGACAAGATCCTGATTCGTGGGCTCAAGGCCCGCGGCATCATCGGCCTCAACGACTGGGAGCGCCGCGAAAAGCAGGAGATCGTCGTCCACCTCACGCTCTATGGCGACTGGACGCGCGCCGGCCGCTCCGACGACATGGCCGACTCGATCAACTACCGCACCGTGGCCAAGGCGGTGCTGGCCTACGTCGAGAGCTCGAGCCACTTCCTAGTCGAGGCCCTGGCGCACGAGATCGCCAGGATCGCCGTCGTCGACCACGGCGCCGAGCGCGCCCGGGTGCGGGTGGAGAAACCCGGCGCCGTGCGCTTCGCCGCCGCGGTCGGTGTCGAGATCGAGCGTGAGCGGCGCGATTTCGCCTGAGCGCACCGGGCCGGTGCTAGTGGTGCTGGGCTCGAACATCGAGCCCGAGGCCAACCTCCCCGCCGCCGCCCGGCTGCTCGGCGAGCGGCTGACGGTCGAAGCGGCCTCGGCGGTCTACCGCTCGGCGCCGGTCGGGAGCCCCGGCGCGCCGCCGTTCTTGAACGCCGCCGTGGCGGTCGTCACCGATCTCGATCCGGGCGAGCTCAAGCGCGAAGTGCTGCGGCCGATCGAGGCGGCGCTGGGCCGCGTGCGCGGCGCCGACCGCAACGCGCCGCGCACCATCGACCTCGATCTCGCGCTCTACGGCCGCCTGGTGCTCCGCGACCCGGAGCACGGCCTGACCCTGCCGGACCCGTCGATCCTCGAGCACGCCCACGTGGCGGTGCCGCTCGCCGACCTCGCTCCCGCCTTCGAGCACCCCACGACCGGCGAGCGCCTGGCCTCGATCGCCGCCCGCCTCGCGCCGGGAGCGGATCTCGAGCGGGTGCCCGGCCTCGAGCTCCTCGCCGTCGCAGCCAAAGGGAACCAGCAGGAGGGGTAATCCAGCTCCAGGAGGTCAGGTGACCATGATCGTCGAAGCCAAGAGCGACCAACCGCAGACCGACGACGCCATCCGCGCCGCCACCGGCAAGACCTGGGAGCAGTGGTTCGCCGCGCTCGACGCTTTCGGCGCCGCGGTCAAGGGCCGCCGCGCCACGGGCGATCACTTGGTCGGCGAGCTCGCGCTGGACCCCTACTGGTCTTCGACCCTGGTCGTCGAGTACGAGAAAGCGCGTAGCATCGTCGAGAAGGACGGCCGCCCCAAGGGCTACATGATCTGCGTCTCGAAGACCGTCGCCGCCTCGGCCGATGACGCTTTCTCCGCCTTCGCCGACCCCAAGGCCCTGGCGAGCTGGTTCGGCAAGGGCACCACGGCTGAATTCCAGGAGGGCGGCCGCTACCAGAACGACGACGGCGACCGCGGCACCTTCAAGAAGATCCGTCCCGGCAAGTCGCTGGTGTTCACTTGGGAGAACCCGCGCGAGGAGCCGGGCGGGGTGGTGGAAGTGAAGTTCCAGCCCAGCGGCAAGAAGCTCTCGGTGATGGTGGCCCACGACCGCATCCAGGGCCGCGCCCACGCCGACGGCCTGCGCCGCGGCTGGGGCCAGGCCCTGGACGCGCTCAAGGCGAGGCTCGAAGGTAAGACAGCCTAGAGCGCCTGACAAACCGTCGCGAGCGGTTTGTCAGGCGCTCTTCGCCACCACGCTGTGCCGGCGGCCGTAGGCGAAATAGATCACCAGCCCCAGGCCGAGCCAGGCAAAGAGCCGCCACCAGGTCTGGCCCGGCAGCGAGAACATCAGCAGCAGGCAGCTCGCGGCGCCGGCGAGCGGCAGCACCGGCACCCACGGCACGCGGAAGGGCCGGTCCGCCTCGGGGTGGGTGCGGCGCAGCACCAGCACCGCGCCACAGACGATGGCGAAGGCGAGGAGCGTCCCCATGTTGACCAGGGTGAGAAGCACGTCGATGGGGAAGAGCCCGGCCAGCACGGCGACGAAGGTGCCGGTGGCGATGGTCGCCTTCCACGGCGTGCGCAAGCGCGGGTGCACGGCGCCGAAAAACTGTGCCGGCAGCAGGCCGTCGCGGGCGATGGCGAGCAGCACCCGCGCCTGGCTGAGCATGGTGACCAGGATTACCGAGGTGATGCCGGCGACCCCCGCGAGCGCGATCAGGAGCTGCGCCCAGGGCAGCCCCACCCGCCGGAAGGCGTCCGCCACCGGCGCCTGCACGTCGAGCTCGCGGTAGGGGACCATGCCGGTCAGCACCGCCACCACCGCGATGTAGAGCAGGGTGCAGATCACCAGCGAGACGATGATGCCGAGCGGCACGTCGCGGCGCGGCCGGCGCGCCTCCTCGGCGTGGGTCGAGACCGAGTCGAAGCCGATGAAGGCGAAGAAGGCGAGCGCCGCGCCGGCGAGCATGCCGAGCGGGCGGCCGCCGGCGTCGGTGGGGCCGAGCACCGTGGCGCCGAAGAGGGAGAGGCCCGAGTAGCCGTAGGGCGCGAACGGCCGCCAGTTGCCGGCGTCGACGAACGCCGCGCCCACCGCGATCACGAACAGCACCGCCGCCACCTTGACCCCCACCAGCAGGGTGTTGAGGCCGGCGCTCTCGCGGATGCCGACCACCAGCACGACGGTGACCAGCGCCACCACCAGCACCGCCGGCAGGTTGAGGAAGGCTCCGGTCGCCACCACCCGGCCGAGGTCCGGGTCGTAGCTCACCACCGGCCCGGCCCACTGCGGAGGCAGAGCGAATCCCAGCGCCCCGGCCGCGCTCTGGAAGTAGCCGGACCAGCCAGTGGCCACGGTGGCCGCGCTCACCGCGTACTCCAGCACCAGGTCCCAGCCGATGATCCAGGCAAAGAGCTCGCCCAGCGTGGCGTAGGCGAAGGTGTAGGCCGAGCCGGCGACCGGCACCATGGAGGCGAGCTCCGCATAGCACAGCGCCGCCAGGATGCACACCAGCCCGGCGACCGCGTAGGAGAGCATCAGCGCCGGGCCGGTGACGTTCCTGGCCACGGCGCCGGTCGAAACGAAGATGCCGGCGCCGATCACCGCCCCGATGCCGAGGCTGGTGAGCTCGACCGGCCCCAGCACGCGGCGCAGCCGGTTCTCGCCTTCGGCCTCGGCGAGCAGAACCTGGAGCGGCTTGCGGGAGAAGAGTGAGT
The DNA here is from genome assembly GCA_044869805.1 of Thermoanaerobaculia bacterium. Taxonomy (GTDB): domain Bacteria; phylum Acidobacteriota; class Thermoanaerobaculia; order Multivoradales; family SZUA-115; genus CAWDVR01. The sequence goes on along the minus strand of JBIOXV010000070.1, from coordinate 24,046 downwards.
GGGCCATGGAGCGAGGCTAGCCAGGCGCCTCGCTCCCCCGCTATGGGCTGCACCTTGGTCGACCTCAGCGTCGCGCAGGGAGGCCGACGGAGGTGAGCGCCTATCAAGACCTGCTGCGCGGTCGATCTGCTGCGTCGCGGGTCCTCCCGGCAATCCTCACGTACTTCCGTGTACGCTCCGGTTGCCGGGTCCTCCCGCTTCTTGCATATCGACCGCTCGCGACGGCCTTGATAGGCGCTCTAGGCGGCCTACTCGACGATGAAGCAGCTCTCGACCGCCGTCTGGTTGCCGCCGCTCGCCTCCTTGACCACGATCTCGAACTTGAGCTCGTCGCCGGGCTCGGTCAAGCCCTCCGGCACCTCGAATTCCGTGGCGTCGGGCCCGAGGTCGATGGTGAGCTCCAGATCCTCGCCCTCGATCACCACCTGGTAGTTCTCCACCTCGATCGGCTCGCCCGTCCGCCCGAGCTCCGGATGCGACTCGGTGACCTCGTCCCACGTGATGACCACCGGCTCGGCGACCGTCGGCAGGGGCACGGCGTCGCAGTCCTCCGCCGCGGCGACCCCCGAGAGCTCGACGTTCTCCGGCGGGGCCGGCATCAAGTGGGTGACCTCGTCCTCGCTCTCGAGCTCCTCGCTGTCGAGCGCCAGCCCCTCGACCTCGTAGGTGCCCTCGGGGAAGCGGGCGAAGAACTCCTCCGGCGGCAGCTCGTCGAATGTCGGCTCGGCGCTCTCGAAGAAGAGCTCGGTCAAGCCCTGCTTGCGCAGCTTGTCGTAGGCGGCGATGAAGAGGATCGGGCGCCCTTGCGAGTTCTCGATCATGACCTTCTTCCACCCCTCGCCGTCGATCGAGCCGTGGAGCCCCAAGTCGCCGTCGGTGTCGTTGAGCTCGAAGAAGACGTTGGCCTCGGAGAAGGGTCTCGCTCCACCGGCTCGGCTCGAGCTTGCGACGACGCCCAGCGCGATCATCACCATGGCGAGAAGGAGGGTTGGCAGTACGGATCGCTTCATGACGGTTCCTCCTGAATCCTTTTCCTTCGGTTCGGGAAACCTCATGGCATCGCCGGTGCCGACCCTGGCACCTACCTGCGAATGCCGAGATGTCTGCTTCGATGCCTGGCGCGCCGGAATCCTTCGCTGAGGGGTTGGATCGGATTCGGGGGAGAGGACGGCCGGGACGAGCCCGGCCGTCGCGGGCTAGCGCGAGACGCGGCCGACCACCAGGTGGTCGGCCAGGCGATAGGCGTGGTCGGCGGTGACCAGGGCCTTGGGATCGCGCAGGCGGGAGCGCAGCGCGTGGATATGGCGCGCCGCGAGGTTGGTGGCCTCGGCGCGGTCGGCGCCCTCCGGGGCCACACGCCGGCCCACCTCGAGCACCGGCACGCCGCGCCCGCCGGCCAGGTGGTCCTCGACCAGCGCCAGCCACGTGCGCGCCTCGTGGCTCCCCGCCTTGAGCGTCAGGCGCCTCGCCTCGCCGGCGCCCTCCGGGCTCGCGGGCGCCAGCAGGCGGCCACCGAGCTCGACGCTCGGCTCGCCGCACCAGGCCACCAGGTCGAGCGCGCCTTCCACCTCGCGGCGGTCGACCTCGACCCGCCCCACGGCGGACGGCTCCTTGCCCCGGCCCGGGCCGCTCGCCGCGAGGCGCAGGGGAAAGCGGCGCTCGAGGTGCGCCGCCAGGCAGGGCACGAGCAGCCGCGCGAGCTGGTTCTTGTCCAGCACGTCGCGGGGATGGAAGCCGGCCTCGATCAGCTCGTGGCCGAAAGTCGCCTCGTAGCCGCGCTTGTTGGAGAGGAAGCAGCAGGCCGGCGGGTCTTCGGCGAGCATCCCGCGCACCGTGGCCGCGAGATAGATCGACTCCCACCAGCGCTCGCGCGGCACGAACTCCAGGGTCTGAAGCTGGATGTCCGAGAGCAGCAGGCCGCCGGGGCGGAGCAGGCCCGCCACCAGCCGCGGGAACTGCTGCGCCCCGGCGAAGGCCTCCGCCGGCACGGCGAGCCAGCGAGTGGAGAAACCGCCATCGATCGGCGACGCCCCAATCGGCGACGCCACATGCGACGCGACCTGCAGGCCGCGGTGCTCGGCGAGCCAGCGGCCGGCCGCGGCGGCGGTGTCCGGGCCCGGGCGGTCGAGGCAGAGCACGCTCAGGTGGGAGAGCAGCGCCGGCGCCTCCCTGGCGAGCACCGCCAGCGCCTCCGCGATGTGGAACAGGTGGTCCTCGACCAGCACCAGGGGCCGCCGCGCGAAGCCGGTGGCCGAGACCCACGACATGCGGCAACTATACTGGCCGCAAGATGACGGCAGCCCGGCCGGACGGCCCGCGCAGCCCGCGCCTGCTCTACCTGGGCGTCGCCGGATTCGTGCTGCTCGTCGGCTTCACCGCCGTCTCGGTGGAGCGCGAGTGGAAGCGCCAGGCGGGCCAGAGCCGCGCCGAAGCCGTCTTCCAGCTCGTGCAGGGGACGGCGCCCACGCGACCCACCGACTCGCCCGGCGCCTCGGCCTGGCTGCTCCACGAGCTGGCGCGCTACGCCCGGCTGCTCGCCGACCGCGACCGCTCGCGCCTGTTCGGCGACGTGGTCGGCTGGCGCGACACGGCCTCCGTGCCCCCGGTCTTCGAGCCGCTGCGCCGGCTGCTGGCGACGCCGCTCGCGGCCGCGGCGGGAGGCGCGCCGCCGCTGCGCGTGGTGACGCCGGCCGAGCTCGGCGAGCCGCCGGAGGCCAGCGCTTCGCCGGTGCTCACGCTGCGGCGCCAGCTCTACCTTGCTCTCGAAGAACCGGCGACCGGGGAAACGGACGGCGCGGGCCTCACCTTCGTCGTCACCCGCCGGCGCGGGCTCGATGCCGAGGCCGGCGCTGCCTGGCAGCCGGCGGCGGACCCCTTCCTCGCCGCCGCCCTGCCCCACCTCGGCGCGCTCGCCGCCGAGGTGCGCGGGCTGCTGGCCCGGGCGCCGCTGCCCGCCCTTCCCGAGGAGCGGCCGCCGGTGCTGGTGCGGCTCTACGCGCTCTCCGAGGACGGTACGCTGGTGACGCTGCCGCTGCCGCTCGCGACGGAGGCCGGCGAGCGACGCCGCGCCACCCTCGCCGAGGGCCGTGAGCTGCGCAAGCTGCCGCAGCAGCCGACCTTCGTGTCCAACGAGTTCTTCTTCCGCTTCGACTTCCGCCACCCGGTAGGTGTTGGGGGAGGCGCGCAGTGCTTCTACTCCGGGCCCTACCTCGACGTCGGCGGCCAGGGCCTGGTGGCCACCCTGACCGTGCCCAAGCCCGAGGCGCCGGGCGGCGCCCACTGGCTGGCCGGCATCGATCTCAAGCTCGACATCGACTGGTCGGCCTTCGCGCGCCGCATCGAGCCGCCGCTGGTCGCGGCGGCGGTCGAGGTGGAGGACCCGCCGCTCGAAGTGCATCGGCCGTGGGGCCGGATCGGCGACGCGCTCGGTGCCGGTTCGCCCTCCGCCCTGCCGGCGGCCGTCGCGGCGCTCGCCGAGCCCGAGCCGCGCGGCGACCTCTCGCCGGGCCAGCCCTACGTGCTGCACGGGGTCGCCCCGGGCCACGGCGCGCTCGCCGCCTTCCAGGTCGCCGCCACCACCTGGCTGGTGGTGCTGTTCCCGCGCACCGCCTCCCACCTGCCAGTGGTACCGGTGCTGCTCTCGGCCGCCAGCCTGGCGCTGCTCTTGGCCGGCTTCGAGCGCAATCGGCGGCGCGCCGAGCGCGCCCAGGCGAAGGCCGAGGGAGAGCTGGCCGAGAAGCAGAACCTGCTCAACACCATGCAGGTGCCGCTGATCGTCGTCGACCCCAACACCGACGTCGTGGTGTCCTCCAACCGCGCCGCGACGAGCCTGGGGGTCGAGCCCGGCTCGCGGGTCGCCGACCTGGTGGACGCCGAGCCGCGGGCGCGCGAGCACTACCACCGCATGCAGGTGGCGGGCGAGGCCGACCGCCGCGCCTACGGTGTGCCGGTGCGGGTGCGCGGCGAGTCCGGCGACGAGGAGCGGCGCTATGCGGTCGTGCGCTCGGTGGCGGTGACGGCCCCGATCGAAGCGCTGGGCGCGGATGAGCGGCACCGCCTGGGCATTCTCTTCTTGCTCGACCCCGAGGCCGATCTCGCCCTGCTCACCGAGGAGCTCGAGGCCTCGACCCGCCTCGACGAGCGGCGCCGCCTCGCCGGGCTCCTCACCCACGGTGTCGACACTCTGGTGCGGGTGCTCGCCCACGGCCTCTCGGAGGGCGGCGGCGAGTCCTCGGGCCGGGGCGCGGCCGAGCTCAACGCCTGGCTCGCCGGCTACCTCGACCAGCGCATCGCCACCACCTGCTGGCTGCTCGATCACTGGGACGCGCAGCCGCCGCTCGCCGCCGAGTGCTCGGTCGAGCCGGCGCAGGCGCGGGCCACCTTCGAGCGGCTGGCGAGTGTGCTCGAGGCGGCGGCCGCTGATCCCGAGCTGCGCTCGCGCCTGCACTGGGACAACGGCACGCTGGCCGGCAGGCCGCGCGGCGGCCCGTGCTTCCGCTTCGAGCTCGACTGGCCGGAGGGCTTCTGGCTCCCCTGCCCGGTGCGCGGCGGCTTCGGGTTCTTCCTCTCCGAAGTGCTGGCCAACGCGGTGCGGCACGGGCGGCCGGGCACCACACCGCGGCTCTCGATCGCGCTCGACCGCGTGCGGCGGGAGCTCGCCTTCGAGGTATGCAACGAGCTGGAGCCGATGCGGCAACCGGCGGCCGGCGGTGCCGGCCAAGGCGATTCGGGGGACGGCTACTCGGGACGCCGGCTGCTCGCCCGGCTGGCGCGCCTCTTCGGCTGGCAGGACCTCGCCTTCGTCGAGGAGGGCGGCAGCTTCCGCGTGTCGTGGCGAGCGCCGGTGGGCGAGCGCGGCGAGCCCCAGGAAGCGGATTAGAGGGCATGGGCGCGATGCCCCTCGCCTGTAGGGGCGGGCCTCGTGCCTGCCCTCCGCCAGGGCGGCCACCAGGGCCGCCCCTACGGTCGAGACTTGGAAGGCTGGCTGTGCAAGCGATGGTGGAGCCGGCGGCCCGGGAGGGCCGCCGCCTGGAGGTCCGCGATCAGAAGGCCGGGTCGATCGGCTCGTCGACCACGAAGCAGCGCGCCGGGGAGCCGGGGGGGATGAAGTCGGGCGACACGCACACCCACTTGCAGTGGCGGTGGTCGTCGTCGCAGCCGTCATCCGTGTCCGCCGGGTCCCAGTCGTCCTCGTTCGGGTTGCAGTGGCAGGACTGGTAAGGGCACAGGCCCGGCGGGCAGACCGGCACCTCGCCGTCGGCCGCCGCCAGGGTCCAGGAGTTGCCGCTCGCCCGGCCGCTGCTCGAGGCGACGGGCGCCACGCCGGCGAGGAAGTTCGAGGGCTGCGGCAGCAAGGCGTTCGGGGTGCCGTCGCCGTCGGTGTCGACCTTCACGGCCGCGTGCTCACCCGGGTCCTGCCAGGCCCACACCGCGTACTTGTCGGGGCCCAGCCGCACCTCGCGGAGGAGCTCCACCGGCGGGTTGGGGTTGCCGGCCACGGGCTCGAAGCTCACCTTGACGTCGAGCGCCAGGGGTGCCGCATAGGTGCCGCCGAGCTCGGAGGTCTTGACGATCTTCATCCAGGTTCTCGGCTGCTCGCCGGCCAGCGCCACCTTGACGTCGTAGTCGCCGCAGGAGGTCGCGATCGGCTGCGCGGTCTCGAGCGCTAGGGCGAGGAGCTTGATCGGGGTCAGGCCGACGCCGTTCTCGTCGAGCACCACGTCGTTCAGGCGGTGCACGATGGTGTCCACGCGGCCCAGGCTCCCCGGCGGATCGGTCGCCAGGCGGCCGCCCCGGAGCTGGATCTTGTCGGTGAACGGCTGCGATCCCGGGCAGAAGAAGCCGGCGGGGACCGGGTCCTTGTCGAAGGACGTGAAGGTCAGCCCGTCGCCCGCCGTCATCCAGAAGTCGGTCCCGGTTTGCACGATGTCCTTGGCGGCCGCGGGCAGGGCCACGGCGGCGAGCAGGGCGAGGGCGCCCAAAGCCCAGCCGGTACAGCTCTTCGACAGCTTCATGACTCCTCCTTTCGAGGTTTGACCGCTGAGGTCTTCCTTGAAGGGGGTGCCGGCCGGGGGGCGGCGCGTGACGGCGGCGAGTCGTGCAGGTGTCAACTACAGGTGTCGAAGGCGGCCGTGTCCTGCACGGGCGCGAAGGCCGTGCCCAACGGGTTGGTGTAGCGCCGGATGTGGCCGAAGGCGTGATCCACCACGGTCAGGTCCACCCGCACGTTGGTCAGGCCGGCGGCGAAGAACCAGAAGCGCTGGAAGGGGTCGACGCAGGCGTCCTTGAGCTTGACGAAGAGCTCGGCGTTGTCCGGGTTGAAGAACCAGAAGTATCCGGAGTCGTTGCCGAGCTCGACCCCGTGGGCGTCGCCCGAGGCGTCCTGCGGCGTGGTCCAGCGGGCGGTCACCGAGAAGCGGTCACCCGCCAGGCAGAGACGCGTGTCCGAGGCCACGCAGGCGGAAGGCTCGCCGCTCGGCACCAGCAGGTACAGCGTGTCCCCGGCGCCGGCGAGCACCTCGCCGTCGACGCGCTCGCCGAACGTGGTGACGGCGGGCAGCCGCGCCGGCAGCTCCTCGATCCTCCACCCGCCGCCCTCGGGGAAGGCGGCCCGCAGCCGGCCGCTGCAGTAGTCGCCGTAGAGGTAGCCGCCGGTGAGGCTCGTGAGCCTCAAGCCGCGGTAGACGTAGCCGCCGGTCACCGAGCAGTCGCCGCCGGCGTGCGGGTACTCGAAGGCCGGCGGCGTCAGGAGCGGCGAGGTGCAGCCGGGCACCGGCTGGCTGCAGCCCGTGACGTCGCCCAGGCAGAGGGTCCCCTCGAGCACCTTCCAACCGTAGTTGCGGCCGCCGGCGGTGCCCGCGGGCTCGAAGTTCACCTCCTCGCGGGAGTCCTGGCCCACGTCCGCGATGAAGAGATCGCCGGTCGCGCGGTCGAACGTGGCGCGCCACGGGTTGCGCAGGCCCCAGGCCCAGATCTCGTCCAGCGGGTCACCGGGGCCGGCGAAGGGGTTGCCCGCCGGGATGCCGTAGAAGGGTGGCGCGTTGATCTGCTGGTCGACGTCCAGCCGCAGCACCTTGCCGCGCAGGGTCGAGCCCGACTGGCCGCTGCACAGCGGGTCGTAGAGCCCGCCGCCGTCGCCGGTGGTGACGTAGAGGTAGCCGTCCGGGCCGAAGGCGAGCTGGCCGCCGTTGTGCGCGCCGATCGGGTTGGGGATGCGCAGCAGCACCTTCTCGGTGTTGCGATTGGCGACGTCGGGATCGGTCGAGACGCGGAAGCGCGAGATGGTGATGTCGCCGCCAGGCGAGATGTAGTGGGCGAAGAAGAAGCCGTTCTCCTGGTAGTCGGGATGGAAGGCGATGCCGAGCAGGCCCTGCACGATGCTGGTGAACACCCGGTCGCGGATGTCGAGGAACGGCACCGGGCGCACCGCGCCGTTCTCGAAGACCCAGACCTGTCCTTCGAGCGAGCTCACGAACACCCGGCTGTCGCCCGCGTTGGCGATCGAGGTGATCTCTCCCAGCCCGGTCGCCACGACCTCGAGGATGACGGGCGGCGCCTCGGCCCGGACGCCCAGGGGCGCGAGGAAGGAGGCGAGAAGAGCGCCGAGGAGACGAGAGCAACGACTCTGCCCTCCGCGCCGACTGCGCGCTGCGGTCGATCCGGCGCTACACGCCGGCCAGTGCTTCGCAAGCATGGCTCGCTCCTCTGTCGCCGCGATCGCGGCGGGCTGGGAATGTTACTTCGACATACGGGAACCACGGCCCCGGCGTCTAGTCCGCCAGCACCAGGCTCCGGTAGAGTGTCCTCGATCTTCTACAACGTACCTGGAGGGTTCGCCGATGAAGCTGACCAGGAATCTCGGAATGCTGTTGCTCGGCATCTGGCTCATCGCCGGCGGGTTGATCCCGTTGCTGCAGCTCCACTTCGCGGGGCTCGGCACGATCATGGCCATCCTCGCCATCGCAGCGGGCGTGCTGATCTTGCTGGGGCGCTGAGGGGCGGGGACGCGGGCGAGCTGGCCTATGCGAGGCGATCTACGTTGAGCCCCGCGCCCATCAAGCCGACCGTCACCGCGAGCGTACTCGACCAGCTCGACATCCGGGTTGGCACCATCGAGGCCGTGGAGGAAGTGCCGGGGTCGGAGAAGCTGGTGCGGCTGGTGGTCGACTTCGGGGACCACAAGCGCCGCATCCTGGCCGGCTTGAAGCAGGAGCGCGCCGATCCACGGGGGATCGAGGGCAGGCAGGCGCTGTTCGTCGTCAACCTCGAGCCACGGAAGATGATGGGCGAGGTCTCGGAGGGCATGCTGCTCGACCTCGGCTACGCGGACGGCATCACGCCAGTGCTCGCCGTGCCGGAGCGCGAGGTGCCGAACGGCACCCGTGCGGGATGACCGGCACGGCCGAGGCCGCCATTCACGGAGGATCCCGATGAAATCATCGCGCGTGACTTGCCGGTTGCGCTGGATCGCCTGCGCAGCGCCGGCCTTGGCTGCCGTCGCCATCGTCGCTCCGCTCCTCGCGCAGCCTGCACCCAAGACCAGCCAGGAGGCTCCCATGTCTCTCGTTGGCAAGCAGCTCCTCTTCCGCTACGAGAGCGGCCTCGAGGTGGTGGGCCACTACACGGGAGAGGCCACAATCGAGTGGGAGGCACGCACCGGGCCGGCCAAGGGCAGCAGGGGGACCGAGCGCACGCACGCGCGCGAGGTGGCGCCCGGGATCTTCTTCGTGAGCTGGGTGGAGAGCTCGGGGACCACGGTGAGCCAGGTGCTCGACTTCAACACCCACCAGGTCACCGCCTTCGTGACCTATGCCGCGGGCGCCGAACGCCAGGCGATGCTCGACCGCGGCTCGATCACCGAGCTTCCCGGCTAGCGCGCGAGTCATCCAACCTTGACAGGCCCGCGGCGCGGTCCGTAGTCTCGCAATCACAGATTCACCAGTGTCTCTATCTTCGGCGCCGCGCAGGGGCGAGCCTGTGCTCGTGCAGGCGAAAGGAGTCCGCTTTGCCGAGCCAAGGTCCAGCGAGCGTTCCGCGGCCAGGGGCAGCCTGGCTTCCTCTCCTTCTCATCGCGCTGGCCAGCGCCGGGCTGTCCGCTTCGCCCGCCGCGGCTCAGACCGCCGGCACCTGCCCCCTGCCGGTCGCGGGCCAGCCCTTCCGCCAGCCCGCGGTCCTGCGGCCGGGGATCAACGGCGTGCTCTCCACCAACCTAGTGGTCGACCTCAACACTCGCGCCTGCATCCCAACCTGGGACGACGGCAACGCCTGGAGCTACGACACTCACGCCGTGCGCAGCTACGGCGTGGCGCTCGATCCCTCGCGGCCGGACGAGCTGACGCAGATGATCCCCGGCCCCACGCTGCGCATCCGCAAGACCTACCTCGAAGACCCCGCCCGGCCTCCCGCGCCCGACAACCCGATCGTGCGCATGGGAGACCAGGTCCAGATCGAGCTCCGCAACGAGCTCCCCAACAACAGCCTCCCCGCCGGGCAGTGCCTCCCCGTGACCTACGCCGCCTGCGAGCCCACCCCGGGCCAGCTCGTGCAGTGTGTGGCCTCGAAGACCACTCCCCAGGAGCTGATCTGCCCCACGGCCGGCTTCTCCTGCAACCACCAGGTGCCGCTGCCGTGGAAGCCTCCCGAGTGCTTCCACGGCGAGGACGTCACCAACCTCCACTTCCACGGCAGCCACACCTCGCCGCAGCCTCCCCACGACTACGTGCTGCTCAACCTCTACTCCGCCAACCAGCACCACCCGCCGCCTCCGCCGGCCGACATCGAGAACGCCACCGGCGAGTACCAGTACAGCCTGGACCCCCTGCCCTGGAACCAGTCCCCGGGCACCCACTGGTACCACCCGCACAAGCACGGCTCGACGGCGATCCAGGTGCTCAACGGCATGGCTGGAGCGCTGCTGGTGCAGGGCCCGTTCGACGACTGGCTGTACGGCCTCTATCAGGTCGATCCCGACGACGATGCCGCGCTCGAGCGCTTCGAGAAGGTGATGGTGGTGCAGACCCTGGCCGCGGAGACCAACCTCTTCCACGCGGTGTCCGCGGCACCGCAGCCCACCATCAACGGCCTGGCCAGCCCCCGGCTGGTGATGCGGCCCGGCGAGGTCCAGCGCTGGCGGCTGATCAGCGCCACGGTGAACCAGAACTTCCAGGCGCAGCTCTACTTCGAGGGCTTCGCTCCCACCGACGTGCGCCAGATCGCCCACGACGGCAACCAGTTCGCACCCGAGAATTACGCCCGGCAGCCATTCCTGGTGCCGGGCATCGTCACCGATCAGCAGACCGACAACGACTCCTCGTTCACCGGCCTGTCCCTCTCACCGGGCAACCGCATGGACTTCCTGATCAAGGCGCCCAGCACTCCCGGCACCTACTACTTGACCTACAACCTGTCGGGCAAGGATCTCCCGGGAAACGTGCAGGCCTTCCGCGCGCAGCGCCTGGCCTCCGGCGAAGGCGTCACGCCGACCGGCAAACCGACGATCCTCAGCGTGGTGGTGGAGGGCGAGCCCATCGCGCGGCCGGGGAGCTTCCCGATCACCGGCCCGCAGTGCGAGGTCGGCCAGCGCGACCCCTGGTGCTTCCCCGAGCTGCCCTATTACCTGCAGCCCGCCACGGTGCAAGCCGCGCTCCTGCCGCCCGAGCGGAACGAGCCGGGCTGCCCGGGCACGCGCTGCGTGGGCTTCAGCATGACGGCCCCGGCCGGTAAGCCGGTAGGCCCCGGCAACTTCAACACCAGCTTCTGGATCGACGGCATGCAGTACCGCGGCTGCTGCTCCGGCGCGACCATGGAGCTCGACACCGCCGAGACCTGGTACGTCAGCAACGACTCGCCGGTGGTCAACCATCCCTTCCACATCCACATCAACCCCTTCCTGCTCTACGAGCAGGGCAGCATCATCGACGGCCGGTACGTGCCCTTCCTCCACTTCGACCCGCCGGTGTGGATGGACACCGTCGCCCTGCCCAAGGCCAACAACACCTGGGACGTCGCCTCGCCCCGGCCGCTGTCCGGCAACCAGGAGGCGCAGAAGGTGTGCCCCGGCGTCTGCCAGGCCAAGCAGGCCACCTGGAACAGGCAGTGGCGCACCACCGAAGCCGGGCGCCAGTCGGTCTGCGGCTGCGCCACCGGCAGCGACACCGCGACCGCCAACGGCTACGCGAAGGTCCAGCACCTCTTCGCCGACTTCACCGGTGCCTACGTGGTGCACTGCCACTTCCTCGGCCACGAGGACCGCGGCATGATGATCAACGTGCAGACCATCTGCCCGGGCTCACGAACGCCCGGCCTCTTCGGCCGGCCGCAGCCGACGCTGCCCGACAACTGCTCGCTCACCACCCTGGCGCTGCCGCTCTGCGACCCGGCGAACGCCAACCAGTGCGCCGGCGCGAAGATCCACCACTGAGGCCCGGGCGAGGAGCATCCATGATCAACGTCGTCGTCGACCTCTCGCACCACAACACCACGGTCGATTTCACCCAGGCCCAGGCCGACGGCATCGTCGGGGTGATCCACAAGGCCACCGAGGGCCTCGACTTCGAGGACCCCACCTTCCAGTCGCGGCGCAACGAGGCGCTGGCCGCCGGGCTGTGGTGGGGCGCCTATCACTTCGGCACCGGCGACGACCCCATCGCGCAGGCGCAGTACTTCCTGGCGTTCGCGACGCCAGGCCCGCAAGAGCTGCTGGCGCTCGACGTCGAGTCCAGCCCGGACGGCACGAGCATGACGCTCGAGGACGCGGAGCAGTTCGTCTCTCAAGTGTACGCCGCGACCGGGCGCTGGCCGGGCATCTACGGCGGCTCCTACTTGAAGCAGTTGGTGGCAGCCGGGCCGAGCGCCGTGCTCTCCAACTGCTGGCTCTGGCTCGCCGAGTACGGCTCCACGGCGAGCGTGCCGAACGGCTGGCCGACGTGGACGATGTGGCAGTACACGGACGGCACCAACGGGCCGGACCCACACTCGGTGAACGGCATCGGGACCTGTGACCGCGACCGCTTCAACGGCAGCCTGGCCGGCCTCGGCAGGCTCTGGGGCGTCACCTCCTGAGAGCCGCGCCCCCGGCGGCGAAACCTCCCTCGCCTGCCGGCCGTAGGTGCAGGCGCCCTCGCGGCACCTGACGAACCGTGATCGCGGCCCGGGCGCAACCCGGGCAGCGGTATCCCTGGGAGGGAAACCTGATGAGCCCAGCACCGGCCTCTCGACCGTGGCCACTGCGCCGCCTTCTCCTGGCCTCGGCCGTGCTGGCCCTGCCGGCGGCCGCGGCCGCGCTCTTTCCACCGCCGGCGTCGGCGCAAGCCGCGGACGCCCCGCTGGCGATCATCGGCGCCCGCATCTACCCGTCGCCGGACGCGATGCCGATCTTCGCCGGCACGGTGGTAGTCACCGGCGGCAAGATCGTCGCCGTCGGCAAGCAGGACGAGGTCGCGATCCCCGCCGGCGCGCGCACCCTCGACGCCACCGGCCTGGTGGTCACCGCCGGCTTCCAGAACAGCCACGTCCACTTCACGGAGCCGAAGTGGATCGATGCCGCCCACCAGCCGGCGGCCCGGCTCGGCGAGCAGCTCGCCGCGATGCTGACCCGCTACGGATTCACCACCGTGGTCGACACCGCTTCCCTGCTGCCGAACACCACCGCCCTGCGCCGCCGCATCGAGGCCGGCGAGGTGGCCGGGCCGCGCATCCTGACCGCGGGCGAGGGCCTCTATCCGCCCGACGGCATTCCCTACTACCTGAAGGGCGAGATCCCCGACGAGATCCTGGCCCTGCTGCCCCAGCCCTCGACCCCGGCCGAGGCCACGGCGATTGCACGGCAGCATTCCGAGGACGGCTCCGACGTGCTCAAGCTGTTCACCGGCTCGTGGGTCGAGCGCGGCAGAGTGAAGCCGATGCCGGAGGACGTTGCCACCGCCGCCGCGGCCGAGGCCCACCGCCACGGCCAGCTCGTCTTCAGCCATGCCTCCAACCTCGCCGGCCTGGAGGTGGCGCTCGCCGCCCGGGTGGACATCCTGGCGCACGCCCTCGACGACATGCGAGGCGTGACGCCGGACCACTTCCGCCGCATGCAGGAGCAGGGCATGGCGCTGGTGCCCACCCTGAAGCTCTTTGGCGGCGACCGCTGGCTGTTCGAGATCCTCGACGCGGTGCGGGACTACGCACGTTCGGGTGGGCCGATCCTCTTCGGCACCGACGTCGGCTACCTGCCCGACTACGACCCGACGGCCGAGTACGTGCTCCTGGGCACCGCCGGCCTCTCCTGGCGCGAGATCCTCGCTTCGCTCACCACCGCGCCGGTCGCTCGCTTCGGCGAAAGCGAGCGCCGCGGCCGCATCGCGCCGGGCCTAGACGCCGACCTCGTCGTGCTGGGCACTGACCCGGCCACCGACGTGCGCGCCTTCGCCGATGTCCGTCACACGCTCCGCGGCGGCAAGGTGATCTACTCGGCTCCCGCCGCCAAGCCGTAGGGGCGCTCGCGGCCGAGCGTCTGGCTTCCCGCTTGCAGCAGCCCGATGGCGCGGAGCCGATCGGCTCGGCGCCACGGAGCACTGGGAGGCGCGCGACGGCAAGCTCCGCCGGCCGGTCGCCTCGACGCTGTTCCTCGCCGGCGAGGCAACCGATCTCGAGGGCCGCACCGGGACGGTCGAAGGCGCGATCGCGAGCGGCTTGCGGGCGGCGCGGCAGGTCGCGCGGGCCCTGCACACCGGGTGACTCGGCACCTCGTGAGCCGGCGCCGATCCGGCACGGATCCCGCAAGAGAAGGAGGCCGATGGCTGCACCCTCTGCCTTTCCTCCCGCCGAGTCGTTCTTCCCCACCGAGCACACCATCCCTGCGCTGCGGAAGGCCGCGGCGCGCTGCCAGGCGTGCCGGCTGTTCGCGGGTGCCACGCAGGTGGTCTTCGGCGAGGGGCCGGAGCACGCGGCGCTGATGCTGGTCGGTGAGCAGCCGGGCAACAAGGAAGATCTGGCCGGCAAACCTTTCGTGGGGCCCGCGGGAGCGCTGCTCGATTCGGTGCTCGCCGAGGTGGGCCTGCCGCGCCAGGAGATCTACGTCACCAACGCGGTCAAGCACTTCAGCTTCGTCCAGCGCGGCAAGCAACGCATCCACAAGACGCCGGGCGTCACCGAGGTCTCGGCCTGCCTGCCCTGGCTCGAGGCGGAGGTCGAGCGCGTGGGCCCGGAGATCGTCGTCTGCCTGGGCGCCACGGCGGCGCGCGCCCTGGTCGGCCGGGACGTCCGTATCCAGCGCGATCACGGGCAGGTTTACGAGACGCGGTGGGCGCCGTCGACCTTCGTCACCTTCCATCCCTCGGCCCTGCTGCGCGTGCCCGAGGACCAGGACCGCGAGGCGGCCCGCGCGGTGTTCACCGAGGACCTGCGCAAGGTGGCGCGGCAGTACCGGTCGCTCGCCAAGGGCACGCGGGGGCGCCGGCCTCTGGCACCCCTTGCCAAGAGCGCCTAACGGGAGCGCCTAGCAGGACCTGCCGCGGGGCCGAGGCACTCGGCTAAGATCCGCCGCCATGAGCCCTGGTGCAGAGGAGACCCCGGCGACGCCTCCTGCCGAGCGCTTCCTCGCCGCGCTGCGCCATGGAGACAGCGACGCGGCCCGCCGATGGCTCGCGGAGGATCCCGACATCGCCTACGCCAACGTCTGGAGCGCCGCCGCCACGGGCGAGGAGAGCTACCTCGCCGATCGGCTGGCGGCCGATCCGAGCCTCGCCTCGGCTCCCCACTCGGAGGAGGGCTGGACGCCGCTCCTCTACCTCGCGGCCTCGCCCTTCCATGCCGACGGCGAGGAGGCGCGGCAACGCAGCCGGCGCTCGGCCGAGCTGCTGCTCGCCCACGGCGCCGATCCCAACACCTACACCCTGTGGCAGGCCGACCACCCGGCGAGCAAGCTGCCGGCCCTCTACCGCGCGGCGGTCGCCGACAACGTGCCGGTGGTCGAGCTGCTGCTCCAGCGCGGCGCCGACCCCAACGACGGCGAGTCCATCTACCACGCCGCCGAGCTCGACCATCGCGGAGTGCTGGAGGTGCTGCTCGCCCACGGCGCCGACCTCTCGGGCGCGCACCACCACTGGCACAACACGCCGCTCAACTTCCTCGCCGGCTACCGCGAGGGCCACCCCGGCTGCGAGCGCGTCACCCGTGGCATGCGCTGGCTTCTGGAGCACGGCGCCGACCCCAACGTGACGAGCTACGAGAAGGCCGAGACCCCGCTGCACAGCGTGGCCTGTCACGGCCGCGGCCCGGCGGTGGCCGAGATGCTGCTGGCCCACGGTGCAGAGATCGACAAGCCGCGCGCCGACGGCCGCACGGCCTACGCGCTCGCGGTGCGCGTGGGCAACGACGCGATGGCCGAGTACCTGCGCCAGCGCGGCGCCGACCCCGGCCGTCTCTTTCCCGCCGACGCGCTGCTCGGCGCCTGCATGCGGGCCGACGAGGGCGAGGCGCGGGCGCTCCTCGCCCGGCACCCGGGCCTGCTCTCCGAGCTGACGGCGGAGGACCTGGCGGTGCTCGGTGTCGCGGCGGAGGAGGGCCGCGAGGCGAGCATCCGCCTGATGGTCGAGCTGGGCTTCGATCTCGCCAGAGAGGGCGAGTGGTCCGGCACCCCGCTCCACCACGCCGCCTGGTACGGCCGACCGGGCATGGTGCGCCTGCTGCTGGCAATGGGCGCGCCGGTCAACGTGCGCGACCGCGAGTTCGGAAGCTCGCCGCTCGGCTGGGCCGGGCACGGCTCCGCCAACTGCCGGCAGGCGGACGACGACTACGCGGCCGTGGTCGAGCTCCTGCTCGCTGCCGGCGCCGAGCGCGAGGCCTCGATCAATCGCTGGGGCCAGCCCCCCGAGAGCATGGCCAGCCCCCGGGTCGCGGCGCTGATCACCAGCCGCCTGGCCGCGAGCGGCGCACCCGCCTGACGGTCTCTTTGCTGTTTCCCGCTGCCGCCGCGGCAGCCGGCCCCGCGGGCCCGGGCTAGGCCAGGTCAGCAGGTTCGGCCGGGACGCCATATCCTTCGCTCCCGGATGTCCCTTCCCGTCCTCGACGCTCCCGGCCGCCTGGCGCCCTTCCTCTTGGCCGACGGCAGCGGACCGGCCCGCTGGCAGACGGCGGTGACCGTCGACTGGGACGGCGAGCGGCTCGCGCTGCGCTTCGACTGCGAGGACGACGACGCCTGGGGCACCTTCACGCGCCGCGACGAGCCGTTGTGGCAGGAGGAGGTGGTCGAGATCTTCCTGGCGCCGGGCGAGGCCGACCCCAGGGAGTACTTCGAGATCGAGGTCAGCCCGCTGGGGACGCTCTTCGACGCCCGCGTCTCGAACCCGACCTCGCGGCGCGCCGACCTCCGGGTCGACCGCTCCTGGGACTGCCCGGGGATCGCCTGGCGGGTGGGGCGCGGCAACGCGCGGCGCGACTGGTGGGCAGAGATCGAGCTGCCGTGGCGAAGCCTCGCCCCGGAAGGGCCGCTGCCCACCGTGTGGCGGCTGAACTTCTACCGCATCGAGCGGCCCATCGGCGCCGACGATGAGTACTCCTGCTGGTCTCCGACCCTGACCGAGCCCGCCGACTTCCACCAGCCGGAGAGGTTCGGGAGGTTGGTGGTCGCCTGAAACTGCCTCCCTAGCGCGCCGTAGTGCAGGCGTCCGCTGTTCTGAACAGGAGGCTCCCGATGACGCCCTGGCTCTGGATCGCGCTGGTCTCGAACCTGATCTACTGGTCGCTCTTCGCCCTGCTCGTCGTCCGCCACCGCCCCGGCGCGGCCCGCGCCGCGGTCGGCGTTCTCCACCTGCTGCTCGCCGGGGTCGGCTCGGTAGCACCGATCCGCTCGTTCATCGACCCCGCCTACCCTGGCCTCGGCCTGGGGCTCCTCCGCTTCGAGGGCCGCGACGCCACCCTGCCCGCCACGGTGCTGCTGGTGTGGGCTCTCGCCTGCGCCTACCTGGCGGCGGTGAAAGGCACCGGCCGCGCCATGTGGTGGGTGGCAGCCTTCGACTTGCTGATGGCCGCCAACCTCGCGGCGGGCATCCTCGCCCCCGGCGGCAGCAGCGACATCCAGTTCGGCGAGCACCTGACCATCTCCGGCCCGACGGCGATCGCCATCATGCTGGTGCTCTTCGTGGCCGGCCCCCTCGCCTCGGGGGTGTGGGCCGGGAGGCGGGCGCTGCGACCAGCATCAGCGTAGCGGCACGGCAAGCTGGCGCCGCCCGCCAGGTATCACGGCAGCCGTTACAATCGCTGCCGCGATACGGTCCTCGCGGATGGCGCCACCGAGTTCCTGTTCAACGGTTTCGCCAGCCGTCGCGCAAGGGGGGCCTGCCCAGAGCAACTCTGGCCTGTGGTGCGCCGGAAGCTCACGCAGCTCCACCGAGCTGCCACCGACGCACCCCGGAGAGATGCTCCTCGAGGAGTGGCTCAAGCCGCTGGGGATCTCGCAGTCCGCATTCGCCATCCGGCTGGGTGTCTCCTTTCCGCGGCTCAACGAGATCGTCCGCGGAGAGCGAGCCGTGACCCCGGACACCGCGCTCCGCCTGGCCAGGGTAACCGGGATGAGCGCCGACTTCTGGCTCGGCCTGCAGCAGGACTGGGGCCTGTGGCATGCGCTGCGCTCGCGCGAGGCGGAGGAGATCGCCCGACTCACGCCTCTGTCGCAGGCGAGCTGAAGGGAGACCTTCGTGCCGGTGGCCCGGCGCCCCTACTCCCTCTCCCTCACCACCAGCGCGATCGGCAGGCCGACCACGAACGGATGGCCGAGGAGCTGGATCAGGAAGTTCGGCGAGGAGATCGGCACCGGGTTGGCGCGGCTCAGGGGCAGCACGATGAAGTCCATCGCCAGCCAGACCAGCGTGCCGTAGACGAGCCCGACGCCGATCGCACCGGGCAGGGTCCGCGTCCACCGCCGCAGCGCCGGCAGCCGTCGATAGGCGAAGTAGTAGACCGCCGCCCAGGCGAGGCCGATAGTGAAGTGGATGGCGAGGCCCAGCGCCGCGGTCGGTAGCCCCCCGGCACGGGCGGCGTCTCGCCCCAAGAGCCCGGCGGCCACGCTCTGGAAGACGCGCGGGATGGTGGTGACCTGGCGGATCACCACCCACAGGACCACGGCGAAGGCGCCGTCGAGGATGCCTACCAGCGTCCCCGCGGTCAGCACGCGGGCGAGGTCGGAGCGCCGGCGGGAGCCGGGTGAAGCGATGGCGACGGACATGGTTCCCTCCTCGTCGAAGAGCTCCAATCTACGGTTTTCAGGACCGGCGATCCATGCGCTTGAACGGGCTCGGCCCGGCCCCGCAATTCCCCGCTTCCCCGCGAAGCTCGATCCGGCGGAGGGCAAGATCCGTGCCCTCTCGCCGGGGCGCGGCCGGGCCTGCCCGCGGCTTCGCAGCCGGTTTGACTCCTGCCCCCGCTTCGGCTTCAATACCCGCCAGCCTTTCGCCAGCACCCTTGTTAAGCTCACCAGACCAAGCGAGCGGGCGACCGGCCGCGCGCGCCGACGGAGGGAGGGTCGTGGCTCAGCTCGAAGTGCTCAAGACGCGGACATTCGGCGAGACCTCACGGCGCGATGCCTGGTGGGTGCAGCCGTTGGCGGTGTTCCTGGGGCTCTCCGCCTTCGTCATCTATTCCACCTGGGCGGCCTTCCAGGGCGAGCACTACCGCTTCGGGCCCTACCTCTCCCCCTTCTACTCGCCGGAGGTGTTCGGCGACCCGCAGCACGCCTGGTTCGGCGGCAAGCCGGCGTGGTGGCCGGGCGCACTGCCATGGTCGGCGGCGCTCTTCATCCTGTGGGCGCCGGGCGGCTTCCGCCTCACCTGCTACTACTACCGCGGCGCCTATTACAAGGCGTTCTGGGCCGACCCGCCCTCGTGCACGGTAGGCGAGCCGCGCAAGAGCTACCGCGGCGAGCGCTCGTTCCCGCTGGTGCTGCAGAACGTCCACCGCTACTTCCTCTACCTGGCGCTGCTGTTCCTGGTCTTCCTCGGCCACGACGTGTGGAAGGCGCTGTGGTTCACCGACCCGGCGACCGGCGCCACCCACTTCGGCATCGGCATCGGCACGCTGGTGCTCGCCGTCAACACCGTGCTGCTCGCCGGCTACACCTTCGGCTGCCACTCCCTGCGCCACCTGGTGGGCGGCGCGCTCGACCGCATCTCGGGCTCGCCGGCCCGCGCCACGGCCTACCGCTGCGTGGGCTGCTTCAACCGGGCGCACATGCGCTGGGCCTGGGGAAGTCTGTTCTCGGTGGCCTTCGCCGACCTCTACGTCCGCCTCTGCGCGATGGGGATCTGGACGGACTGGAGACTTCTCTAGTGGACCACCCACGCTCCGACTACGACGTGCTGGTGATCGGCGCCGGCGGCGCCGGCCTGCGGGCCGCGATCGCGGCCTCGGCGGCCGGCGCCAGGGTGGCCGTGACCTCGAAGTCGCTGCTCGGCAAGGCGCACACCGTGATGGCCGAGGGCGGCATCGCGGCGGCGCTCGCCAACGTCGACGAGCGCGACGGCTGGCGCGTGCACTTCGCCGACACCCTGCGCGGCGGCCAGTATCTCAATCACCCGCGCATGGCCGAGCTGCACGCCAAGGAGGCGCCGGACCGCGTGCGCGAGCTCGAGGCCTGGGGCGCGCTCTTCGATCGCACGCCGGACGGCCGCATCCTGCAGCGCAACTTCGGCGGCCACCGCTACGCCCGCCTGGCGCACGTGGGCGACCGTACCGGCCTGGAGATGATCCGCACCCTGCAAGACCACGGCATCCACTCGGGGCTCGACTTCCACATGGAACACACGGTGACGGCGCTGCTCTCGGACGGCGGCCGCGTAGTCGGCGCCTTCGGCTACGACCGCGAGCGGGGCCGCAGCCGCGTGTTCGCCGCCAAGGCCGTGGTGCTCGCCACCGGCGGCATCGGCCGCGCCTTCTCCATCACCTCCAACAGTTGGGAGTACACCGGCGACGGCCACGCGCTGGCCTACGACGCCGGCGCCGAGCTCGTCGACATGGAGTTCGTGCAGTTCCACCCCACCGGCATGGTGTGGCCGCCCTCGGTCAAGGGCATCCTGGTGACCGAGGGGGTACGCGGCGAGGGCGGCGTGCTGCGCAACAGCGAGGGCCGGCGCTTCATGTTCGACGACATCCCGGCCAACTACAAGAGCCAGACGGCGGACACCGAGGAGGAGGGCTGGCGCTACTGCCAGGGCGACAAGGACGCGCGCCGGCCGCCCGAGCTGCTGACCCGCGACCACGTGGCGCGCTCGATCGTGCGCGAGGTGCGCGAGGGCCGCGGCAGCCCGCACGGCGGCGTGTTCCTCGACATCTCCTGGATCAAGTCGCGGCTGCCCAACGCCGAGGAGCACATCAAGAAGAAGCTCCCCAGCATGTACCACCAGTTCAAGGAGCTGGCCGGGATCGACATCACCAAGGAGCCCATGGAAGTCGGCCCCACGACGCACTACATGATGGGCGGCGTGCGGGTGGATGCAGACACCCAGATGTCCACCGTGCCCGGCCTTTTCGCCGCCGGCGAGTGCGGCGCCGGCCTGCACGGCGCCAACCGCCTGGGCGGCAATTCGCTGTCCGACCTCCTGGTCTTCGGCCAGCGCGCCGGCGAGCACGCGGCTCACTTCGCGCGCGGCCACGGCGAGGTCTCGATCGACGCGCGCCAGGTGGACGCTGCCGCGGCCTGCCTGGTGGCACCCTTCGAGCGGGCGAGCGCTGGCGGCTCCGGCGAGGCCGAGGGGCCCTACGGCATCCAGCACGATCTGCAGCGAATGATGCAGGAGCTGGTGGGGATCGTACGCCGGGGCGAGGAGATGGAGCGCGCCCTGGAAGGCCTCGGACGCTTGCAGGAGCGGGCGGCGCGGGTGGCGGCCCCCGGCAACCGCGAGTACAACCCCGGCTGGCACACCGCCCTCGATCTGCCGAATCTGCTCACCGTCTCCGAGGCCATCACCCGCGCCGGGCTGGCCCGCAAGGAGAGCCGCGGCGCCCACTTCCGCGACGACTTCCCGGACAAAGACGGCGCCCTGGGCAAGGTCAACTTCGTGCTGCGCAAGGGGCCGGGCGGCGAGATGGTGGTCGAGGCGCGGCCGGTGCCGCCGCTCACCGCCGAGCACCAGGCGATCGTCGAGGAGATGAAGTGATGGCGCGCGCCAGCTTCCAGATCTTCCGCGGCGAGCGCGGCAACGGCGGCTTCGAGAGCTATTCGACCGAGGTCTCGGAGGGCATGGTGGTGCTCGACGCCGTACACCAGATCCAGGCCGAGTCCGCCAACGACCTCGCGGTGCGCTGGAACTGCAAGGCGGGCAAGTGCGGCTCCTGCTCGGCCGAGGTCAACGGCAACCCGCGGCTGATGTGCATGACGCGGCTCTCCGATCTGCCGCTCGAGGAGCCGGTCAAGATCGAGCCGATGCGCGCCTTCCCGCACCTGAAGGACCTGGTGACCGACGTCTCCTGGAACTTTCGCGCCAAGCAGCAGGTGAAGAAGTTCAAGCCGCGCCCGCCGGACGCGCCGGACGGCACCTGGCGGGTCGCGCAGCAGGACGTGGACCGCGTGCAGGAGTTCAGGAAGTGCATCGAGTGCTTCCTCTGCCAGGATGTCTGCCACGTGCTGCGCGAGCACCAGCTCCACGAGCAGTTCATCGGCCCCCGCCTGCTGGTCTACGTCGCGGCGCTCGAGATGCACCCGCTCGACACCGAGAACCGCCTCGGCGACCTGCGCGGCGGCCAGGGCATCGGCTACTGCAACATCACCAAGTGCTGCACCAAGGTCTGCCCGGAGTCGATCACCATCACCGACAACGCCATCATCCCCTTGAAGGAGCGGGTGGTCGACGAGTTCTTCGACCCGCTGGCGAAGCTGTTCAAGGTGTTCAGAGGCTAGGTGTAGAGCGCCGTCAGACCATCGCGAGCGGAGGCAGCCCATGTTCCAGCTCAAATCGCTGTCCCGAGAGGCCGTGCCCGCCGCGCTCGAGAAGGCGCACCGCTACCGCCTGCTCAACGAAGCGCAGGAGGCCGAGAGCATCTGCCGCGACGTGCTGGAGGTGGAGCCCGGCAACCAGGAGGCGCTGGTCACCCTGCTGCTCGCCCTGACCGATCAGTTCCAGGAGCGCCTGCACCCCACCGTGGACCAAGCACGCGAGGTGCTGGCCCGCCTCGACGACGACTACAGCCGCGCATACTTCACCGGCATCCTCTCCGAGCGCCAGGCCAAGGCCCAGTGGCGCCGTGGAGGCATGCACGCCGGCCACATCGCCTACGCCGGCTTCCGCGAGGCCATGGAGCACTTCGAGCGCGCCGCCGCCATCCGCCCGCCCGGCAACGACGACTCCCTGCTGCGCTGGAACACCTGCGCCCGCCTGCTCATGGCCCACCGCGAGCTCACCCCGGCGCCCCAGGATCCCGTGGAGCAGTGGCTGGAGTAGAGAGGCCGCCTAAGAGGCACGGGCTAGCTCGATGACTTCCTCGTCCAGTCGACCCCCGAGGCGGTCCTTCTCGACCTCCAAGTCGTATCGCGTCTGAAGGTTCAACCAGAACCGCTCGCTCGTGCCGAAGAAGCGAGAAAGCCGTAGGGCAGTGTCCGCCGTGACGCCACGGTTGCCGTGGACTAGCTCGTTGATGCGCCGCGGAGGCACGCTGATGCTCTTGGCGAGGCGATACTGGCTGATGCCCATGGGGCGCAGGAACTCTTCCAAGAGGATCTCGCCGGGATGAATGGGAGGGAGCTTCTTCGACACGTTCTGCACTCCTAGGCATTCCCGCCGCCACCAAGGCCATAGTCCTTACCTACCTCCTGCGCGAACCTGGAGGCGAACTCACCGATCTCGGTGAACATGCCCTCATCTCCGAACGCCTTGACAGCGAAGGCAAACGCAAGTATTCCTCGGTAAAAGTAGTTCCACAGATCGCGCCGGTGCTCGGTGTGCCGCGGAGTTCCCAGCATGCCGCTGAGGTGAAAGCGGGGCGGATTCCCTCCGTACATGTCCATAATGTGTGGAGACGCGGCGTGGACATAGCCGGAATAGGCCTTGCTCAGTGTCCGTGTCACTTCCACTCGACGGCTGGGATCCGTCGCTTCCTTCTCGAGGCGAGCGATATAAGCACGAATTTTCTGTCGAGAAATCATTGGCCGCTTCTGCGTAGAGGCAAGAGCGGTCGCTGCATCAAACTCCTCGTCATAGAAAGCTTCAAGGTAGGCCCTATGCAGGGGTGTGGAGTCATCGAAGATTACGGAGTAGGCCAGGAACGTAATGTCCTCCTGGATCTCGTCGAGCACGCGCTGAAGCACAGCTTGTTCCTGCACGAGCCCGTGCTTGAGTAGAAGTCGGGCCGCGTACAGGCCACTCACATAGCGAGCGAGCTTCTGCACCAGGGCCTGCTGGAGCGACTTCTCGACATAGCGAAAGACGAAGCTGCCGTGGAAGGGGACCTTTTGTGGCTCCGGCACACGGCGAGATAGCTTGTGAACCGTCGCCTCCATGCTCCGAAGCGCCTCGTCGTAGAATGCCTCGACCATATGAGGATCTATCGCTCGTAATTGTGCCACTCTAAAGCCCTCGCGTTGCCAAGGTCGTCGACCTGACATCCCGAGCGTCATCGCGCCCGACGATTATACCCACCTTGACGTGCGGTACTCGGGCGCTCTAGAACGCTCCCTCCGGGTCCTCCTTCACTCCGGCCGCGGCAGCCTCACCACGAACGTCGCCCCGCGCCCGGTGTTGTTCTCCGCCGTGATGCCGTCGCCGTGGGCCTCGACCACCCGCTTGCAGATGCTGAGCCCTAAGCCGTAGCCGCCGGTCTTCCGGGAGCGCGAGCGGTCGACGCGGAAGAAGGGCTCGAAGAGGCTCGCGAGATCGACCTCGGGGTGCCCGGGCCATCGTCTCGGACGCGGACGTCGACCTCGCTTTCGGCCTCCGCAGCGTGGGCCTCGATCGGCCGGCT
Organism: Thermoanaerobaculia bacterium; assembly: GCA_044869805.1. Lineage (GTDB taxonomy): Bacteria > Acidobacteriota > Thermoanaerobaculia > Multivoradales > SZUA-115 > CAWDVR01. The sequence continues at coordinate 118 of JBIOXV010000070.1, read as the reverse complement.
CCTTTCAGCACCGCCCGATGGATCGTGAGGTCAGCGGCGCCGGGCCTTGACTACCCGCGCCGCCTGCATCGGGGTGTTGGAGGACTCCCAAGCGAGGGATCCCGGAGCGGGCGTTCCC
>JBIOXV010000069.1:0-24330 GCA_044869805.1 Thermoanaerobaculia bacterium | reverse complement strand
ACAGGAAAGCCATGGCCAGGAGTGACGCCACCACGATGCCGGTCATGAACAGCGCCCGGACCAGACGCATGGGACGCGACGATGACATACTTTCACCGGAACCGGCCGGCCGTTCCCATCGTCGGAGCCGTCGAGCGAAGGTCCCCATGAACAGGATCGCCGCCGAGGCGGAGTGAGGATCGAAGGGTGGCCAGCGCAGCGAGCGAGCAGGTAGGGCGGGCCCGCGAGACCCTGGACGACTGGGTGCGCGAGGTCGTCGACTGGCACTTCAGCCCCGGGACGGGCACGCCCTTCTGGCTGGACTGGGCCGCGCGCGCCGGGTGGGACCCGCGGCGCGAGGTGCACACCTACGACGACCTCGACCGCTTCGGCTTCTTCCAGGACGAGTGGCTGCGCGGAGGGCCGGTGCGCCGGTGGGTGCCCAAAGGCCTGGCCGATCGTCCCTTCTACGTCTTCGAGACCGGCGGGTCCACCGGCGTGCCGAAGTCGCGCGTGAGCGTCGAGGACTTCCGCGTCGACTACCAGATGTTCAGCGACACGCTCCCCGACGCGTTTTTCCCCAGGGGCGCGGACTGGCTGCACCTGGGCCCCTCCGGCCCGCGGCGGCTCAGGCTCGCCGTGGAGCACCTGTGCCAGTTCCGCGGGGGCATCTGCTTCATGGTCGACCTCGACCCGCGCTGGGTGATCAAGCTCGTCAAGGCGGGCGAGATCGCGCTGATGGAGCGGTACAAGCGGCACGTCATCGACCAGGCGCTCACCCTCCTGAAGGCGCACGACACCATCCGCTGCCTCTTCACCACCCCCAAGCTCCTGGAAGCCCTCTGTGAGCGGGGCTCGCTGCGCAAGCTGGGCGTCACGGGCGTCTTCTGCGGGGGCACCGAGATGACGCCCCAGTTCCATCGCTTCGCGGTGGAGGAGCTGCTGGAGGGGGCGTATTTCGCGCCCACCTATGGGAACACGCTCATGGGGCTGGCCGTCCACAAGCCGCGCCGGCCCGGCGACTCCTGGGACATCATCTACTACCCACCCGCGCCGCGAGCGATGATGGAGGTCGTGGACCCCGATCACGCGGAGCGCGTCGTGCCCTACGGAGGAACGGGACGGGTCCGGCTCACCACGCTGACCCGGGAGTTCTTCATGCCGCGCTTCCTGGAGCGCGACGAGGGCGAGCGCGCCGAGCCGATCGCTCCCTACCCCTGGGACGGCGTCACCAACCTGCGGCTGTTCTCCCGGCTGCAGGAGAGCGTGGTGGTGGGCGTTTATTGAAGCGGCCTGAGCTGGGCGGCGGCGGCGACGCGCGCGCCGCCCGCGGTGCGTTCCGCCTCGCCCTGCTCGTCCTCCTGCTGCTTGGCCTCCTCGGCACCGGCGCCGAGCTGCTGATGATCGGCCACAACGAAGGCCTCTGGCAGCTCGTGCCGCTGATATTGATCGCCGCCGGCCTGGTGCTCGCGGCCAGGAGCACGCTGCAGGGCCGGCGCGCGATCCTCGGCGCCTTCCAGGGGGCGATGACGCCTTCCTGGCCGCGACCCTGGACCCGGCGAGGCGGTCGGAGCTCTACGTGAAGCTGTTCGTGCCGATCAGCCTCAACGCGGCCAGCCGCGAAGAGATTTTGCTGGTCCCCGGCGTCGGGCCGCGGATGGCGCAAGAATTCGAGGAGTACCGGCCCTACCGCCTCGACGACAGAGAACTCTCGCGCCTGGAGAGCTACGTCACGCTCGAGTGAGGCCGGGTCGGTGGCGGTGGGAGGGTGTCCATTCTCCCAACAAAGGCAATGCCACGGTGTCTATACCGGGCAGACGACCTTTCGAGACTGTCCGCGACGGACAGAGGGAGGATGAGTGATGTCCGCCAAGTCGAACTCAGTGCAGAGTGCCGGCCGTCTGTTGGCGACGGTCGGGGCAATCGCGGTCGCGGTGGCCGTGGTCGGAGAGGTCTGGTTCCTCGGCCTGGACCGGATCGACCAGAGCGTGAACCGGACCGTGGTGCTGATGCTGGAGCACCACCAGGATCTGTGGGTGCTGGGGCAGGCAGCGATCGGCGCGTTCGTTCTCGCGGGCGGCTCCTGTCTGCTGCTCCTCGGCTGGGTCGTGATCAGGCTGGGGCAGGAACGCAGCCCGGTCGCCAGCGTCGAGGGCCTGCCGCTCGACCGGGCGGCCTGAGACAAGGCGTGGTGGTGGGGGGGTGTACTGAGGTCTCGGGCTAGCGGTCACACACCGCCAGCCAGCCCAGGTGGGTGATGATCTGATCATCCTCGCCGTCTCGACAGCGCCGAGCTTTGAGCTCGCTTTCGAGCGGCGGGAGCTCGAGATCGGCCAGGCGGTCGAAGCGGCCGTTGCGTCCCGGGCTTGCGAGCAAGAAACGCAGCCCGTCCGTCACGTAGAGGCGCGGGTGGCCGAAGCGGCTGCGGTCCTTCCAATGGGTAAGGTAGTCCGCGGCTTCGTCCAAGGAGCCGGGAAATCGCCCGCGATCCTTCTTGAAGGCCTCAAGCGCCGAGGCCGCCGCCCTCAGGTCTCCTCCTTCGGCATGGAAAGTGAGTGCGCGCAACGCCGGGAGGGCCCAGATCATCACCCAAGCTCCACCGACCAGAAGGCCGATACCACACCCGATCCCGACTTTCGCGAGCGGCTTCACGCGAAGTCTACGGACTACCGCTCGGCCGCGCCCAGCCCGATACGTCACCTGCGATCGGAGCGCCGCCGCTTCAGCCGGGCGTGATCGGCCCCTCGGCGTTGGCCTGCTTGCGTTTGAACAGCGCGCGCAGCGCCGCGCCGCCTCCGACCAGCCCCACGAGGATCAGCTTCTTGAAGGCCAGGATGCCGGCGAGCAGGGCCTTGAACAGCCCGGTCTTGGCGGCCAGCGAGCCGATGATCAGCGCTCCGATGCCGTACTTGGCGACCTTGTCTTTGCCGGGAACGAAGTCCGCGTAGCGGTGGCCGGGATTGAACTCGATGGCGGGCAGCAGGCCCTGCATGCCGTCCTTCACCTGCGGCAGCCGATCGAGCGACGCGACGGCGTTGAGCACCAGCACGCCGCGGCGGCCGAGCACGCGGATGTTGTAGTTGAGCGTGTCCGCGGCGGAGCCTGCGAAGCGCAGGTCCTTGGCCCAGTAGAGCTTGTGCGCGGCCTGGTCGTAGCGGGGAGGCTCGGCCCAGCCGACTAGCTCCACCGTTTCGTAGCCCTGCTTCTCGCGCTCCTCGTTCTCGTCTCGCGCCGCCTGCTGCATGTCGGCGAGCAGCTCGTCGAAGTCGATCTTCTCGGCGCCCTCGTCGTCGACGTACCCATCCTCCTCGTAGCTGATGACCACACCCCACGAGTCCTCGTCGACCGGGCTGACCCCGGCGGGAAAGAGCATGCCCAGCGTCTTGGCCCCCGGAGGGTTGCCCCAGGCATCCTCCAGCACGCGCCGGGACTGCTTCGGATCGAGGTAGCGAAAGCTGGAGTCGAGGTGCAGCGTCGCGAGGCCGCCGCTCAAGGCGACTTCGCCCTCCTGGTAGGTGAGGCTGGCCTCGAAGTCACGCCGGGCCGCCTCCGGGTCGGGCGCCTCCTGGGCGAAAACGGCGACCGCCCCCAGGGCAATCGATATGGCGACGGTCGCGACTCGACGCTTCATGGCACCCTCCTCGAAGGATTGTCTCCATCTTAGACGCAGAGCGCCGCGGCCCGGTTTAGCTGGGGCACAGGCGGCCGCCTCGAGCTGAACCTCATCCCCGGTGCAACAAACGTGGCACTCGTCCGTTATAGTTTGTAACGAAACCGCCGATGCCGAAGCCGAGACCGCCTGAGAAGCGCCTGTCCCCGCTGGAGAGCCGGATCCTGAAGATCCTCTGGGAGCGGCGAGAGTGTGCCGCCGAGGAGCTCCGCAAGGCCCTCGCCCCGGGCCGCCGGCTCACCGACTCGACGGTGCGCACGGTGCTGCGGCGCATGGAGGCCAAAGGCTTCCTCACCCACCGCATCGAGGGGCGCCGGTATCTCTATCGCAGCGTGGACTCGCCCGAGTCGCTGGCGGCGCGCACGGTCGGCGGGGTCATCCAGAGCTTCTTCGCCGGCTCGGTCGAGCAGTTCCTCCTCGGCCTGGTGAGCCATCGGATGGTGTCCCGAGAGCAGCTCGATCGCCTCAGGGAGCGGATCGCCGAGGCGGAGGAGGGCAGCAATGAGTGAGCTTGCCGCGCTGGTGTGGGAAGCGTCGTGGCGAGTCTTGCCGCCGGCGCTCGCGGCGGTGGTCGCCCATCGCGTGCTGCGCCGGCGGTCGCCGCGTGCCGCGCATGCGGTCTGGGTGGTGCTGCTGGCCGGGATGCTCGTGCTGCCGCCGCTGATCGCCTTCGGGCCACGGTGGCCGATCGCCGTGACGACGCCTCGATTCGCGGCACCGCTCCTCACCCGAACGGCGGAGGGGCGGCCGTCGCCGACCGGGTTGGTGACCTCGATCTCGGATGCGTGGCCGGCGGCTCCCGGGGCGGAGCGCGGCAGGTTGAGCGTCGACTGGGGAACCGTCTACGGAGCAGGGCTCGCGGTCCTCCTCGGCCGGTTCTTCTTTGGCCTGGCTGCGGCGAGCCGCCTGCGGCGTGCCGGCCGCGAGCTCGGCCACTCTCGCCTCGAGGCCATGGCGCAAGCGCTCCTGCCGGGTCGCGCCGTCGCCTTCCGCTCCTCGCTGGCCGTGCGGGTGCCATTCACGACCGGCCTCTTCCGGCCGTTGGTGTTCCTGCCGCCAGACTGGGAAGACTGGAGGGAGGAGGCCCTGCGCGGTGCCGTCGGCCACGAGCTCTGCCACGTGCGGCGGCGCGACTACGCCTGGACGGTGCTGGCGGAGCTCAATCGCTGCCTCTACTGGTTCGATCCTCTCGCCTGGCTCCTCCCGCGGACGCTTTCGCGGCTCGCCGACCGGATCGGCGACGAGCTCGGGGCGGCGGCGGTGCGCAACCGGTCCGGCTACGCCCGCCTGCTGGTCGAGATGGCGGAGCGGATCTCGGTCCGCCCAGGGCGGCTCACCCAAATGCACATGCTTCTGCGGCCGCCCACCCTGCCCATGGTGGGCACGGACGGCCTCGCGGCGCGGGTGGAAGCCCTCCTCGCGCGGCGCTCGCGTGAGCCACGGCGGCCTTGGGCTGGCGCCTGGGCCGGCTCGGCGTTGGCCGTGGCGCTGCTCGCCTCCGCCGCGGTCGAGGTGGGCGCAGGCCCCGGGCCGGGGCTCGTGCCCGCGGCGAATCGTTCCGATTCCGAGGCGGGACTGGCCTCGGCGAATGCGGAGGCCAGGGCGGCCGCGGTCCTCGAGCTCGCTCGCAGCCGGGGACTGGATGCGATCCCCGACTTGCTCGCTCTGCTGGGTGACGAGGCACCGATCGCCACGCCGCCGGGCTGGCGGGATCTGCGGCCGGACTGGTCGCCGGCCCGGGCGGTCTGGCTCCACCCGTCGCCCGGCGAGGTGGCCACGATCGGTCTCGCCTCGTTCGGCAGTGCCTCGGCCCTCCCGCTGCTCTCCGCCCTCGCCAGCTCCGATCCCGTCGTGCGCCGGCATGCGGCGTGGGGACTGGGCGAGATCCGCCAGCCACGGGGCATCCCGAAGGAGGGCCTCGACGCCCTGGTGCGCGCGCTGGCCGATCCCGACGCCGAGGTCAGGGCTGCTGCGGCATGGGCCGCCGGCGACATCCGCATCCCGGCCGCGGTGCCTGACTTGCTACGGCTGCTGCACGACCCTTCGCCGCGCATCCGCGCCGAGGCAGCCCTGGCCTTGGGGGAGATCCGGAGCTCCGCCTCGGAGGCGGACCTGGAGATTGCCCACCAGCGGGAGCGCGATCCCGTTGTCAGGGCCGCGATCCGCGGCGCGCTCGCCGAGCTCCGGTGAGATGACGACGCGAGCCGCGATCGAGGAGCCTCAGTCTGCGACGAACTGTTACATGTTGTCACACCTAAAGGAGGTCACGACATGAGACGCATCGTACGCTCGGTTCTGATCCTGTCCCTGATGCTCGTCCCGCTGGCGCGCCCGTCCCTGGGCGCAACCGGGGAGGGCCCGTTCCATTTGAAGCTCGAGCCATTCGTCTTCGAGGCCGAGGACGGAAAGGTGGAGGCCAAAAGGGGGACGATCACCGTCCCCGAGAGTCGGAGCCGGCCGGACGGCCGCACGATCGATCTCGCCTTCGTTCGATTCAGATCGACGAGCCGGAAGCCCGGTTCTCCGATCGTCTACCTGGCCGGGGGTCCGGGCGGCTCGGGGATCGGCGCCGCCACAGGCTCCCGCTTCCCGCTCTTCCAGGCGCTGCGCGAGGTCGCCGACGTCATCGCCTTCGACCAGCGGGGCACCGGCCAGAGCCAACCCGAAATGCAATGTGAGCAGTCCCGCAACCTCCCCCTGAACGCAGCGGGGAGCCCGGAGGCGATGCTGGCCGAGGTGCGCGCCCAGTCGCGCGCCTGCGCCGCGTCTATGCGCGCCAAGGGCATCGACCTCGCGGCCTACAACAGCGTCGAGAGCGCCGACGACCTCGACGCTCTGCGCCGCGCCCTGGGAGCGGAAAAGATCAGCCTGTGGGCGATCAGCTACGGCACCCACCTGGCGTTCGCCACCCTGAGACGTCACGGCCCGCACATCGACCGGGTGATCCTCGCCGGCACCGAAGGCCCCGATCAGAGCTGGAAGCTGCCGAGCGCGCAGCAGGCCCTGCTCGCGGAGATCGGCGCGCTGGTCAAGAGGGACCCGGTGGTGGGCAAGGCCGTACCCAACCTCCTGGGCCTCATGGCCGGCGTGCTCGACCGGCTCGGCCGGCAGCCGGTGACCGTCGTCCTGACCCATCCCGAGACCGGGCAGAGCCTGCCGGTCACGGTCGGCAAGTTCGACCTCCAAGTGGCGACCGCGGCCATTCTCACCGGCCCGGACAGCTTCGCCCCGCTTCCTGACCTCTACGCGCGCATGGCCGCCGGCGACTTCGTCGGCCTCGCCCTGCAGGTGGCCCAGGAGAGCCGGGCGCAGCTCGGCTCCGCCATGTCCTATGCCATGGACTGCGCCTCGGGCGCCACCGCGGCTCGCCTGCGGCGCATCGCCGAGGAAGCGCCGGGCACCCTGCTCGGCGGTGCCATCAACTTCCCGTTCCCGGGGATCTGCACCGCGTGGGAGGTCCCGGACCTGGGAGACGCCTTTCGTGCACCGCTCGTCACCGACGTACCGGCGCTGTTCATCAGCGGGACCCTGGACGGCCGCACGCCGGTCGCCAACGCGGAGGAGGTCCGACGTGGTTTCCGCAACAGCCTCCACCTGGTGATCGAGGGCGCGGGACACAGCGATCCCCTCTTCCTCTCCTCGCCCCACATCGCCAAGGCGATGCTGGCCTTCCTCGAGGGCAAGCCAGTGCGGAAGCTGCGCATCGAGCTACCGCCGCCGAGCTTCCTTCCTCCACGCCAGGTGGCGGCAGTCGGCAGCGACGTCCTGGCGAAGTACGTAGGCGTCTACCGCATCGACGACAAGGCAGTGCGCCGGGTGAGCCTGGTGGGCGACCTGCTGTACACGCAGCGCACGGGCCGGCCCATGCTCCCGATCCGGCCGCAGTCGGAGACCGAGTTCTTCTACGAGGGCATGCCGACTCACCTGAAGTTCGTGGTCGGCGCCGACGGTCGCGTGTCCCACATGGTGATGTTCCAGGACGGAAGGGAGGAGACCGCCCCCAAGGTCGAGTGAAGGGCCAGTGGCGATCGCGCCGCCTCCCTGTCCCGGCCGCGGCGCCTCCTTTCACCTTGATTGGTGAGATCCCGTTGCTAATCGAGGGAAGGAGGCACCATGGCCGGTTCGAGAGTTCTCCAGGCTCGCCTGACGTGGCTGGTGGTTGGATGGGTCGCCGCGATCGTTTCTGCGCCGAGCTCGAGCCACGCCGGGGGAGGCGGTTGTTCCGGGAACGGCTGCATCGAGAGCGGCTCCTGCGAGCCCCAGATCTCCGGTCCCGGCCTGAGCGTTCCGGCGCGGATCGACGTGCCGGCGGCCTTCGCCGTCCAGGTGGCGCTCGACTCCTACTCCGAGATGGGGGAGCTGCGGGTTCTCTCGCCGTCGGTGCAGGAGAGCGACTGGCTGATGGTCGAGGCGCAGGGCACGATGGGGCAGCTCGGGAACGCGGTTGTCACCCTGGACCCTGACCAGCGGTCGTTCTATCGCATGGTCTCGCAGCAGCTCGGCGGCGAGCCGTTCTTCCCGGCCCGCGCCGAGTGTCACCTCTTCTGGCGCTTCGAAGTGACCGATCCCGCCACCGGAGAAACCCTGGTGATGCACAGCAGCGAGGCGGTCTATGCCGCCTCCGGCATCGGCTCCTATCCGCCCCGCCCGGGAACGACCTTCCGGCTCCAGAACGACGTCGTGCTGACGAGCGAGAACCAGGCCATGCGCTGCGACTTTCCGGCCGGGTCCGGCGTCGTCGCCTACAGCGGCGAGGCCATGAATCCGCCGGTGGTGATCAACGAGCTCGACGCCGTGGACGGCGAAGGCGGGGGCGCCGCCTTCATCGAGCTCTACGACGGCGGCGTGGGCGACCGTGCTCTCGACGGCCTGACCGTGGTGCTGTTCGACGGCGCCTCCGGCCAGGCCTACGCCCAACCCATCTCCCTCGCCGGCCACCGCAGCCGGGACGACGGCTTGTTCCTGATCGCAGGGCCGGGGGTCGAAGGGGTTGACCTCGCCGTCGAGCTTCCGCTGCGCGGCGAGAGCGCGGCAGTGGCGCTCTACTACTCGCGCACCACGGAGCTCGCCGTCGGCTTCCAGGCGACGCCGAACGAGCTCGTGGACGCCGTGGTGCTGGGGCCGTTGCCGCCGCGCAGTCCGCTTCGCCGGCTGCTGCGCCCGGGCATGCCGCTGCTGACCGAGCTGGCCGAGGGCAATGCCGAGCTGCACTCGTTGCAGCGCTCGCCGGACGGCGGCTGGCGGCGGGACACGCGGTCCTTCGAGGCCGCACTTCCGACGCCCGGCCAGCCCAACCTGGCGGCGCTCCACCCGGACGTCCCGCCGCGCCGGGCGGGCCTCTGGCTGCTGGCGCCGTTCGCGATCGGGCTCGTGTGGCTGTGGAGGACACGGGGCTGACCCATGGCCGTGCCCGGCACGACCACCTGCCTCGCTCCCGGCTTCGCGCACCTGCGGGTGCTCTGCTAGAGTGCGCCCACTCAAAGACATGCTCGCGGTAGACGGCCCGTCGCCGGCTCCGCGCGCCGCGTGGCCGCAGTGCAAGTTGCCCACGCCGGAGCACCCTCGTGACCCCCGCGATCTCGGTCGTCGTCGCCACGCTCGGCCGGCCCCAGAAGCTCGAGCGGTCGCTCGCCGCCTATGCCCGGCTCGACCCCGCCACGCCGCCGTTCGAGGTCGTGGTGTCGCTGGACGGCGAGGATCCGGCGTCGCGCACGGTGGCCGAGCGGCCCTGGCCCTTCGAGCGCCGGGTGGTCTGCCAGCCGCGAAACGGCACCGGCCCGGCGAAGAACCTGGGCGCGGCCGCGGCCCGCGCTCCGTACCTGCTGTTCCTGAACGACGACGCCCAGCCCGCGCCGGACTGCCTGCTCGCGCACGCGCGAGCGCTGGCCGAGATGGGAGAGGCGATCTACGTCGGCCACGTGGACTGGGACCCGGAACGCGAGGTCACGCCCTACATGGCCTGGCTCGCACCGTCCGGGCACCAGTTCAACTTCTCGCGGCTGAGGCCGGCGGAAGCGATCCCCTGGGACGCCTGCTGGGGCGCCCACCTCGGCGTGCCGCGCCGGTGGTTCGAGGAGCAGCCCTTCGACCCTCTGCTCACCATCCCCAGCCTCGAGGACACGCTGTGGGGATTCCGTCAGCAGCGCCGCGGCAGGCCGCTTCGCTACCTTGCCGCGGCCCGCGCCTTCCACGATCACCGCTACGAGGGCCCGGCCGACTATCGCGGCCGGGCGATGCTCTCCGGCGCCGCCGCGCGGTACGCGGCACGCCGGCACCGGCAGCTCCGCTGGCCACTCGCCTTGCGGCCAGCCCTGGCCGCCGTGGCGGCGCTGCTCCGCGCCGCCTGGCCTGGCCGCTGGCGCGGCACCACGCTCTGGGACCTCGACTACCGCTGGCACTACCTGCGCGGCCTGGCGCTGGGCCCGGATGACTGAGCGTCGCCGAGGGCCCGCGCTCGCCGCCAGCAGGTGACGCTCCACAGCAGCAGGAAGAGGTAGAGCGCGACCTCCTCGAGCTCGGCGGAGGGGACGCGGCGGGCCAGGCGCAGGGCCTGGGCGCCGAGCGCCGCGGCCGCCAGCGGCAGCAGGCTCGCGGGTGGCAAGAGTCGCGCAAGGTGGTTCGGCCTTCCCTCGCCACGCCGCGCCTCGGCCCAGGTGACGGCGATCGTCATGCCGACGAGCACGGCGGGCGCCAGCGGCAACAGGTTGTGGAGCTCGACCGGCAGCGGCGGTACCAGGTTGTGGAGATTGGTTTCCTGCTGCACGTTGAGCCGGGCCCAGCCGGAGGGCGTGGACCAGCCGAAGATTCGCTGCCCCCAGCTCAGCTCCTCGCCGCAGGCCCAGAAGGCCAGACCCGCCATGCCGAACAGGGCCAGCTTGCCGAGTCGGACGGCCTGTCGCGCGGCAAGGACGAGGACCGCCGCCGAAGCCAACAGCAGCACGACCTGCAAGGCCTCGACCGGGCCGTCCTCGAGCCACAGCCAGCGGCGTCGACCGGCGGTCCAGCCGAAGGCCACGGTGGAGAGAGCCAGGGCGCCCGCCGCCGCCAGCGTGCGAAGACCCTGCGGCCTGGCGGCGTCCCTCGCGAATCGAGGATCGTCCGCCAGCAGGGCCGCGAGCCACGCCCGGCCTCGCTCGTGGGCCCAGAGGGCGAGCGCGACACCGGCCAGGGCGAGCGCCGCCGCGCCGACCAGCCACACCAGCGCCAGCAGGGTCTCGCCCCGGCCGCCGATCAGATGGTCGACGGAGTATCGCGCCGCGGCCCGCCGGAGCAGCCAGGGCTCGAGCCACGGATAGCTGCACGCCGCCAGGAGCGCGGAGCCGCACAGCGCTCCACCCACCACCCCGCAGGGGCTCTTGACCGACGAGAGTTTCACCGAGGTGGAGCAGTCTAGCGGAAGGCGCCGCGCCGGTGGTTCCTACTGCCTCCGTAGTAGAATCGCGTCAGTTTGTCGTATGGAGGGGACGGAATCGGCAAACCCTGGTCCCGAAACGGCGTAAACCCCCCTGTGAGAAGGCGCTTCCGGCTGCCTGCACAGGCGACTTCCCGGGCACCGTTCTTGCTGGCTTTCGCCGAGTGGTCGCTTACGACCCAACCTTGGAGCCTTGCTGACGCCGATGATGGCGCGTAACCCAACCCGACGTGCCCCTCTGGCAGCTCCCGTCCACATCCCCGTGCTGCGTTGGGGACAGCCGTACCGAAGCCTCGAGACGGTCGTCCTGCCGCACCTCGCCACCGGCGAGCCGGTGGCCGAGGTCAGCCAGGCCAACCCCGGGCTGGTGGCCCGCGACCTGCTCTCGGCCGGGCAGGGCCGGCGGGCCCTCGAAGCGCTCTCCGTCCGCGAGCTGCTCGCCATCGCCCGCCGCGCCGCCGATCTCTTCGTGAGCGCCGACCTTCCGCTCGGCGAGACCAGCCAGTCCGCCGACGACTACGTTGGCCAGCTCTCGGGCACCACCGGCCTGCCGCAGGCCCTGGTGCGCCGCAACATGGACAAGATCCGCTACGTGCTGGCCGAGATGGAGACCGTGCTCGGGGGCCTGACCCGCGGCCTCGACCTCGAGGTGCTGGACCGCGGCCACGGCGTGGTGGGCGGGCAGATCGTGTCCTACCGCCGCGAGGCGGACGCGCTCGGCGCCATCCTGCCCAGCAACTCGCCCGGCGTGCACGCCATCTGGCTGCCGGCCATCGCGCTCAAGGTGGGCCTCGCCCTGAAGCCCGGCCGCCAGGAGCCGTGGACCCCGCACCGCGTGGCGCAGGCGTTCATCGCCGCGGGCGCGCCGCCGGCCGCCTTCGGCGTCTACTCCACGAGCTACGCCGGCGCGGGCGAGCTGCTGCAGCGCTGCGGGCGCTCGCTGCTGTTCGGCGACGCCTCGACCGTCGACCCCTGGCGCGGCGACCCACGCATCGAGATCCACGGCCCGGGCTGGAGCAAGGTGGTGCTCGGCGCGGACGAGGCCGACCGCTGGCCCGCCCACCTCGAGCTGCTGGCCGCCTCGGTGGCCGACAACGGCGGCCGCTCCTGCATCAACGCCTCCGGGGTGTGGACCGCGAGACACGGCCGCGATATCGCCGAGGCCCTGGCCGAGCGCCTGGCGAGGGTCCCGGCGCGCGCCCTCGACGACCCCGAGGCCCAGCTCGCGGCCTTCCCCTCGCGCCAGGCGGCCGAGCGCATCTCGGCCTACCTCGACGCGCAGCTCGAGGTGCCCGGCGCCGAGGACGTGACGGCCCGCTTCCGGCCCGGGGGCCGGGTGGCCGAGGTCGGCGGCTGCGCCTTCCTGCTGCCGACGGTCGTTTACTGCGAGGACCCCGAGCACCCGCTGGCGCAGACCGAGCTCCTCTTCCCCTTCGTCTCTGTGGTCGAGGTGCCGGCGGCGGAGCTCGTCGGCCGCCTGCGGCCTTCGCTGGTGGTCACCGCGCTCACCCAGGACCCGGAGCTCGCCGCCGCGCTGCTCACCTCGCCCAGCGTCGAGCGCTTGAACCTCGGCGCCATCCCCACTTCGCGGGTGGTGTGGGACCAGCCGCACGAGGGCAACCTCTTCGAGCACCTCTACCACCGCCGCGCGTTCCAGGCGGCGATGCTGGAGGCGGTGGCGTGAGCCCGACCGCGGCGCTCGCGGCCGCGCCGGAGCCCGCCGTCGCCACGCCGGCGGCGGCCGGCTGGACGGCCGAGATCGGCTCCATCCGGGTGACCTTTGGCGCCGGGGCGCTGGCCAAGGTGGGCGAGGTGACCCGCGAGCTGGGCGGCAACCGGGTGCTGGTGGTGACCGACCCGGGCCTGCGCGCCGCCGGCTACCCGGCGCTCGCTGTCCAAGAGCTGATCCGCGCCGGTTGCGACGCCCGGATCTTCGACGGCGTGGGCGAGAACCCGACCACGGCCGAGGTCGAGGCGGGCGCGCTGGCGGCGGCCGAGCTCGGCGCCGACCTGCTGCTGGCGATCGGCGGCGGCAGCGCCCTCGACGCCGCCAAGGCCGTCAACTTCCTCGCCACCAACGGCGGCCGCATGGAGGACTACTGGGGCTTCGGCCGCGCCAAGGCCCCGATGCTGCCCTCGATCGGCGTGCCGACCACGGCCGGCACCGGCAGCGAGGCCCAGTCCTATGCCCTGATCACCCAGGCCGAGGCCGGGCCCGGCATGGCGCACGGCCGCAAGATGGCCTGCGGCGATCGCAAGGCGCGCTTCTCGGCGGTGCTGCTCGACCCCGACCTGCTGGCCACGGCGCCGCGCAAGGTGGCGGCGGCGGCCGGCATCGACGCGCTGTCGCACGCCGTCGAGAGCTTCGTCACCACCCGCCGCACGCCGATCTCGAGCCTGCTGGCGCGCCAAGCCTGGACCCTCTTGGAGGGCGGCTTCGCGGCCGTGCTCGCCAATCCCGCGGCCGCCGTCGGCGCGCGGGCCGACGTGCTGCTCGGGGCGCACCTCGCCGGCGCCGCCATCGAGGGCTCGATGCTGGGTGCCGCGCACGCCACCGCCAACCCGCTGACCGCGGCCTACGGGATCACGCACGGCGTGGCGGTCGCCCTGATGCTGCCGCACGTGGTGCGCTGGAACGCGGCGGTGGCCGAGCCCCTGTACCGCGAGCTCGTGCCGGCGGGCGCCGAGGCGCTGGCGGCGCGGCTCGCCGAGCTCACGCGGCTGGGCGGCCTCCCCGAGCGCCTTTCCGACTGCGGCGTCGAGCATCTTCGCCTGCCGGAGCTCGCCGAGCGCGCGGCGCAGGAGTGGACCGGCACCTTCAACCCGCGTCCCGCGTCGCGGGCCGACTTCCTGGGATTGTATGAAGCGGCGTGGTGAGCTCATGAGCCGCCTGCGGAGCACCGGTGCGCGGCTGTCTGCCGTTGCCGGTCTGCTCGCCGCGCTCGCCCTGTCGCTCCCCGCCGCCGCCGACTGGACCTCGTTCCGTGGCGACGCGGCGCTGACCGGCGTCACCCGCGAGGCGCTGCCGGCCGGTCTCGAGCCGCTGTGGACGTTCGAGGCCGCCGACGGCTTCGAGGGCTCGGCGGCGATCGCCGGCGGCACGGTCTACGTGGGCTCGCTCGACGGCAACCTCTACGCCCTCGACCTCGAGAACGGCAAGCTGCGCTTCAAGTACACCGCGGGCGGCGAGATCAAGTCCTCGCCCGCGGTCGCCGGCGGCACCGTCTACTTCGGCGACGAGGCCGGCACCTTCCACGCCCTGGACGCCGCCACCGGCAAGCCGCGCTGGACGTTCAAGACCGACGCCGGCGTCACCTCCTCACCGACCCTGGTGCAAGCGGGCGGCGCATCGCTGGTCCTGTTCGGCTCTTACGACGGCTTCCTCTATGCCCTCAAGACGGCGGACGGCGCCCTGGCCTGGAAGGTCGAGACCCAGTCCTACGTGCACGCCACGCCGGCGGTGGCCGACGGGCTGGTCTACATCTCGGGTTGCGACGGCTATCTGCGCGCCATCCGCGCCGCGGACGGCAAGGAGGCGGCCCAGGTGTCGCTCGGCGGCTATGCCGCGGCCAGCCCGGCGCTCGCCGCCGGCCGCGCCTTCGTGGGCACCTTCGAGAACGAGGTGCTCTCCGTCGACCTGGCCGGGCTCAAGGTAGGGTGGCGCTACGAGCACGAGAGCCGCAAGTTCCCGTACTACTCCTCGGCCGCGGTGACGCCGAAGCTGGTGGTGGTCGGCGGGCGCGACAAGCTAGTCCACGCTCTCGACCCGGCGACGGGCAAGGAGAAGTGGAGCTTCGAGACACCGTCGCGGGTCGACGCCTCGCCGGTCGTCGCCGGGGACCGGGTCGCCGTGGCGACGCTCTCCGGCGACCTCTACCTCCTCGAGCTCGACAGCGGCCGCAGCGCCTGGCACTACGCCAGCGGGTCAGCGTTCTCGGCCTCGCCGGCGGTGGCCTCCGGCCGGCTGGTGATCGGCACGGCGGACGGCCTGCTGTACGCTTTCGGTGCCGCGCGCGACGGGGCGAAACCGCCAGGAGCCTCCCAACCATGAGCCTCGGAACGATTCACGCGGAGCCCGCCACGGGCCTCGAGACCAAGGACGTCGAGGTCGGCAGCCTCTTCGTCTCCAACTACCCGCCGTTCTCGTTCTGGACGCGGGACGCGGTGGGCAAGGCGCTGGCCGCGCTCGACGCCCCGCCCCGGCCCGGCACCCCGCTGGGCCTCTACTTGCACATTCCGTTCTGCCGCAAGCGGTGCAAGTTCTGCTACTTCCGCGTCTACACCGGGAAGAACCACGACGAGATCGGCAGCTACCTCGACGCCCTCGCCACCGAGGTCGAGCTCTACTCACGGATGCCGGCGGTGGCCGGCCGGCCGCTCGAGTTCGTGTACGTGGGCGGCGGCACACCCTCCTTCCTCTCGGTGGCGCAGCTCACCGGCCTGGTGGAGCGGCTCGGGGCTGCGATCCCTTGGGGCGGGGCCCGGGAAGTGACCTTCGAGTGCGAGCCCGGCACCCTCTCCGAGGCCAAGGTCGCGGCGATCCGCTCCATCGGCGTGACGCGGCTGTCGCTCGGCATCGAGAACTTCGACGACGACATCCTGCGCTCCAACGGCCGCGCCCACGTCTCCAAGGAGATCTACCGCTGCATGCCCTGGATCGAGGCCCAGGGCTTCGCCCAGCTCAACATCGACTTGATCGCCGGCATGGTGGGGGAGAGCTGGGGCGCCTGGCGCGAGACAGTCAAGAAGACCGTCGACCTGGCGCCGGACAGCGTGACCATCTACCAGATGGAGCTGCCCTACAACACCCGCTTCGCGCACGGCGTGCTCGACGGCAGCCTCGCCGAGCCGCTCGCCGACTGGGACACCAAGCGCGCCTGGCTGCAGTTTGCCTTCGAGGAGCTGGCCAAGGCGGGGTACGAGCAGTCGAGCGCTTACACGATGGTGAAGGCCGGCAGCGCGAGCAGCTTCGTCTACCGCGACGCCAACTGGCACGGCTGCGACATGCTGGGCACCGGCGTGGCCTCCTTCGGCCACGTCAACGGGGTGCTGTTCCAGAACGTGGACGGCTGGGGAGAGTACCTGGCGCGCCTGCAGCGCGGCGAGCTGGCCCTGAGCCGCGCTTTCGCCCCGAACGAGCGTGAGCGGATGACACGCGAGGCCATTCTGCAGATGAAGCTCGGGCGGCTATCGGGCCGCTACTTCCGCGACAAGTTCGGGATGGACCTCTTCCGCGAGCTGGGGCCGGCCTTCGAGCGGCTGGCCGAGCGCGGTATGGTCGAGCTCGACGCCGATTCGCTCACCGTGACGCCGGCCGGCCTGCTGCGGGTCGATTCGCTGCTGCCCGAGCTCTATGACGCCACGTACCGCAACTCCCGGTATACATGAGAGCCGCGTTCGCCGGAGGATTCTCATGAAGAAGACCCATTTCCGCCGCGCCAGGCTTGCGTGCCTCGTCGCAGTGGCGGCCCTCGCCACCCTCGCTCGCGCCGAGGACTGGCCCCAGTACCGCGGCGCCGGGCGCGACGGCCGCTCGGGCGAGAAGATCGCCAAGGCCTGGCCCGCGGGCGGGCCCAAGGTGCTGTGGCGCTCGGCGCTGGGCAGCGGCTACTCGGGCATCGCGGTGGCGGCGGGCAAGGCCTACACCCTGTTCGGCACCGGCGGTGACGAGGTGCTGGCGGCCTACGACGCGGCCAGCGGCAAGGAGCAATGGCGGGTGCGCGTGGACCGCGACCGCTACGACGAGATGGGCTCCGGCCCCCGCTCGACGCCCACCGTGGACGGCTCCATGGTGTACGCGCTCGGCGCCTCGGGCAAGCTCTTCGCCGTCGACGCCGAGACCGGCGCCGTACGCTGGAAGAAGGACCTGGTGTCGGAGTTCGAGGCGCGGGTGCCGCAGTGGGGCATCTCCACCGTGCCGCTGGCCGAGGGAGAGCTGCTGCTGGTCGACGTCGGAGGGCGCCGCGACTGCTCGCTGGTGGCCTTCGAGAAGGCCACCGGCAAGACGCGCTGGACCGTCGAGACCGACAAGCCCGGCTACTCGACGCCCATCGCCCTCACCTTCGAGGGCGTGCGCCAGGTGCTGTTCTTCACCGGCAGCTCCCTGGTCTCCGTGGCCCCGGCCACCGGCAAGGTCTACTGGCGCGTCCCATGGCAGACCTCCTACGACGTCAACGCCGCGACGCCGGTGTTCGTCGCCCCGGACAAGGTGTTCATCTCCTCGAGCTACGACAAGGGCGCCCAGGTGCTGCGCATGAAAAGCCAAGGCGACGGCGTGGCGGTGGAGCCGCTGTGGCGCAGCCGCGTGATGAAAAACCACTTCAACAGCTCGGTGCTCGCCGACGGCGTGCTCTACGGCTTCGACGACGCCACGCTGAAGGCGATCGACCCGGTCAGCGGTGAGGAGCGGTGGAAGGCGCGCGGCTACGGCAAGGGCTCGCTGCTGTGGGCCGACGGGCACCTGGTGGTGCTCTCCGACCAGGGCGAGCTGGCACTGGTGGAGGCGACGCCCGAGGCCTTCCGCGAGAAGGCGCGCGTGGGGGTGATCCAGGGCAAGACCTGGACCATGCCGACGCTCGCCGACGGCCGCCTCTACGTGCGCAGCGAGAAGGAGCTGGTGGTCCTGGACTTCAAGGCTTGACCCACGCCCGGGCGGGCGATGAGATAACCCTGCACTGCGAGGAGATACGGTGATGGCGACAGGGAAGGCACAATGGAGGATCGCGCTCGGGCTGGTGCTCTCGGCTCTGACTTGGGTTGGCGCGAGCGCCCAGCAGGCCCAGACGGACAGCGCTCAGCCAGCGGAGCAGGAGGCGGCGGCGGCCGAGCCGGCGGCGGCGGCGATCGCGGAGGAGCTGTTCGTGGTCGACAGCCTGCCCTACGCGCCGACCTCGAGCTCCATCGCCACCAAGCTGCCGGTGGAGCTCGCCTGGACGCCGGCCAACGTCGGCCTGGCGGGCCAGCCATTGCTCGAGGAGCAGGGCGCCCGCGTGCTGGGCGACGCGCTGGCCAACATCTCCGGCCTCAACGTGCAGACCGGCGCCGGCATCTTCGACTTCTTCGTGGTGCGGGGCTTCGACTCGCTGGACGGCAGCCTGGTGTCGATCGACGGCGCGGCCGAGCCCGAGGCCACCTTTTACCAGCTCTACAACGTGGAGCGCGTCGAGGTGCTCAAGGGCCCCGGCGGCTTCCTCTACGGCAGCAACCCGCTGGCCGGCGCGGTGAACATCGTGCGCCAGCAGCCGGTGCCCGACAGCTTCGGGGTGTTGAGCCTCGAGGGCGGCAGCTTCGGCACCTACGGCGGCGAGGTGGACTGGAACCAGGGGAGCGCCGGCGGCGACGTCGACTTCCGCGTGCAGGCGCTCTACCGCGACAGCGAAGGCTACCGCGAGGGCAAGGACTCGCGGGTGTGGGGCGTCAACCCCGCGCTGACCTGGCGGCTGTCGGACAAGACCAAGCTGCAGTTCAACGCCGAGGTGCTGGACCTCGACTTCACGCCCGACGCCGGCCTGCCGCTCTTGGGCGGCTCGCTCCCGGACGTGTCGCGCGACAACTCCTACGAGACGCCCTTCGACCGCTCGGCGCAGGAGATCGGCCGCTACCAGGTGGATCTCGAGACCAGCCTCTCCGACCGCTTCACTTTGCGCAACAAGACCTACTACCGCGGCCTCGACTGGGAGACCAACGGCACGCTGCTCTTCGGCACCTTCCCCAACGGCTTCGGCGGCTTCGTGGTCGGCCGCGCCCTCACCCTGCTCGACGACCGCCAGGCCTTCCTCGGCAACCAGCTCGAGGTGGTGGGGACCGTCGAAACCGGCGGCGTGTCGCACCGCGTGGTCGCCGGCGTAGAGCTGGCCCGCAACACCGACCAGTTCACGCTCGACGTGGCCAACCTCGATGTGGTGGACCTCTTCAACCCGGTGGACCAGACCCGCGAGCCGCTGTTCCTGATCCCCGGCCAGTCGCAGGTCGGCGACAGCGAGACGACGATCGTGGCGCCCTACGTGCTCGACCAGATGACGCTCTCGGAGAAGGTGCAGGTGCTGCTCGGCGTGCGCTACGACGCCATCGACTTCGAGGACGACGTCACCCGCACCTCGCGTTCGGACGGCAAGGCCTCGCCAGTCCTGGGGGTAGTCTTTGCGCCGGTGCCGGGCCTCTCGCTCTACGCCAACGCCTCCGCCGCCTTCGCCCCGCCCTCGGTGCGCGTGGTCGGCGAGCGCAAGCCGGAAGAGAGCCGCGGCTTCGAGGCCGGGCTGCGCAAGGAGCTTGCCTCCGGGCGCCTGCGCGGCACCTTCTCGCTGTTCCAGATCGAGCGCGAGAACATGGCCATCCCGGATGCCAACGGCTTTACGCAGCAGAGCGGCGACCAGCGCTCGCGGGGCGCCGAGGTGGAGCTGGCGGCGGAGCTCGGCAACCGCCTCAACGCGGTTCTGGCCTACGCCTACACCGACTCCGAGCTGACGAGCTTCGCCGAGCTGGTGTCGCTCGGCCCGGTGCCGCCTTTCTTCCTGGTCTTCGACCGTTCCGGCAACACCGCCGCCTTCGTGCCCAAGCACCTCGCCAACCTGTGGGTGTCGAAGCGCTTCGCGAGCGGCCTTGGAGTTGGCGGCGGCGCCCGCTACCTCTCCTCGCAGTTCATCGCGCCGGACAACGCCGCCGAGATCGACGACTACGTGCTGCTCAACGCCGCGGTGTGGTACACCCTGGGCGACTGGCGCCTGACCGTCAACCTGCGCAACCTGGCGGACGAGGAGTACGAGACCCGCGCCTTCGGCGCCGGGTCGGTGATCCCGGGCGAGCCGCGTTCGGTGTCGGTGCGAGTAGACTACAAGCTGTAAAAGGTCCCTACAGCCGATCTTCGAGGAGAGCCGCGCATGATCTCCGACCACGGAGGCTACGACGTGATCGTCATCGGCGGCGGGCCGGCAGGCTCCACCGCCGCCACTCTGGTGGCGCAGCGGGGCTACCGCGTGCTGCTCGCCGAGCGCTCCACCGAGCCGCAGTTCAAGATCGGCGAGTCGCTGATCCCCGCTACTTACTGGACTCTCCAGCGTCTGCGGATGGTCGATAAGCTCAAATTGAGCCACTTTCCGAAGAAGTACAGCGTGCAGTTCTACAACAAGGCGGGCCGTGCCTCGCAGCCGTTCTACTTCTACGAGAACGACCCGCACGAGAGCTCCCAGACCTGGCAAGTGAAGCGCAGCGAGTTCGACCAGATGCTGCTCGACAACGCGGCCGAGCAGGGGGTGGAGGTGCGGCGCGGTCTGAACGTGGCGGCGGTGCTGTTCGAGGGCGACCGCGCGCACGGCGTGCGCGTGGCGACGGCGGACGGCGAGGGCGGGGAGATCGCCGCCCGCGTGGTGGTCGACGCCACCGGCCACAGCGCGTTGATCGCCAACACCTTCGGCCTGCTGCACGTGGAGGCCAACCTCAAGAACGTCGCCTACTTCTCGCACTTCGAAGGCGCGGTGCGCGATCCCGGAATCGACGAGGGCGCCACCATCGTGTTCCACACCACCGGCCAGGAAGCGTGGTTCTGGTACATCCCGCTGCCGGACAACGTGATCAGCGTCGGCGTGGTGGGCCCCGTCTCCCACCTGGTGCAGGGAAGAGGGGGGGACCCGCAGCGCATCTTCGAGGAAGAGCTGGCCCGCTGCCCGCCGCTCCAGCCGCGCATCGCCGAGGCCCGCCAGATGTGGCCGATGAGGGCGCGCCGGGACTTCTCCTATCGCTCGCGCCGCGTCGCCGGCGACGGCTGGGTGCTGGTGGGCGACGCCTTCAACTTCATCGACCCGATCTACTCCACGGGAGTTCTGTTTGCTTTCAAGTCGGGCGAGCTGGCGGCCGACGCCATCTGCGAGGGGTTCACCAAGGGAGACCTCTCGGGCGCCCACCTCGGTGCCTGGGGCGATTCCTTCTTCGATGGCGTCGATGCCTTGCGCAAGCTGGTCTATGCCTTCTACGACAAGGACTTCCGCTTCTCGACCTTCATGAAGCGCTTCCCCGAGTGCCGCCGCGAGCTGATTGACCTGCTGATCGGCAACGTCTTCCCCGACCAGCCGAAGGCGATCTTCGAGGCTATCGAGCAGATCATCCAGCTCCCCGGCTCGCCGCCGCTCGAGATGCTGGAGCCGGCTTCCGAGGCAGGGGTCCGCTAGCCCGCGGGCAGAGTCCGGCCGCGCTTCCCCCTCATCCCGATGCCCAAGGCGCGCGCGGCGATCGGAGGGGCTCTCGCCCTGCTCTTCCTGCTGCACCAGGATCTGTGGCTGGCGGCGGACGGCCGCCTGGTGCTGGGCCTTCCGGCGAGCCTCGCCTACCACCTCGGCTACTGCGTGGCCTGCGGCCTGGTGATGGCGCTCGCGGTGCGCTACGCCTGGCCGCGGGAGCCGGGCGAGGGCGGGGACGACTGATGGTCCTCACCCTGATCGCCGCCTACCTCGGGGTGCTGATCGGCATCGGCGTGCTCTCCCAGCGCTTCGCGCGCGGCACCGGCGAGGACTATTTCGTGGCCTCGCGCGCCCTGGGGCCGTTCGTGCTGCTGATGTCCTTGGTCGGCACGCACATGACGGCATTCTCCATCCTCGGCGCCTCGGGCGAGTCCTACCAACGCGGGATCGGGGTCTTCGCGCTCATGGCCTCGTCGTCGGCGCTGGTCGTGCCCTGCGTGTTCTTCTTCATCGGCCTGCCGCTGTGGCGGCTGGGCAAGCGCCATGGCTACCTGACCCAGGTGCAGTACTTCCGCGCCCGCTTCGACTCGCCGGCCCTCGGGCTGCTGCTGTTCGCGGTGCTGGTGGCGCTCTTGGTGCCCTACTTGCTGATCGGCGTCAAGGGAGCCGGGCTGACCCTGGCGCAGGCCAGCGGCGGCACAGTGCCGACCTGGGCGGGGAGCCTGCTGATGTCGGCCGTGGTGCTCACCTACGTGCTCGCCGGCGGCATGCGCGGCACGGCCTGGGTCAACGTGTTCCAGACCGTGATCTTCCTCGCCCTGGGCGGCGCCACCTTCTGGGTGATCGCCCGCCGCGGCGGCGGCTTCGAGGCGCTGATGGCGGAGGTGGGCCGCTCGCACCCCGAGCTCCTGACCTGGGGCGGCCAGATCCCGGTGCCCGAGCTCGCCTCCTACATGCTGATCCCGCTCTCGGCGGCCATGTTCCCGCACCTCTTCGCGCACTGGTTGACGGCGCGGCGCGCGGAGACCTTCCGCCTGGCGGTGGTGGCCTACCCCTTCTGCGTCGCCGCCGTGTGGCTGCCGAGCGTGCTCGTGGGGGTGCTCGCGCGCCTCGACTTTCCCGAGCTGGCGCCGGCCGCGGCGAGCTCGGTAGTGGTGCAGATGATCGGCCTGCACGCGCCGCAGACCGTGGCCGGGCTCTTGACCGCGGGGGTCTTCGTGGCGGTGATGGCCTCGACCGACTCGCAGGTGCTGGCGCTCGGCAACATGTTCACCCAGGACGTGGCCCGGCCCCTGGGGCTGGGCCGGTCAGGGGGAGAGCGCCGGCAGGTTGCCCTGGGCAGGGTCTTCATCACCCTGGTGGTGCTCGCCGCGTGGGTGCTCTCCGAGCTCGTCGACCGCAGCATCTTCCGGATGGGGATCTGGTGCTTCACCGGCTTTGCCGGCCTCTTCCCGCTGGTCGCCGCCGCGCTCTACTGGAAGCGTGCCACGCGCCAGGGCGCCATCGCCTCGCTGGCGACGGCGGCGGGGCTGTGGCTCTTCTTCCTGGCCCGCGGCTGGAACGAGCCCAGCTACTCGCTCTTGGGAACGGGCCTGCTGCCGGTCGCCGCGGTGGTCGCCGGCGCGGTGGTGGTGATGGTCGTCGTGTCGCTCGCCACCCCGCCGCCGCGCGAGCAGGCCCTGCGGCCGTTCTTCGGAGGTGGGGCATGAGGATCGCCTACGTTGCCGCCGGTGCCGCCGGCATGTACTGCGGGAGCTGCATCCACGACAACACGGTGGCCGCGGCCCTGATGCGCCAGGGCCACGAGGTGGCGCTGATCCCGACCTACACGCCGCTGCGCACCGACGAGCAGGACGTCTCGGTCGGCCGCGTGTTCTACGGCGCCATCAACGTCTATCTGCAACAGAAGCTCGGCCTGTTCCGCCACACGCCGCGTTTCCTGGACCGCCTGCTCGACCGCCCGTCGCTGCTCTCCTGGGTGTCCCGCTTCAGCGCCTCGACCAGCGCCCGCGAGCTCTCCGAGCTCACCCTCTCGGTGCTCGAGGGCGAGAACGGCCACCAAGCCAAGGAGCTGACCAAGCTCGCCGAGTGGCTGGGCGCCGAGTACCGGCCCGACGTGGTGCACATCACCAACTCGATGTTCCTGGGGATGGTGCGGCGCATCCGGCAGGCGGTGAAGGTGCCGGTGCTGGTCTCGGTGCAGGGCGAGGATTTGTTCCTGGACGACCTGGGCGAGCCTTATCGGGCAAAGGCGGTCGCCGCCCTCGCCCGGCGGGCGGCCGACGCCGACCTCTTCCTCGCCCCCAGCCACTACTACGCGGCGGCGATGGGTGAGCTCCTGGGCGTGCCGCCCGAGCGCATGCGGGTAGTGCCGCTCGGCATCCGGCTCGACGGCCACCGCGACGGTGACCTCGGCCTCGAGCGCCGCGACGGCACGACGATCGGCTATCTCGCCCGCATCTGCCCGGAGAAGGGCTTCCACCTGCTGGTCGAGGCCTTCCTGCGCCTCGCCCGCGAGCCGGGGCGCGAGCGCCTGCAGCTCAGGGCCGCGGGCTACCTGGGCGAGAAGGACCGGCCGTTCCTCGAGCGCCTCGTGGCACGGGTTGGGGAGGCGGGCCTCGGCGACCGCTTCGAGTACCAGGGCGAGGTGGACCTCGGCGGTAAGATCCGCTTCTTGCGCGCGCTCGACGTCGCCTCCGTGCCCACCGTCTACCGCGAGGCCAAGGGCCTGCCGGTGCTCGAGGCGCTGGCCAACGCCGTGCCCATGGTGCAGCCGCGACACGGCTCGTTCCCCGAGCTGCTGGAGGCGACCGGCGGCGGAATCCTGGTGGAGCCGCAATCGGTGGAGGCCCTGGCCGCGGGCCTCGCGGCGCTGCTCGACGATCGCCAGCGCCGGCTGGAGCTCGGCCGGCGCGGACGCGAGGCCGTGCTGGCGGGCTTCAACGACGAGGTGATGGCGCAGCGGACCCTGGCGGTGTACGAGGAGATGATCGGCGCGGCGAGGACGGCCGGCACAGGTCCGGCCGCTACGGCCGCGGTGGGGGTCCGAGCGAAGGTCCTGTAGGGGCGGCCCTGGTGGCCGCCCTGGTCGGGGCAGGCAC
>JBIOXV010000068.1:0-96510 GCA_044869805.1 Thermoanaerobaculia bacterium | reverse complement strand
CGATGCGGCGGGCGCGGTCGCCGGCCTCCTTCCAGGTCAGCGCGTACCAACCGCCGGGCCCCTTGCCCCACATCGCCTCCTGGGGGCCGCTCACGCGGACTCGGTTGTGAAAGACCTCGACGACGGACTTGAATCTACGCTCGGTCAAGGGGCGTTCGCTCAAGGCAGGACCCTCCCCGGTAGGAATGAAACCCAGCCATTCTCTAACCGGACTCGCCCCGGCGCAAGGTCGGCGACAGCCGCCGAGGGTCGCTGGCGCGAGAGCCTGGCCCTCAGCGCGCCGCCTGGGCGAGCGAGATCATCCGGCAAGGCTTCGCGGCCCGGAGGCGCCGGTCCTCGGTCACGAAGGCGTCGGCGCCCTCGCGCATCGCGGTCGCTACCTGGAGCGCGTCGGGGGTGTGCAGGCCGTGGCGCGCCCGCAGCTCCGCGGCCCGCTCGGCGATCTCCTCGTCGATGGGAACGACCGTGAGATTGGGGAAACTGCGGAAAAGGTCTCGATAACGAGCGGTGAGGGCGTCGGCACGGTGCCGCTTGGGGACCACCAGGACCTCGGCCAGCGCCAGCACCGACGTGACCAGGCGGCAACGTCCCTGCTCGGCGAACTGCAGCAGACGACCGGCCGCCTGTCCAAACTCCTCGTTCGCCCCGAAGTGGTACACGAAGACCATCGAGTCGACCCCGTAGAGCGGCCTTGCTGTCTGTGCAGGCATCAGGGCTACCGCTCCCAGGAGTCCCGCTCGCGCTCGATGGCGGCGGCGCCTTCACCCTCCTTCCGCCAGAGGTCGGCGCCCAGGCCCCGCGTGCTGGCGGTCCAGCCCTCCGGCACGCTGCGCAATGCGACCTGATCACCTTCGACGGCGAGGTACACCAGATCGCCGGCCTTCAAGCCCAGCCGCCGGCGGACTTCGGTCGGGATCGTGATCTGGTACTTCTCGGTGAGCTTGGCGGTTGCGAGCGTCATGGGCAGCTCCTCAGGATGCCTTACATTCTACGCCGAAAGTAAGACGAGCTGAAGCTTCAGTACCTCTTCCACAACCTCACCCCGCTCGGGTCGCGGGTGAGGCCGAAGAGGTCGGCGAGCACGGCCACGTAGGGGCTCTTGCCGGCGGGCTCGCCGTTGAGGGTCTGGATCTCGATCGACTTGCGCGGCCGAAAGTCGCGGGTGAGTAGCACTTTGAAGAGGCCCAGGTACTCGGGCAGGCGCGGGTGGTCGGGCGGGACCTCGATCGCGAGCTCCTTGCCGTGGCGCTTCGAGACGACGACCGGCCGGCTGCCCTGGTAGACGAGGTGAGTGGTGGGGTGGCGGCGCGGCAGGCCGGCCTTCAGGCCTTCGAGGTCGAGGCCGCAAGGCGAGGCCGGGTCCAGGGCGTTGAGCCAGAAGGAGGCGTCCTCCGGCAGACCGCGCTGGAGCAGCCGGAAGGCGCCGGGCGTGACGAACTGCGGCCCCGGGATGCCCTGGAAGAAGTACCCGGCCAGCACCTCGCCGGAGAGCTCCATCAGGCGCAGGGCCCGGAACGCGGCGCTCCACTGGAAGGCGGGGAGCTCCCTGGCCAGGAGCTCGCGGAACAGGATGCCGTAGCGCTCGAGCAGCAGCCGCACCCGCTCCTTGGCCTGCTCCGCGCTCTCCATGGCGTCGGCCGGTCCCTCGGGGCTCGGCAGCGGCAACCAGGCGCCGGCGAAGGGCCGGCTCGCCTGCCAGCGGTCGAAACGCCCCCTGCCCGATCGCATAGCGCCAGGCCGCATGGGTCCGGAGCGGGCGGAGCCCGCGCTCTGCGGCTCCTCGACCGGCTGGAAGCGGTTGAGCAGCCCCTTGCGCACCGCGGCGAACGAGTCGTTGGTCACCCGGCCCTGCCAGGCGAGGCGCCAAAGTCGGGCGCTCACCTCGGCGCTCGGCAGCCCGGAGCGGCGCACCAGCTCCACGAGGTCGAAGCGCCCGTCACCGGCGGGGAAGAGCGAAGCGAGATCGCCGTCGCCCGCCGCCGGCGCGGCGGTGTCGGCTGGCGGCCCCTCGTCCTCGTCCACCGGCGGCTCCGACCCCTCGCTCGCCGGCGGCGAAGCTGCCTCGCTGGTCACCAGCTCTAGGTCGCCGGGGAAGGCGAAGGTGAGCCGCTGCGGCCCCACCCCCAGCCACAGCAGGTCGGTCTCGGCGAGCAGGGTGTCGAGCCAGGAGGTGTAGTACGGCGCCAGCCGCGCCGGCAGCAGCTCCTCCTCCCAGGCCGCGGCCGGCGCCGGGAAGCCGAGGAGCTGCTCGAGGCGCAGCTTGAGGTCGTCGAGCGAGTCGCCCGGGCTGGTGAGCCCCTGGTGAGCGGCCAGGAAGAGCGGCAGCTCGGCGAGCGGCAGCGCCTCGAAGGAGGGCCGCGCCGCGGCCCGCGCCCAGCGCAGCAGAGTCTCCAGGTTCTCGGCGTCGCAGATCTCCATCGCCGCGGAGCCCTTGCGCAGGGTGTCCACCACCCAGCTCTGGGCCACGACCAGGTTCTCGAGCGCCTGCTCCAGCCGGCGCCCAATGGCCGTTCCAGGGGAGCCGCCGAGGAACCGCGCCGGGCGCTCGTTGGGGAAGGGGCCGAAGAAGCGGGCCCACTCGGCGAGCAGCCGCTCCAGAGACTCGAGAGTGTCCGGCGTCTCGGTGGCGCCGGCCGGCTGCTCGCGCCGCTCCGCGAGGCGAGCGATCGCCTCCTGGGCCTGTGCCGGCAGCTCGCTCTGGCCGGCACGGATCGGCCGCGCGCCGAGGTCCTCGGCCTCGAGCTGGAGCGCCCGCGCCAGGCGCGGCAGCGTCTCGATGGCGCAGATCGCCTCGACCTCGGCGCCGGGCAGGAGCACGCGCACCAGCCGGGCCGAGAGCGCCCCTTCGATCTCCTCGCCGCGGAGCACCTCGTCGGTCGCACCGGCCTGGGCCGCCGCGTCGCGCTCTACCGCGGCGAGGAGCGCGCTCCATTCCTCCGCGGCCATCAGCACGCGCTCCTTCACCCACTCCAGCACCTCTTCCGAGCTCCTCGGCGCATAGCCGGGGTGGAGGCGCTGCACCTTGCGCTCGAATTCCTCGATCAGCCCGCCCGACAGCCGGGGCTTCAGGCCGGACGACAGCACCAGCTCGCGCAGCAGGTCGGGCCTCAGACCCGAGCCGCGGCTGGCGAGTGGAGTGTCGTCCTCGTACATCGCCGTGTTGGTCTGCTTCCAGACCAGGCCGGCGGCGAACGGCGAGGCGACGGCCGTCGAGGCCTCGACCACGGCGATCTCGCCGGCCGCGAGCTCGGAGAGCCTCGCTTTCAGCGCCGTGAGCTCGAACTCGTCCTCCAGGCAGGTGCGCCAGGTCTCCATCACCAGCGGGAAGTCGCCGTAGCGCGACACCGCCTCCAGCAGCTTCTTCGCCCGCTGGCGGTTGAGCCACAGCGGCGTGCGGTGGCGGAAGCCGGCCTTGGGCAGGAGCAGGGCGCGGCCGGCGTTCTCACGGAAGCGGGCGCCGAAGAAGCCGGTCGCTTCCAGCCGCCGGCGCAGCAGCAGCTCGACGTCCGACGGCGACACCAGCGACAGCAGCTCGCCGGCCGAGGTGTCGCCCGCTGCCACCGCCAGCACGCAGTCGTCGTCGTGCATGACGTCGATCGGCGCCGTGGGGTAGCGGGACTCCCAGGCCGCCGCGAGCGCGAGGGCGAAGGGCCGGTTGACCTTGCCGCCCCAGAAGGTGTGGAAGATCGCCTGCTTGCGGCCGTCGGGCGCCGACTCGCCCACCCACTCGACCAGCAGGCGGTGGCGGTGCGGCAGGGCGCCGGTCGCCGCCTTCTGCAGTGCCAGCAGGCGCAGCAGCTCGGCCGCGGCCGGTGGCTCCATGGCGTACTCCTCGGCGAGGAGCAGGCGGAAGGCCGGCTCCTCGAGCCGCACGTCGGCGAGCTCGAGGAAGCGGGCCACGCGCTCGGAGAGGTGGGCGTCCCGGTCGCGCTCGTCGGCGCGCCAGAACGGGGCCATGGCCGCCGCGCTGCGGCTCGGGGCCACCAGCACGTCGTTGTGGGTGATCTGGCGGATGCGCCAGCCTTGGGCCCCGAGCGTGAACGTATCGCCCACCGAGCGCTCCCACACGAACTCTTCGTCGAGCTCGCCCAGGCGGGCCATCGAGTCCTCGACCCGCAGCGTGAAGTAGCCGCGGTCGGGGATGGTGCCGCCCGAGAGGTAGAGCAGGCGGTCGACGCCCGGCCGGGCCGAGAGCGTGCCGTCCACGCGGTCGAAGGCGAGGCGCGGCTTGAGCTCCCGCACCCGCGCGTCGGCGTAGCGGCCGGCCAGCATCTCGATCGTGAGGTCGAAGGCGCGGCGGGAGAGGCTGCGGTAGCAGTGGGTCGAGCGCAGGAAGGCGTACAGCTCCTCGACCTGCCACTCCTCGGCCACGGTCATCGAGAGGATCACCTGCGCCAGCACGTCCAAGGCATTGGCGACCGGCCGCACCTCCTCGATGTCCTGATCGAGGACGGCCTTGGCCATCACCGCCGCCTGCAGGAAGTCGCGGCCGAAGGTGGGGTAGATCGAGCCGCGGCTGACCTCTCCCACCCGGTGCCCGGCGCGGCCGATGCGCTGCACGCCCGAGGAGACCGCCTTCGGCGCCTGGATGAGCAGCACCTCGTCGAGGTCGCCGACGTCGATGCCCAGCTCGAGCGAGCTGGTGGCCACCAGCGCCGGCAGCTCGCCGCGCTTCAAGCGCGACTCGACCACCGTGCGCACCTCCTTCGACAGCGAGCCGTGGTGCGAGTAGGCGAGGTCGCAGCCGGCGGCCTCGTTCAGGAAGCGGGTGACCTTCTCGGTCATGCGCCGGCTGTTGGTGAACAGCAGGGTCGAGCGGTTGGCTCCGACCCGCGAGACGAGCTGCGGCACCAGCGCGTCCCAGAACGAGCCACCCTCCTGCTCGATGGTGGCGCCGGCCGGGAACCGCACCTTCACTTCGTAGCGCTTCTCGGCGTCCGAGCGCACGATCTCGACCGGCCGCGGCCGGTAACGCACAGCCTCGCCCTCGGGAACCATCTCGAGGCCGCCCACCAGCTCGGCCACCCGCTCGAGCGGCTTGACGGTGGCCGACAGCGCCACCCGCTGGAAGTCCCCGGCCAGCAGGGTCAGCCGCTCGACGGCAGTCATCAAATGCACGCCGCGCTTGGTGCCGGCCACGGCGTGGATCTCGTCGAGGATCACCGTCTCCAGGCCATCGAAGAGGGTACGCCCCGCCTTCGAGGTCAGGAGCAGGTTCAGGCTCTCGGGGGTGGTGATCAGGATCTCGGGCGGGTGGCGCACCAGGCGCTGGCGCTCGGCGGCGGGGGTGTCGCCGCTGCGCACCGCGGTGCGCACCTCAGGTCTCTCCAGCCCGCCGGCCTCGAAGCGCGCCGCGAGCTCTGCCAAGGGCTGTGAGAGGTTGCGCTCGACGTCGACGTTGAGCGCCTTGAGCGGCGAGATGTAGAGCACCCGCAGCTTGCCCGGCTGCCACTTGCCGGTGAGCAGCCGGTCGATCGCCCACAGGAAGGCGGTCAGGGTCTTGCCGCTGCCGGTGGGAGCGGTCACCAGCACGTGCTTGCCGGCAGCGATCTCCGGCCAGGCCCGTGCCTGCGGGTCGGTGGGCACGCCCACCCGCTCGCGGAACCAGTCGGCGACGAGGGGGTGGAAGAGGGAAAGGGGGTCGGTGTTGCCGCTCACGGCGCCATCCTAACCTACGCCCGCTTTGCGCCTGCGAGCTGGGTGAAATCGCCGTGAGTGGGCCGGGCGCTGCGTCGCGGGTCCTCCCGGGAATCCTCACGTACTAACGTGTACGCTGCGGTTCCCGGGTCCGTGGGCACATGGACTGGGCGCTCCTTGCGCGCGGCCCACTCACGGCGATTTTCCACCAGCTCGCTTCCCTGCCGGTCCGTTCGTGGAACGGCTCGTTCCCACTTCCGGACGGCGAGGTCTTGAAATCGCGGGCGCCGGCAGCCGCGAGCCCTCGCGCGGCCTGGCACGGTGGTTGCCTGCGTTTAGCTACCCCGCATGCCTCGAGGAGGCCATCGCTCATGGGCAATCTGCTCTCTGACCTCCGTTTCGCCCTGCGCTCGTTCGTCAAGAGCCCCGGCTTCACGCTGGCGGCGATCACCACGCTGGCGCTGGGGATCGGCGCCAACAGCGCCATCTTCAGCGTCGTCAACTCGGTCCTGCTCGAGCCTCTGCCGTTCCCCAGCTCGCACGAGCTCTACCTGCTGTGGGAAAACCAGGAGGCCAGGAACGGCCCGCGCCAGGAGTGGACCTGCGGCGCCGTGTTCTTGGACTGGCGCCGGGAGAACCGCTCGTTCTCCGCGATGGCGGCCTTCGGCGACTGGGCGCCGGACCTCGCCGGCGCCGGCGAGCCGGAGAGCCTGAGCGGTGCGCTGGTGGCCTCCGACTACTTCACTGTGCTCGGCGTGCAGCCGGCCCTCGGCCGCGCCTTCCGGCGTGAAGAGGAAACCCGTGGCAAGGACCGCGTGGCGGTGCTCTCCCACGGCCTGTGGTCTCGCCGCTTCGGCGCCGACCCGGCGCTCGTCGGCCGCGACATCAGCCTCAACGGCCTGCCGCACACGGTGATCGGCGTGCTGCCGGCCGGCTTTCGCGCCCCGCTGCTCAGCGATCCCGAGATCTTCGCCCCGATCGATCTCGACCCGGTGCCGGACGACCGTGGCAACGCCTACCTGCGCGTCGTCGCCCGGCTCGCGCCGGGCGTCTCGCGCGCGGCGGCCCAGGCCGATCTCGACCGCCTCGCCGTGAGGCTGGCCACCGAGCACCCGACCTTCCTGCGCGACGTCGAAATCCTCCCGACGCCGCTCCTCGACACCGTGGTCAGCCCGGTGCGGCTGCCTCTCCTGGTGCTGCTGGGAGCGGTGGCCCTGGTGCTGCTCATCGCCTGCGCCAACGTGGCCAACCTGTTCCTGACGCGAGCCACGGCACGCCGCCGCGAGCTCGCGGTGCGTACCGCGCTCGGCGCCAATCGCGGCCGGCTGCTCTCCCAGCTCCTCACCGAGAGCCTCCTCCTCGCCCTGGCCGGCGGCGCCGCGGGCCTGCTGCTCGGCGCCTGGGGCCTCGACCTCCTGCGTTCCCTGGCGCCGGCCGGCTCGCCGCGCATCGAGGAGCTGGCGATCGACCGCACCGTGCTCGCCTTCACTTTCCTGCTGTCCGTCCTGACCGGCCTGCTCTTCGGCCTGGCGCCGGCGCTCGGCGCCAGCCGGCCGCGCATCGCGGCAGTGATGAGCGAGGGCGCGCGCGGCTCGGGCGGCGGCAACCGCCTGCGCGGCGCCCTGGTGGTGGCCGAGCTCGCCCTGGGCCTGGCGCTGCTGGCGAGCGCCGGCCTGCTGCTGCGCACCCTGGGGTCGCTGGCGCGGGTCGATCCGGGCTTCGAGACGGAGCGCCTCGCCGCCGGCACGCTGACCTTCCCCCAGGCCCGTTTCGCGCAGCCCGCCGAGGCGGTGACCCTGGTGGACGAGGTGATGACCCGCCTGCGGGCGCGGCCGCAGGTCGAGGACGTGGGCGCGATCTCGGTGCTGCCGCTCTCCGGCTCGCAGATCGACGTGTCCTTCGGCATCGAGGGCCGGACGCCGGTGCCGGGCGACGAGCCCGGCGCCGACTACCGCGTCGCCTCCCCTGCCTATTTCTCGACCGCCGGCATTCCGGTCCTCGCCGGCCGCGGCTTCGACTCCGGCGACCACGCGACGGCGCCCAAGGTGGCGCTCGTCAGCCGCGCCTTCGCCGACCGTCACTTCGCGAGCGAGGACCCGATCGGCCGCCGGATGAGGATCGGCAGCGTGCAGAACCCCGACTCGCCATGGTGGACGATCGTCGGGGTGGTGGGCGGCGTGCGCGACAACCAGCTCGATCGCGCGCCCGACCCGGAGATGTACGTGCCGTTCGCGCAGCGGCCTTCGCGCCAGATGACGGTGGTAATCCGCGCCAAGGGCGATCCGGTGCCGCTGCTCGCGGTGCTCCGCGAGACGGTCACCGCCGCCGACCCGCGGCAGCCGGTCTCCAACCTCACGACCATGAACGACCTCGTGGCGCAATCGCTCGCGCCGACCCGCTTCGTAGCCTTCCTGCTCATGGCCTTCGCCGGTCTGGCGCTGATGCTCGCCGCGGTCGGCGTCTACGGCGTGATGGCCTACGCCACCGCGCAGCGCACTCGCGAGATCGGTATCCGCATGGCGCTGGGAGCCCGTGGCGCGGACGTGCTCGGCCTGATGATCCGCCGCGGGCTCACCCTGGTCGGCGTCGGCCTCGGCCTGGGCCTCGTAGCGAGCCTCGGCCTCGGCCGCGGGCTGGGGAGCCTGCTCTACGGCGTCTCGCCGAGCGACCCGGCGACCCTGGCCGCGGTCTCGGCGCTCCTCGCCGGCGTGGCCCTCGCCGCCTGCTACTTGCCGGCGAGGAGAGCGGCGAAGGTCAACCCGGTGGAGACGTTGAAGAGCGAGTAGGGCTCCGTGACGATTGAGCCTAGGCCAGGGGCGCGGGCCGCTTCGTCTGCGCGCCGAGCCTGCCGGGCCGGTCGCTGTCTCCGAAGCGAGGTGGCAAACCACCCAGCTTGACGTTAATCACGCGCGGCGTTACTATGGCCCCGTGATCGTGTCGTTCAAGGGCGCGGACACCGAGGCCCTGGCGCACGGGAGGCGAGTCAGACGGTTCGTCAACATCGAATCCGTCGCACGACGCAAGCTCAGGCAGTTGCAGATCGCCGGCAGGTTGGAAGACCTGCGCGTGCCCCCGGGCAATCGGCTCGAAGCGCTCAGGGGCGACCGCGCCGGGCAGCACAGCATCCGCGTGAACGACCAGTTCCGCGTGTGTTTCCGCTGGACGGCAGCCGGAGCCGAAGACGTGGAGATCGTGGACTATCACTGAACGAGGACGAGGCCATGGCAAGACTCGAGCCCGTAACGCCCGGCGAGTTGCTGCTCGAGGAGTTCCTTCGACCGATGGGCCTCTCGCAGTACCGTCTGGCCAAGGAGATCGGCGTTCCCGCGCAGCGGATCGGGGAGATCGTGGCCGGCAGGCGAGCGATCACGGCCGATACGGACCTGCGTCTGTGCCGCTTTTTCGGTCTTTCGAACGGCTACTGGCTGCGCGCGCAGGCGGCCCACGACACCGAGGTCACAGAGCAAGCCCTCGGCAAGGAGCTGCGGAGGATCAAGCCCTGGACGGATACGGCTGCGTAGAGGCGGCAGCACCACCTTGCCCATCCAGGTTGTTTCGACACTCGACCGAGGACATGCTCAGGCACGCGGCTCGCAGAGAGGGTCCTGCAGGAGGCGCGGCCATGATCCGAAAGCTCAAGAGCGGCGAGTACCGGCTCTACTCGCGGAAGAAAGATCCGAAGACCGGGAAGCGGAGGAACCTCGGCACGTTCGCGAGCCGGGAGGCGGCCGAGAAGCACGAACGGGCCGTGCAGTTCTTCAAGCGCCGGTGAGGGCCCTGGGACTGATCGCGAGGGCCAGGAGTGCGGGCGCCCGCGGCGGCGCGAGGAACGTGCCGAGCCCGCCGCTCAGGCCCCGTACACGATCCACACCACCGCCGCACCCCAAAGCAGCACGTTGAGCAGGAACGGCGGGTCGGTGAGGATGGCCTCGGTGGGGTTGCGCTCGCCGGAGCGCTGGTAGATCAGGTAGAGGTAGCGGAAGATCCCGAACAGCACCATGGGCAGGGTGTAGATCAGCTTGTCGGTGCCGAACTTCTCGACCGTCTCGGGCGCCACGCAGTAGAGCGCATAGGAGATCACCGAGGAGGCGGTCACTACGTTGATCATCTGGTCGAGGAAGGCGGGGCTGTAGTGCGACAGCACCCGCCGCTGGTCGGCGGCGTCGTCGGCCAGCAGAATCAGCTCGTGCCGGCGCTTGGAGAAGGCGAGGAAGAGCGCCAGGAACATGGTGCACAGCAGCAGCCAGCTCGACACCTCGACGGGGATGGCGGCGGCGCCGGCCAGCACGCGGATCAGGAAGCCCATGGCGATGGCCATCACGTCGAGGATCACCAGGTGCTTGAGGCGCCAGGAGTAGAGCCCGTTGAGCGCCAGGTAGGCGGCGAGCAGGCCACCGAACTCCGGGCCGAGGCGCACCGCTGCGGCGAGCGCCAGGCCGGCGAGCAGCGCGGCGGCGGCGAGGGCGAGCGGCACGCCGAGGGTGCCGGCGGCGAGCGGCCGGTGGCGCTTCAACGGGTGGCGGCGATCGGCCTCGCGATCGCGGATGTCGTTCACCAGGTAGACGGCGCTCGCGGCGCAGCAGAAGGCCGCCAGGGCGATGAGCGCGGCGACGATCGACTGGCGGTCGGTCAGCCGGCGGGCGAAGACCAGCGGCGCCAGCACGAAGGCGTTCTTGGTCCATTGCGTGGGGCGCAGCGAGGAGAGCAGGGGGAGCACGGCGGGTCATTCTATGATCGCCCGGCCCCATGGACCTCCGCCGCGCCCTGCTCTACGTGCTGCCGCCCTTCGCCCTGCTGGCGTGGGTGATCTTTCCCCTGGCGCGGGGCAGCGACACGCTCTTCCTGCGCGACGTGTTCGTGACCCACCTGCCGATGAAGCAGGCGCAGGGCGAGGCGCTGGCCAGCGGGCGGATGCCGCTCGTCGACCCCTACCGCGGGCTGGGGCAGCCGCTCGCCGGCAACTTGAACGCCGCGCCGTTCTATCCGGACAACCTGCTGCTGACGGAGCGCTCGCCGCTGTGGGCGCTGAACGCCCACTTCTGGCTGCACTGGCTGCTGGCGGCGCCGGCGATGTTCTGGCTGGGCCGCGCCTGGGGCCTGTCCCGGCGTGCGGCCTGGGCGGCGGGAGTGGTGTGGGCCTTCTCCGGCTACTACCTCTCGCAGCTCAACCTCTACAATTCGATCGCCTGCGTGACCCTGACGCCGGCTTTCGTGGCGGCCTGCCTCGGGGTGGCCGGGGCGCGGCGAAACCTCCACCTCGCCCTCGCCGGCGCGCTGTGGGCGCTGCTGCTCCTGGCGGGCGACCCCATGCTCGCGGCGCTGGCGCTGCTGCTCGGCGCCTCGGCGCTCGTCGCGCGCGGATGGTCGGAGAGCCGGCGGGCGACCGAGACTGCGGAGCCGGCCGCCGGCACCGGGCTGGTCCCGAGCCGGCTCTCGAGCTGGCTCTCGACCGGGCGCTCGGTCTGGCGGGCTGAGCTCGCCCCCCTGGCCGCCGCGCTCGCCCTGGGCACGGTCGCCGCGCTGCCCCAGCTCGTGGAGCTCGCCCGCATCGTGCCCGGCTCGTTCCGCGCCGCCTACGGCTACTCGCTCACCGCCGCCACCGCCGCGAGCTTCGACCCCCGCCAGGCGCTCGAGATCCTGGTGCCGCTGGTCTTCGGCCGTCCCGATCTGCTCGGCCCCGAGGGCTTCTCGGGCCACCGCTTCTACGGCGGCTCGCCGCCGTTCTACTTCTCGCTCTCGCCGGGCCTCCTCGCCCTGGCACTCACCGGCGTGGGCCTGCGCTGGCGCCCGGTCGCGGCGCGGTGGTCGCTCGCCGCCACGGCGGTGGGCCTCTTCTTCGCCCTCGGCCGCTTCAACCCGCTCGGAGTCTGGCTCTTCGCGCTGCCCGGGCTGCGCTATCCGGTGAAGTTCTTCCTCCCCATCGCGGTAGGAGCGGCGATCCTCGCCGGCCTGGGCTTCGAGCGACTCTTCGCCCGCGACGAGGGCCTCGCCCCGCGGCGGCTCGGCGCCGGCCGGGCGGCGGCGCTGGGCGCCGCGCTCCTCGCGCTCCATGCCGCCTCCCAGCTCGTGCTGCTGGCGCCGCTCTACTCGACCGACGCCGCGCTGCCCTACCAGATCCCGTCGCCGGTGCTCGATCGGGTGCCGGCGAGCTCGGTGGTCGTACACGGCGGGTCGGGCGGGCTCTTCGGGCAGTCCACGCTGGCCGCCGGCCGCTTCCCCGAGCCGCGCTCGCTGTGGCTCACCCGGCGGGCGCTCTACGAGGTTTACCCTGCGGCCGGGGCCCTCTCGGGACGGCGCTTCGCCTTCAACGCTTCGCCCGAGGGCCTGGACTCGTTCTGGAGCCGGGTCGCGCAGGCGGCCGTGGCGGGCTCGCCGGACCGTGAGCGGTTGCGCCTCTTGGCTGCGACTGGCGTCGATCGCCTGCTGCTCAACCGCGAGCTGCCCGAGGCGCTGCTCTCGCCGGAGCAGGCCGGCGCGGCACGGCTCGAGGCCACCTGGCCGAGCTTCGGCCGGGAGCTCTACCTCTACTCGCTCCCCGGCGCGCTCGGCGATGCGCAGCTCCTCGGCACCGTCTCCCGCGCCGCGGACCCGGACGGCTTCTTCCGGCGGCTCACGGCGCCCGCTTTCGATCCCGCGGTCGAGGCCGTGGCGCTCGGTACCGGCGCGGCGCTCACCGGCCCTCCGGGGAAGCTCCAGGTGCTGGCGAACGAGCGCGAGCGCTTCGCGGCCGAGGCCAGCTCCGAGCGCGGTGGCCTCCTGGTGCTGCGCCGCGCCTACCTGCCGCTGTGGCGCGCCAAGGTCGACGGCAAGCGCGTGCGCCCGGTGGTCGCCAACTTCTACCTGCTGGGCGTCGAGGTGCCGCCCGGCCGGCATCGCGTCGAGGTCGAGGTCAGCCGGCGGCCGCTCTCCATCAGCCTCCCGCTCTCCACCCTCGCCTGGCTGGCGCTGGGGCTGGTGGCCCTGCGACGCCGTTGACCACGGGGCCCTGACCTCCTTGGCCAGACGGCCTGTAGGGGCGGGCCTCGTGCCCGCCCTCCGGCGGGGAAGGGCGGCCACGAGGGCCGCCCCTACCGTGCCAGAGGCGTAGACCAGAAGACGATCGACGCGAAGACGGCCGGACCTGTGCCGGCCGTCCTATCTACGACCGCTGGGGTACACTTCCGGCCCTCGCATGCCCGCGAAAGCGCCGTTTCACCGGCCGCTCGAGAAGGTGCTGATCGCCAACCGCGGTGAGATCGCGGTGCGCATCATCCGCGCCCTGCACGACCTCGGGAAGCGCGCCGCCGTCGTCTACTCCGACCCCGACCGCGCCGGCCTGCCGGTGCTGCTGGCGGACGAGGCCTACCGCATCGGCCCGGCGCCGTCGCGCGACAGCTACCTCGAGGCAGAGGCGATCGTGGAGCTCGCGGTCGCGATCGGCGCCGACGCCATCCACCCCGGTTACGGCTTCCTCTCCGAGCGTGCCCACTTCGCCCGCCTCTGCCGCGACGCCGGCGTGACCTTCATCGGCCCCTCGCCCGAGGCCATGGAGGCCATGGGCTCGAAGGTCGAGAGCCGGCGCCGGATGATCGACGCCGGCGTGCCGGTGGTACCCGGCGGCCGCGACCCGCTCGCCGACCTCGAGTCCGCGCACACCGCGGCGGCCGCGATCGGCTACCCGGTGATGCTCAAGGCGGCGGCGGGCGGCGGCGGAAAGGGCATGCGTGCCGTGGCCGGCGATGGCGAGCTGGCGGGCGCCTTCCGCGCCGCACGCTCCGAGGCGCTGGCCTCCTTCGGCGACGACGCGGTGTACTTGGAGAAGCTCATCGACCGGCCGCGCCACGTCGAGATCCAGGTGCTGGGCGACGAGTACGGCAAGGTGGTCTCGCTCGGCGAGCGCGAGTGCTCGCTACAGCGCCGGCACCAGAAGGTGGTGGAGGAGTCGCCCTCGCCGGCGGTGGGGCCCGAGCTGCGCCGCGCCATGGGCGACGCCGCCGTGGCCGCCGCCTCGGCGGTGGGCTACGCCAACGCCGGTACCTGCGAGTTCCTGCTCGCCGCGAACGGCGAGTTCTACTTCCTGGAGATGAACACCCGCCTGCAGGTGGAGCACCCGGTGACCGAGCTGGTGACCGGCCTCGACTTGGTGGTGGCGCAGATCAGGATCGCCGAGGGCGAGCCGCTGCCCGTCGCGCTCGAGAGCCTGTCACCGCGCGGCCACGCGATCGAGGTCCGGCTCTACGCCGAGGACCCCTACCAGCGCTTCGCGCCCTCGCCGGGGCGGATCGAGCTGCTGCGCCTGCCCGAGGGCCCCGGAGTGCGAAACGACTGTGGCGTGTACGAGGGCGCCGAGGTCTCGATCCACTACGACCCCATGCTCGCCAAGCTCATCGCCTGGGGAGCGGACCGCGGCGAGGCCCTGGCACGGCTCAAGCGTGCGCTCCTCGAGCTCCGCGTCGAGGGCATCCGTACCACGGCGCCGCTCTACCTCGCGTTGCTCGAGCACCCGGACTTCCTGGCCGGCAACCTCGACATCGGCATGCTGGACCGGAAGCTCGCCGCCGGCGAGCTCCAGCCGCCGGCCGAGGCGCCGTTCGCCGACCTGGCGGCAATCGCCGCCGCCGTCGCCCACCACGAGGAGGCGGCGCGCCGGGCGGCGGGCGTGAGAGAGGCGATGGGCGGCCACCGCACCGCCTGGCGCGAGGCGGGCCGGCGTGAGTCGCTGCGCGGTGGATGGAGCTAGGGCCATGGAGCTGATCGCCCCATGGAGCTGATCGCACGCGTCGGCGAGCGCGAGCAGCGGGTCAGCATCCGCCGCCGCGGCGATCGCTTCGAAGTCGAGGTCGGCGAGTGTGCCTACGCCGTCGACGCCGCGGCGGTCGGCAACGGGCGCTGGAGCCTGGTCCTCGAAGGCGCCCAGTACGAGGTTTCCGTGCACCGTGAGCCCGACGGCCGCTACCGCGTGGCGAGCCGCGGCGGCTCGCAGCTCGTCGAGCTCGCCGATCCCCTGACCCATCTCGCTCGCGCCGCCCGCGGCGGCTCGCACTCCGAGGGACGCCGCACGGTCAAGGCCTACATGCCCGGCCGGGTAGTGGCGGTGCTGGCGGTGGAAGGCGAGGCGGTGGTGGCCGGGCAGGGCGTGGTGGTGCTCGAGGCGATGAAGATGGAGAACGAGATCCGCGCCGACCACCCCGGCACCCTGCTCCGGATCCACGTCGCGGCGGGCCAGGCGGTGGAGGGCGGGGACGCGCTCTTCGAAATCGAGTAGAGCTCTAAAGGAGCTATGGACTCAAGGGACGGCGCTCGCGTCTGGCAGGAGGAGCTTGAGGTCGCGGAGCCCGCGGTGCGGGTCGAGGACGTGCCGCCGCCACTCGAGACCCTGCTCTACGCCTGGCAGCACACGCTGGTGGACGTCTCGCCCTACGTGCTGCCGCTGGTGGTGGCCGGGGCCGTCGGCTACTCCGCAGCGCAGGCGGCGTACATGATCTCGGCCTGCTTGGTGCTCATGGGCTTGGCGACCTTCGCCAACGCCACCTGGGGCAATCGCCTGCCCTCGGTGCTCGGGCCCTCGGCCACGGACACCGGCGCCATGGCCTCGGCGGGGGCGATCTTCGGCCCCAACGCGATGTGGATGGCGGGGTTCGTGGCCGGCGTGGCCGAGACCTTGGTGGGGATGAGCGGCGTGCTGGCCAGGCTGCGGCGCTACCTGCCGCCCTACGTGTGCGGCATCATCGTGCTGACCATCGGCGTCTCGCTGGCGCGGGTCGCCGGCGGCTGGCTGTTCTCCGACCTGCGCCCGGCGATGCTCGGCCTGGCCGGCAGCACGGCGCTGGCGATCCTCGTCTTCACCGTCCTCGGCCACCGCTTGCGGATCGGGGTGCTGGCCCGCGGCTCGATCCTGCTCAGCCTTTTCCTGTGCGGCGTCCTGGGCGCCAGCCTGCTCGGCCTCGCCGACTTCCACGCCCTGCGCG
The DNA here is from genome assembly GCA_044869805.1 of Thermoanaerobaculia bacterium. Classification (GTDB taxonomy): domain Bacteria; phylum Acidobacteriota; class Thermoanaerobaculia; order Multivoradales; family SZUA-115; genus CAWDVR01. The sequence continues at coordinate 80,926 of JBIOXV010000068.1, read as the reverse complement.
AGGCCCGGTGGTTTGGCCTGCCGCGCCTCTTCGCCTTCGGCGGGCCGGGCCTCGGCTGGGAGCTGGTGGGCGCCGCGGTCGCCGGGGTAGGGATCGGCTACCTGGGCTCGATGGCCGAGGCGATCGGCGACTACGCCGGCACCTGCGCGGTGTCCGGCATCACTTACCGCGTGCGGCACATCAACCGCGGCATCACGGTCGAAGGCATCGCCTCGGCGGTGGGGCCGCTCTTCGGGGCGCTGCCGCTCACCACCTACAGCCAGAACACCGGCGTCATCGCCACCACCCGCGTCGCCAGCCGGCGAGTGGTGCAGGTGGCGGCGGTGCTGCTGCTCGTCTACGGCCTCTCCCCCAAGCTCGGCGCGTTGCTGGTGCTGATCCCACGGCCGGTGGTGGGCGCGGTCTTCCTGGTGGTGTGCGGCATGATCGCCACCGCCGGCCTGCGACTGTTGGCTAGCGGCGAGAAGGACGAGACCTACCTGCTGACCACCGCCATCACCCTTGCGGCGGCGCTCACCCTGCCGCTCGCCGTGCCGGCGGGCTCGGAATGGTTCAAGGCGCTGCCGCCGCTCGCTCGACTGATGCTCGGCAACGGCGTGGTGATCGCGGTGACGCTGGGCGTGCTGCTCAATGCGGTGCTGGGAGCGGCTCTGCGGCGCTCGACTAGCCTCCGACCTCCGCGGAGCTCCACCCCTCCCCAAACGGGTTCCTGAACCTCACCCCGCCCAGCTCGCGGCCGTCTTGGAGGTCTTCGCTCAGCAGCAGGGTGACTCCCGCCTCGCGGGCGGCGGCCCAGAGCATGGCGCCCCAGAAGCCGATCGAGTGCTGCTGGACGATCTGGATGGCGCGCTTGAGGCTCTGGCCGGTGGTCGGCGCCGCGCCAAAGAGGGTCTTCCAGTCTTCGACCTGAGCCGCCGCTTCGTCGGCCCTCATCTTCCCCTTGCGCGTCGTGGCCACGAAGAACTCGGCAAGGGCCTGCGCGGTGAGCACGCAATCGAGATCGAGCGCCGCCCGATGGATGATCTCGATGGCGCGCTCGCGCTTCTCGCCGGCGTCGCGGTCGACCGAGTAGAACAGCACGTTGGCGTCGAAGCTGATGCGCTCAGCGCTCATGGAGCTCGTCTCGAGCCGGCATCTGCCCACCCAAGCAGTAGCCGCGCCGCATACGCTCGAGGCTCCGCGCCAGCGCCGCGCTCTGCTCGGGTGAGAGGCGCCGCTCGGCGGCGATCGGCACCAAGCGGGCAATGGGCTTGCCGCGCCGCGTGATGATCACTTCGTCACCCTGTTCCACGCTCTTGATGTAGCGGGCGAGCTGCTGGTTGATCTCTCTCAGGCTGGCCTGATGTGCCATGGTTCTTTCCTCGAGTCTTTAGGCCGGCATGATGTAGGACGTCCTACATTCTGTCAAGGGTGCCGGTTTGGAACATTGCTCGAGGAGGAAGAGCCGTGCGCGAGATCCCGACCCCCGATCTCGGCGGCAGGCGCGGGCGCCTGAGCGACTGGACGACCCAGCGGTGGGTGCAGGCCACCGGGCGGCGGGTGAGCTGGGAGGAGCACCCGTGGCTCGAGGCGCCGGTCGGCGACACGCGGCGGATCGGGACGGACTTCTTCCGGCGGTTCGCCGAGCGCCAGGGGCTCGAGGTGGTCACCGGCGGCCCGCCGCGCGGGCTGCTCGACCGTTTCGCCGACCTCGAAGGGCCGAGCTTTCGCAGCGCCGAGGTGGCTCCCGCCGTCGCGGGCTTCTACGAGCAGACCTCCGAGTACAGCTTCGACGTGTGGTCCGAGTGGTCGGGCGCCTTCAAACCGTTCGGAGGGCTGCTCGCGGCGCTGTTCAGCCGCCGCTTGCAGCAGCTCAACGTGCCGCTCTCGTCCCTCGAAACCCGGCTCGGGATCACCAGCGAGGTGCTGAAGCTCAAGCGCCCGGACGGCGCCACCGCCTGTACCGCCTGGGTGCGGGACAGCGTCGCCACGCAGCGGACGCTCTACGCCGGCAGCTACTCCGCCTGCCGCGTGCCCGGCTTCGAGGGGCCGTGCGTCAAGGTGGCGTTTCCCCTGCCGAACGGCTACGCCCTGGTGGTCCTGTGGCCCGAGTCGCACGCCGGAGGCGCGCTCACCATCCACTCCGGGGGCCGCCGCTTCGGCGATCCCGGCTTCTACTTCTACGTCGAGTCCGCGCCCGGCCACGGCTGGGCGCGCTACGTGGCCTCGTTCAAAGAGCGCATCCACGTCTTCGTGGATCAGCGCTCCGTGCTGCGTACTGACCACGAGCTGCGGCTGTGGGGGCGGACCTTCCTGCGGCTGCACTACCGGATGCAGCGGCAGGAGGGATCGGTTCCGACCGTCGCCGAGCCCTGAGGCTTGCGGCCGCTTCGCCTCTTGCCCCACAATCGCCCCGTGCGCGTCCGCCCGCTCCACCTGATCCTGCTGGTCCTCGCCGTCGGCGGGGTGATCGTGCTCGCCGACCACGCCCTGCGCGGCGGCTTCTCGGCCGCGGCCTACGAACGCCTGGCGCCGGGGCTGGATGGCACGGTGGCGATCGACGTCTCCGGGCTCGGCCCGTCGCAGGTCCGCTTCTTTCATTTCTTGAATAGCGCGAACCAGGAGGTGCGGTTCTTCGTCGGCCGCGACCCCGGCGGCACCGTGCTCGCCGCCTTCGACGCCAACGAGCTGTGCGCCAAGACCAAGCGCGGCTACCGCCACGAGGGCGAGTGGCTGGTCTGCAACAAGTGCGACAAGGCCTTCCGGTTGGCCGAGGTCAACGCCGGCCACGGGGGCTGCTCTCCGGTGCCGGTGGCGCACCGGGTGGAGGGGGGGCGGGTGATCCTGACCGAGGACGACATCCTCAAGGGCTGGCGCTTCTTCCACTGAGCCAGCCCGCTGCGCGGGGTCATCGGCTGCGTTGCGGGCCCTCCCGGGAATCCTCACGTACTGCCGTGTACGCTCCGGTTCCCGGGTCCTCCCGCGCCTCGCCGCTGACCCGCTCGCGACGCTGGCCCCCTCCTGCTCGCTTCCTCCTCCCTCGTCGGATGGCGTAGAATCCCGCCTTCGAAGGATTTGGCAGCTCCCGGAGCCTCACCCGGCGCGGAAAGGACCAAGGGTGTCAGTCGTCGACTTCGTGCTGTTCGAAGAGGAGTTCAAGCTCCTCGAGGACGCCTTGCGGCGGCTGCGGCTGGACTCCAACAGCCGCGCCGTGTTCCTGATCGACAAGAACGGGCAGCAGATCGCCGCCGCCGGCGAGATCGAGCAGTTCGACACCACCTCGCTCGCCTCGCTGACCGCCGGCAACGTGGCCGCCACCGACGGCCTGGCCAAGCTGATCGGCGAGCGGGAGTTTTCAGTCCTCTTCCACGAGGGCCAGCAGGACCACATCCACATCTCGATCGTCGCCAAGCGGTCCATCCTCTGCGTGATCTTCGACGACCGTTCTTCGCTCGGCCTGGTCCGTCTGAGGGTGCGGCGGGCGAGCGGGGAGCTGGAGAAGATCTTCGAGACGATGGCCGGCCGCAGCGAAGCCGTTGGCACGGGAGCCGGCCCCGTCAGCCCGTTCGCGGAAATCACGGACGAGGACATCGACGCCCTGTTCAGCGAGTAGGCCGTGAACGAGGTCGTGTGCATGGGGCTGCCGACCGCGCGGCAAGCTCGAGAGAGGCGAGGCAGTCTCGGCGTGCGCCGGCGCCGGCAGAGGAACGCATAAGCGCGACGCACCCGTATGACCTTCATCAACTACGCCGCCAAGGAGATCAACTGCAAGATCGTCTACTACGGCCCCGGCCTGTGTGGGAAGACGACCAACCTGCAGTACATCTACGGCAAGACCGCGCCCGAGGCGCGCGGCAAGATGATCTCGCTCGCCACCGAGGCCGACCGCACCCTGTTCTTCGACTTCCTGCCGCTCGATCTCGGCACCATCCGCGGCTTCACCACCCGCTTCCACCTCTACACCGTCCCGGGCCAGGTGTTCTACGACGCCTCGCGCAAGCTGATCTTGAAGGGAGTGGACGGCGTGGTCTTCGTCGCCGACAGCCAGGAGGTGCGGATGGAGGCCAACATCGAGTCGATCCGCAACCTGGCGCTCAACTTGAAGGAGCACGGCCTGGAGCTCGCCACCATCCCCTACGCCCTGCAGTTCAACAAGCGGGACCTGCCCGAGGTGGTGCCCTCCGAGGAGATGTACCGGGTGCTGAACTTCAAGCGCGAGCCCACCTTCGAGGCCGTCGCCACCACCGGCGTGGGCGTCTTCGACACGCTCAAGTCGGTCGCCAAACAGATCCTCATCGACCTCAAGAAGCGGTGAACTGAAACCATGCCCACGAAGAAACGCTGGTCCGCTGCGGACGTCACCTACCTGAAGCGCTTCGCGCCCACCAAGAAGATCGCCGAGCTGGCGAAACGCTTCGCCACCGACCCGGACACGGTGCGCGCCAAGCTCGCCGAGCTCAAGGTCGTCGCCAAGGACGAGGCGGGCGGTGCCGGCCGCGGCCCCGATCCGCTGATGGAGGACTTCGAGGCCGGCGTCAAGGCACTCTACAAGGGCAAGTGGGCGGAGGCCGAGAAGCGCCTCGGTGCCGTGGTCGAGAAGAGCGACGTGCCGGAGCTCGCGGGCCGGGCGCGGCAGTTTCTGCGCGTGGCCCAGACGCGTGCCACGGAGGCAGCGCCCTCCGAGGCCGATCCCTACGTGCATGCGGTGTTCCTCAAGAACCAGGGGGACCTCGCCGGGGCGCTCGAGATCTGCCGCGAGAAGGGCGGCAAGGACGAGCGCTTCCTCTACCTGGCGGCCTCCATCCACGCTCTCTCCGACCGCCAGGCCGACGCCGTCAAGGCGCTGGCCAAGGCCATCGAGGCCAACCCGGTCAACCGCGTGCATGCCTTCCACGACCCCGACTTCGCCGAGCTGCGCAAGCGCCAGGACCACGCCCATCTGTTCGGCCTCGAATAGCAGCCCGGTCCCCGCCCTCACTGCGATCGGCGGCGGCACCGGCCTCGCCGTGCTCCTGCGCGGCCTCAAAGGCCGGGTGCCGGCCGAGCGGCTGCGGGCGGTGGTGACGGTGACCGACGATGGCGGCTCCTCCGGCCGCCTGCGTCGCGACTTCGGGGTGCCGCCGCCGGGCGACATCCGGAATTGCATCGCGGCGCTGGCGGACGACGAGGACCTGCTGACGCGGCTCTTCCAGTACCGCTTCGCCAACGGCGGCGACCTCTCCGGCCACTCCTTTGGCAACCTCTTCCTGACCGCCCTCGCCGGCATCACCGGCGACTTCTACCAGGCGGTGCTGACCGCGGAGTCGGTGCTCTCGGTGCGGGGGAAGATCCTTCCCGCCACGCTCACCGACGTGCGTCTCTCGGCGCGCGGCGCCTCCGGCCGGCGCTACGAGGGCGAGTCGGCGATCGGCAGGGCTGGCGAGCGGCTGGCGGCGCTGGCGCTCGAGCCGGCGGCGCCAGCGGCGTTCCCGGCCGCGGCCGAGGCGCTGGAGGCGGCCGACCTGGTGGTGCTCGGGCCGGGCTCGCTGTACACCTCGATCCTGCCCAACCTGCTGATCCCCGGCATCCGCGACGCCCTCGCCCGGGCGCGGGCACGAGCGGTGCTGGTGCTCAACCTGATGACCCAGCCTGGGGAGACCGACGGCATGTCCGGCCTCGACCACTTGCTGGCGATCGAGGAGCACGCCGGCGCCGGGCTGGTCGACGCCGTGCTGGCGTCGAGCGCGCCCCTGCCCGCGGACCGCTTGGCCGCCTACGCCGCGTCCGGCGCGCGGCCGGTGGCGGTCGACCGCGCGGCGATCGAGGCGCGGGGGGTGGCGGTGGTGGAGGCCGATCTGCTGGCGGAGGGCGAGCTGATCCGCCACGACCCCGCCAAGCTCGCGGCCGCGGTGCTGGCGCTGGCCCAGAAGTGGTAGGTTCTGGCCCGCGCCGGGTGTAGGGACAGCCCTCGTGGCTGCCCGGTCTGTCCGCCAACCCCGACCGGGCGGGCACGAGGCCCGCCCCTACCCGAGACAGACAACGAGAGGTTCACGGACATGTGCGGAATCGTGGGCTACGTGGGCGAGCGCGAGGTCGTGCCACTGTTGATCGACGGCTTGCGGCGCCTCGAGTACCGTGGCTATGACTCGGCCGGCGTGGTGGTGCGCGACAACGGCCACCTCGCGACTCTGAAGGCCGAAGGCAAGCTCGATCGCCTGGTGGAGAAGCTCGCCCGCCAGCCGCTCGCCGGCCGCTTCGGTCTCGGCCACACGCGCTGGGCCACCCACGGGCCACCCTCCGAGAAGAACGCCCACCCCGTGGTCGACGCCCGGCGGCGCCTGGCGGTGATCCACAACGGCATCATCGAGAACTTCCTGCCCCTCAAGCGCCGTCTGATCGAGCAGGGCTACGCCTTCGCCTCGGACACCGACACCGAGGTGGTGGCCAACCTCGTCTCCTCCTACCTCGAAGGCGACCTGCGCGCCGCCGTGGACCGCGCCCGCCGCGAGTTCGAGGGAATGTACGCCATCGCCGTGATCTCGACCGCCGACGAGGGCATCGTGGTCACCCGCCGCGGCCCGCCGCTGGTGATCGGCGTGGGGCACGAAGAGCAGTTCCTGGCCTCGGACCCCTCGGCCATCCTCGCCTACACAAAGGACGTGATCTTCCTCGAGAACGGCGACCTCGCGCGCCTGACGCCGGGCGCGGTCGAGATCTGGGACGCCGCCGGCAAGCCCGTCGAGCGCGCCGTCACCCGGCTCAACTGGGACCCCATCCAGGCCGAGAAGGGCGGCTACAAGCACTTCATGGCCAAGGAGATCCACGAGCAGCCGCAGGCTATCCAGGACACCTTCGCCGGGCGCGTGGACTTCGCGACCGGCGAGGTCGCCTTCGAGACCGTGCCCCTTTCCGCCGCGGACCTGGCCGCCGTGGACCGCATCCACCTGCTGGCCTGCGGCACCTCGCTCCACGCCGCGCTGGTCGGCAAGTTCCTGATCGAGGAGCTCACCCGCCTGCCGGTGGAGGTGGACTTCGGCTCCGAGTACCGCTACCGCGACCCGATCGTCGACTCCAGGGTGCTGGCGGTGGGCATCTCGCAATCCGGCGAGACCGCCGACACGCTGTCGGCCATGGAGGCGGCGCGCGACCGCGGGGCGCGCCTGCTCGCCATCTCGAACGTGCCGGGGAGCCAGGCGACGCGCATCAGCGAAGGCGTGATCTACACCCACGCCGGGCCGGAGATCGGCGTCGCCTCGACCAAGGCGTTCACCACCCAGCTCGTGGCGCTCTACCTGCTGGCGCTGTACCTGAAGCAGGCACGCAGCGGCCGGCCCGACCAGGGACTCGCGGCCGAGCTCGCCCACCTGCCGCAGGCGGTCGACGAGGCGGTGGGCCTGGCGGCGGCCTGCGAGGAGCTGTCTCGCCGCTTCTTCCGCGCCGAGAACTTCCTCTATCTGGGCCGCGGCCTCAACTACCCGATCGCCCTCGAAGGAGCGCTCAAGCTCAAGGAGATCTCCTACATCCACGCCGAGGGCTACACCGCCGGCGAGATGAAGCACGGACCCATCGCGCTGATCGACGAGGACATGCCGGTGGTGGGCATCGCAACCGGCCGCCGGGTGTTCGACAAGGTGGTGAGCAACCTCTCGGAGGTCAAGGCCAGAGACGGCGTGGTGATCGCGGTCACCGACCGCGACGGCGAGGAGCTCGCCGGGCTCGCCGACGAGATCATCCGCGTGCCCCAGGTCTCCGAGCTCCTGCAGCCGGTAGTCAACGTGGTGCCGCTCCAGCTCCTCGCCTACTCGATTGGCGTGCGCCGTGGCGCCGACGTGGATCAGCCGCGCAACTTGGCGAAAAGCGTGACGGTGGAGTAGTGAGGGGTACTCCTAGCCTTCTCTGGCAGGCGTGGATCCCGGAGCGAGTCCAGGCCGCCCAGCACGACGGACAGTCGTTGCAGGGCCAGTTCAGGAAGCCGTCGCGAGGAACCCATCCAGTGAGGGCTCCCTATCCAGAAACCTGGCGCGATTTCGTCCCTCAAGGTGCGTCGAAGGCTACGCGCAAGTCCGCCGAGCCCTTGACCTCCAATGAGTTCGCAGGTAAGCTAGCAACTTGATCAGCATTGCAGTTAGTTTAAGCGTCCAACTCTCCGGATGGGCGGCAGGTTCTCGGCGCTTCCGCTGCCAGGGCCTAATGGCTGACGGACAGGAACGGGACAATGAAAGAACCCAGCCAGAGCCGTCCGGCCTTCCGACGGAATTGGCCGCCGCGGAATCCTGAATTGTAGTCAGCCTCCGCTGCGCCCAGGAGCAGACCAACTAGGCGAGGCCGCCCACTCGAGTGGTAAGGCGGGGAGACTTGGAACGACTGTGAGTTGAGTTGATCATGGTACCATCGATCATCGTCGCCTCTCAGGCCATCGCATTGATAGTACTCTCCTTCTTCCTGGGGGTTGCAGCTATCGTGGCGATCAGGTACGTTGGCAAGTTTCCCTCAGAGCTAGACCGTATCGGAAGCGACCTGAATCTTTATGGGTATGGAATCGGCCTTTCTTTCGTCTTTGCCTTGGAGGCTGGCCGGCCAGTGCTGCAGTGCCTTGAAGCGAGGTGGGTCCCCTTAGTGACCGCAGCTGCTCTCCTGTTGACCGTAATCCTGTACGCCATCAATCTCTATATCTCCCACAAGATCAGGACTTCCACGGGCCGGCGCTATCCTCATGGCATTGAAACCTGGGAGAATCTCCAAGAGTTGCTTGGCCAGCCGGGAGGTCGCAGACTGTTCAGGCGCAGCCTTCAGTTTGGCTTCTTCCCGACGCTTGCGCTGATACTGCTTGACATCTTCGGTGGAAAGTGATGAATGTTGTTCTAGCTCTCGCTATCGCGCTGGCGTTGGCCTGGCTCATGAGCCATCTCTTCACGCTGCTTCTCTCCGCCGTAGCGTCCTTCGCCGTCAAGAGAAGTGAGAAGTCCACTGAACACGTGCAGATCCTCGGCCGGTCTGCACCCTTTCGAACACGAGCTATCGACGCCATCCGCTCCATCAAATGAAGAACCAGCGGTCCGAGTACGCGACACTCTGGGCAGATCCGGGCGAGTTGGCCACAGGCATTTCCCAAGTCCTGACTTTCGGCGAGACATTCAATGCCTATTGTGCACACCGAGTGACTGCCCAACCGGCCCAGCCCTTTTCAACCACCAATCTGCTGCTCACGTTTCGGCAGGATCTCGGTAAGAGAATCGCTTGGCCGGACTGGGCAGACCTCGTGCCCCTCCTGCGATCAACCAGCAGACTCCCTCCCCTTGACCAGAGTCTCCTCGACTATCTCACCGACTTGCTGTTGGAGCCCGCCTCCGTGGAGCGAGGTCCACAAGGCACGCTGCATATAAAGGGTGCGACGCGGCTCCCCAGAACTCTTCTGCCCGCTAACCTGGAGTTTCGGGCGTCCTTTGAGACGAGGAACGGTGAGACTCATTTCGCAACTCGTCGCGCTTCCGGCTTCACGCAGGGGCACTCAGCTCAGGTCGAAGGGCTGTTTTGGGACGAGGTGATCAACCCGATCGCGCTCTGTCACCGCGTCCTTATGCAGACCTATCCGGGGAGACACGAGGCTGACCGCGCAGAGCACAACCTCCAGCGAGCGCTCAAACAGATCTTCGGGTTACGCCACTTTAGCCACGAGATCAAGTACGCGCTCCGAGACATTACAGTGCGGTTCAACGAGCTGTTTTACGGCTCCGGCAGGCCCCGACTCGAGGAAACGCAGGGAATTCGCTCGACAACCATTACCATTTCCTATGTGGTTGGAGAGTTTCAGGACGTTCTGCTTTGCTACCCTGCTGTAGGCGCGGATGATGGCGAGAGGCTCCGCAAAGCAATTGGCCTACTGTACTTCACGCGCTTCTGTCGGGTGCTCAGATTGCGCTACTTTAAGTTAAGTCTAGATGAGCCGAAACCCAGCACGATCTACGCCCGCTTTCTGGAGGCGCGGCAGTGTGTTAGCGCTCTAAGACGCCTCGAATACGGCTACTTCCTGAACAGAGTATTCGGCTCACTGTCGGAGATATCTGGCCTGAATTTTGTCTTCCGTGGCGGGTTAGTTCCTCGCCCGGACACCGGCAGGGTACTGGTGCTGAAGGGTCCTCCGGGATCCGGAAAGACCGTCTTTGCCCTTCAGAAGCTGTGTGGCATAGCCTCACGAGGCGGCCTGGCCGTGTACTTTTCCTTCGAGGAGCGTACTGATCTCCTTGTAGACCGCTTGGTCACATTTGGACTGCTCGAGCCAGAGCGCTTCGAGGTGTTGGCCGGAGACCTTACTGTAGCGGAGGAGCTAGCTAAGAACCGCGACCCGAAAAAGGGCGCCCTTCTACTGTACAGCTTGGGAGGGCTAGCCGAGTACCCGTTGATCGATACCATCAAGAGAATCGGCAGTCTTGGTTCGTGGCGGTGGCGAGCTCTGGTGATCGATAGCATTAATGCGCTTCGGCTCTCGAGGGACGAAGCTAGGTCGCACATGAGGGAATTCCCCACACTATTCCGGTCGGCCTCGCGGGTGCTGATCGAGGCGATCGAGAGCAGCGGCTATCTGGGGATTGTTATCTCCGAGGAGGGAAGCGACGCTTTCGGGGAATTAGAATATGTATGTGACACAATTGTTCGCTTTGGCTTCAGCGCAGGTGAGCGGAGCCGGTGGCTTGAGATCCGGAAGTGCAGGAGTCAGAATTTTCATGGAGGCCATCACAAAGTGAGGCTGGTCGAAGGCGAGGGAATTGCGGTTGTTCCCTCGCTTGGAGCTATTCGGAGTGCGCTGCGCCGACGAACAAAGAGCACCTTGAGCCGAGAGCGAGTTGTCCGGTTGTCATCCTCGGACTATCGGGGAGTTGAGGAAGGAGAAGACTTGGAGCTCGCGGAGAAGAGTTCGTCGCTACTGCTTGGGCACGGTGGCTGGCCGCAGCTCTCCCTTCTACTCAGGCTGGCGACCCAGCCAACAATTCTCAGGCTCCGGGGAGAGCAGTATCGGAGAGAGGCTCCGCGGTCAGTGCTCCTTATTAATTTTAGGACGACGGAGGAACGCTTTCTTAGGGCGCTGGTCGAGGACAGAGAGGTCTATTCCCGGTGGAGGAGTCTGAGGCAGGCGAAGATCAGGTGGTTCTCCCCAGGAGAAACCATCGCTGGAGATGAGGTTGTCTGGGAAATCTGGAGACAGATCCAGGAGACACGACGCAGGGGCGTAGCGATCGAGCGGCTCGTCATTTGTGAGATTGAGAATACTCCCTTCGCCTTGCCGACGGTTGCAAGAGAGGCGCTCTTCTGGTCTACCCTGCTTCAGATGACATCAGCGGAGGCGATAACTACATTTCTTAGTCTCGGGGTTGACTCACGGACGGCTGATGGAACTGTCGCCCAGGATATCCTCTTTACATTACGATCAGAGGCTGACTACGTACTTCTGCTGGATAGACGCCCCAAGTCATCGACTGATGAGGACGTGGTCTACGGAGGCGAAAAGCCTATGAGGGCACTGACTGGTGGCCAGCTGCTCAGCGAGGTGGGCCGAGTCAGTGTGGAAAAGTCACCTCCAGAATTGGCTCGAGCGACCTCTGGCGCTGAGAGTGGTTTGGCGTTCGACACGTCGGACTTCGAAGGCCAAGCAGAGGCAGAGTTGACTGACGAGGAATCGGCCAGTTAGCGCCTCTAGGTTCGCAGAGTTCTTTAGAGCGAGCTGCTCTGTGGCGCTGGAACCCTGCTCGAAGCTGTTCTCAGATCTGCGCCACGCCAGCCGGCTAGCTAGCGGAATCTTCGAAGGCGACTTTCCGAAGGCGGACCTCTTCACCTTAGATCCTGAACCTCAAGGGTGACGAGATCACGGTCCTGCTCGATGTTCCGAAGAGCATCGAGCAGCCGCTGGCGGTTGGCGGGCGAACGGAGCAGATAGGTGGTTTCGTCCTCCTGGGCCTCCGTCGCCTCGCAGACGGGAACCTCGATCTCGCGCTCGCCGAACTGACTCGTCACGGTCTCGAGGAAGGCCTCGTCCAACTCCTTGGGCCGGAGCTTGTAGCGCGCGCACATGTCTCCACCTCGTTGGCCGCCTGTAAGGTGGGCCGCCGGCCCACAGGCACGTGTACCTTACATCCTCTTCCTGGAACTGCACCCATGTCCCCCAGCGCCCGGGTCGGCGTTGCCGTCGGAAGGTGCCTGTCGCCGCCTTGGAGACCGCGACCTAATCAACCTCGCCGCCTACGGCTGGCCCACTGTCGATCTAGCCGTGGAGATTCTCGACGGTGACACCCGCGAGCAACTCTTCGAGGGTGTAGCAGGGAGCCCTGGCGGGGACGGCCACGAAAGCATGGCACTCGAACGAGATCTCCAACTCGGCCTCGGGGCCAAGCTCGTTTTCCCTGGGAGCGGCTCGGGGCTTCTCAGCAGGAGACTGCTACACGACTGCTGGACTCTGGATCTCATAGTCGATCGCTCGCCAATCCAAGAAGTATGGCCGCTCGCAGCGCTCCGTTGACTCTGCTGGCTCAGCGGCGAGCGAAGCGAGCTCCCTGCAGCGAAAGGCTGGACGAGGCTCCGCGAGGCTCTAGGTGCTCGACCAGCGGAGAGCGTTTTGGATCTCGCTTCGCCTCGCTCTCTTTCAGATCCCGGAAAATGTCCTCGAGGTCGAAATCGAACGCGGCCGCGTGTGCTTCCCGTGCGGCCCTCACGTCGTCGACGATGGGATCATCGATCATTCTTCACCTCCCAGCAGCTCCTCGGGAGTACAGATGAAGGGCAAGAACAACCCCTTCACCGCGAGGAACTTGGCCAGCCGAGCCTGGATCTCGGGGTTGGCGATGTGGGCGCAGTTCCAGGTCAACAGATAGTCGAGCTGGTAGAGCGTAGCCACGGCGATATGCAGTCCGTCCTCGGCTGCTCTTGGCGGCAGCAGCCTCCGTTCTACGAACTCTCGCGCCAAGGCCATCGCCTCGGCAGTCAGCACGAGCCGAGGCAGCCCTTCCAGAACAACAAGGCGTTTCTGCGCCGCCTCCGGATCTCCGACCTCGGCCTCTCGCAACACGAGCTCCGAGACGAAGAGATCAAACTCGTGCCTGCGTCGCTCCCACCAATCGTGGGTAATCTGCTGGTGGGCCGCCGCCACCAAGCTCCGGCTGGGCCGGGCGGTGAGGTAGCTGATCACAGTCGTTTCCAGGTATACGCGCCGGGCCACAGTTCCTCGACGCCGAGCAGTATAGCCCGCCCTACGCCCCCTCCAACGGCTCCGGTCGGGCGATCCAGTAGCCCTGCACGTAGTCGATCTGGATCTCCTCGAGCTCGGTGAGCATCTCGGGGGTCTCGACGCCCTCGGCGATGGTCTTGAGGCCCAGCTCGTGGCCGATCTGGTTGATCGAGCGCACCAGGATGCGGTGCATCGGGCTGTCGGCCAGTCCGCGCACGAACTCGCTGGCGATCTTCAGGTAGTCGACGGGCAGGTTCTTGAGGTAGGCGAAGGAGGAGAGGCCGCTGCCGAAGTCGTCGAGGATGAACGCCGCGCCGCGGTCCTGGAGCTCGGAAATGAAGCGCATGGCGCCGGCCAGGTTGGCGATCGCCGCGGTCTCGGTGATCTCGAAGAGCACGCGGTGCGCCGGGAGCTTGGTGTCCTCGAGCTGCGCGATCACGAACTCCAGGAAGGACTCCTCGTTGAGCGACTCGCCCGACAGGTTGATCGCCAGCCGCGACACGGGGCGCCCGCTGACCGAGGCGCCGCGCGCCAGGGTGTCGAAGCTGCGGCGCACTACCCAGCGGTCGACGAGCGACATCAGGCGGTAGCGCTCGGCGGCGGGCACGAAGGTGCGCGGCAGCACCAGCTCGCCGTCGTCGCCCACCATGCGCAGCAGCACCTCGCCCAGCATGCCGTCCTCGTCGTCGTTGACCAGCGGCCGGATCGGCTGGCAGTAGAGGCGGAAGCGCTCCTGCTGCAGCGCCTTGTAGATGCGGTGGATCCAGTGCATCTCGCCGTAGCGCTCGATCAGCCGCTCGTCGTCGGCCTGGTACTCGTGGATGTGGAAGCGCCCGCTCTCCTTGGCCAGCATGCAGGCGATGTCGATGGCGATCATCAGGCCGGAGACGGTGTCGCCGGGCGCCGCCCGCGCCAGGCCGAAGGAGGCGCGCATCTCGAAGCTCCGGTCCTCCCACACGAAGCGGTACTCCTCGAGCGCGGCGCGCAGCTCGGTGGTGCGCTGCCGCGCCTCCACCACGCTCAGGTTCTCGTAGAGCAGGCCGAACTCCTCGGCGCCGAGGCGGGCGACGGAGCTCTGCTCGCTCGCCAGGCCGAGGAGCAGCCGCGAGACGTTGCGCAGCATCTCGTCACCCGCCCAGTGGCCACAGGTGTCGTTGACCACCTTGATCAGGCCGAGGTCGAGCTGCACCACGGAGAAGGGCTTGCCGGTGGCGGCCGTGGCCTCGAGCGCGTGCGCCAGGCGGCGCTCGAAGGCGGAGCGGTTGAGCAGCCCGGTGAGGTTGTCGTGGTTCGCCAGGTGGCTCATGGCGCGCTCCATGTCGCGCACCACGGTGACGTCCTTGAAGGCGAGCACGGCGCCCAGGATCTGGCCGTCGGCGCCGCGGATGGGCGCCGCCGAGTCGCGGATCGAGACCTCGGTGCCGTCGCGGCCGGTCATGATGCGGCGCCCGGGCAGCATCACCGGCCGGCTCTCGCGCAGGCAGCGCACCACGGGGTTCAAGAGCGGCTTCTTGGTCTCCTCGTCGAAGACGCGGTAGATCTCCTCCAGGGGACGGCCGCGGGCCTCCTCGCTGGCGATGCCGGTCAGCCGCTCGGCCACCGGGTTCAAGTACTCGACGACCCCCGCGGCGTTGGTGCGGATGACGCCGTCGTCGATCGAGGCGAGGGTGATGTCGGCGCGCTCGCGCTCGCGACGCAGGGCCTCCTCCACCCGCCGCCGCTCGGTGACGTCGAGGGCGATGCCGATGGTGCCCACGATCCCGCCCTCGGTGTCGCGCAGCGGCTCGACGTGGGTCTGGTGGATGTGGCTCGCCCAGCTCTGCTCGTAGGATACCGACTCTCCGGCCAGGGCCCGCCGGTGAGCGCGGATCGCCGTCGACTCCGGGCCCTCGGACGCCAGGTAGTCGAGCACCCGCATGCCCACCACCTCGTTGGCCTTGAGGCCGAGGCCCGCCAGGCCGGCGCCGACGCTCGAGGTGAAGCGCAGCTCCTGGTCGGTGGTCCACAGCACGGCCGGGATCTGCTCGACCATCAGGCGCAGGCGGTCGCTGCTCTCGCGCATGGCGAGCTCGGCGAGCTTGCGCTCGGTGATGTCGGCGGACACCCCCACCATGCGCACCACCCAGCCGGTTTCGTCCTGGATCGCCTGCCCGCGCACGGTGAGCCAGCGCACCTCGCCGCCGGGCGCCTGGAAACGGTGCTCGATGACCAGGTCGCTGCCGTCCTTGAGCGTCTTGCGCACCGCCAGGGAGAGGCGGCGCCGGTCCTCGGGGTGCACCCATTTGTCGAACAGCTCGGCCGAGGTGCGGGGCATCTCGTTCGGGGCGAGGCCCAGCGAAGGGGGCGCCGGGCTGGTGATCACCATCTCGTCGGTCAAGAGGCTCCAGTCCCAGGTGACGATGCCGGCCGCGCGCTGCGCCATGTGCAGCCGCTCTTCGCTGGTGCGCAAGGCAAGCTCGGCGAGCTTCTGGTCGGTGATGTCGAAGGCGGTGCCCAGCGCCGCCATCTCGCCGCGGAAGCGGATGCGTGCGGCCGTGAAGTGGAGCCAGCGCTCCTCGCCGCGGCGGGTGATGATCAGCATCTCGTACTGCTGCGGCGCCGGCTCGCCGCGCAGCCGCGCGTCGCGCCGCCGCGCCACGCCTTCGCGGAAGTCGGGGTGCACCAGCTCGAGGCTGTTCATGGCGGTGAGCTCGTCGAGGCTGAAGCCGGTGAGCTCGAGGAAGGCGCGGTTGGCCCACAGGAAGCGCTCGCGGTAGACGAAGATCGCCGTCGAGGTGGTCTCGGCCAGCACCCGGAACCAGTCCGCGCTCTCGTCGTCGCCGGCGGTCGCGGCCGGGTCGGCGAGCCGGCCCCGCACCAGGCCGAGGATCGCCGGGCCGTCGGGGAGAGCCACGGCCTCGGCGATGATCTCCACCCAGTGCTCGGTGCCGTCTCGGCCCTGCAGCCGGAGGCGATACGAGCGGGCCCCGCCGTCGCCCGACGCCGTAGCCCGGCGCTCGATCTGCTGCCGGATCTCGCCCGGCAGGAGGGCCGCCGGGTCCAGGGCCAGCACCTCCTCGACCGTCGAGTCGAGCAGCGTGGCGAGCATCTTGTTGGCGTGGAGGACCTGCTCGCGCAGCACGAACAGACCGGTGGATCTCGACTCGGCCAGGGCCCTGAGCCACAGCTCGGACCTCGTGGCAGGGCTGCTGGCAGTGGTCGTATCTCCTCCGATCCCCGGCGGCGGCTGGCTCATGGCTCGCCCGCGGAAGGCGCCGGACGAAGGGCGCTCGGCACACCCTTCAACCACGCTTGAACTCTGTAGGACCATTATATGCGCGCGCTCACGGGCTCGTGGACGGCGTTTGTCTCTCCCGCTGTGGCGAGCGGCACCCTGTCGCTTGAAGCGAGGCCGCCTGCCAGGGGCCGGCCCCGCGAGCCCGCACCGTGTCCGTTCTCCAGCTCTCAGACCCCGTCGGGTCCCTCTACCACGACATGGTCGGCGAGACGCCGATCATGCGCGAGCTGTTCCGCCAGCTCGAAGTGATCGCGCCGCTCGACGCTCCGGTGCTGATCGAGGGCGAGGCTGGGGTGGGCAAGGCGCTGGCGGCCCGGACCCTGCATCGTGCCGGGCCGCGCGCGCCGGCTCCTTTCCTCTCGGTCAACGCAGCGGAGGTCTCGCCGGCGCTCTTCGAGGGCGAGGTCTTCGGCCTCGAGGACGGGGCCTTCGCCGGCGCGCTGGCGGGCCGCGAAGGCCTGGTCGCGCAGGCTGAAACCGGCACCTTGCTGATCGAGGAGGTGGGCAGCCTGTCGCCGGCCAGCCAGGCGGCGCTCAGGGCCTTCCTCGACACCCGACAGGTGGTGCCGGTCGGCGGCTCGGCCACCCACACCGCCAACGTGCGGGTGATTTGTACGCTGGTGATCGGCCGCTCTGCGGCCGGGGGTCCACTGGTCATCGGCCGCTCGGCGGCCAGGGGTCCACTGGTGATCGGCCGCTCGGCGGCCGGGGGTATCCTGGTGACCGGGCGCGCCGGGGGCGAGCCAGGCCGCGGGCCCTCCACCGCGGCGCTGGACCCCGGCCTGCAGGCGGTGTTCTCGGCCTTCACCCTACGCGTGCCTGCGCTCGCCGAGCGGCCGGGCGATCAGCCGGCGCTCGCCCGTCACTTCGCACGTCGGGCGATGGTCCGCCACGCCAAGCACCTGGCGGGTATCAGTGACGCCGCCCTCGCGCTCCTCGCCGCCTACGACTGGCCCGGCAACGTCGAGGAGCTGGAGGAGGAGATGGAGCGCGCCGTGATCCTGACCGCGGCCGGCGAGCAAATTGGCCCCGAGGTGCTGTCGCCCAAGCTCGCACGCGAGTAAACTGGCCCGCACAGCCGATTTCTTCGCGCGCTCGGCTTGGCCGCTCCCGTGCGCCACCTCCTGAGCACCGGGTCCGGCGGTAAGATCCGCCGGTCACCGTCTGGAGGAGCCGGCATGATCCCCGTGAAGCCCGACATCGCCGCCCGTGCGCACCTGGGCTCGCTCGAGGAGTACGAGCGGCTGTACCGTGAGTCGATCGAGGACCCGGAGGGCTACTGGCGCCGGCAGGCCGAGCTGCTGACCTGGTTCCACCCGCCGCAGGCGGTCGCCGACTGGGACTTCCACGAGATCGACGTCTCCTGGTACGCCGGCGGCCGCCTCAACGCCTGCTTCAACTGCGTCGACCGCCACCTGCCGCGCCGCGCCGCCAAGACGGCGATCCTGTGGGCGGCCGACGAGCCGGGCACCTACCGCCACATCAGTTACCGCGAGCTCAAGCTCGAGGTCTGCCGCATCGCCAATGTGCTCCTGGCGCACGGCATCGCCAAGGGCGATCGCGTCTGCATCTACCTGCCGATGATCCCCGAGCTCGCCTACACCATGCTCGCCTGCGCGCGCATCGGCGCCGTGCACTCGGTGGTCTTCGCCGGCTTCTCGGCCGAGAGCCTGCGCGACCGCATCCTGGACGCCGGCTGCCGGGTGGTGATCACCGCCAACGAGGGGCTGCGCGGCGGGCGCACCATCCCGCTCAAGAAGACGGTGGACGCCGCCGTCGAGGGGCTGGACCTGGTCGAGCGGGTGCTGGTGGCGCGGCGCACCGCGACCGAGGTGCCGATGCGGCAGGGGCGCGACCTGTGGCTCGCGGAGGAGGCGGCGAAGCACCGCGCCACCTGCCCGGTCGAGTGGATGGGCGCGGAGTCGCCGCTCTTCGTGCTCTACACCTCGGGCTCGACGGGCAAGCCCAAGGGCGTGCTGCACACTACCGGCGGCTACCTGGTTTACGCCGCCCTGACCCACAAGCTGGTCTTCGACCTGCACGAGGACGACGTCTACTGCTGTGCCGCGGACGTGGGCTGGATCACCGGCCACAGCTACATCGTCTACGGGCCGCTCGCCAACGGCGCCACCACGGTGATGTTCGAGTCCACCCCGGTCTACCCCGACGCCGGCCGCTACTGGCGGATGGTCGACGACCTCGGGATCACCATCTTCTACACTGCGCCGACGGCGCTGCGCGCCATCGCCCGCGAGGGCAACGAGCCCGTGACCCGCGCCAGCCGCAAGAGCCTGCGCATCCTGGGCACGGTGGGCGAGCCGATCAACCCCGAGGTCTGGCAGTGGTACCACGACGTGGTCGGCGAGGGCCGCTGCGCCGTGGTGGACACCTGGTGGCAGACCGAGACCGGCGGCATCCTGATCACGCCGCTGCCGGGGGCGACGCCGACCAAGCCGGGCTCTGCCACGCTGCCGTTCTTCGGCGTCGAGCCGGTGCTGGTGGACGAGGAGGGCCGCGAGATCCCCGGCAACGGCGTCTCCGGCAACCTCTGCCTCAAGCGCTCGTGGCCGGGCCAGGCGCGTACCATCTACGGCGACCACCAGCGTTTCCGCGAGACCTACTTCTCCCGCTTCCCCGGGCTTTACTTCACCGGCGACGGCTGCCGCCGCGACGAGGACGGCTACTACTGGATCACCGGCCGGGTCGACGACGTGCTCAACGTCTCCGGCCACCGCCTGGGCACCGCCGAGGTGGAGAGCGCCCTGGTGGCCCACGCCGCGGTCGCCGAGGCGGCGGTGGTGGGCTTCCCGCACGACATCAAGGGCACCGGCATCTTCGCCTACGTGATCGTCACTCCCGACTTCGAGTCCGCCGATCCGGGGGAGCTGGTGGGCGCCCTCAAGGAGCAGGTGCGGCACGCCATCGGCGCCATCGCCACCCCCGACCGCATCCAGATCGCTCCCGGCCTGCCCAAGACGCGCTCGGGCAAGATCATGCGCCGCATCCTGCGCCAGATCGCGGCCGGCGAGTACGAGGAGCTGGGCGACATCACCACCCTGGCGGACCCGGGGGTGGTCGAGCAGCTCGTCGCCGCGCACCGGGCGGGCTGAGGGCACCACCGCTCGGCGGCGGCGCGCCGCCGTTGGGCGGCAAGGCGGGAACCGCCGCTGCCGCGCCGCGTAACCTCCGCACATGCCGCGCACACCGCGGCTCGACAAGGAGGTTCCCATGCAAGAAAGCTCGTCCGTCGAAAACACGCCGCGCGCGTTGCTCGAGCGGGTGGACTTCGGCCGCCTGGCCTGGGGGCTGGTGCTCCTCGCCTTGGGGCTGCTCTTCGCCCTCGACCGCTTCACGCCGGTGGACTTCATCTCCTTCTACCGCTTCTTCCCGCTGGTCTTGACGGTCATCGCTCTCGCCTGCCTGGTGACCGCGAGGAGGTCGGAGCAGATCCGCTCGGGCCTCTGGCTGCTCGGCATCAGCAGTTGGCTGCTGATCAACTTCCTGCACCTCGCGGGCTTCCACTGGGGCAACTCGTGGCCGCTGATGGTGATGATCGTGGGCATCATCGACCTGCTGCAGCCCAAGCCCGGCGAGAGCCGCCTGGACGGCCTGTGGCCGCTGGGCATCGGCCTCTGGCTGCTGGCCAACGTGCTCCACGTCGGCGGTCTCAACTGGAGCAACTCGTGGCCGATCATCCTCATCTTCTTAGGGCTCGGCATGGTGGTGCGCTCGCTCGGCGAGCGCAAGCCGAAGGCGGCGGGCGCGGAAGGGCCCGCCCCGGAAGGGCCCGCCCGGGAAGGGGGCTCGAGCCATGAGAGCTGAGGGGCGCCTGGATCTCGCGCCGCGGCCGACGGCGCGGCTGGTGATCGGCCTGCTGGTGATCGCGCTGGGGGTGCTCTTCGCCCTCGACAACCTGAATCTCTTCGAGGCCGAGCCCGTGCTGCGTTTCTGGCCCGTGCTGCTGGTCGCGGTCGGGCTATGGAAGATCGCGCAGCCCACCTCCCGCGGCGGCGGGCTCACCGGCTATCTGATCCTGGGCCTGGGGCTGGTGCTGCTCGCCAACCGATTTCTGTCCTGGCTGGGCATCTACTTCGAGGTCGACGACCTCTGGCCGCTGGCCCTGGTAGTGGTCGGTCTGTGGCTGGTGTACGGAGCCTTCCGCCGCGCCAGCGTGGCGCGCGAGGCGGCCGAGGCCGGGGCGGTCGACAAATCCACGGTCAACGCCTTCGCGTTCATGGGCGGCAACGGGGTCAAGGTCGCAAGCCAGCAGTTCACGGGCGGCGAGGTGGTGGCGGTGATGGGTGGCTGCGCCATCGACCTGCGCGGCGCCGCGGCCGCCGGTGGCGAGGCGGTGCTCGACGTGTTCGCCATCTGGGGAGGCATCGAGATCTACGTGCCCGAGGGCTGGGGGGTGGAGAGCAAGGTGTTGCCGGTGATGGGCGCCTTCGAGGACAACAGCCGCCGTCGGGGCGGCGACGGCGCGACCCGGCTGGTAGTGCGGGGCCTGGTGGTCATGGGCGGCGTCGAGGTCAACAACGGCCCCAAGGACGGCGAGGGCTAAGCTAGGCGGCCTCCGATGCATCCGATCCTCGGCCGGCGCGGGCTCCTCGGCCCCTACCTCGCGACCTGGCTCCTGCTCGGCGCCCTGCTGGCCGCGGTGTCGGGAGCCGGGCCGCGGGAGTGGGCGGCGGCGGCTCCGCTGGCCTTGCCCCTGGCCGTGGTCTACGGCTTCCTCTGCCTCGCCGTCTGGTATCCCTGCCGCGCCACGCCGCTCGCGGGAAGTGGCGCGCTGCGGGTGGCGACCACCCACGGCGCGGCGGCGCTGGTCGCCGCCGGGCTGTGGGTCGCGCTGGGCACCGCCGCCGCGGCAGCCCTCGCCCGTCTGCCGCCGCTCTCGCGGGGCGCCGAGCTCTTCCACCGCGAGCGCGCCCTCTACTTCGCGGCGGGCGTGCTGCTCTACCTCCTCGCCGCCGCCTTCTACTACCTGCTGATCGCCGGCGAGCGGTCGCGCCGCGCCGAGGCGCAGGCGCTCGAGCTCGAGGTCGCGGCGCGGGAGGCCGAGCTCTCGGCCTTGAAGGCGCAGATCGACCCCCACTTCCTGTTCAACAGCCTCAACGCCGTGGCCTCGCTCGCCGGCTCGGAGCCGCAGGCGGCGCGCGACATGGCGCTCTCGCTGGCCGGTTTCCTGCGCGCCAGTCGCGCGGCGGCGGGCAAGGCCGCGCTGACGCTCTCGGAGGAGCTGGAGCTCGCGAGCTCTTACCTGGCGATCGAGAAGGTGCGGTTCGGAGAGCGGCTCAGAGTGGTCGAGCGGGTCGACGAGGCGGCCCGCTCCTGGACCCTGCCGCCGCTGCTGCTGCAGCCGCTGGTGGAGAACGCCGTGCGCCACGGCATCGCGCACCTGGTGGCCGGCGGCGAGGTGCGGATCGAAGCCGCGCTGGGGGCCGCCGGGCTGCACCTCACCGTCCAGAACCCCTACGATCCTTCCTCGTTCGGCAAGAGCCGCGGCACCGGCACCGGCCTCGCCAACGTCAAGCGCCGGCTGCGGCTGGTCTACGGCGGGCAGGCCCGTCTCACCACCCAGCGCGAGGACCAGCGCTTCGTGGTCGAGCTCGAGCTGCCGCGGCCGCTCGCCACGGAGCGGAGCTGAGATGGAAGCGGTTTCGGTCCTGATCGTCGACGACGAGGCGCCGGCCCGCGCCCTGGTCCGGGAGTACCTGGCGGAGATCGACGGCTACCAGGTGGCCGCCGAGTGCACCAACGGCTTCGAGGCCGTGGAGGCCGTGGCTCGGCTGGCGCCGGACCTGCTGCTGCTCGACGTGCAGATGCCGGGGCTCGACGGCTTCGAGGTGCTCGAGCTGCTGGACCGCGAGGTCGGAGTGGTGTTCACCACCGCCTACGACGAGTACGCGGTGCGGGCTTTCGAGGTGGGGGCGGTGGACTACCTGCTGAAGCCGTTCAGCCGCGACCGCCTGGCCGAGGCCCTAGCGCGGGCCGCTTCGCGGCGCGGCGCCGGCTCTCAGGAGGCCCTAGCCCGGCTCGCCTCCGCGGCGCAGAGGGAGCGCTCGCCGCTCACCCGTGTCCTGGTGCGCGCCGACGGCGAGGTACACGTGCTGCCGGTCGACAAGATCGACTACGTCGAGGCGCAAGGCGACTACGCGGTGTTCCGCGCCGGCGGCAGGAAGCTCGCCAAGCAGCAGAGCCTCGCCGAGCTCGAGGAGCTGCTCGACCCCACGCGCTTCGCCCGCATCCACCGCTCCTACATCCTGAACCTCTCCCGCCTCTCGCGCCTCGAGCTCTACGCCAAGGACAGTCGCGTGGCGGTGCTCGCCGACGGCACCAGGCTGCCGGTATCGCGGGCGGGGTATGCGCGGGTGCGGGGAATGGGGTAGCGGGAGGCGGGCTCCGCCGCCTGCGGCGGAGCCCGGGGGACTCGGGGCGGGAAGGCTAGGGGCTGATGACGATCGGCGTGCCGTCGAAGCGCGTGAACTCGTAGCTCCCGCCCTCGTTGAAGGTGGCGAGGTGGTCCTTGAGGATGCCGATCGCCACCTCTTCTCCGAGCCGGAGGGAAGCGACCGCGTCGGTGCGCCAGTGCACGCCGGCGATGTTGCGGCCGGTGGCGACGTTCGAGGCCAGCTTGTTGAGCTCGCCGCCCACCGTCAGCGGGCCGCCGGTGTAGGCGACCAGCCCGGTGCCCGTGCTGTTCGGCACCACCGGGTTGGGCACCTCGAAGGTCTCGTCGAACAGGGCCTTGAGGATCGTCACGCAGGCCCCGGCCACCGTGGCGTGGCCCGCGCCGTAGGCCGGATGGATGGGCGAGCCTTCGGGGAAGGCCATCGGCAGCAGGTACGAGCCGTACTTGTCCTTGACCCGCGCCAGGGCCTCGGAGCTCAGCACGTCCCCGTGGATCGGATAGGTGGCGAGGTGCTTCTTGTGCACGTGCACCCGGCCGCCGAACTCCTCGGGCCGCAGGCGCCGGTGCACGAACCACTTCTGGTGCCACACCGCTTTCAGGCCGCGGCTCGCCACCTCGCAGAGCAGGGCCTTGAAGCCCGGCGGGCCCCAAGTGCCGAAGCCTTCCTGGGTGGCCGAGCCGAGGTAGGGGTTGCCCGGGTTGGCGGGACAGCCGATGCCGCCTTTGGTGGGGAGGTCCGTGGGGTCGGGAGGCGTGCCCAGGATCAGGCAGGCGTTGAAGTAGGCCTGGAAGAGCACGTCGATGTGTACCCACTGGGAGAGATCGCGGCCGTTGCGGATGTAGCGCCGGGTGGGGTCGAACGTCGAGGTGCCCGGCACGTTGCCGTTCTGCACCGCCAGCCAGTCGGCGAAAGTGGTCATGTGATTGTCGCCGGCCACGAAGGTGCGCATCTTCCGTTCGACGTACTCCGCGCCGAAGGGCGTCCCCTTCAGCATGAACTGGGAGATGTAAGGGCCCTCGAGGGCTCCGGGGAGATCGTCCCGGAAGAGGGTCTGGGGGGTGACCTCACCACCCACCTTGGGCCCGCGGAAGTCGGAGAGCTCGGTGAGCTCCTTGGCGGCCGCGGCCGCCAAGGTGTTGGTTCCGTAGTTGGTGAAGCGCACGTCGCGCAGCAGGGCCATCCAGTAGAGCTCCACCATCTCGCCCGCCTCCTCGGCGCTGTCGAACTTGGGCGCCGGCGGGATGGCGAACTGGTGGGGGTCGCAGCCCTCGGTGTCGAAGGCGAGGCCGGACTGCGGGTTGACGAGCTTGCGCACTCCGGCGAGCGGCACCAGCTCGAAGTCCGAGGGATCGCCGGAGGCGAGCGCGGCGAGCAGCTTGTCCCAGTCGCCGGGGTCCACCTCGCCGGTCGTCGGGTCGTGGCCGAGGCCCTTGGTGAAGTTGCCGATGGCGACCGGGAAGTCCTCCTCGTCGCCGTTGCAGGTCTGCTCCGGGATGCCCTTGTCGAGCAGCCGTTCCGCGAGCGCGAGCTGGAGCTCGTAGGCGGCCTTGAGGCGGTCGTCGCCGATCAGCGGACCGATCTGCGCGGCCTCCGCGGTTCCACCGCCGGGAAGGAACGGCTCCAGGGCCAGTCCTCCCGTGGCGACCGCGGCGGCGGCGCCACCCAGACCGCCCAGGAAGCCGCGCCGTGAAACGCCGTTGTGATCCGCTCCCCCGACCTCCTCCGTAGATAGAGCTAGGGTGCTTGTCTGCGGTCGATCCATGGATCCTCCTCACCTCGTTAGGGTTCTAGGGGTCCCGGGGTCGAGGGCGACCGGCGCTCCGGGGGAGGCTCCCCTCAAGCCTCCCCCTCCTTCCGCGATGTCCACGATCCCGGGCTCTAGAACGGAGTGTGCCCGGGCGCGCTCGCGCAGAGACAGATAGGAATTGGCGGATTTGTGGCGGGCGGCGACGGCGGCGCCGGGCGGTGAGCTAGGCGTGGGTGCGGGAGAGTGGGCAGACCCAATC
Organism: Thermoanaerobaculia bacterium; assembly: GCA_044869805.1. Lineage (GTDB taxonomy): Bacteria > Acidobacteriota > Thermoanaerobaculia > Multivoradales > SZUA-115 > CAWDVR01. Next base: position 56,059 of record JBIOXV010000068.1, on the reverse strand, counting down.
CCCTGCTGCCGCACCCTCGTCTCGGTCCCGAGCCGGGGGCGCGCTATGATCCTCTGCGCCAGGCCCCCATCGCGGCGCGAACCGAGGCATCGTCATGAGCACGGCCCTAAAGAAAGCGAGCCATCCCCCGGCCTCGTCGGCTCCCGAGGAGCTGCCATTCTGGAAGAAGGTCGTCGAGATCGGCGAGGAGCTTCCGGATAGAGAGTGGAAGCAGGTGCCGCCCGACGCTTCGGCCCAGCTCAGGCACTATCTCTACGGTGCCCCGAAAAAGCGCTGATGCGAGAGGCAGGCGGGGTTCACCGCCCTGCTGCGCTAGGACTGACGACCGAGGGCGCAAGGGGCTGTAGAGCGTGAGCCAGCTCCTCATCCAGCAGTACCTGAACCAGCTCCAGGATCTGCACCGGGTCTCGGGCACGCATCGCGAGTCCGTGGTGCGCGAGGCCTTCAAGGACCTCCTCAAGGGATGGGCGCGGGCGCACGACCTGATCTTCGTTCCCGAGTACGAGATCGAGACGCCGGCCAAGGAGCGCCGGTACGTGGACGGCGCCCTGCTCCACGCGCTGCGCCTGCCTTTCGGCTACTGGGAGGCCAAGGACGAGAAGGACGACCTCGACGCCGAGATCACGCTCAAGCAGCGCCGCGGCTACCCGCAGGACAACATCATCTTCGAGGATTCGACCGAGGCAGTCCTGATCCAGGCGAGGGCCGAGGTGATGCGCTGTGCCGTCGACGACATGGTGGCGCTCGAGAAGCTCCTGCGCCTGTTCTTCGGCTACGCCCGTCCCGAGGTAGCGCAGTTCAGGAAAGCCGTCGAGCAGTTCAAGGCCGACCTTCCCGCCGTGCTCGAGGCGCTGCGCGAGATGATCGAGCGGGCGCACCAGGCCAACCCGCAGTTCCGCCTGGCCGCGGAGGCGTTCCTCGCGCACGCGCAGGAAACCATCAACCCCAGCCTCACCGCGGCCGATGTGCGGGAGATGTTGATCCAGCACGTCCTGACCGAGGAGATCTTCGCCGCCGTCTTTCCGGGAGCCCCCTTCCACCAGGACAACAACGTGGCCCGCGAACTCTACAAGCTCGAGGGGACGTTCTTCACCGGCAACACCAAGTTTCAGACGCTCAAGGGCCTGGAGCCCTACTACGGCGCCATCCGAGCCGCCGCCGCGCAGATCGCCACCCATCACGAGAAGCAGAGCTTTCTCAAGGTCATCTACGAGGGCTTCTACAAGGTCTACAACCCCCAAGGCGGCGGACCGGCTGGGCGTGGTCTACACGCCGAACGAGATCGTGCGCTTCATGATCGAGAGCGCCGACTGGCTCTGCGAGCAGCACTTCGGCCGCAACCTGCTCGACAAGGACGTCGAGATCCTCGACCCCGCAGCCGGCACCGGCACCTTCGTCTGCGAGCTCCTGGAGCACTTCCGGGGCCAGCCGGCGAAGCTCAGGCACAAGTACCGCGAGGAGCTGCACGCCAACGAGGCGGCGATCCTGCCGTACTACGTGGCCAACCTCAACATCGAGGCGACCTTCGCGGCGATCGCCGGCGACTACGAGGAGTTCCCCAACCTCTGCTTCGTGGACACGCTCGACAATGTGGGCCTGCACACGGCGGCGAGCGGCACGCAGGCGACGCTCTTTGGCAGCGTGACCGAGGAGAACGTGGCCCGCATCCGGCGGCAGAACAGCCGCAAGATCAGCGTGATCATCGGCAACCCGCCGTACAACGCGAACCAGCTCAACGAGAACGAGAACAACAAGAACCGCGAGTACCCGGAGATCGACCGGCGCATCAAGGCCACCTACATCGCCGCCAGCACCGCGCAGAAGACCAAGCTCTACGACATGTACGCGAGATTCTTTCGCTGGGCGAGCGACCGGCTGGCGGCCAACGGCGTGCTCGCCTTCATCACCAACCGCAGCTTCATCGACAGCCGCACCTTCGACGGCTTCCGCAAAGTGGTGGCCGAGGAGTTCGCCGAGATCCGGGTGGTGGACCTGGGTGGCGACGTGCGAGCCAACCCGAAGCTCTCGGGCACCAGGCACAACGTCTTCGGCATCCAGACCGGGGTGGCGATCAGCTTCCTGGTGAAGCGTGCCAAGCGCCAGGGCTGCCGGATCTATTACACCCGCCGGCCGGAGCTCGAGACGGCGGAGGAGAAGCTCGAGTTCCTCGGCGGCACGAAGCTCGGCGCTCTGCCGTTCGAGGAGATCCGCCCGGACCTCAAGGGGAACTGGATCAGCCAGTCGAGCAACGACTTCGACACGCTGATGCCTATCGCCAGCAAGGAAACAAAGGCGGCGAAGAAGGCTGGGCAGGAGAAGGCGATCTTCAAGCTCTTCTCGCTGGGGGTGGTGACGAACCGTGACGAGTGGGCCTATGACTATAGCGCCCAGGAACTAGAACGAAAGGTGCGGTTCTTCCACGACTCCTATAGCTCGGAGGCGCGGCGCTGGCTCGGCGCCGGAAGGCCGCCGGATACGGGGCGGTTCGTAAGCCGGTCGATTAAGTGGACCAGCGAGCTCGAGCACCACCTGCGCCGAGAGACACGACTGGCCTTCGACGAGCAACGTCTCGTGGCCTCTCTGTATCGTCCATTCGTTCGAAAGTGGACCTACTTCGCGCCTGTCTTCACCCACCGGCCTTATCAGAACTTCGCGTTCTTCCCAGCGCGTGCAACGGCGAATGTTGGCTTCTGCTTCGGAGTCGAGGATCGCGCGCAGTTCGCTGTGGTTGCTACAGACCGCCTTCCAAACAAGGACATGTTTCTACCCTCGGCAGCGCAGTCCGTATTCCTGTGGCGCTACAGTGGCGATGGCTCGCGCAAGGGCAACATCACCGACTGGGCGCTCGGCGAGTTCCACAGGCACTACCAGCCCGGGCGCGGCAAGAAGGAGCGGCCCATCACCAAGGAAGCCATCTTCCACTACGTCTACGGCGTGCTGCACGACCCGGCCTACCGCGAGAAGTACGCACTGAACCTCAAGCGCGAGCTTCCGCGCATCCCCTTCTACCCCGACTTCTGGCAGTGGGCCGAGTGGGGCAAGACCCTGATGGAACTCCACATCGGCTACGAATCGGTCGAGCCGTGGTCGCTCAAACGCACCACCGTCCCCGACGAGAAGGCGCGCCGGGCAGGCGTGGCGCCGAAGGCGACGCTCAAGGCCGACCAGGAAGCCGGGCGAATCGTGCTCGACAGCGAGACCACCCTCGCCAGCGTGCCGCCCGAGGCCTGGGAGTACAGGCTGGGTAACCGCTCGGCCCTCGAGTGGGTCCTCGATCAGCACAAGGAGAAGAAGCCGAAGGACCCCACCATCCGCGCCAGGTTCGACACCTACCGCTTCGCCGACTACAAGGAGCGCGTGATCGACCTGCTGGCGAGGGTGACGACCGTGAGCGTGAAGACTGTCAGGATCACCGAGGAGATGCGCGCGGCAAGGCGGTGACGCTGGAAGGCCGCCGCCTCACCCTCCCGCTTTCTCGTAGGTCGCAAACACCAGCTCGACGCGGCGGTTCTTGGCGCGGCCCTCGGGGTCGTCGCTGCCGTCGGGCCGGACGTGGGGAGTGCGCGTGGCCAGAGGGCGGCGTAGCTATACTGTGTCCGATCGCGCCCTAGGCGTGGGCCCTGTAGGGCACCGGAGAACCAAGATGCTCGGCTTCGAACGCATCACCTTCGACCCCAATGTCATGGGTGGCAAGGCCTGCATCCGCGGGATGCGGGTCACCGTGTCGCTGGTGCTCAACCTGGTGGCCAATGGCATGACCACGCCGGAGATCATCCGGGCCTACCCCTACCTCGAGCCGGAGGACGTCCATCAAGCGCTCCAGTACGCCGCATGGCTCGCCGAGGAGAACCTGATCCCGACCTAGGCGACGCACCTGTGCAGTTACTGCTCGACATGGGGATCTCCCGCGACCTGGCGCCCGTACTCTCCTCGCTGGGCTTTCCCTGCATCCACCTTCACGACGAGAACCTGGACCGTCTACCCGATCCGCTGATCCTGGAGAAGGCGCGGGCCGAGAACCGGGTGCTAATCACCCACGATCTGGATTTCGCCGAGCTCGCAGCCGCCAGCGGCGAGCGATTGCCGAGCGTTGTCCTGTTCCGCCTGCGCAACATGCGGCCGGAGTCTGTCCTGCTCCACCTCCAGAGAACGCTCAGCCAGTGTGGGCCGGCTTTGGAAGCCGGGGCATTCGTAAGCGTCACCGAGAGCCTGATCCGCGTCCGGACGCTGCCCATCCTCTGACCGCCCTCGCGACGCGTACGCTCGTCACCCTCCCGCCTTCTCGCAGGTCGCGAACACCAGCTCGACGCGGCGGTTCCTGGCGCGGCCGTCGGGGTCATCGCTGCCGTCGGGGCGGGTGTTGGGAGCCACCGGGCTCGACTCGCCGTGGCCGACGATCGGCGTCGAGGCGGCGGTCAAGCCCTGGCGGGCGAGGAGGTCGCGCACCGCGCGGGCCCGGCGTTCGGAGAGGCGCTGGTTGTAGGCCGCGTCGCCCACCGCGTCGGTGTGGCCCTCGATCGAGAGCCTGGCTCCCGGCCGCGCGGCGAGCTCGTCGCGCAGCGAGAGGAGCGCCTGCTCGGCCTCGGGAGTGAGGTCGGCGCGGTCGAAGGCGAAGAGCGCGTCCGCGGCCACGGCAATGCGGGTGCGGCAGGGCTCCTCGATCTTCTGCAGGTCCTTGGGAGAGAGCCACGGCCCCTTGGGCTGCTGGATCTCCTTGGGCTGCTGCCAGACGTCCTTCGGCTTCTGCCATTCCTCCTTCGGCTTCTGGACCTCGCCCTGGGCCACGGCGATCGCCGGCGCCCACGGCGCCAGTGCGAAGGTCACCAGCAGACACGGCGAACGCAGCGACGAAAGCCTGGGCGTCATGTGCGACTCCTTGCGACCGGAGATGCGGGAGGTCTGACCGAGAGTCTAGATCAGAGTCCTCGGCTGAGCCTTCGCATCGTCCGGCGCGGCAGGCTCGGGGGCGGCAGTGGAGCTCTGTGGCGCGCGCCGTTGGCCGCGCTTCCGAGCAGGGCCGCCGCCCCTCGGCGAGCGGCTTTGGGGCTGGAGCACCAGGACACCCACCAGCACCAGGAAGCCTCCGATCACCAGCAGGTAAGTGCCCATCAGCCGGAGTCGGATGCCTTCGAGATCGGGGCCGCTCCAGCAGGACTCGATCGCCGCCGGGTCGAAGGAAAGGCTCTGCAGGCAGGCGATGTCGCCGAGGGTGCCGCAGCCGCAGGTCGACAGGCGTGGCGAGCTGACCACGAACGCGCGGCTGCTCGTCCCGCCCTCGATGGGCACCAGCCGGATGTGGCGGGTCTGGAGCCCGAGCAGGGCGCCCACGGCGATCACCAGCGCCAGCAGGCCCAGGGGAAACACCCAGCGCAGGACGCGCCTCGTGATCCGCTCCCGCACATAGAACTCGAGGCCGAGCGCGATGAGGGACACCAGGAGGATGGAGTAGGGGACGACCTGCGCTCGCAGGTCCTGGGAGAGCACGGTGAGGAGGGGCTCGAACCCTGGGATCAGGTCGGTGCCGAGGAGGGGCGCCAATCCCAGCGGTACACCGATCCCCAGGGTCCAGGCGAGGCGGACGAAGCGTCGCGAGGTGTTTGTCGAGAGCCGGTTCGGCTTGGCATCAGCCATGGTCGTTGCACTCCTCGGTCTGCGCCTCGTGGCGGTCGCAGGACAGGGCGGGCTCCGGGCTCGAAGCCTCGACCAGCTCGCAGACCACGAGGGGCCGCGAGTCGCCCACCAGGTCGAGCCGGCTTTCGACCGTCTTGTGGCCATGACGGCTGACCCGGTAGAGGTAGAGACCCCGGTAGACGTTCACCATCTGGCCGTCGGTATTCACGGTGTGCTTCCGTGACGGGTAGCTCTCCGGGTACATGACGAACTCGGCACGCCGCACCGGCCTGCTGCGGATACAGAGCTGGATGACGAGGTCGTTGCTCTCGGCCAGCGAGATCAACGAGCGGTAGAGGCGCGTCAGCCTGAGAAGGATCAAGACACGTGCCTCGTCGTCAACCAGATCAGCCGGTTCGGCCAAGGGCGCCGAAGCGAGAGCTACCGTGGGCTCGAAGGCTGAGCGGACTGCCGCGTGCACGAGGCGCCGAGTATCAAGCCCGCCCAGACTCACAAGCCGCGGGTCGGGCTGGCCAGGCGCAGACATTGATCCAGGTGCTGGATCCAGCGCGGCGCGGGCCTGACGGAATTCGGCGCGCACGTAGTCCCGCAGCGCGGCGAGCTCCGGACCACGCAGGTCGTTCAGAAGGTCGGCTTCGCTGGTGAGGAGGAGTGCTTCTACTTCAGTTCGGCGAGGATTCGACCAGATTCCGCGGGGAGGAAAGAGCTTCTCCCAGCCGTTCCAGAAGTCCACCTGGCGCTCGGGTAGCTTGGGTGCGATGTCGGCAGCGATCTCGGCCACTCGAGCGCGCTCGGCCACTGGATCCTTTCGCTCCGGCGCTTCGCCTCCCGGTCCCTCCCCGGCCGTGCCTTCGGCCCTGCCGCGCCCGCTCCTCCCCAGGTACACCACCTTCACCAGCGCGCTGGCGTCGTCCTCACCGTAGCTCGCCTCCACTCGCCCGAAGACCCGGCCGCCGAGGTGCGCTTCCACGCCCGCCATGGCCAGGGCGCCGTCGCTCTCGAAGCGCGTGCGGGTCACGAGGCGGGTCACCAGGCGGGTCTGGTCGCTCAGTAGCCGCAGCTCGTCGTCGGCCGTGACCCGCTGCGAGCGGTAGAGCAGGCCGGCGTAGGTCGCGAAGCGCGAGCCCCCCGGCGCAAAGCCCCATCGCAGGAAGGCCTCGTGTGTGCTGCCGGAGAGGGTCGCCGAGTCGCCGACGACGGTGAAGCCGGGCGCGGCGAACGGCGGCGAGCGGGCCGCGGCCGTCTCGGGCAGCGTGCGGTAGCGGTAGCCGCCGCCCGCGAACCACGGGCAGAGGCGGCACAAGGGTATCGCCAGCTCGAGCCAGATCCCGGCCATGGCCCCATCGCCCGAGAAAGCGCTCACGAGGTCGGGAGCCGAGCGGTCGTGGATGTCGAGAGCGACGTGAGCCTGGGTGAGCTCGAGGACCACCGCGGAGTAGAGCGGCCGCGCACCGCCGGGACCGAGGGTTCGCAGCGCGATGGGGACCTGCGCCACGGGCCCCTCGAGCTTCCACTCCGGGTCGAACTTGCGATTGAGCAGCTCGGGATCCCCCGGGGTCGTGACGGCGCCTTGCCCGCCGATCGGAGAGAAGAGCTCGGTGGTGGTGCGCTGTGAGGAGATCTCCAAGCCCTCCTGCTTTGCGGCGTAGAAGCCGAGGCCGACACCGAATCGGGCCTCGGCTCCCGCCGGGTTTTCGACCGCCCACGGCGGGTCTGCCGCGGCTGCGGGCGCCGGCAGGTGCGACGCGAGCACCAGCCAGCAGAGCGAGCGGATCGCCCTGCCCGAGCGCGGCGGACAGCGGGGTCTGGGAGTCGGGGAGATCTCCACGGGCGGTCGCAGGCGGTCGGCGCGTAGGCGCGGTGAGATTGCGTGCTGCTTGCCGGCGTCGACGCGAGTCGAGTCAGCTCCGAGGATGACGGAGCCATAATAGTCCGATGGTAGAATACCGGCAATAAAGAATGCCGAAAATAGGCGAAAGACCTCGATGTCTCGCCAGCCGGCTCGCATCGCACTCGCCTGGCTCATCCTCGCCGCTCTCTCCTCAGCGGCCGCCGGCCAAGGCGACTCCTGGCAAGTGCGCGGGCCGTTGCCCATGCCCAGACGCCTGCTCGCCGTCGCGGTCGAGGGCGACAAGGTGTTCACCTTCGGAGGCTGCGGCTCTCCGTGTTTCGATCCCGTGCTGCACCCCTCCACTCTGGAAGAGACTCTCGTCGAGGTCTATGACCCGCGCACGGACCTCTGGACGACTTCGCCGCGGCCGATTCCGGCGATCCTGTTCGGCGCCGCTGCCGCGGCGCCGGGCAACGGGCGCATCTACACCTTCGGAGGCTACGTCGGCGGCAGCCTGGTCCAGGAATACGACCCGCAGGCTGACGCCTGGTGCCCGAGGGCGCCGATGCCCACTCCTCGCTTCGGGCTGGCCGCGGTGGCGCTCGGCGGCAAGGTCTACGCGCTGGGGGGAAGCGGGCCGAGCGCCGCGCTGGAGATTTACGACCCGGCGGCGGATCGGTGGGCGAGCGGAGCCGCCATGCCGACGGCACGCGTCTTCCTGGCGGCCGTGGCCCTGGGCGGAAGGATCTACGCCCTGGGCGGCTCGCCGGACTGCTGTGGCGCTTCGCAGACTGACACGGTCGAGGTCTACGAACCGGCGAGCGACTCGTGGACCTCGGCAGCACCTCTGCCGGTGGCACAGCAGCTCTCCGGCGCGGTGGCCCTGAACGGCAGGGTCTACGCGTTCGCAGGCTTCATCCCAGGGGTCGGCGCGCAGCGCGCCACCTGGGAGTATGACCCGCAGGCCAACCGCTGGTCGGAGCGTGCTCCCATGCCCACGGCCCGCGACCAGGCGGGGGTGGTGCTGCTCGGCGCGCGTGCCCACGTGCTCGGAGGTTCCACGGACTGCCACTGCCGGGCGCTGGCCGAGAACGAGAGTTACACCCCCGCGTCTCCGCCCCTACCAGTGCCGGTCGACCTGGCGGTCGAGATCGAAGGCGATCCAGGTCCGCTCTGTCCTGGAGCGCAAGCCCGCTACCGGATCACGGCGACCCACCAGGGCCCGGCCACCGTGACGGGCGCGGTGGTCGAGGCCGTGTTTCCGCAGGAGCTACGGGAGGTCCGGTGGAGCTGCAGCCCCACGCCGGGCGCGAGCTGTCGAGCCGGGAATGGCCCATTCCTTCACGATCTCGTGACCCTTCCACCGGGCGGCCGCGTGACCTACACGGTTCACGGGATCGTGCGGGAAGGCCTCGCCATGCCCTCGGGCGGGCGGCTCCTCGTCAACTCGGCCGTGATCGTGCCGCCGGCCGGGGTCGAGGATGCGAGCCCGGCCAACAACCAGGCGAGCACGAGCACCCGCCTGATCGCCATCGCCGACCTGGCAATCACCAAGAGCGACGGAGTCGCCGAAGTCGAGCTCGGAGGCGTCACCCACTACGTCATCACGGTCTCCAACCTCGGTCCCTGCCCGGTCACCGGGGCGAGCGTTCGCGATCCCTTCGGGCCGGGCCTCGCGGACGTCGTCTGGACTTGTGTACCGTCGCCCGGCGCTACCTGCCAGGAGAGCGGCGCGGGGCGAATCCACGACCTGGTGAACCTGGGCTTCCAGGGCGAGGCCGTGTACACCGCGCAGGCGCGGGTCACCGCCGGAGTCGGCTGCCCTCATTCGCCCTGCACACCGGTGTCGAACACCGCCCGAGTGCTCGCTCCCGGCGGCGCCTGCGGCCCGCTGCCGGTGGTCGGCGCCTGCGATCCAGGGTCGGCCAACAATCGGGCGAGCGACGTCGACGCGGTGATCGCGCCACCCGACCTCGAGGCCGACCTCGCGATCACCAAGACTCTCCTGGCAGACGGCTCCGAGGTCTACGCCGGGGAGGAGATCGCCTTCGAGATCGCGGTGCGCAACAGCGGACCGGATGCCGTGGCCGACGCCCTGGTGCGCGACGAGCTGCCGCCGGGGCTCGAGGACGCGAGCTGGACCTGCTCGCCGACGGCCGGGGCCTCCTGCTCGCCGGCGGGCGTTGGCGACATCGCCGAGGCCGTGAGCCTGCCCTCGGGAGCCGCCGTGCTCTACCACCTGCGGGCTCGCACGCGGGCCGATTCCTGCGGGTCGATCCTCAACACCGCGTCCGTGGTCCAGCCGCCCAACGCGGCCGACGCCGTCGCCGGCAACAACAGCGCCTCCGCCGCGGCGACGATCTTGCGGCCGGGGCCGGGCTTCTTCGCCTGCAAGCGGGTGGTGGCTTTCTCGCCGGCCGAGAGCGCGGTGACCTTCGAGATCGAGCTGCTCAATGCCGGGCCCTTCGACCAGCTCGACAACCAGGGCAGTGAGCTCGTCGACATGCTGCCGGCCGGCCTCGAGCTGATTCTCCCCGCTGCCTCGAGCGGCGATCTGCGGGTCGAAGGCCGCACCGTCGTGTGGAACGGCTCGATCCCGGCAGCCGGCCGGGTGACGATCACGCTGTCGTGCCGCCTCACTGGCGAGGTGCCCAGCGGAGCGGTCTGCAACCGCGCCAAGCTCTTCGTGGACACCGACGGCGACGGCTTCAACGACCACGTCCGGACGACCGACGACCCCGCGTTCCCTGGCCTCTCCGATGCTACCTGCCCGCCGGTTGGAGGCACCCTCCCCGTCCCGACCCTGTCTCCCTTCGCCGCCCTTCTCCTGGCATTCGCCCTGCTGGGTGCGGCGATCGCCCGCCTGCGGCGGCGACCGACCGCTCCGCCGCGCCCCTCCTCTCCATGATGTCCATCGTCCATCTCCTTCTGCGCCGCGCCGGCCGCGTGGATCCGGCGATCGTGCTGCGCGGGGAATGAGCCGCCGCTCGCGCTATCATCTTCGCCAATGTCCGAGCCCGAGGCGCTGTCCGCGCCCCGCCCGGTGGTCGCGGCGGCGGCGCTGGTCGTCCTGGTCGCCGGCCTGAAGGCGGCGGCCACGGTGTTCGTGCCGGTGCTGCTCGGCTTCTTCCTCGCCGTGCCGGCGCTGCCGGTCCTCGCCTGGCTGCGCCGCCGAGGGGTGCCGGGCTGGCTCGCGATCCCGCTGATCCTCCTCGGCCTGGCGCTCCTGGTGTTCGGCTTCGGTGCCTTCGTGGCCACCTCGGTAGACCGCATCACGGAGCTCGCCCCGAGCTACCAGGCACGGCTCGAAGAGCTGGCGCGGCCGTGGATCGACCGGGCGCGGCAGGAGGGGCTGGAGGTCGACAAGCTGTTCAACGTCGACCGGCTCTTCGGTCTTCTGTCGGGGCTGGTGGGAGGCCTCGCCAGCCTGCTCTCCGAGGGCGTGTTGGTGCTGCTGATCACGGTCTTCATCCTGGTCGAGGCGCTCGGCTTCCCCAGGAAGCTCGGTGCGGCGGTGGACAGCGAGACGGTGCACGCCCGCCTGAAGCGGGCCTACCGCGAGATCCAGCACTACCTCCTCTTGAAGACCGTGGTGAGCGCCGCCACCGGGCTCTTCGTCGGCGTCTGGCTGTGGATTCAGGGGGTGGACCTGCCGCTCTTCTGGGGAGTGACGGCCGGCCTGCTCAACTACATCCCCAACCTCGGGGCCTTCATCTCGGCGATACCGCCGGTGCTGCTGGCCCTGGTGCAGATCGGGCCCTGGGGAGCGGTCGGCGCGGCGGCGGCGTTCCTGGTGGCCCACTTCATCATCGGCAACCTGGTCGAGCCCCAGCTCATGGGCCACCAGCTCGGCCTCTCCCCTCTGACCGTGCTCCTCTCGCTGCTCTTCTGGGGCTTCGTGTGGGGGATCGTCGGGGCGCTGCTGGCCGTGCCCCTGACCATGGTGATCAAGATCGTGCTGGAGAACTCCCCGCGCCTGGCCTGGCTCGGCAAGCTCATGGAGCACGCGCCGAAGGCCGTTCCGATCCCCGCCCCTACGGCCCCCTCGCCGTAGTTGGGACGGCCCTGGTGGCCGCCCAGCCGGAGGGCAGGCACAAAGCCTGCCCCTACACACCAGGCGAGGTGGCGGTTGCTCACCTGAGTTGTTCACCTGAATGGGGGAATTCGCGCGGCTCCAGGCCACGTTGACCAAATCCGTACCGGTCTGGTACTCTTTCCGGTCCGAGAGGGTTTCCGGTAGAGAGGGCGCCGATGATCCGCATCACCAAGCTCACCGACTACGGCATCGTGCTCATGAGCCAGCTCGCCGCTCACCCGCAGCGGCCCTTCGCCGCGCCGGAGCTGGCGGCCGAGGCCCATCTGCCGCTGCCCATGGTGAGCAAGATCCTGAAGCGGCTGACCCGCGCCGGGCTCCTGGCGTCGCACCGCGGCGTGCACGGCGGCTACGGGCTGGCGCGGCCGGCGTCCGAGGTTTCGGTGGTGGAGATCCTCGAGGCCCTGGAAGGGCCGATCGCCATGACCGAGTGCAGCGACCTCGCTCCGGGGCTGTGCAGCACGGAGCCGTTCTGCCCCGTGTCGCGCAACTGGCGGCGCATCAACAAGGCCATCTCGGAGGCGCTCGCCGGCATCACCCTGGCCGAGATGGGGCATTCGAGCGCGGGCCCGGCCCAGCTCGTCACCCTGGGCGGCCATCGCGCCGCGAGCTGATCGACTCCGCCACGCCGCGGGATCCAGCAAGTCCTTCGAATCGAGGTAAGACCCATGCCGACCACCGCCACCAGCACCCTCGAACAGATCGCCGAGCGCGACTACGAGTGGGGCTTTATCACCGACGTGGAGCAGGAGACCATCCCGCCCGGCCTGTCGGAAGACATCGTCCGCCTGATCTCCGCCAAGAAGCGGGAGCCGGAGTGGCTGCTCGACTGGCGGCTCAAGGCCTACCGCCACTGGCTCACCATGAAAGAGCCGACCTGGGCCAACATCCACTACGGTCCGATCGACTACCAGTCGATCATCTATTACGCGGCACCCAGGAGCGCCAAGGACGGGCCAAAGAGCCTGGAGGAGATCGACCCCGAGATTCTCGCCACTTACCAGAAGCTGGGCATCCCGCTGCTCGAGCAGCAGATGCTCGCCGGGGTGGCGGTCGACGCGGTGTTCGACAGCGTCTCGGTGGCGACCACCTTCAAGGCCAAGCTGCGCGAGGCGGGGGTGATCTTCTCTTCGTTCTCCGAGGCGGTGCACGACCACCCCGAGCTGGTGCAGAAGTACCTGGGCTCGGTAGTGCCCTACAGCGACAACTTCTTCGCCACCTTGAACTCGGCGGTGTTCTCGGACGGCTCGTTCGTCTACGTGCCCAAAGGCGTGCGCTGCCCGATGGAGCTGTCGACTTATTTCCGCATCAACGCCCAGAACTCGGGCCAGTTCGAGCGCACGCTGATCGTCGCCGACGAGGGCGCCTACGTCTCCTACCTCGAGGGTTGCACGGCGCCCAAGCGTGACGAGAACCAGCTTCACGCCGCGGTGGTCGAGCTGGTGGCGCTGGAAGGCGCCACCATCAAGTACTCGACGGTGCAGAACTGGTACCCGGGCGACAAGGAGACCGGCAAGGGCGGCATCTACAACTTCGTCACCAAGCGCGGCAAGTGCGACGGCCGAAAGGCCAAGATCTCCTGGACCCAGGTGGAGACCGGCTCGGCGATCACCTGGAAGTACCCGAGCGTGATCCTGAAGGGTGACGACTCGGTGGGCGAGTTCTACTCGGTGGCCCTGACCAAGGGCTTCCAGCAGGCCGACACCGGCACCAAGATGATCCACATCGGCAAGAATACCCGCTCGACCATCGTCTCCAAGGGCATCTCCGCCGGCCACGGCCAGAACACCTACCGCGGCGCGGTCAAGATCCTGCGCGGCGCCGACGGCGCCCGCAACTTCTCGCAGTGCGATTCGATGCTGATCGGCGAGCAGTGCGGCGCCCACACCTTCCCCTACATCGACGTGCAGAACCCCACGGCGCACATGGAGCACGAGGCCTCGACCTCGAAGATCGGCGAGGACCAGATCTTCTACTGCAACAGCCGCGGCATCTCGACCGAGGACGCGGTGTCGATGATCGTCAACGGCTTCTGCAAGGAGGTCTTCCGCGAGCTGCCGATGGAGTTCGCGGTCGAGGCGCAGAAGCTCCTCGAGGTCAACCTCGAGGGGAGCGTGGGATAGGCGGGGGATGCGGGAGCTGGACGAACCAACGAGAGCCACTTTTCTTACGAGAGACTGAGAGTGATGCTAGAGATCAAGAACCTTCACGTGGCCATCGAGGGCCGCGAGATCCTGAAAGGGATCGACCTCACGATCGGCCCCGGCGAAGTGCACGCCATCATGGGCCCCAACGGCTCGGGCAAGTCGACCCTGGCGCAGGTGATGGCTGGCCGCGAGGAGTACGAGGTCACGGCCGGCTCGATCACCTTCCAGGGCCAGGACCTGCTCGGCATGGACCCCGAGTCCCGCGCCCGCGAGGGGGTGTTCCTCGCCTTCCAGTACCCGGTCGAGATCCCGGGAGTGTCGAACACCTACTTCCTGAAGGCGGCGGTCAACGCCATCCGCAAGCACCGCGGCCAGCCGGAGATCGACGCCGTCGACTTCCTCGCCCTGGCGCGCGAGAAGATGAAGCTGGTCAAGATGGACGAGACGCTGCTCTCGCGGCCGGTCAACGAGGGCTTCTCGGGCGGCGAGAAGAAGCGCAACGAGATCTTCCACATGGCGGTGCTGGACCCGCTGCTGTGCGTGCTGGACGAGACCGACTCCGGCCTCGACATCGACGCGCTGCGCGTGGTGGCCGACGGCGTCAACTCGCTGCGCGGCGCCGAGCGATCGTTCCTGGTCATCACCCACTACCAGCGCCTCTTGAACTACATCGTGCCCGACTTCGTGCACGTGCTGCTCGACGGCCGCTTCGTGCGCTCGGGCGGCAAGGAGCTGGCCCTCGAGCTCGAGGCCAAGGGCTACGCCTGGCTCGAGGGCGAGGTGGCCGCGTGACTCCGACCGCCGTCGAACGAGAGCCGGCGACCGCGGTCGCCGCCTACCTCGCGGACTTCGAGCGCTTCCGGCGCGAGCTTCCCGCCGAGCCCTCCTTCGTCGGCGCGCTGCGCCGGCAGGCCATCGAGCGTTTCGGCGAGCTCGGCTTTCCCAGCACCCGGCAGGAGGAGTGGCGCTTCACCAGCGTGGCACCCCTGGCGCGGACCCACTTCGAGCCGGCCAACGGCACCCGCGCCGGCGGGGCGGCCGAAGCCGTTGCCGAGCACGCCCTCGCCGCCGGCAGTCGCCTGGTGTTCGTCAACGGGCGCTTCACGCCCGAGCTCTCCTCGCTCGCCGGACTGCCGCCGGGCGTGGTGGTCGACAGCCTGGCCCACGTGCTGGCCCGCGAGCCCGAGCGGCTGGAGGCGCACCTCGGCCGCCACGCGAAGTTCGCCGAGCACCCATTCGTGGCCTTGAACACCGCCTTCATGACGGATGGCGCGTTCGTCGAGCTGCCGCGCGGTGCGGTGATCGAGGAGCCTTTGCAGATCCTGCACCTGACGACTGGCATGGGCACGACTGGCAAGGGGACGACGGGCGCGCGTCCCATCGTCACCTTCCCGCGCAACCTCGTGGTCGCCGGCGAGGCCAGCCAGTCGATCGTGGTCGAGACCTTCGCCGGTCTCGCGGACCACGAGTACTTCACCTGCGCGGTCACCGAGATCGTGGCCGGCCCCGGTGCCGTGGTCGATCACTACAAGGTGCAGAAGGAGTCGGTCGCCGCCTTCCATCTCGCGACCCTGCAGTTCCACCAGGAGCGCTCTTCGAGCCTCTTCTCGCACTCGATCTCGACCGGCGGCGGCCTGGTGCGCAACGACGTCAACGCGGTGCTCGGCGGCGAGGGCGTCGAATGCACCTTGAACGGCCTCTACGTGCTGCGCGGCACCCAGTTCCTCGACAACCACATGCGGGTCGACCACGCCAAGCCGCACGGCTCGAGCTACGAGCTGTTCAAGGGCATCCTCGACGGCAAGAGCCGCGCGGTGTTCAACGGCCGCATCTTCGTCGCCAAGGGGGCGCAGAAGACCGACGCCAAGCAGTCCAGCCGCAACCTGCTGCTGTCCAAGGAGGCACTGGTCAACGCCAACCCGCAGCTCGAGATCTTCGCCAACGACGTCAAGTGCACGCACGGCTCGACGGTCGGCCAGCTCGACGACGATGCGATCTTCTACCTGCGCTCGCGCGGCATCGGCGAGGACGCGGCGCGCAGCCTGCTGACCTACGCCTTCGCGAGCGACATCGTGGAGCGGATCAAGGTGCCGGCGGTGAGGAACGAGCTCACCGAGTTCCTGTTCCATCGCTTGCCGCGCGGCGAAGTAGTGCGGCAGGCAGTCTGAGGAGCTCCGAGATGACCATCGCCGCGCCAGTCCTGGATGCTTCCGAGCCGCGGGTGGCTCCCTTCGACGTCGAGCGGGTGCGGCGCGATTTTCCGGCGCTGGCGCAGTCGCTCGGTGGCAAGCCGTTGGTCTACCTCGACAACACCGCCACCACGCAGAAGCCGCGCGCCGTGCTCGACGCGGTCGAACGCCACTACCTCGAGGAGTGCTCGAACGTGCACCGCGGCGTCTACCGGCTGGCGGCCAGGGCCTCGGCCTCCTACGAGCGGGCGCGCTCCACGGTGCGGCGGTTCGTCAACGCCGCCGCGGACGAGGAGATCGTCTTCGTGCGCGGCACCACCGAGGCCGTCAACCTGGTGGCGCAGACCTTCGGCAGGGCGCGCCTGCGCGCCGGCCAGCACGGCGACGCCATCCTGGTGACCGCCTTCGAGCACCACTCGAACATCGTGCCCTGGCAGCTCCTGGTCGAGGAGCTGGGCGGCCGGCTGCTGGTGGCGCCGATCGACGACCGCGGCCAGGTCATCCTCGAGGAGTACGCGCGGCTGCTCGCCGACGGCGTGGCGCTCGCCGCCTTCGCCCACGTCTCGAACGCCCTCGGTACCATCAACCCGGTGGCGGAGATGACCGCGCTGGCGCACTCGCTCGGCGTGCCGGTGGTGATCGACGGCGCCCAGGGCGTGCCCCACCTGCCGGTGGACGTCGAGGCACTGGGCTGCGACTTCTACTGCTTTTCCGGCCACAAGGTCTTCGGCCCCACCGGCATCGGCGCCCTCTACGGCCGGCGCGAGCTGCTGGCCGCCATGCCGCCCTATCAGGGCGGCGGCAGCATGATCCACGAGGTGAGCTTCGCGGGCACCACCTACGCCGACCCGCCGGCCCGCTTCGAGGCCGGCACCCCGGACATCGCCGGGGCGATCGGGCTGGGAGCGGCGCTCGAGTACGTGCAAGCGCAAGGCCGCGAGGCCACGGCGGCGCACGAGATCGCGCTCCTCGAGCGGGTCACCGAACGGCTGGAGGAGATCCCCGGCTTGACGATCCTCGGCACCGCCGACGAGAAGGCGAGCGTGGTGTCGTTCGTGATGGACGGCGTCCATCCCCACGACGTGGGCACCATCCTGGACCACGAGGGCATCGCCGTGCGCGCCGGCCACCACTGCGCGCAGCCGCTCATGGAGCGCCTCGGGGTGCCGGCCACGGTGCGGGCCTCGTTCGCGTTCTACAACACCTTCGCCGAGGTGGACGCGCTGGCGGCGGGTCTGGAGCGAGTGAGAGAGACATTCGGCCGATGAACGACCTGACCGCGCTCTACCAGGAGATCATCCTCGACCACAACAAGCGGCCTCGGAACTTCGGGCCGCTGCCGTCGGCCAACCGCACGGCGCGGGGCGACAACCCGCTGTGTGGCGACAAGGTGACGGTGTTCCTCGCGGTCGAGGACGACCGCATCCGGGACCTCTCGTTCCAGGGCGCCGGCTGCGCCATCTCCACCGCCTCGGCCTCGCTGATGACCGAGGCGGTCAAGGGCAAGAGCCTGCCGGAGGTCGAAGCGCTGTTCCGCGACTTCCACGAGCTCTTGACCGGCGATCCCTCCCGCCCCGCCGAGCCGGGCCTCGCGCTCGGCAAGCTCGCCGCCTTCTCCGGCGTGCGCGAGTACCCGGTGCGCGTCAAGTGCGCCACCCTCGCCTGGCACACGCTCAAAGCCGCGCTCGCCAGCGCGCCCCAGCCGGTGAGCACGGAGTAGGCCCGCGGGCCGCGCGCCCACGGCACGGGCGTTGCTTGCCTCGCCGGCGGAGGCCCACGCCAGGCCCGAGCTCCTGTCGCGCCGCGCCGGTTGCGCCCTGGTCGGCCTGGTCACGCTCTCGATCGTCGTCTGGCTGCAGTGGCCGCGGCAGCACGGCGACCCGCTGTTCGACGCCTCGGTGGCGCGGCCGGCCTACACCGGCCGCCACCCCCGCCTGCTGTTCGACGAGGCGCACTGGAACGTCCACAAGACCGGGAGGGGATGACCAACCGCTACACCGAGGACCTGGAGCACCACGACGAGGTGTTCGGCAACTCGGCCTCCCTGGTGTTCTCGCGCCGGGACGGGCTGCTCGCCGACCATCCGATCACCCGCGGCCGCGACGCCAGCGAAGCCGTCGACAGGGTGATCACCTACACCGGCCAGACGCTGGTGCCGCCGCCGGGCTCGACGGCGCTGCTGAAGCTCTCGGAGGTGGCCCGCGAGTACCCCTACCGCCGCTCGGCGGACGACGACTTCACGAGCGTGGCTGGCCTCGCCCAGGGCGTGGCCGTGGAGCACGGCAAAGGCCGAGTGGTGGTGATGGGCGAGGCCGCTGCCCTCTCGTCGCAGACCTTCGCCCGCCCCGGAGTCATTTACCAGCTCGGCATGGCGCGCGACGACTGCGACAACCGGCAGCTCGTGCTGAATATCCTGCACTGGCTCAGCCGAGTGATCTGAAACGATTCGGCCCGGCTTGCGCCGGGCCGAATCGAAGCGTCGCGACAAGGCTGCTACTGCTGCTGGGGTGGGGGCGCCGGGGCCGGGTCGGTCGCGGGCTCGATCTTGAGCAGCTCGACCTCGAAGACCAGCGTGGCACCGCCCGGGATCTTGGGCGGCGCGCCGCGGTCGCCGTAGGCGATCGCGGAGGGACACACCAGGCGGCTCTTGCCGCCCAGCTTCATCTTCTGCACCCCCTCGGTCCAGCAGGCAATCACCTGGTTCAGGCGGAAGTTGGCCGGCTGGCCGCGGCTAATCGAGCTGTCGAACTCCGTGCCGTCGCGCAGCGTGCCCTTGTAGTGCACGGAGACGTTGTCGGTGGCTTTCGGGCTCTCGCCGGTGCCGGGGGTGATCTCGGTGTAGATGAGGCCGGAGTCGGTCTTCACGGCGCCGGCCTCGGCCGCCTTCTGTGCCAGGAACTCCGCCGACGCCGTCTTTTCCTTCTCGGCCAGAGCGGTTGCCCGCGCTTGCGCCAGGGCGCCGAGCTTGGGGCCGTACTGCTGCATATCGACCTTGGCGGTACGCTTCAGGACGCCGTCCGCCAGGCCCGCCTGCACGGTCGCCAGCTCGGCCTCGGAGAGATCGAACTGACCGAGGTTCTGAGCGATCGCCAGCCCGAGCGCGTAGAGGGTCTTCTGGTCTTCGGTGTCGAGCGCCACGGGCTGCGAAGAGGCCTTGTTGGCGCAAGCCGAGAGCGCCAGGAAGAGAAACAAGGCCGAGAACAAACGCGAGGAACGCATGAAAGCTCCTTTCCGTTGAAACGAGGCGCCGACCCTAGCAGACGGCCTCGGCGGCTGTCGAGCCGGACGCCACGCAGGTCCGGCGGGTGCCTGCAAGTGCCTTGCCCGGTCCGTGGAATGCCGTTGGCTCGGGCGCCGTAGTAGGCTCGACTGCGACCTTCTCAATCCTCAGAATGTCGAGTCGGACGGCCCCGCGCGGTGCACCACGAGCGGCCAGGTCCGAGAAAGGAACCTGCCATGACGGTGAAGCGGATCGGCGTGCTCTCCCTGGCCAAGCTGATGGGGATTCTCTACGCAGGGCTGGGCCTCATCATCGGCGGCATCTTTACCCTCTTCACCCTGCTCGGCTCGGCGATCGGCATGGCGAGCGGCGAGCAGGAGGCGATCTTCGGCGTGCTCTTCGGCGTGGGGGCGATCATCGTCATGCCGATCTTCTACGGGGTGATCGGGCTCATCGGCGGGCTGATCATGAGCGCGCTCTACAACCTTGCCGCAGGGCTGGTGGGCGGCGTCGAGCTCGAGGTGCAGTGAGCAGGCGCGCCGGCGGCGCTAGACGCGGGTGAGCACCGGCACCGCGGCCGCCTCGCGCCCCGCCGGGAAGGCCACCACCCGCTGGCCGACGCGCTCGAAGGCGACGTCGACCGAGGCCTCGCCGACGCTCAAGCCGTGGAGGGTCAGGCGGTCGATGCCCACCGGCAGCTCCGGCCGGTCGATGTGGATCTCCCGCTTCCAGCCATCGATCGTGAGCCCGAGGCAGGACTGGAGGATCATGAACACCGCCCCCGACGACCAGGCCTGCGGCAGGCAAGCGACCGGGTAGGCGATCGGCGGCTCGCCGGGCGCGCGGTGAAAGCCGCAGAACAGCTCGGGCAGCCGCATCTCGAAGTGGGCGGCGGCCTCGAAGGTGGCGGCGAGCAGGCGCACCACGCCCTTGCGCTCGCCGTAGCGGGCCAGGCCGGCGGCGCACAGCGCCGTGTCGTGCGGCCACACCGAGCCGTTGTGGTAGGACATCGGGTTGAAGCGGGTCTCGCCCCGCGGCAGCGTGCGGATGCCCCAGCCGGAGCTGAACGGCGAGTCCAGCAGTTGCTCGACGACCCGCGCCGCGCGCTCCGGCAGCGGCAGCCCGACGTAGAGGAGGTGGCCGGCGTTGGAGGCGCGCACCCGGCACAAGCGGTCGTCGCCGTCGAGCGCGATGGCGTAGAAGCCGAGGTCGTCCATCCAGAAGCGGGCCTCGACCTCGGCGCGCAGCCACTCGGCCCGCTGCCGCCAGTGGACCGCCACCTCGAGCTCGCCGCGGCGCTCGGCCAGGTCCGCCATGGCGGCGAGCGCGGCGTACACGTAACCCTGCACCTCGACCAGGGCCACCGGCCCGCGCGGCGGCTCCCCGTCGGCGTGGAAGATCGAATCGACGCTGTCCTTCCAGCCCTGGTTGGTGAGCCCTCGCTCCGCGCCGCGCACATAGTCGATCAGGCCGTCGCCGTTCGAGTCCCCGTCGCCCTCGATCCAGGCCATCGCCGCCTCGAGCGACGGCCACAGCTCGTCGACGAAGGCGAGGTCTGCGGTGCGCGCGGCGTAGGCGCCGGCGAGGACGACGAAGAGGGGCGTGGTGTCCACTCCACCGTAGTAGCGGCCGAACGGCAGCTCGCCGACCGCCGTCATCTCGCCCTTGCGGGTCTCGTGCAGGATCTTGCCGGGCGCCGAGTCCTGGAAGGGTGACGCCTCGCGCGCCTGGCTCTGGGCCAGGAACTGCAGCACGCCGCGCGCCAGGCCCGGGTTGAGCCACAGGGTCTGCAGCGCGGTGATGATGGCGTCGCGGCCGAAGGGCGTGCAGAACCACGGGATGCCGGCGTAAGGGTAGGGCCCGGTGGGCAGCTCGGTGGTGAGCAGCGCGAGGTCCGCCCGCGACTTCTCGATCCAGTCGTTGAACAGCCGTCCCGAGGTGCGCATCGCGGCGCCGTGGCGGCGGGTGCCGCGCATCGCCACGCGCGCCAGCGCACCGGCAGCCCGGAAACGCTCGCGGGTCGGCCGCGAGAGCGCGCCGGGCCCGACTTCCACGTAGAGCTCGGCTCGCCCGCGAGGGGGGAGCACGACGGTGAAGTCGGCGCTGTCCGCGGTCAGCCGGTCGGGCTTCACGGAGAAGGCGATGGCCGAGGAGCGCTCGACGCCGTCCAGGCCCTGGTAGCGCAGCAGCACGCCCTCTTCCGTCACCTCCGGCAGCGCCACGCTCCCGCGCGCGGCGCGCGTCTGGCCGCGCACCTCGAACATGTCGCGGAAATCGGCGGCGAATCCCAGCGCCAGGGGCAAGTGGGTCTCGCGCTCGGCGTAGCTCACCAGCCGGATGCGCTCGTAGAGGCTCTCGCGCCACAGGAAGCGCCGGCGCTCTATGTGGATCACGCCCTCGGGCATCGGCTGCCCGCCGAGCAGGGGCAGCGGCCGGTTGGTGACGTTGGCGGTGAAGAACACGTTGTCCTGGCTCATGGCGGCGCCGAGCAGCGAGGGCAGGTGCCCGCCCACCGTGACGCGGAAGCGGGAGAGCACCCGCGTGTCATTGCGGAACATGCCATCGGTGTCACCCAGGATGTCGCCACAGCCGTCGGTGACGAGGAAGGTGTCGCCCTGCTTCAGGGCGAAGAGCCGGCGCGGCGCGCTCGCGGTTTCGGTCAGCGGGTCGGGGATGCCTCCCTGGGCGAGCTCGACGGATGCCGTCTGGGTCATGGCTCGACCTCCCGGGCCGGGTCCTGCTCGCCGCCTTCGCCGGCGAGCAGCCGCCGGTAGACCTCGAGGTAGTGCGCCGCCATCACCGTGTCCGTGAAACGGCGCTCGAACACCTCCCGCACTCCGCGGCGGTCGATCTCGGCGACCCGCCCCACCGCTTCCACCGCCTCCTCGTCGGAATGCACGATGAAGCCGGTCACGCCGTCGTCGATCACCTCGGGCACCGACCCGCAATCCCAGGCGACGACCGGAGTGCCGCAGGCCATGGCCTCGATCATCACCAGGCCGAAAGGCTCCGGCCAGTCGATGGGGAAGAGCAGCGCGAGAGCGCCGCCCAGGAACGCCGCCTTCTCGGCCTCGTCCACCTCGCCCAGGAACTCGACTCGTGGGTCGGCGAGCAGCGGCTCGATCTCGCGCTGGAAGTAATCGGCGTCCGCGGCGTCCACCTTGGCCGCGATCTTGAGCGGCTTGCCGGTGCGGCAGGCGATCTCGATGGCGCGGTCGGGCCGCTTCTCGGGCGAGATCCTGCCGAGGAACGCGAGATAGCCCCCACCGGCCTCGGGCGAGAAGCGATAGAGGTCCGCCGGCAGGCCGTGGTAGATGGTCGCGGCCCAGTGCGCGGCGGGCAGCGGGGCACGCTGGCGGTCCGAGATCGAAACCAGCGGGTACTGCGGCCAGTCGCGATAGGCGCTCGGCAAGTCGGCGAGGTCGAGCCGGCCGTGCAGGGTGGTCAGCGTGCGGCTGGCGACCTCCTCGAAGAACGGGAAGTGGATGAGGTCGACGTGGAAGTGCAGGAGGTCGAAGGCATCCTGGCGCCGCCGCACTTCACACAGCATCGCCAGGTGGGCGGCGAGATCGCACCGCAGCGGCTGGGGATCGAGCCGGATGGCCCGCTCGCGGACCGCGATCAGGCGCGCCCGCGTGCTGGCCTCGGCGCTGGCGAAGAGTGTGACGTCGTGGCCCAGCTCCACGAGCGCGTCCGTCAGGTGCGCGACGACCCGCTCGGTGCCGCCGTAGAGCTTCGGCGGCACGGCCTCGTAGAGCGGCGAGATCTGCGCGATCCTCATCGGCCCCCTCCCTCCCCAAACCATGACCAGTCTATCGCGCGCGCTCGAGCCTGAGGGGAAACCGAGGCGAGGGGAGCCGGCTGCTAGGAGCGGGAGGACCCGACCACCGGAGCGTACACGTCAGTACGTGAGGATGGTCGGGAGGACCCGCGACAACGCAGCCGGCCCGCTCGCCTCGGTTTCAGTCGATGGTGAGCTGGCCCATCGATCCAGTGGCCCGAATAGTGAGCGTCGGCGCGCCCGGCGGCAGCTCGCGGTCGCGGTCGGCGCCGCGCGTGGAGCTCTCGCCGAGGCCGATCGACGCCCGCTCGATGCGCACCCCGACGCGGTCGGGAGTGCGCAGGCGGCACTCGCCCATGCCGCAGCGCACGTCGATCTCGGCGTCGCGCAGCCAGGCCCCCGAGAGGTCGAGGTCGAGCTCGCCCATGGAGTGGGAGAAGCGTCCGAGGCGTGGACTGGCATTGCCGATGTCGTCGAGCCGCATGGCACCCATCGAGGCGTCGATCTCCAGGCGCTCGAGCGGCGTGGTGGTGGGCTCGCTGAAGGAGAGGCTGTGGTCCCCCATGCCGAAGTCGAGGTTGATCTCGGTGAGGCGCAGGCCGCCGAGCTCGACGTGCGACTCGCCCATCGCGATCTTGCCCTCGATCAGCAGCGGGTAGCCGCGCGGCACGATCACCCGCACCCGGTTGCGGACCTCTCCCACGCCGATCATGCTCATCCAGCCGTGCTTGGCGTCGAAGCGCACCTCGTAGCGGCGGTCGGCCTCGTCGTAGTGCTCCTCGAGCTCGTAACGCGCGGCGTCGTAGTCGGCCTCGACGCGCAGCGGCTCGCCCGCCGGCCCAGGCTCGACGGCGAAGTGGCCCTTGGAGAGGTTCAGCACCAGGCGGACGGGCTCGCCGGCACCCAGCGAAGTGCCCAGCTCGCGCGACTCGAGGGAGCCGGGAAGGGGAGCGGTGGGCGGCGTGGACCCGGGGCCGCTCGGCGAGGCTGGCTGCGCCGGGCTCTCGGCCGGCAGGGACGGCAGCGGCCGGGAAAGCTCCCGGGTCTCGGGCCGCGCTTCCCCCGGCCGGTTGAACAGCGCCACCAGCAGCAACATCATGGGGATCGCCGCCAGCGCCGCGAAGACCGCCGCGCAGCCGATGCAGCCCTTCTTTCCGCAACCCTTGGGAGAAGTCGTTTCCTCTGCCATCACGCCTCCGGGGCTCCCGCCCAGCTCTCCATCCTACGTGCCTTCGCGGCTGGCAGTTTCGCGGGGCGCCCCCGCCCAGGCTCTCGTAAGCTTCAGCCATGAGCTTCAAAGACCACTTCTCCTCGCACGCCGGCGCGTACGCGCGGCACCGGCCGCGCTACCCGGCGGAGCTGTTCGCGTACCTCGCCGCGATCGCTCCCGGCCGTGGGCTCGCCTGGGACTGTGCCACCGGCAACGGCCAGGCGGCGCTGGGTCTGGCCGACCACTTCGAGCGCGTGGTGGCGACCGACGCCAGCGCCCGGCAGATCGCCGAGGCCGAGGCCCACCCGCGCATCACCTACGCCACGGCGCCCGCCGAGCGCTCCGGCATCGAGGGCGGCACGGTCGAGCTCACTACCGTGGCCCAAGCCCTCCACTGGTTCGACTTCGATGCTTTCTACGCCGAGGTGCGGCGCGTGTCGGCGCCGGGGGCGCGGCTCGCGGCCTGGGTCTACGACTTGCTGCGGGTGACGCCCGCGCTCGACGCCGTGCTCCGCCGCTACCACGAGGAGATCGTGGGCCCCTACTGGCCTCCCGAGCGCAAGTGGGTGGACGAGCGCTACGAGACCATCCCCTTCCCGTTCGAGGAGCTCTCCACCCCGGCCTTCGCGATCCGCGCCGACTGGACGCTGGCGGAGCTCGTGGGCTATCTCGACACCTGGTCGGCGGGGCGGCGCTACAAGAAGGAGCGCGGCGAAGACCCGCTCGCCATCATCCGCCCCGAGCTCGAGGCGGCCTGGGGTGAGCCCGAGGCCGTGCACTCGATCCGCTGGCCGTTGGTGCTGAGGGTGGGGAAGGTCGGCTAGTCGCGTACCCCATTCTCTACAGCAGAGCTATCCCTTCGCGTCCAGAGTTGTGCCGCTCTCGTCCCACGTCGTGCTGCTGTAGGTGAGAACCTGCTGGCCGCTCGCCGACACCTCGCTGAAGTTCCAGGCAGGAGTGTTCAGGAACATGAGCTCGGCGATGAACTTGCTGGGGGCTGACGTGAACTTGCCCTTGAAATCCTCGAAGATAGATCCTCTTGGCGCCCGGCCGCTCGAGAGCGTGACTCCGAAGCCGTAGAGACCGTCGATCTCGGTGGCTGAGCATCGCGTCAAGTAGCTGTCTGCGACCATGACCTTGGGAAAGCTTTCCCCGAGGAGCTTCTTGAGCTCCTCCGCAGTTCGACGCTGAACTTGGCCCGCAAAGATGGCCGCGATCTCTGCATCCTCCTCGTCATCCGACACTGCAGCACGCTGGATCACGGCCTTGACTGAGACTGGTCGTAACGTGGATCGCAGGCCCAAAGCCCTTCCGGGACCGCGCAGACGGCCGACGGCATTGGGTTGGAGAGGCGCCCGGCTCAGTGACTTGGCTTGGGCCGCCCGCACCACCGCGGCCTGCACGTGCGACGCCAAGGGTCGTACTGCCGGCTCCGAGGATTGAGCTCTCGGTTGAGCTGTGGTGCTGGCGGTTGAAGCTGGCCGCTCCGGAAGCTTGGCTTGGGCCGCTCGCAGGACGGCTCTCTGCACATGGGCTGCCAGAACACGAGCCGGGAAAACGGGAGGACGGAGCGGAGCAGGCGGCTTCTGGGCCAAGGGCAAGCCTCCTCGAGCGACTGGGCGGCCGGTGTTTCGATAGGCAGCGCGGCTTCATTGCCCAGTCTACCCCGGAATCATCAGGGTTCCGGAAGGAACCGCGACGAAGCAGATGGCCCTCGCAGCAGGTCTCGCTAGCGGCTCCCCAGGTTCTCCTCGAACAGCTTGTAGATCCGCCGGTACTCGTTGAGCCAGGAGGAGGGCTCGCGGAAGCCGTGCGGCTCGACCGGGAAGATCGCCACCTCCCAGTTCTCCTTCTCGAGCTCGATCAGGCGCTGCGCCAGGCGCACGGTGTCCTGGAAGAAGACGTTGTCGTCCTGCATCGGGGCGCAGATGAGGAGCGGCTTGGCGAGGCCGTCGGCGAGCTCGATGGGGGAGCTGCGCTCGTAGGCCTCGGGGTCGAGCGTCGGGGTGTTGAGGATCGACGAGGTGTAGCCGTGGTTGTAGTGCGCCCAGTCGGTCACCGGCCGCAGCGCTGCGCCGGCGGCGAAGAGGTCGGGCTTCTTGAACAGCGCCATCATGGTGAGGAAGCCGCCATACGAGCCGCCGTAGACGCCGACCCTCGCCGGGTCCACGCCGTGCTCGGCCACCAGGTGGGCGACGCCGTCCTCCAGGTCCTCGAGCTCGGGCGTTCCCATCTGGCGGTAGATGGCGGTGCGCCAGTCGCGGCCGTAGCCGGCCGAGGCGCGGTAGTCCATGTCCAGCACCACGTAGCCGCGGCGGGTCAAGAAGGTGTGGAACATGAACTCGCGGAAGTACGTGGACCAGCCCTGGTGCGCGTTCTGGAGGTAGCCGGCACCGTGGATGAAGACCACCGCCGGTCTGGAGGCCGCGGCGGCCGTCGCGCCGCCGTCCGGCGACTCATCCTCGGTTGGCAAATAGACCCGCGAGTGGATCGGCCGGCTGGTGTGGGTCGAGGGCACGGGCACGAACTGCGGCAGGGTCCAGTCGATGGCGGCGAACTTCGGGCTCACGGTCTCGGTGAGCCTCGTCGCCTCTTCGCCCGGCTCGTTCTTCTGCAGGTAGAGCTCGACCGGCTGCGCCGCGGCGGAGTGCTCGACCAGCAGGAGCTTCTCGTCGAGCGAGAGCTGGTAAGAGTTGAGGCCGCCGAGCCGGACGAGGGGCTCGGCCTCGCCGCTCTCGACCGCGACCCGGAACACTTCGTAGACGCCGGGATGGTCGGGGTTGGCGCGGTAGTAGAGGTAGGCGCCGTCGTGCGAGGCTCGGACCTCGGAGACGAGCTGCTCGCCCGAGGTGAGCTGGCGGCGCGGAAAGGCGGGCGCCGGGGCTGCCGGCGCAGGCTCGCCGGCCGCGGCCGGCTGGCCTGCTGAGGCCTCGCTCGCGGGCGCCTCCGCGGCCGGCTCCGCCTGCGGGTCCGCGGCTGGGGGATTCGCCCCCAGATCCACCAGATAGAGCTGCGAGAAGCCGCTCTCCTCCGACAGGTACCAAAGCCGCTCGCCGTCCGGCAGGAAGCCCAGCTCGTCGAAGTCCCAGCCCAGCCAGGCTTGGTCGCGCAAGTGGTGCACGGGTACCAGAGCCTGCTTCTCGAAGTCGACGATGGCGATCCAGCGGTCCTTGTTGTCGACCGAGAAAGCGGAGATCGCCAGCCGCCGGCCGTCCTCGCTCCACTCGGCATCGCGGAAAGTCACCGGCCGCGGCTTGGGCGGCGCCGGCTTGTCGCCAGCCGGCGGCTCGGCGGCGGCGGCCTCCTCTGGACCCGGCTCCACGGTGGCGGCGAGGCCGGTGGTGGCCTCGTCGCCCTCGGTCACCGGCGGCGTGGGAACCTCCGGTGGCAGGTCCTCGACTTGGAGGCCGCGCTTGGCGTCGGCCTCCTTCTTCGCCTTGCGGGCCGCCTCGGTCTTCTCGCGGATCTCCTTCAGCGGATCGTCCGCGATGCCCGGAAGGACGTCCAGGGCGAGGGTGTGGATCTCGCCGCCGGCGAGGTCGAGCAGCAGCAGGCTCTCCCCGGCGCCTTCGCCGGTGCCCACCTTGCTCCTCACCTCCTTGGTTTCGACGTAGCCGCTCGCCGTCACGTAGTTGGGCATCAGCTCCTTCTTGCCCTCGTCCTCCTCCTTCTTGCCCAGCGCCACGAGCAGCCACTCGCCGGACGGTGACAGCGAAAGCTGCCGGATCTCGAGCTTCTCGCCGAGGTAGAACGGCGGCGGCAGGCGCGTCGGGTCCGCGCGGCGCAGCGCCATCTCCCGCTCCCGACGCGCCTCTTCCTTCTCCTTCTTCTCGCGCACGAACTCGATCAGCCGCGGCTGCTGCTCGCGCAGGTAGTTGAAGGGCTCCTCCTTCTTCGCCGGGTCCTGCTCCAGCTTGAGCTCCGCCACCTGCCGCTCGAGCCCGCTCGCCAGGTCGCGCACGAAGAGCAGGTCGCCGCGCCGGAACGCCACGCTCTTGCCGTCGGCCAGGAAGCGCGGGGAGCGCTCCTGCTCGGCGGTGCGCGTGAGCTGCTTGAGCTCGCCGCTCTGGAGGTCCTTCACGAAGAGGTCGCCTTCGCGCACGAAGGCCTTGCGCTTCCGGTCGCGCGACAGCGCGCCGCCCGGCGCGTCCACGGCGCCCAGATCGGAGAGGGCCACGGTGCGCAGCACCTCGCCCTGGAGGTCAATCTGCACCAGGTCGCGCACCTCTTCGCCGGGCCGCTTCTGCGAGTAGAAGACCGAGCGCCCGTCGTCGGCGAAGTAGGCGTTCTCGGGAGGGTTCCCAAGCCAATCGGGATCGGACATGATGAGCTCGAGAGTGACCTCCGGAGCCTGCGCCTCGGCAGCGAGCGGGGCGGCTGCCTCAGCGGGTTGCACCGGGGGAGTGACCGGCTGAACCTGGGCCTGCGCGGAAGCGCCGGCGAGGAGTACGACGGCAAGCCCTGCCGTCCAAGTGCTGAGCGTGCGCGACATCGTCGAGTCTCCGTGGGAAGCGGGCACCATATCAAAGGCCTCCCGGCCCGCCCTCGAGGTTTGACCGACATTCTACAGCCGTAGTAGAAACGCCGGGTGCCTCGGCACGCCCTGCGGCGCGAGCCGCGGAGAAGCCGGGCGCGAACTGTCGATCCAGGAAAGGGAATGCAGACCATGAAGATGCTGTGCGAGGTGCCGAAGCCCGCCAGGCGCACGCCGGTGCGAGCCGGCTCGGGACTCACGGGTGCCGTGCTGGCCGCTGCCCTGGTGGCGGGCGCACTGCTGGCCGGCGCGGTCGCCGCCCAGGAGTGGCCGGGCTGGCGTGGCCCGGGGCGCGACGGCCGGCTCGAAGGGTTTTCGGCGCCGACCTCCTGGCCGGCCAAGCTCGACCAGCTCTGGCAGCTCGAGGTCGGCGAAGGGCACGCCTCGCCGGTGGTGGGCGAGGGCCGCGCCTACGCCTTCACTCGCCGGGGCGACCAGGAGACGGTGACCGCCGTGTCGCTCACCGACGGCAAGGTCGCCTGGCAGAAGAGCTACCCGGTGGCCTACGAGATGAACCCGGCCGCCACCGCGCACGGCAAGGGCCCCAAGTCCACGCCGGTGCTGGCGGGCGGGCGGCTCTACACCTTCGGCATCACCGGCATCCTCTCGGCGTGGGACGCGGCCAAGGGCGACCTCGTGTGGCGCAAGGAGCTCGGCGGCCGCTTCAAGCACACCTCGCCGGACTTCGGCACCGCCACCTCGCCGATCGTCGAGGGCAGTCTGGTGATCGTCCACGCCGGCGGCAGCGACAGCGGCGCCCTGCTGGCGTTCGACGCCGCCAGCGGCAAGGAGGTGTGGAGCCGGCCCGAAGAAGGGCCGGGCTATGCCACGCCGGTGATGGCGCGCTGGTTCGGCGTGCCGCAGCTCGTGACCCAGATGCAGGCCTCGGTGGCGGGGGTGGCGCTCGCCGACGGCGCCCTGTTGTGGAAGATCCCGTTCGAAACCGAGTACGTGCAGAACATCGTCACTCCGCTGGTGGTGGGCGACATCCTCGTCTACTCCGGCATCGACAAGGGCGTCATCGCCGTGCGGCCGGTGCGCGTCGAGGGCGGCTGGCTGGTCAAGCCAGTGTGGAAGAACGACGAGGTGTCGCTCTACATGAGCTCGCCGGTCCTGGCGAGCTCGCCAGGTGGGGCCGGCGGCCGGGTGTGCGGCCTCTCCCACAAGCGCAAGGGCCAGCTCTTCTGCCTCGACGCGGCGAGCGGCAAGACGCTGTGGGCGAACGAGGGCCGCATGGCGGAGAACGCCGCGGTGTACGCGGCGGGAGACCTGCTGCTGGTGGCGACCGACGGCGGCGAGCTGGTGGTCGCGCGCGCCGGCGGCGGCTCCTACTCCGAGGTCGCCCGCTACCCGGTGGCGACGAGCGCCACCTGGGCCTCGCCGGCGGTCTTCGACCGGCGCCTGCTGGTCAAGGACCGCACTACGCTCACGCTGTGGGCCCTGCCCGGCTAGCCATGCGTCGCCAGCCAGCTCGACCCAGGGGAGGCCGGCCGTGATCGCTGATCGAGTGACCACCAAGCGATCGATCGGCGGGCGAGCGGTCGCCGCGCTCGGCCTCGCTCTCCTCGCCTCCGCCGGCTGCCTGGCCGCCGAGGAGCCGCGCTCCGCGGGCTCTCGGCCCTCAGCAAGCCAGCTCGGCCGCGTCGAGATGTCCAACTCCGGCACGGTCGCGGCGCAGGAGCCCTTTCTGCGCGGGCTCGCCGCCCTGCACAGCTTCTGGTACGACGAGGCCGCCGACTCTTTCCGCGAGGCGCAGAAGGCCGACCCCGGCTTCGCCCTGGCCTACTGGGGCGAGGCCATGACCCACAACCATCCCATCTGGCAGCGGGTCGAGCTCGAGGCCGGGCGCGAGGCCCTGGCCAGGCTCGGCGCCACCGCCGAGGAGCGCGCCGCCAAGGCGGCGACCGAGCGCGAGAAGCTATATCTGGCCGCGGTCGAGGAGCTGTTCGCTCCCGGCGAGGGCGAGAAGCGGGACCGCGACCGCGCCTACTCGGCGGCCATGGAGCGGCTGTCCTCCGCCTACCCGGAGGACCGCGAGGCCGCGGCCTTCTATGCCTTGTCGCTCCAGGGCCTGCAGCCGGCGGGCGCCGCGGACCCGCGGCTCAACATGCGCTCGGCGGCGGTCCTCGAGGAGGTCTTCGGCGCCAACCCCGAGCACCCGGGCGCCGCCCACTATCTGATCCACGCCTACGACGACCCGGTACACGCGCCACTGGGCCGGCGCGCGGCGCGGGTGTACGCGCGCATCGCGCTGTCCGCCCACCACGCCCTGCACATGCCGTCGCACATCTTCGTGCAGCTCGGCATGTGGCAGGAGGTCGTGGCCTCGAACCACGCCGCCTACCAGGCTTCGGTCGCCTGGGTGGAGCGGCGCGGCCACCCAATCGGCAAGCGGGACTTCCATAGCCTCTCCTGGCTGCACTACGGCTACCTCCAGCTCGGCCGCCTGGCCGCGGCGCAGGAAACGCTCGAGATCGCCCTGGCCGCGGCACAGGAGAGCGGCGATCAGACCGCGGAGGACGTCGCCCAGAGCATGGCGGCGCGCCAGGCGATCGAGACCGGCAGCGGCCTGGCGCGCAACGTCCGCGTGGAAACCGCCGTGGCGCCGCCTGTCGAGGCCAAGGAGCTCGCCTGTGGCGCTCACGCCTCGCACTCCTACGGCGCGGACGAGGCCATCAAGCAGCTCTTCGCGGCGGGCTTTGCCGCCGCCCGCCGCGGCGACCCCGCGGCGGCGCGCAACCTGGCCGAGCGGCTCGCCAAGCTGGCGGGAAGCGGCGACAGCGTCGAGGACCAGGAGCTGCGCATCATGGCGCGCGAGCTGTCGGGGCTGGCCGACCTCGGCGACGGGCACCTCGAGCAGGGCTTCGCCGCCTTGGCCGAGGCGGCACGGATCGAGGACGAGCTGGGCTTTCCTTCGGGGCCGCCCTCGCCCATCAAGCCCGCGCACGAGCTCTACGGCGAGGAGCTCGCAGCCCGCGGCCGCTTGGAGCAGGCGGCCACGGAGCTGGCGAAGGCCCTGGAGCGCACGCCCAACCGGCCGGCGGCGCTCCTCGCCGCGGCCCGTACCGCCGCGAAGGCCGGCCAGGCGGAGCTCGCCCGCGAGCGCTACGCGACGCTGGCCGGGATTTGGCAGGGCGCCGATCCCGGCTTCGCGCCCCTCGCCGAAGCGAGAGCCTTTCTCGCCGGCGAGGACGCGCCCCGCCCGGCACCGTAACAGGGCCAGTGGGGAGCCGCGGCCCGGCCTGCGCAGTCGATCGACTCAGGCGCTTATCACGAGCGCTCAGGGCTTCTCGACGACGTCGGGCCGGAAGCGGCTCTCGAGCAGCGCGAGAAACTCGGCCTTTTCGGCCGCCGGTACGGCGAGCTCGCCGAGCACCCGGTCGAGGATCGCCACGAACGTCTGCCAATCGGCGCCGGTGATCCCGAGGCCGGTGTGAACGGGCTTCATGGCGCGTCCCGTGTAGAGGCAGGGCCCGCCCGTCGCCTCGCACAGCGCATCGACGATGAGCTGGCGCTGGCGGACCTGGCTGTCCACCGAGTGTCCCTGGAACAAACGGCGCAGGTCGGGGTGACTGGCGACGCGCGGGAACGCCGTGTCCACGAACCGGGCGATGAACTCATAGCTCCCCAGGCGCTGGTAGAGCGTCGCGGCGGGCGCCTTGCCGCTTTCCCGCGGCTGGGCACAGGCCGCAACCGGCCCGTGGACCGCGAGGATCGCCGCGACCGCGGCGGCACAGAGCCACGGAGAAGCTGCCAGACGAAGTGGGAGGCGCATCACCGGGCACCTCCTTCGGCGGTGCGCGCCGGCGGCTCCCAGGCCTGGGGCTGGAAGGCCGCATCGACGGGCGGCGCCGCCAGGTGGTGGACGTAGCCGGCGAGCGTGGGCAGGGTGACCGCGACCAGCGCTTCGAGGATCTGCGCCTGGCTGAAGCCGGCGCGGTCGAGCGCCTCGAGCTCGCCCGGCTCGACTGCCTGGTGCCGCGCGAGCCGGCGCGCCAGGGCGGTGAGCGCCGCCAACCGCGCGTCGGCGGGCGGGCGGCCCTGGCGCACGGCCTCGACGTGCGCGGGGTCCGCGCCCAGCTTGAGCGCGAAGGTCGAGTGGGCGGCCACGCAGTAGGTGCAGCGCTGCTCGATCGCGGTCGCGACCTCGATGAGCTGGAGCGCGACCGGGTCGAGGGAGCCCTGGCCGGTGAGCGAGCGCAGGGTGCCGAAGGCCTCGAGCAGGGTCGGGGCGCCGGCTATGGTCGCGGCGAGGTTGGGGATGAAGCCCAGTTGCTCGGCCAGGGCTTCGAGGTTGGGGCGGGACGCGGCGGGTGCTGTGTCGGGGGTGTGCAGAACGAATCGGCTCAAGGTATCTCTCCTCGTGGGCCGGCCGCGGCGACGTGCCGGGCCGGCGTGCGAGGGGCATGATCGGCTTCGTAGCTCATGGCCTCAATTCCCTGCGAGGTAATCGGAAGGGGCGCGGGCGGTCCGTATACTCCCCGCCGAGGAGGTCAGGAACCGTGGCCAGGTCTTCTGCCCGCAGCGCGGTGAGCGACGTCGGCCGGCTGCTCCAGCACTGGAGGAGCCAGCGCCGCCGGAGCCAGCTCGCCCTGGCGCTCGACGCCGGGGTCTCGTCCCGTCACCTGAGCTTCGTCGAGACCGGGCGGTCGCGCCCCAGCCGGGAGATGGTTCTGAAGCTCGCCGAGGCCCTCGACGTGCCCTTGCGCGAGCGCAACGGGCTGCTGCTCGCGGCCGGCTTCGCGCCGGTCTTCCGCCGCACCGATCTCGACGCGCCGGAGATGCGGCCGGCGCGCCAGGCCCTCGAGCGCATCCTCGACAAGCAGGAGCCCTACCCCGCGGTGGTGATGGACCGCCACTGGAACCTGCTGCGCGCGAACCGCGCGGGCCAGCGCTTTTTCGGCCTCTTGCTCGACCTCGCCGCCGAGCCGGTGCCCGCCAACATCCTGCGCCTGATCTTCCACCCCGAGAAGCTGCGCCCTTGGGTGGCCAACTGGGAGGCCGCCGCCGAGGCCCTGGTCCAGCGCGCCCACCGGGAAGCCGTGGGCGGCGTGCCGGACGAGGCGACGAAGCGCCTGCTCGAGGAGGTGCTCTCCTACCCGGGAGTGCCCCGGCCCTGGCGCACGCCGGACCTCTCCGTGGCGCCGGTGCCGTTCCTGGCCCTCCAGTTCCGCAAGGGCGACCTGGCCTTCGACTACTTCTCGACCGTCACCACCCTCGGCACGCCGCAGGACGTGACGCTCCAGGAGCTGCGCATCGAGTGCTTCTTCCCGGCCGATGCGGCGACCGAAGCCCGGGCGCTCGCCCTCGCCGGCCCCGGCCCGTGATCCGCCTTCTCGTCTTCCCCCATCACGCCGGGCTGCGCGTCGACCAGTACCTGGCCGCGGCCACGCCGCTCTCGCGGCGGAAGGCGCGCTCGCTCCTCGCCGAGGGCCGGGTGTCGCGCAACGGCAAGGTGGGGAAGGTCGCTTCGCGCGCGGTCGAGGCGGGCGACGTGATCGACCTCACCGACGCCGAGCCCGGCGCCGAGGCGGCGCTCGGCCTTCCCTCCGCGCCCGAGCTGCCGCCGCTCGCCCTCGCCTTCGAGGACGCCGACCTCGCCGCGGCCGACAAGCCGGCCGGCATGCTCTCGCAGCCGGCCGAGGAGCGCCCCGGATCGCCAGCAGTCGGCGAGCTCGCCTGCGACGAGCTGCTGCTCTTACACCTCTCGCTGCGCGAGGGCCGGCGCGCTTTCCTGCGCCTCGTCCACCGCATCGACCGCATGACCAGCGGCCTGCTGCTCTTCGCGCGCTCGGAAGCGGCCTTGAAGCCGCTCGCCGAGGCCTGGCGGGAAGGGACAGTGGAACGCCGCTACCAGGCGATCGTCGAGGGCGCGCCGCCGTTCGAGAACCGGCGCATCGAGGCGCCGATCGCCCGCGTCGCGGGCGGCGCCTGGCGCTTCGAGGTCGCGTCGCACGGCCTGACGGCGGCGACCGAGGTAAGAGTCGTCGAGCGCGGCGAGCGCTTCAGCCGCGTCGAGTGCCGGCTGTCGACCGGCCGCACCCACCAGGTGAGGGTGCACCTCGCACACCTGGGCTTTCCGGTGGCCGGCGATCGGTTGTACGGCGCGGCCGTTGGTGGCGCCCCGTGGGGCGCCGCGACGTGGGGTACCGCGGGCGACCCGGCCCCCGCCCGCCCCCTGCTCCACGCCGCGGAGCTCGCCTTGCCGCATCCGCGGACCGGTGCGCGCCTCGTCATCCGCTCGCCGCTGCCGGCGGACATGCAACGCTTGCCGGTGTGAAACGGCGTCTCTTCGTGTGCGACGGTGTGTATAATGTGGAACTAGCGCTGGAGGACCGCCATGGCCACCGACCTCAAGCGAACCAACCTGATGCTCGACGAGCGCGTCCTGCGCGCCTTGCGCAAGGAGGCGCGCAGGCGTCGAGTGAGCATGTCCGAGCTGGCGCGCGTCATCCTCGCGAAGGATCTGGGAGTCGCCAAGCCCCAGGACAGCTTCGCCGCTCGCATCCGGGCCCTGCGCGAAGCCGCCGGGCCCATGCCCGACAGCACGCCACTGATCCGCGAGTCCAGAGATCGCGGATGGTGACTCGGGTCCTCGATACCAGCGTCGTTGCGAAGTGGTTTATGGAAGAGGAAGGATCGGCCGAGGCTCAACTTCATCTCGATGCTCTCGAGGAAGGCACGGCT
This sequence comes from Thermoanaerobaculia bacterium, assembly GCA_044869805.1. GTDB lineage: Bacteria > Acidobacteriota > Thermoanaerobaculia > Multivoradales > SZUA-115 > CAWDVR01. The sequence continues at coordinate 20,736 of JBIOXV010000068.1, read as the reverse complement.
CGTGTTGCCGTTCCGTCCTCACTGTACTTCGAGCTGGCGAACGTCCTCTGGGCGCGGCGGAACCACGGGATCGAGCGCGGCGCCGCCCGCGAGATGTTCGTCGAGCTCGCTCGCCTGCCCATGGAGATCACAGACTGGTCCGAGTTGCTCCCTGCCGGGCTGGAGCTCGCCTTCGAGCTCGAGATCTCACCGTACGACGCTGTGTTCGTGGTGCTCGCGCGTGAGCTCGGCTGCGATTTCGTCACTGCGGATCGCAGGCTGTGGTCCAAGGTCGGCGCACGGCAGCCCTGGGTGAAGCTACTCGTCTGAGGTACGGGCGACATCGAGCGCCCTGCTACAGTAGCCGCCGACTCGATGGCAGACCTCGACAAGACCTCGGGCGGCGCCGTCGCCACGGCGGCGGAGGCCGGCTTCCCCACCCTCGGCGAGCGCGTGCCGCCCTCCGGCACGCGGGACCCCGACCGCATCCTCGACCTGTTCCTGGGCTGGGTCGGCGACATCGGCCTGACCCTCTACCCGGCGCAGGAGGAGGCGCTCCTCGAATTGATGGCCGGCAAGCACGTGATCCTCAACACTCCGACCGGCTCGGGGAAGTCGCTGGTCGCGCTCGGGCTTCACTTCAAGGCGCTGTGCGAGGGCCGCACCTCCTACTACACCTCGCCGATCAAGGCCCTGGCCTCGGAGAAGTTCTTCTCCCTGTGCCAGGACTTCGGCGCCGAGCGCGTGGGCATGCTGACCGGCGACGCCTCGATCAACGGCAAGGCTCCGGTGCGGTGCTGCACGGCCGAGGTGCTGATGAATTTGTCGCTCAGAGATGTGGCGCTGCGCCGCGGTGTGGGGCCGGACGCCCTCTACGTGGTGATGGACGAGTTCCACTACTACGCCGACGCCGAGCGCGGCGTAGCCTGGCAGGTGCCGCTCATCACGCTGCCGAGGAGCACCTTCCTGCTGATGTCGGCGACGCTCGGCAACATGGCGCCGATCGCCGAGAAGCTGGCCAGAGACAGCGGCCGCGAGGTGGCGCTGGTCTCCTCCGAGGAGCGGCCGGTGCCGCTCGACTTCGAGTACCGCGAGACGCCGATGCACGAGACCGTCGAGGCGCTGGCCGAGGGCGGCAAGGCGCCGATCTACATCGTGAGCTTCACCCAGCGCGAGTGCGCCGAGCTCGCCCAGGACCTGACCAGCATGAAGATCGCCGGCAAGGAGGACCGCAAGCGGATCGTCGAGGCAATCGGTGGCTTCAGCTTCGACACCCCCTACGGCAAGGAGATCCGGCGCTTCCTCTCCTTCGGCATCGGCGTCCACCACGCGGGCCTGCTGCCCAAGTACCGGCTGCTGGTCGAGCAGCTCTCGCAGCAGGGCCTGCTCAAGGTGATCTGCGGCACCGACACCTTGGGCGTGGGGGTCAACATCCCGATCCGCACCGTGCTCTTCGGCAAGCTGTGCAAATTCGACGGCGAGAAGACGGCGCTGCTCTCGGTGCGCGACTTCAAGCAGATCGCCGGCCGCGCCGGCCGCAAGGGCTTCGACGTCCAGGGCAGCGTCGTCGCCCAGGCGCCGGAGCACGTGATCGAAAACAAACGCATCGACGCCAAGCTCGCCGCCGGCGGCAAGAAGAACCTGGTGAAGAAGAAGCCGCCTCTCAAGGGCTTCGTGCCCTGGAACCGGGAGACCTTCGAGAAGCTGATCGCGCGGCCGCCCGAGATGCTGGTGTCGCGCTTCCGGCTCACCCACAGCATGGTGATGAACCTCCTCCAGCACGACGCCGAGGCCAACGACCCGGACGCCGAGAACTTCGACTCCCTGCGCCACCTGATTGCCGGCTGCCACGAGGACGACAAGCGCAAGGCCGAGCTGGTGCGCGAGGCGGCGGTGCTGGTCGCCTCGCTCTACCGCGCCGGCCTGATCCGCATGACGCGCGACACCCGCACCCGCTACCTGTGGGTGGCGATCTCCGAGGATCTGCAGTGGGACTTCTCGCTGTTCCACACCCTGTCGCTCTACATGGTCGAAACCCTCGGCCTGCTCGACAAGTCCTCGCCCACCTACGCCCTGGACCTGGTGACCCTCGTCGAGTCGATCCTCGAGGACCCGCACGTGGTGCTCTACAAGCAGATCGACCGCGCCAAGGGTGAGCTGGTGGCGCGCCTCAAGTCCGAGGGCGTCGAGTACGAGGAGCGGATGGAGAAGCTCGCGGAAGTGACGCACCCGAAACCCAACGCCGAGTTCATCTACGGCACCTTCAACCGCTTCCGTGACGAGCACCCGTGGGTGCTCTCCGAGAACATCCGGCCGAAGTCGATCGGCCGCGAGATGTACGAGGGCTACTGGAGCTTCACCGACTACGTGCGCCACTACGGCCTGGAGAGGAGCGAGGGGGTGTTGCTGCGCTACCTCTCGCAGCTCTACAAGACCCTCGCCCAGAGCGTCCCCAGCCAGGCGAAGAGCGAGGAGCTGATCGACGTCGAGGGGTTCCTGCGCGCCCTGATCGAGCACACCGACACCAGCCTGCTCGAGGAATGGGAGAACCTGCTCCATCCGGAGTGGCGTTTCGAGCCCGAGCGGCTGCGGGAGAGCGAGCGCGCCGTGGCCCGCGCCCACGAGCTGCTCGACAACCCGAGGGCCTTCGCCGCCCGGGTGCGGGCCGAGATGCACCAGCTCGTGCGCGCCCTGGCCCGGGGCGAGTACGAGGAGGCGGCGCTGTGGATTCGTCCCTCGGCCGACACCCCGGACGAAGCCTGGACCGCCGAACGGCTGGAGGAGGCCCTGGCGCCGTTCCTCGCCGAGTACGGCGAGCTGGTCTTTTCCCCCGAGGCCCGGCAGGTCCACCGCACCCTGATCGAGGCCACCGGGCACCGCGAATGGCGGGTGCGGCAGGTGCTCCTCGACCCCCGGGGAGACGATTTCTGGCACCTCTCCGGCCGCGTCGACCTCTCCTCCGGCCAGGTGCCGGAGGGCCCGCTGCTGGAGCTGGAGCGGATCGGGACCTGAGCGCTCGCAGGTCCGTCCGCTGCCCGGGCCGCGATTTCCCGGCCAGAAACTCCCCAACTCCCTGGCGCGAATGGTCGTAAGAGGGAATAGGATAGAAAAACGCCCAACTTCTATGTGACAGCACGGTCAAGGTCAGGAGGCGTTGAAGGATGTCGAGCTCGAAGCGGTACTCGGTGAAAACACGCCTGCTGCCGGCGGCCCTCGTCGCGGCCTTCCTCCTGGGAGGCCTGATCCTGGTGGCGCAGACGCCGGCGCCGGTCCCCGAGGAGGCACCGGCAGCGCAGGCTCCCTCGGTCCTCGCCCCCACGACCTCGGCCGGCGAGCCGTCGCCCGCGGCCGAGGCTCCCACGCCGGCCCCGGCCGCCCCGGCACCGCCGGTGCTCAAGCAGATCGATGCCCAGCTCTTCCCGCTTCCCGGCGGGTTGGCGCCCAACATCTCCTTCTGGAACGAGGTCTTCAGCCAATACACCAGCGACCAGGTGGTGCTGCACGACGAGTGGGCGACGCAACGGGTCTACGCCGTGCTCGACTTTACCGAGCTCGCCACGTCGCCGCTGTCCGAGGCCGCCAAGGAGCGCCGCCGCAAGGACTCCGTGCGCACCGAGATGACCAAGATCCGCACCACCCTGCTGGACCTGGCAGCCGGCAAGGAACCCAGCTACCCCGACGACGCCAAGCGCATCGCGGCCCTGTTCGGCGCCGTGCCGCGCAGCGAGTACCGCCTCGCCGCCGACCGGGTACGCAACCAGGCAGGCCTGAAGGACCACTTCGCCGCCGCTATCGAGCGCGCCGGACGCTACCTGCCGGCCATCGAGCGGCTGTTCACCGACCGCGCCCTGCCGCTCGCCTTGACCCGCCTGCCGTTCGTCGAGTCGATGTTCCAGGAGAACGCGCGCTCCAAGGTGGCGGCCGGTGGCATTTGGCAGATCATGCCGTCGACCGGCCGCCGCTTCCTGCGCGTCTCCGCCGACGTGGACGAGCGTTTCGACCCGCTGCTCGCCGCGGGGGCGGCGGCCTCCGTGCTGCAGGAGAACTTCCGCTACCTGGGCACCTGGCCGCTCGCCATCACCGCCTACAACCACGGCCCCGGCGGGCTGATGCGGGCGGTCTCGAACCTCGGCACCCGCGACCTCGGCACCATCGTCGCCCGCCATCAGTCGCGCACCTTCGGCTTCGCCTCGCGCAACTTCTACGCCGAGTTCGTGGCCGCCGCCAATATCTACGAGAACCGCGAGCACTATTTCCCGGAGGCGCAGCCGTTCCCCGAGCTGCAGTTCGACGAGATGCTGGTGCCGCACTACGTGCCGGCCACCACCCTCGCCTCGAAGGTCGGGCTGGCGGTCGCCGACATCGCGCTGCTCAATCCGGCGGTCGACCCCGACGTGTGGACCGGCCGCGTACTGCTGCCCGCCGGCTACCGCCTGCGGGTGCCGGCCGGCCAGGGCCCCGCCTTCCAAACCGCCTACGCCGCCCTGCCCCCCGAGGTCAAGGTGGCGCGCCAGGCGGGCACCCAGCACCGGGTGAGGAGCGGCGAGACGCTGTCGGTCATCGCCCGCCGTCACGGGGTGTCGGTGGCCGCCCTCCAGCAGGCCAACCGCATGGGCAAGAAGACCATGCTGCGCATCGGCCAGGTGCTGACCATCCCCGGCCGCTTCAGCGTCAGCCCGGCGCCGACTCGCGTGGCGGCCGTCACCCCGGCGCCGGCGCCTTCGCCCGCGGAGTCCACCACCACGCAGGCGGTGGTGGCCCCGGCGCTGCCGTCCCCCGACCCGGCCGCGGCCGGCAAGCTCGCCTCCGAGGACCTGGAGAAGCCGGCGCCGAAGGAGCACGTCGTCCGCGCCGGCGACACCCTCTACTCGATCTCCCACCGCTACGGGGTGCCGATCAAGACGCTGATGCAGGTCAACGGCCTGAAGAGCGGGCACCGGATCTACCCCGGGCAGCGCCTGGCACTGGCGCGGTAGGCCGCGGCTTCGTGCTCCGCTCGAGCTGCTTCTCCAGCTCGGCGATCCTCGCCTGGAGCTCGGCGATCACCGGCGAGATCTGCCGCTGCGAGAAGCGCCGGTGGATGTGCTGGGGGCAGTTGACGTCCCACGCCTCGACCGTGAAGACGATGGCTCGCTCGACCTCGGCCGGATAGTCCGGGTCGCGCAGCCGCGCGAGCAGCTCGGGGTCGTCCTCGACCACCCTGGCCGTGCCCCAGACCTTGACCCGCCGGCTGTGAGCGTAGTCCATCAGGAAGAGGAACGCCTTGGGGTTCGCCGACAGATTTCCCAGGGTGATGTACTGGCGGTTGCCTCCGAAGTCGGCGAAGGCGAGGGTCCCCTCGTCCAGCACCTTGAGGAAGCCGGGGGAGCCGCCGCGGTACTGGATGTAGGGCTGGCCCTGGGCGTTGGCGGTGCCGAGGTAGAACATGTCCAGCTCGGCCAGCAGCCCGGCGAGGTCCGGTGTCACCCGGGTCTTCCAGCCCCGGCCTTGCTCGAGCCTCGCGTAGCCGGCCCGTGACCCTTTCGCCGTCTGAATTTGCTTGACCTCAGGGGTGAAGGCGATGTCGCTCGGGTACCGTCGCATGCGCGGCCTCAGGCGGCCCGGCCGGCGAGCGACGCGGCGGCGGGGACGTCGAGGTCGGTCGCCGCCAGGTTGTTGAGGAAATTGGTGAAGCAGCCCACGACCACGCTGGCAACGATCTCCACGATCTCGGCGTCCCCGAACCCGGCCCGCCTCACGGCCTCGAGGTCGACGTCCTCGACCTTGCCCCGGGTCTCGAGCACCCTCCGCGCGAGCTTCAGGGCGGCGTCGGTGCGGGAATCCTCGGCCGTGGCCGAGCGCGCCTCCAGGAGGTCGCCGGCGGTCAGCCCGGCCTGGGAGCCGAGAGCGCAGAGGATCGAGGTGCAGTAGCTGCAAGCGTTGGCCTCGCTCGCCGCCAGCTTGACCTGGTGGTGGAGCTTCGCGCCGATCGTGGCGCGGCCCATCGCGCTCGTCAGGGCGAGGAAGCTCTCGAGCACGGCGGGCGAGCTCGCCATCACCTTCGCCACGTTGGGGACCACGCCGAACGCCTGTTCGACGGCCGCCAGCAGCTCCTTCGCGTCGCCTTGTGCTTGCTCGGGTTGGATCGACTGCAGTCGTTGCATGTGCTGATCTCCTTCTTTTGTTGTGAACAGACAGGTCTGTCTAGATACGATGAAAAAAGAGAAGGGCTACGCGCCCTTGGCCGCTTCGACCAGCTTCATGGCGGCGTTGCGAGCGACGGCTGCCGCGTCCGGAGTGCCGTGAATCACGGCGGTCACGATCGCCCCTTCGACGAGCAGAGAGATGGCGGGGGCCAACCGCGAGGTCCCGTTGCCGACCGACTCCGCCACCACGCCCCGCAGCAGGTCGGCGAACCGCCGCTTGTGGTCGCGGACGAACTGCGTCCCGGCATGGTCGGGATCGGCCAGCTCCACCACCGCGTTCTGGAAGGCACAGCCGCGGAACCCCGGTGACTGGAACCACTCCTCGAGCGCGGCGAAGAAGGCCCGCAGCTTGTCCTTCGTTCGCCTGCCGTGCCGCTCCATCGCCGAGCGGAAGAACTCCAGCACCTGCTCCTCCCGGTAGCGAAGAACGGCCAGGATCAGGTCGTCCTTCGACGGGAAGTGGGCGTATTGGGTCGCCTTGGCGACCCCGGCCTCGGCGATGATGCGGTCCACGCCCACGGCGCGCAGGCCTTCCTGGTAGAACAGCCGGTCGGCGGTTTCCAGGATGCGCTGCCTGGCCTCGGATGGGGCGCCTCGCTTGAGTCTCATGGGCGAATAATACAGACAGGTCTGTCTTGTGTCAAGCCGGCAACGGCGAGGCACCCTGACTCCGCGCCGCAGGCGGCGCGAGAGATCAGGGCCTCAACGGCAGCTCGAACGCCTTCAGCGTCTTGCGGTCCCGCACGTAGAGGCGGTCGCCGGTCAGAGTCGGCACCGTCCAGTTGCGGTCGCCGCCGATCTGGGCCTGGGCGAGGACGGTGAGGCCGGTGGGCGAGACGGTCACCAGGCCCAGGGTGCCGTCCTCGTCGAGCACCAGCAGACGGTCGCCCGCCACCACCAGATTGGCGCGCGAGAAGCTGCGATCGCGCCAGGCGATCTTCCCGGTCTTGACCTCCACTGCCGAGAGCGGCACCGGCCCGAAGTCGCCGCTCGAGCCCACCACCAAGTCCCCCACCCGCACCGCCGAGGTGAAGTGCACCCGCATCTGCTGGCTCTTCCACAGCGGCTCGACCTTGACGGCATCGCCCTCGGCCGCGAGCCGCACCGCGGCGCTGCCGCCGTCGTAGGCCGAGGAGACGAAGAGCACGCCGTCGTCGCCCCACACCGGGGTCGCGATGTTGTGCCCCAGGGTGGTCTTGTGCGGGTGCGTCCAGGAGAGCTTGCCGCTCGCCGGGTCGAAGCCCGCGATCTCGTAGCTGAAGAAGGCCACGAGCTGGGTCGCTTCCCCGAGCTGGATGAGGATCGGCGAGGCCGCCGAGCTCTGGAAGTCGCCGCTCTGCCAGGCGATGGCGCCGTCGCTCTGGCGGAAGGCGACCAGCGCGTGGCCCGCCTCGCCCACCTGGGCGATCACGGTCTCACCGTAGGCCACCGGGCTCGAGGAGTACGAGAGGCCCCGGAAAGTGCCGCCCAGGCCCTTGACCAGCTCCTGCGTCCACAGCACCTTGCCGGTCGCGGCGTCATAGGCGCGCAGGTCGCCCAGCGAGCCGATGGCGAACACCCGGCCGCCGGCCACCAGCGGCGAGGCGTCGGGACCGAAGCCGTACTGGTCGGTCAGGGTGGCGGTAGGCGAGGGGTAGGCGTGCTCCCAGAGGGTCCTGCCGCTCGCCGCCTCGACCGCGATCACCCGCTCCTCCTGCCCCGTGCGGTAGTGGGTGTAGAGGCGGCCGGCGACCGCCGCCACGCCCGCGTAGCCCTCGCCCAGCTCCCGTTCCCAGAGGAGCTTCGGACCTCCCGCGGGCCAGGAATCGGCGAGCGCCGGGCCCTCGACCCGGAACTGCCGGCTGGGACCGCCCCATTGCGGCCAGTCGGCGGCCAGCGCGACGCCCGCGGCGTAGACGACACCCGCCAGCAGCGCTGTGAGAGGCAAGGCGGGCAGGCTTCGTGATCGAGGCGGCATGGGCGGCTCCGGGCCGGGCTCTGACCGATCCTACCTCGTCACTGTGCAACGCATCAGCGGGTCAGTGACCTCGGATATAGTCTGAAGCACAGTCGCAATTACAGCTCGATGGGGGTCCCGAATGCCGAAACCGTTGCCCGCCGGCCCATACGAACTAGTCGACGCCGGTCTGCCGGCGCGGGTGCCCTGGTACATGGCGCCCTTCGACAAACAGGGAGCCATGACCGCACCGAAGACCCGGGCCCATCTGCTCGCCACCCTCGGCGCGGGCGGTTTCACCGACGTGTTCCTGTTCTCGCACGGATGGAACAACGACTGGAGCGCAGCCACCGATCGCTATCGCCGGTTCTTGGACGCGTTCGGCGCGGTGCGCAAGGAACAGGCGGCGTTTCCGGGCGACTACAGGCCCTTCCTCATCGGCGTCTTCTGGCCGTCGACCGCCCTGGTACTGCCGTGGGAGAAGCCGCCGACGATGGCCGCGGCTCCCGGCACGCCCGCCGAGCGGGACGCCCAGGTCGGGGAGGGTCTCGAGGAGCTGAACGAGGTCGCGCCGCTGGTCCCCGCGGGGCAGCGGGAGCGGTTCTACGAGCTCGCCGGCGCCGAGCGCCTGTCGGAAGCGGAGGCCCACGAGCTCGCCGAGATCCTGGCGCCGCTCTACGCGACGGGCGGCGATCCCGAGGACGGCAGTGAGGTGCCGAAGCCCGGGGAGCTGGTCGAGATCTGGCGAGCGCTGCCCAAGCCGCCGACGCTCGACGACGATGAGGAGGACGGTCACGGCTTTGTCGGCGGCGGTGGCGCGGCCGCGCAGCCGGCCGCGGCCGGCTTGCTGGGCTTCGATCCGCGCGGTGCGGTCCGTGCCTTCACCGTCTGGCAGATGAAAGATCGCGCCGGCTTGGTGGGCACCAACGGCGTCGGCCCGCTGCTGCGCGACGTGCTGGCCGCGGCGGGGGATGCCAAGGTCCATCTCCTCGGCCATTCGTACGGCGCCAAGGTCGTGCTCTCGGCGCTCGCCGCCGACCCGCTGCCGGCCCCGAACGCGGTCGAGTCCGTGCTCCTCCTGCAGCCGGCGATCAACGGCTGGGCGTTCGCGGCGAACGTCGACAGCAAAGGCTTTGCCGGCGGCTACCGCCGGGTGCTCGGCTCCGTCCGGCAGCCGATCTACACCACCTTCAGCCGCCAGGACAAGCCGCTTACCCAGTTCTTCCATCTCGCGGTGCGCCGCGACGGCGACCTCGGCGAGGTACGCGTCGCGGCCGCGGCGCCGAGCCGCTTCGCCGCGCTCGGCGGCTTCGGGCCGCAGGGCGGTTCGCAGCCCGAGTTCGAGGAGATCGCGATGCCTGCCAAGGGCGAGGCCTATCCTGGCTTAGCGGGCGCGAAGGTGGTGGCGCTGGCGGCGCACGACCGCATCTCGGGGCATGGCGACGTCGAGAACCCCCATACCGCCTGGGCGCTCCTGACGCAGGTGCTGGCCTCCCGCCCATGAACGTCGAGCCGGGTGCCACGACCAGCGTGCTGTCGCTTCGGCTCGACCCCGAGGCGGGGCCGGGCCTCGCCCGGTTGGAGCTCGCCGAGGGCGATCAGCCGCTGAACTATCTGCACGTCGGTCTCGCCGAGCTCGGTCTCGGCCAAGCCTCCTCGCCTTACGAGACCCGCGACCCGGCGGCCGGCGCGGCGCCGCGGAGGGCCGTCGACGCGATCACCTCGGTGGTGGCGCCCCACGTCGGCCCCGAGCGCCCGCTGTACCTGCGTTTCGGCCGCCCGAGCGGCGGTTTGCCGATGCTCCCCTGGGAGCGCTGGCTCGCCTCCGCGCTGGATGCGCCGATCGTGCGCTGGCCCTATCTGCCGGCACGCTCGGCCCCGGCTCGCGAACCGCTCGCGATCGCGATCTGCGGCAGCGTGCCCCGCGCCAAGGAGGAGTTTCGCCTCGCCGATCTCGTCCGCTCGTCGGTGCGGCAGCTCGCCGACCTGGGCCGCAGGGCGCGCTTCCACGTCTTCGTCGATGCCGAGCGCGAACGGGAGCTGCGCTCACGGCTCGGCGCACAGGCCGAGGGCGAGGAGATTCGAGTGGTGCGGGCGGCGGGCGCCGAAGGATTGGGGACGGCGAGCCGGGCGCGAGGGTTCGAAGACGAGGAAAGCTCGCTCATCGAGAGCCCCTGGCTGCGCTGGTTGCTGGCCGAGGCGCCGCCGCGGCTCGATCTCGTGCTCTTCCTCTGTCACGGCTACCTGGCCAACGGCCGCGGCTCCCTGGCCTTCGCCGAGTCACCGCTCGAGAACCGCGACCGGCGCTGGTCACGGTTCGTCGGGCGCGGGCAGTTGGTGAGCTTCCTGGACGCCTGCGGCGCGCGTGCGCTCGCGCTCTCGTCGCCGCCCGGCAACTGGAGCGTGGCGGGTCTCCTGGCGCTCGCCGACGAGGTGGCGCGAAATCGTCCCGGACCGGTGGTCTGCCACGACTTCCAAGGCGATCCCGGCGGCGATGCGCTCGGCGGCGCGCTGTCGGCGGTGCTTGCACCCTCTCGGGCGTCGTGGCTCTTCCAGCCGTCGCCGGCCCTCGCGGTCTACGCCTCGGTCGACCTTCTCGACCCGGCCGCGGTCGCCGAGCCGCGAGTCACGGCGGCGTCGCAGAGGATGAAGAGCATCCTGAGGGCCGAGGATGCCGGCGGGTGGGACGAGGACATGTTCTTGACCACCCGATCGCTCGGCGAGCCGGAGAGAGACGCGGACGACGCGCTCGCGGAGCTTTCGAGCGCGGCCGGCAGTCTGCGCTGGGAGGCGGCGAGCCGGAGGGTGCTCGAGCGTTACGCCAGCTCGGTGGCCGGGCAGGGCGAGGTGCAGAGCGATCTCGGACGCGCAGCGCAGGAGGGGCGAGAGAAGGCGCTGCGCTTGATCGCTGATCTGGTGCGCGAGAGCAAGGAGTGACCTCGGCGCCATGCGCACCATCCTCCGACTCCGCGAGAACCCGCCCGGGACGATCGAGGTCGACCTGCTCGATGGCGTGATCCAGGAGAACTTCGACGAGCTGCCCCCGGTCGGGCTGGGGCTGGGCCCGGATCACCAGGACTTGATCTCGTTCCGAGACCAGGTCGATGGCGGCGGCAAGACCAGCGTGGTCGGTGAGGCCCTGTTCCAGGCCCTCGCCAAGCACAAGAAGATCTCGGGCCAGCTCGATGCGTCGATCGCGCAACAGGCGCCGATCTACGTATGCGACCCCTCGCTGCTGGGGCAAGCGCTGCCCTGGGAGGCGCTGCGCTCGAACGGCAGTTTCCTGGCGCTCGACACCGATCAGCGGCTGGCGCGGATGGTGCGAGTCTCGGCTCCCGCGGGCGGCGCCGTCCGCGCTTTCGATGGCGAGCTCCGCATCCTGGCCCTGCTGGCGGCGGCGGGAGGAGATGCGAACCATCCGGACGACGAGCCGCTGACCGCCGAGGCAGAGTGGCAGGCGCTGGTCGCCGCGCTCGCGGGCCAGCCGGCGGACCTCCGGCTGCGCATCAGGGTGCTGGGCTGCGATGACGCGGTGCGCGACGCCATCGCCGCGCTGGGCGATCCGCGCTTCAGCTTCGACTTCCTGCCCAAGCAGAGCGAGGCGCTCGACCGCCTGCTGGGCGAGGCGGAGGAGCTGCAACCCCACGTCATCCACTTCTTCTGCCACGGGCAGGCGGGCGACCCGCCGCAGCTCGAGCTCGCGACGCGCGAGGACCAGCTCCACGGCAACCAGCGCGGCAGCGTCCTGCTCGAGCCCAACGACTTCGATCAGTTCCTGGAAAGGGCGCCCGGGATCTGGCTCGCGACGCTCAACTGCTGTCTTGGCGCCACGCCGACCGACAAGAGTCACGGGTTGGCGCGCGAGCTGGTGCGCAGCGGCTTCCCGGCGGTCATCGGGATGCGGGAGGCGATCGACCGCAAGGACGCCCACGATTTCTGCGCCGCGTTCTACGCCGTGCTCTGCAGCCGTCTCCGGCAGACGCTCGCCGGGCCGCAGCCCGCAAGGATCGATTGGCCGCGGCTGCTCGTCGAGCCGCGGCGAAAGCTCTGCCGCGCCCACGTCCCGGCACTGTCGCAGGCCGACCGGACGAAGGTCTGGACGTTGCCGGTGCTCTACGTCGGAGCCGCCGAGTTCGAGCTGCAGGTGGCGGCGCCCGCGGTGGGTCCGTCGCCGGCCCTGATCACCGAGGCGCAGGCCGAGCTGGCGACTCTCACCTCGCTCCGTGCCGAGCTCGCGGCGACCGGCGCGCCGCTCTCCGTGCTGGCCGGCATCGACCAGCGGATCGCGCAGTTGCGGCAGCGCCTTTCCATCCCCTAGAGCGAGGTGCGCACGATGCCTGGTACCCGGGTCACCCTGAATGCCTGGACCGGTGAGGGCACGGGCGTCGCCGGCGCGTTCGGGCCGCGCGCGGCGCGCTGGGCGCTCGGCGGCGAGGTGGGGCGCGAGGTGCGCAAAGTGCTGCGCCCCGAGGACGAGCCCGACTGGAAGGACTGGCGACATCCCAAGGTCGGTTGGGGGGTCGTGCTGCCCGAGAAGCCCGGCTTCTCGGACGCGGATCTGGCGGTCGGCGCCGATGCTCCGGCGCCGATCCGAAAGCTGATCCACGAGCGCGGCCAGCAGGTGCCGTGGGCGGTTCCGATCCTGCGCTATCGCCCCAGCGCGCCGTCCAACGAGCGCTTCGGCTTCCTGCGCAACCTCGCCGCGGGCCGGGATCTGGACACCGCCGGCTCGGGGTTCGGCACGGCGGCCGGCGAGCTGCCCAAGTACCTGCTGCTCGTCGGCTCGCCGGGCGAGATCCCCTGGCAGCTCCAGTACATCCTCTCCACCCAGCGCGGCGTCGGTCGTCTCGACCTCCTCCCCGACGAGGACGGGCTCGCTCGCTACGTCGACGCCTTGCTCCGCGGTTGGGAGGGCGCCGCGGCCGATGCGAAACGGGCGGTGGTGTGGTCGGTGGTACACGACGCCGCCGACATCACCGCCCTGATGCGGCAGGTGGTGGCGAGGAAGATCCGCGAACGGCTGGCCGCCGACGGCGACATCGGCGAGGCGGGCGCACGCTTCCTGGACGGCAAGGCGGACGCCGCGCAGGCGACCCGCGGCACGCTGGCGGCGGCGCTCGCCAGCGACCGGCCCGCACTGGTCGTCACCACCAGCCACGGGCGCACCGGGCCGCTGGCCGAGCCGGAGGCGATGAAGGCCCACCTCGGCCTGCCCGTCGATCAGGACTTCAAGGACCTCGATCCCGAGGCGCTGCTCGCCGCGTGGCAACCCGACGGCGCGATCTGGTACTCGCACGCCTGCTGCTCGGCCGGTGCCTCGGCGCTGTCGAACTTCACCAGCCTGTTCGAGAAAGGGTCGGAGGCGGAGGTGCTGCTGGCGGCGATCGCCGCGCTCGGCGACGTCGGCGCGCCGCTGCCGCGGCGGCTGCTGGCGGCGGAGAAGCCGCTGCGGGCGTTCGTCGGCCACGTCGAGCCGACCTTCGACTGGACGCTCAAGAACCCCGAGAACGGCCAGACGCTGACCGACGCGCTCCAGGAATCGATCTATCCCGGGCTCTACCTCGGGAAACCGGTCGGGCTGGCGTTCGAGCGCTGGCAGCGGCAGGCCAGCGGCTTCAACAGCCTCGCGCAGCGGCTGCGGGACAGGTTCAACGCCGGCGAGGACCTCGGCGAGGAGTCGCTGTTCCCGCGCCTGGCGTGGCGTGACGTCGAGAGCACGGTGATCCTCGGCGACCCGACGGCCACGCTGCCGGTGTGATCTGCGCCGGCACCGCCTCGATCCGGCGGCTGCACACTGCGGCCCGCTCGCCACGGCGATGGTCGCCCGCTAGAGCAGCGCGAGCTCGATGCTCTTGAGCACCGCCTGCGTGCGGTCGCGCACCGCGAGCTTCCCGAGGATGCTGGAGACGTGGATCTTGACCGTGCCCTCCGCGGCGTCGAGCGCCAGGCCGATCTCGCGGTTCGAGAGGCCGCGCGCCATCAGCCGCAGGACGTCGGTCTCGCGCGCCGTCAGCGGCTCGAGGAGCGGCGGCCCGCCGCCGGCTGGCACGGGCGTGGCCCTCGGGCGCACCGCCTCGAAGCCGCGCAGCAGGCTGGAGGTCAAGGCCGGCTGCAGGTAGGTGTCGCCGGCGGCCACGGCGCGGATCGCGGCCAGCAGCTCTTCGAGCGGGACGTCCTTGCGCAGGTAGCCGGCGGCGCCGGCGCGCGCCGCTTTCAGGAACAGCTCGGCGTCGTCGAAGGTGGTCAGCACCAGGCAGCGGGGCGCCCGCTCGCGGCCGGCGAGCGCTGCCAGCACTCCCAGCCCGTCGCGGCGGGGCATGCGCAGGTCGAGGAGCACCACGTCGGGCCGCAGGCGCTCGGCGAGCGCCAGGGCCTCGTCGCCGTCCTGCGCCTCGCCCACCACCTCGACGCCGGCCTCGAGCTCGAGCAGCTTGACCAGGCCGCGCCGCACCAGGGTCTCGTCCTCGGCGATCAGCACCCGGATCACGCCGCCTCCTCGCCGAGCGGCAGCGTGAGCCGGAGCAGGAACCCGGCGCCGGGCCGGGGATCGATCGCCAGCGTGCCGCCCAAGGCCGCCAGCCGCTCGCGCATCCCGGCCAGGCCGTGGCCGGGCACGAAGCCGTCCGCGCCACGGCCGTCGTCGCGCGCCGAGAGCACCGCGGCGCCGTCCTCGCGCGCCACCGCCAGCCACAGGTTCTCGGCGCCCGAGTGCTTGACGGCGTTGGTGATCGCCTCCTGGCTGCAGCGCAGCAGGGCGTGGGCGCGTTCCGGGTCGGCCAGGCGCAGGGTCTCCGGCGCCTCGAGATGGACCTTCGGCCGCGGGATGTCGCGGGCCAGCAGCGCCAGCGCGGGCACCAGGTCCACGCCGCCTTCGTGGCGCAGCGATGCCACCATCTCCCCCAGGTCGGTCAGCACCAGGCGGGCCAGCGAGCGCGCCGTCGCCAGCTCCTCTTCGGCCGCGCCGCGGCGGTGGATGGCCGCCTCCAGGTTGAGCGACAGCGCCACCAGGTGATGCCCCACCGCGTCGTGCAGCTCGCGCGAGATGCGCAGCCTTTCGGCGAGCTGCGCCGACTGGGCGAGGAGGTCCTGTGTGGCCTCGAGCGCGGCGTGCGAGCGCGCCACGGCCTCGCGGGCCCGCGTCTCGCGCGCCAGCGAGGAGAGGACGAAGAAGGCGAGGAGCTGGAAGCCGAGGTAGGGTGGGAACAGCAGCAGGGCCGGCCGCGGCGACCAGTGGTAGGCGATGGCCGCGGCCAGGGCGAGCGACTGCACCACGATCCAGGCGAGGCCCACGCGGCGCTCCGCGGTGAGGCCGAGAATCATCGCCACCAGCACCAGCAGCGTGCCCTCGTAGCCGTCGCAGAGCAGCGCCACCATGCCCACCACGGCGGCGCCCTGGAGCGCCAGCAGCAGCGGCACGCCGCGGCCGCCCTTGGCGAGCTGACGCAGGGCGGTGAGGAAAGCGGCGCCGAAGAGCAGGAAGAAGACGAGCCAGGAACGGAACCGCCAGGGCCCGGCCGTGGTGCCCGAGAGCACCGGGGAAGCCACCGCCAGCCAGGCGGCGATCCCGGCCCAGGCCAGCAGGCGCAGCGTGTCGCGCGGAACGGAGACCATGCCGCGGGCCAGCTTACCCCGGGGCCTGCGGGCGCCGCGTAGGCCGAAAGTCATAGGCCGCGCCTAGCACCGCCCGCAGATGCGCGCCGTCGGGGGCCGGGGTAGCTTGGCGCCCAGGAGGAAGCGACGATGCCAGATCACACAGCCGGTTTGCTGAAGGAACGGATGACCCGTAAGGAGCTGCTGTACCGCGGGGTGCGCTGGACGGCGCTCGCGGGCGCCGTGGGGATGGTGGGGATCCGGGCTCGCGGGCAGGGTGGCAGCACGGCGCCGGACCGCGGGCCGCGGCTGGAGGCGGCGATGGTGGAAGAGTTCGTGCGCGTCGCGCACGGCAAACTGGAGCGCACGCGCGAGATGCTGGACGCGGTGCCGGCGTTGGTGAACGCGACCTGGGACTGGGGCGGGGGCGATTGGGAGACGGGCCTGGGCGGCGCCTCGCACATGGGCAACGCGCCGATCGCGCGGCTGCTGCTCGAGCGCGGGGCGCGGATGGACGTGTTCTGCGCCGCGATGCTCGGCGAGATCGCAATCGTGAAGGCGTTCCTGGCCTTCGATCCCAAGGTGGTGGACCTGCCCGGGCCGCACAAGATCCCGCTCCTGCGGCACGCGGTGCTGGGCAAGCAGGACGCGATGGTGGAGCTGCTGAAAGCGCACGGGGCGAAGTAGGCATCCGCTGGAGCAGACCCGCCCGCTGCGGGCATGTGCTCCGGCTGCGGTGCTCGAGCTCCCTCCGGGCGGCCTGCGCTCCTCGCAGGAGAGTCGCCCTCGCGCCCGCAGCCCCCCGCAGACCAAGAGGAGGAAGATCTCTTGGACGCGCGGGGCGGGAGGCCGCTGCAACCCAGGCTCTTCGCGCGCCGTAGAGAGCGAGGGGCGGAGCAGGCCGCCTCGCGATCTCAGGAGCCCCGCCATGCAGCCAGAGGCCCACGCTCGCTGTCTCTCCGCTTTCGCGCTGGCGCTGCTCGCTTCCACTGCCGCCCCCGCCGCCGAGCAGGGCGCTGCCGCGAAAGCGATCCTCGCCCCTTGCGAGGTCCCCGGCCTCAGCGGCGAGGCCCGCTGCGGCACCTACGAGGTGTTCGAGGACCGCGAGAAGCGGCAAGGCCGCAAGATCCCGTTGAAGATCGTCGTGCTGCCGGCCACCGGCGCCGACCGCGCGCCGGACCCGCTGGTCTACTTCGCAGGCGGCCCCGGTGAATCCGCCGTCGACCTGGCAGCCTTCTTCGCACAGGGTTTCAGAGCGCTGCATCGGCGCCGCGACGTGGTGCTGGTCGACGTCCGCGGCACCGGCGGCTCCGCATCCCTCACCTGCGACGAGCTCGCCAGCCCCAAGGGCGTCCAGGGATTCCTCGACGACTTCATGCCCGTCGACGCAGTGCGCCGCTGCCGCCAGCGGCTGGAGAAAAACCGCGATCTCACGCGCTACACCTCCGCCGAGGCCACCGACGACGTGGCCGAGGTCCTCCTCGCCCTGGGCTATCCACGCGCCAACCTGATCGGTGGCTCCTACGGCACCCGCGCCGTGCAGGTCTTCCTCCGCCGCCATCCCGAGCAGGTGCGGACCATCGTCCTCGAGGGCGTCGTTCCCACCGATCAGCGGATGCCGCTCTTCGCGGCACGCGACGCCCAGCAGGCGCTCGACGGCCTGTTCACCGAGTGCGCGAGCGACGCCGATTGCCACCGAGCCTTCCCCAACCTCGAGGCCGACTTCGCGGCGGTGCTGAAGCGGGTCTCGGCCTCCCCGGTCACGGTCGAGATCACCCATCCCCAGACCGGCGCGCCGCAGACCGTGCGTCTCAGCCGCGCCGGCTTCGCCCAGACCGTGCGCTACATGCTCTACGTGCCCTCGACCGCGGTGGCGATCCCGGCCTACGTGCACGCCGCCGCCGCGGGTGACTTCGAGCCCTTCGCCGAGACCGCCTTCAACTTCGCCAGCGACCTGTCGCAGATGTCGGACGGCTTCTATCTCTCGGTCGTCTGCCCCGAGGACGTGGGCTTCGTGGATCCGGCCGAGGTGCCGGCGGCGGTGGCCGGCACCTTCCTCGGCGACTTCCGGGCTCGCCAGCAGCTCGCCGCCTGCGCCGAGTGGCCGGCGAGGAAGCTGCCGCCGAGCGTGCTCGAACCGGTGCGCTCCGAGGTGCCGGCGCTCCTCGTCTCGGGCGAGCGCGACCCGGCGACGCCGGCGGCGAACGGCGAGCGCGTCGTGCGCCATCTGCCGAACGGCCTCCACCTGGTGGTCCCGGACGGGAGCCACAGCTCGGACGGCATGGTCGGCATCGACTGCGTGTGGGACCTGGTGACGGCCTTCATCGAGGCGGGAAACTCCCGCGGCCTCGACACTTCGTGCGTGGCGCGCATCACCCGCGCGCCGTTCCTGCTCGCAGTGCCGAAGGCGGCCGAGGTGCAGCTCGCCGAGGCAGACCTGGCCCGCATGGTGGGTGGGTACGTGCAACCGGACACCGGTACCTCGTTCACTATCCAGGTCGAGGACGGCAAGCTCAAGGCGACGGTGGGCGAGAAGATCTACGTCCTGCTTCCCCAGTCCGCCACCCGCTTCCTGATCGCGGGTGCGCCGCCGGGCTACGCGCTAACCTTCGAGGTCGAGGCCGGCCGGGCCAAGGCCGTGGTGCTGGCGGAGGGGCCGGTGACCACCCGCTTCGTGCGCAAGGACGGCTGATCCAGGGCGCCCGCCTCGCCGGACTTGGCACCGGGGCGCGGGGAGAGCAGGTGCGCCAGATAACCGATCAGCCACAGGCCCGAGCTCACCAGGTGGAGGACCACCCAGGCCCGCCGCCAGCCGGGGGAGACGGCGGTCTGTAGCAGGTAGCCGGAGGCGACCATAGGCAGCAGGTTGGCGAGCAGGACGACGCCGGTCCTGCGGCGAGCGGCGACGCCGAGCCGCCAGTGTTTCCACGCGTGGTTTCGCCACACCAGGCCGGCGGCGAACACCAGCAGCGGCGCCGAGAGCAGGTGCAGGTGCTGCACGGTGGGCTGCAGCGGATGGCCGACCACTGCGTAGGGGTCGGCGGGGGCCAGGGCGTAGCGCAGGAACGCGTAGACGACGCCGGTGCCGCCCACCGCCAGGGTGGCGAGGTGCATGCACCACGCCTCGAGCCGGGTCACGGCAGCGGGGCCCCACTCACCACGCGATGGACCGCCAGCACGCGGCGCACGGCCTCGGTGGTGGCGCGGGCGGTGAGGCTGGCGCCTGTCACCCCGCGGATGCCACGCTTGAGCGCCAGCTCCGGTGTCAACTCGCGGCCGGTGAACTGCTCGTACCAGGCGGGCCGCGGCAGGTACTCCGCGGGCTCGTCGAAGGCGAGCACCTCCACCCGCCGTACCTTGCCTTCGGCGTCGAGGGCCACCATCAATGTCTCGGGCAGGGTGCGCACGGCATGTGAGTCGAAGTAGGCGGTGCCCACCCGCCGCCCTGCACCCGTTGCCTCGTAGGCCACCACCAGAGCGCTCGCGATCGGCTGGCCGGTGAGCTCGGCGGCCCGGGCGAGCTGCGCCTCGTCGAGGTAGATCGTGCGGCGCTCGATCGTGGCGCCAGGGAAGGCGAGGGCCAGCGCCTCCTCCCTCGACAGCCGGCTCCCGGCGCCGTCGGCGGCACCGGGGAAGGCTAGCGCGACGCCGGCGGCGAGGGCCACCAGCGCCGCGCGACGAGCCCGCCGGCTGGGCTCGAAGCGGGTGAAGAAATCGTCGCCAGCGGGCCGCGCCGCAGATCTGCTCACAAGCTCCTAGAAGGCGTAGCCCAGCGCAACATTGATCTGATCGACGCCGGTGCCGGCGTCGTTGTCGAAGTCCTGGAAGTCGGCCTTCAGGATCAGGCGGTCGATGGGCTTGAAGGCGATGCCGAGGGTCAGGCTCTCCATCTGGTTGGCCGGGTTGCGGAGAAAGCCGGAGGGCACCTCCTTCTGGGTGTCGAAGCTCTCGTAGCGCAGATAGGGCAGCAGCGCCTGCTCGCCGCCGCGGTGAGCGAGCACGTCATAGCCCGCTTGCAAGTAGTAGCCCTCCAGCGTCTCGCCCACCGAGCGGTTGCCAGTCAGGCCGAGCGCCGCGTTTAGGCGCGCCACGTCCGAAAGCTCGGCGCGGGCGGCCAGCGCCCGCAGCTCCAAGGCACGGAATTTCCACTCGCCGTGGAGCTCGAGGATCTGCGTGCGGACGCCGATCGAGCGGCCGGTCGCGTCCTCCAGGGTCTGGCCGGAGTCGCCGAGGTAGGCCGCGGCACCGACCAGCAGGCCCGGCGCGCCGGTGTAGTCCAGCCGTCCCACCCAGGCGAAGTCCTCGGCGGCCGACTCCGAGCCCTGCTGGCGGCCGCCGCGCAGGCCGCCGGCGGTGAAGCCCGCCGCCTCCAGGCCGGCGAGCACGTAGGTGCGGTAGGTGAACGGGCCGCGCTCACCGTAGAGGCCGAAGCCGTTCTCCCGCCAAGTGGTGGGCAGGATCACGCGCTCGAGGTCCGGGCGCCTGGCGCCGAGCAGGATCGTCGGCTCGTGCAGCTCGTTGACGAAGCCCATGGGCACCAGCAGCAGGCCGGCGCGCAGGTTGGCCTCGGGCCGCAGCAGCCAGTCGAGGTAGGCGAACTCCACCGACACCGAGCCAGACTGCCCGGTGCTGGCGTGCTCGAACTCGATCTCGGAGTTGAACAGGAAGCGATCGTTGAACCGGTAGCCGAAGTAGAGCACGGCGCGCACCAGATCGGCGTTGTCGGTGCGGTTGGAGTCCGCGCCGTCGTCGCGCTCCTCGTCGAAGCGCTGGTAGAGCCCTTCGCCGTAGCCGCCGATCGACAGGCCCTTGGCCGTGCGGTAGACCTTGGAGGCGGCGGGCGCCAGGCCGCGCTCACCGCGGTCGGCCTCGGCCACGGTCTCGCCGAGCTTCAGGCGCTCGACTTCCTGCGCGAGCACTTCGAGCCGCCGTTCGAGCTCGCCGGTGTCGGTGCCGTTGCCCTCGCGCAGGCGGGCGACTTCCGCCCGCAGAGCGGCCACCTGCTCCTCGAGCTCGGCGATCCGTGCCGCGGCGGCCTCGTCGGCC
>JBIOXV010000067.1:0-51298 GCA_044869805.1 Thermoanaerobaculia bacterium | reverse complement strand
TTCCGGCCGCCAGGCGAGGATGGGGTGGCGCGAGGCGCCGGCCTCGTCGCAGCGCTTCACCGGCATCGAGTGCGGCGCGGTCTTCACCACCTCCGGCGTCTCCTCCGCCTCGCGCGCGATCGCCAGCATCGCCCCCACGAAGCGGTCCAGCTCCTCCTTGCCGGCCGTCTCCGTGGGCTCGATCATCAGCGCCCCGGAGACGATGAGCGGGAAGTAGATCGTCGGCGGGTGGAACCCGTAGTCCATCAGCCGCTTGGCTACGTCGAGCGTCGACACGTCGTGCGCGTGCTGCAGCTTGTCCGAGAACACCACCTCGTGCAGGCTCGGCGCCTGGTAGGGCAAGTGGTAGGCGCCCTCCAGCCGCTTGCGCAGATAGTTGGCGTTGAGCACCGCCGTCTCCGCCACCTTGGCGAGGCCCGAGCCGCCCATTGCCAGGATGTAGGTCAGCGCCCGCACCAGCACCGCCACGTTGCCCGAGAAAGCGCGCACGCGGCCGATCGAATCCGGCCGCCGCGAGTCCAGGGAGTAGCGGCCGTCCTCGCCGCGCTCCACCGTCGGCACCGGCAGGAAAGGCACCAGCTCTTTCGCCACCGCCACCGGCCCCGCGCCCGGGCCGCCGCCGCCGTGCGGCGTGGTGAACGTCTTGTGCAGGTTCATGTGCAGCACGTCGACGCCCATCGCGCCCGGCAGCGCCTTGCCCACGAAGGCGTTGAAGTTGGCGCCGTCGCAGTACAGGAAGCCGCCCTTGCCGTGGACGATGCGGGCGATGTCGAGGATCTGGTGCTCGAAGACCCCCAGCGTGTTGGGCTGGGTGAGCATCAGCGCGGCCACGTCCTCGCTCATCTCGCGCTCGAGCTCCGCCAGGTCGAGCGTGCCCTCCTTGTTGGAGAGCAGCTCCTTGACCGCGAAGCCGGCGAAGGCCGCCGAGGCCGGGTTGGTGCCGTGAGCCGAGTCCGGAATCAGCACGTAACGCCGGCTCTCGCCCCGCTTCCGGAGCGCCGCCTTGGCCATCAGGATGCCGACCAGCTCGCCCTGCGCGCCCGCCGCCGGGTGCAGGCTCACCCGCTCGAGGCCGGTCAGGAGCGCCAGGGCGCGCTCCAGCTCCCACAGCAAGGCGAGCGTGCCCTGGACCGTCGCCGCCGGCTGCAACGGGTGGCTGTCGGCGAAGCCCGCGTAGCGCACTGTCTCCTCGTTGATGCGCGGGTTGTACTTCATGGTGCAACTTCCGAGCGGGTAGAGCCCGAGATCGAGCGAGTAGTTCTTGCGCGAGATGCGGGTGAAGTGGCGGATGACATCCACCTCCGAGAGCTCCGGCAGCCCCGCGATCGCGCCGCGCCGCACCTCGTCCGGGAGCAGCTCCGCCAGCGGCTGCTCCTCGACCCCGGAGTCCGGCAGCTCGACCCCGATGCGGCCCGGGCGGCTGTCCTCGAAGAGCAGTCCTTCGCTACGCCAGTGCAGCTTGGGATCGACGTCCGTCGGCAGAGGCATGGAGAGGTCCCTCAGGCGGGAACCGCGGCCTCGGCGCGCGCGGCGAGGCGAGCGGCCTCGGCCACCAGCTTGTCCAGGTCGGAGGGCGGGTTGGTCTCGGTCACCGCCAGCGTGAAGCAGTCGGCGAGCTCGGGGTAGTCGTCGCCGAGCGGCACGCCGGCCAGCACGCCTGAGGCGAGCAGGTCGTCGAGGAGCTGCGGCACGGGTGTGGACGCGGCGAAGGTGAGCTCGTTGAACGACGGGCCGGAGAAGCGGCGCCGCAGGCCGGTGCCCGCCAGGCGCCGCGAGAGCGACGCCGCCCGCTGCAGGTTGATCTCCGCCAGCCGGCGCAGCCCCAGTTTGCCGTGCAGCGAGAGGTAGAGGGTCGCCGCCAGCGCGCAGAGCGCCACGTTGGTGCAGATGTTCGAGGTCGCCTTCTCCCGGCGGATGTGCTGCTCGCGGGTGGCGAGCGTCAGCACCCAGGCGCGGCGGCCGTCCTCGTCGACCGTCTGCCCCACCAGCCGGCCGGGCATGGCGCGCTTGAACTCGTCGCGCGCCGCCAGGAACCCGAGGTAGGGGCCGCCAAAGGCGAGCGCCAGCCCGAAGGACTGGGCCTCGCCGCAGGCGATGTCGCAGCCGCCCTCGCCCGGGCTCTTGAGGAGCGCCAGGGAGAGCGCCTCGGCCACCACGCCGACGGCGAGCGCGCCGGCCCCGTGCGCCGCCGACGAGGCGCGCTCCCAGGGCTCGACCACGCCGAAGTAGTTGGGCGACTGGACGGCCACGCAGGCGGTGTCGGCGTCGAGCGCGGCGGCGAGGGCCGCGGCATCGGTGGTGCCCGTCTCGTCCCAGCCGACCTCGACGATCGTGAGGTCGAGGTTGGCGGCGTAAGTGGCGAGCGTCTGCTGGTAGTGGGGATGGATGGCGCGCGAAATCACCACCTTGCGGCGCTTCTTCGCCACCCGCACCGCCATCAGCACGGCCTCGGCGAAGGCGCTCGCGCCGTCGTAGAGCGAGGCGTTGGCCGCCGGCAGCCCGGTCAAGAGCGACATGAAGGTCTGGAACTCGAAGATGGCCTGCAAGGTGCCCTGGCTCATCTCCGGCTGGTAGGGCGTGTAGACGGTGAGGAACTCGCCGCGCTGGATCAGGTGATCCACGGCAGCCGGCGTGTCGTGGCGGTAGGCCCCGGCACCGAGAAAGCTCACCAGGTCGCGGCCGGCCACACGGTTCGCGGCCTCGAAGCCCCGGAACTTGCGCCGCAGCTCCTGGTCCGACAACGGGCCTTCGATGCCTAAGGGCTGGGTGAGGAGAATCTCTTTGGGGAAGGTGTCGAACAGCCGCTCGACCGAACCGACGCCGAGGGCGCCGAGCATCTCCTCGCGGTCTTCGTCGCCCAGGGGCAGGTAGCGGTGCGCCGAGTCCAAGACCCTACTCTCCCCCCTGCTTGACGAACTCCTCGTACTGCTCGGCGGTCATCAGCGCCTTGAGGTCGTCGGCGGAGGAAAAGCGGATCTTCACCAGCCAGCCGTCGCCGTAGGGGTCCTCGTTGAGGAGCTCAGGGTCGTCCGTCACCGCCTCGTTGATCTCCACCACCTCGCCGGCGACCGGCGTGTAGACCTCGGCGACGGCCTTTACCGACTCGATGGTGCCGATCTCGTCCTTGGCGTCGAAGACCTGCCCGGCCTCGGGCAGCTCGACGAAGACCACCTCGCCCAGCTCCTGCTGGGCGAACTGCGTGATGCCGAGCACGCACAAGTCGTCCTCGACTCGGACCCACTCGTGCTCCTGGGTATAGAGGCAATCGGACGGGTAGTTCGACATCGCTGAGGCTCTCCTCCGTTACGAGCGCCGGCGCCGGGCCGGCGGGCATGTGAAGCGGTAGGTATATATCACTTCGGCCGGCGATAGAAAGGCAGCCCGACGACCTTCGCCGGCAGCGCCTTGCCGCGCACCGAGAGCTCGAGCGGCGTGCCCTCCGCCGCCATGCCGACCGGGACGTAGGCCATGCCGAGCGCCTTGCCGAAGGTGGGGCTGAAGGTGCCGCTGGTGACGGCACCCACCGCCTCTCCGCCGGCCACCACCTCGTGCCCCTGGCGGGCGATGCCGCGGCCCTCCACCTCGAAGCCGACCAGCCGGCGCGCGATGCCGCGTTCCTTCTGCTCGACGAGCGCCTGGCGGCCGACGAACTCGCCGGCGTCGAGCTTCACCACCCAGTCGAGGCCGGCCTCCCAGGGTGTGGTGGCGTCGTCGATCTCGTGGCCGTAGAGCGCCATGCCCGCCTCCAGGCGCAGGGTGTCGCGGGCCCCCAGCCCGGCGGGCACCAGGCCGTCCGCCGCCCCGGTGGCGAGCAGCGTCCGCCAGAGGTGGGCCGCGTCGCCGGGCGCGACGTAGAGCTCGAAGCCGTCCTCGCCCGTGTAGCCGGTGCGCGACAGGATCGCCGGCCGGCCGTCAACCTGGCCGCTGGCGAAGCGGTAGTAGCGGATGGGCGCGAGCTCGGTGGCGGTCAGCCGCTGCAGGATGGAGATCGCCTTGGGGCCTTGCAACGCCAGGAGCGCGTAGTCGCCGGAGACGTCTTCTACCTGCACGGAGGCGTCGGCGCGGCTCGCGATCCAGTCGAAGTCCTTCTCGGCGTTCGAGGCGTTGACCACCAGCAGCAGCTCCTCGTCGCCGAGGCGGTAGACGAGGAGATCGTCGACATAGGTGCCGCGCTCGGTCAGCAGGCCGCTGTAGTGGGCGCGCCCGGGCGCCAGCTTGGTGACGTCGTTGGGGGTGAGGCGCTGGACGAAGGCCTCGGCGCCGGAGCCGGTCACCCGGATCTCGCCCATGTGCGAGACGTCGAACAGGCCGGCGGCTTCGCGCACCGCGCGGTGCTCGTCGATCACGCCGGCGTACTGCACCGGCATCTCCCAGCCGGCGAACTCGACCAGCCGGGCACCGGACTCCCGGTGGCATTCGTAGAGCGGCGTCCGCTTCAGGGGGGTCGGCCTCCGAGCGGCGGACGCTATCACAGGCCCTCGCGGCAGAGGACTCTCACCGCCTTGCCCGGCTGCCGTGGGGCCCCGGTTCGCTCCCCTAACTTCTGGCGTGACAAAGGGTTAGCAGAGCCGTCAAAAGGGCGTCACAAAGCACCTGCGGAAAACGCCTCCAGCGCGCCGTGAGCGGGCTGCGCACAGCGCCCGGCCCGCCAACTCCCGAGTCCGTGTTTTCAAAGACTTACGTCCATTGCACAAGGTTCTGTTCAAACCGCTGAAACCCCGGTTTCTTCGCGGCCGGAGACGTTTGCTTGCCTGGTTTTGCACAAGGTTTTCCACAGCGTCTGTGGAGAACTCCGTGCTAGCCTGGCAGCGTGAGCCCGGACCGCATCGCGATCGTCGAGGACGAGCCGGACATCGGCGAGGTCCTGCGGTACAACCTCGAGAAGGAAGGCTTCGAGGTCGAGGTGATCCCGCGCGGCGACACCGCCGTGGAGCGCATCCGCCAGAAGCCGCCCCAGCTCATCCTCCTCGACCTGATGCTGCCCGGCCTGGGCGGCCTCGAGGTCACCCGCAGCTTGAAGCGCGACGCCGCCACCGCCACCATCCCGCTGGTGATGCTGACCGCCAAGAGCGAGGAGGTGGACCGCATCGTCGGCCTGGAGCTGGGCGCCGATGACTACATCCCCAAGCCGTTCTCGCCGCGCGAGGTGGTGCTGCGCATCCGCGCCGTGCTGCGGCGAGGCCGCGCCGCCGAGGCGCTCGCGGACGAGGTCCTCGAGCTGGGCAAGATCCGCCTCGAGCTCTCCGCCCACCGGCTCGAGGTCGGCGGCCGCGACGTGGCGCTGACCGCCACCGAGTTCCGGCTCCTGAAGGTCCTGCTCGAGCGCGCCGGCCGGGTACAGACGCGGGCGCGGCTGCTCTCCGACGTCTGGGGCTATGCCGAGGACGTCGACAGCCGCACCGTCGACACCCACATCCGCCGCCTGCGCCGCAAGCTCGGGCCCGAGGCCGACCGCATCGAGACGGTGATCGGCGTCGGCTACCGCCTGCGGCCTTAGCGCCCGCGGCGAAACCGGTGCCGCAGGCTTCGCGGATGGCACTGTCGTCCTGGAAGTTAAGGCTGGCGCCGCTGGTCCCGGCGCTGGCCGCGGCGATCACCGCCGGCGCCGTGCTCTGGCAGCTCCTGCCGGCGACCATCGAGCGGAGCGCCGCGCAGCAGCTCCTCGACACCTCGAAGCTCCTGGCGCCGATGATCGCCGCACGCTGGAGCGCCGCCCAGGAGGAGGCGCGAGCGACGGGGGCCGCGCCGGAGGCCGCCGCCGCGGAGCTGGAGAGCTGGGTGCGCGCGCTGCCGGCGACCAGCGAGCTGCGAGTCACCGTGCTGGCGCTCGACGGCACCGTGCTCGCCGACAGCGCCGTAGTGCCTGCGGCGATCGGCACGCTCGAAAACCACGCCGGCCGCCCCGAGGTGCGCGAGGCCCTGGTGCGGGGCGAGGGCTCGGCGATGCGCGGGAGCGCCACCACCGGGGTCGAGTACGTCTATGCCGCGCGACGGATCACCACCGCCGACGGCGGCACGCTGCTGCTGCGGCTGGCGCAGCCGGTCGCGGCCCTGGATCTCTTGCGCAGCCGCCTCGCTGTCGCCCTGCTGCCGTCGCTCGGCGCGGCGCTGGTGGCGCTGCTCGTCGTCTCGCTGTGGCTCGATCGCCGGTTCCTGAAGCCGCTGCTCGACATCATCGCCGGCGCCGGGCGGATGGCCGGCGGCGAGCACGAGCCACGCATCGCCCTGCCCGAAGACGACCAGCTCCGCTCGCTGGCCTCGGCTTTGAACCGGCTCTCGGTCTCGGTACAGCACCAGGTCCGCGCCGCCGAGGACGAGCGCGACCACCTGCGCACCATTCTCGCCAGCATGTCCGAGGGCGTGCTGGTGGTGGGCCCCGACGGCCACGCCCAGTACGGCAACCCGGCCTTCGCCCGCCTGTTCTCCCTGGCCGACGACGTCACCGGGCGCGCGGCGCTGGAGATCAGCCGCCATCCGCGCCTCGCCGAGATCATCCAGGCCACCCTGGAGGGTGGCAGCTCGGAGACTGCCGAGCTCGAGATCGAGCTGCCCGAGCAGCGGTCGCTATCGCTCGCCAGCGCCTCCCTGGGCCTCGGCCAGGGCGCGGTGGTGGTGGCGCGCGACACCACGGCCTTCACGCTGCTGACCAAGATGCGGCGCGACTTCGTGGCCAACGTGTCGCACGAGCTCAAGACGCCGCTGTCGGCGATCCGCGGCTATGCCGAGACGCTGCGCGACGGCGCCCTCGACGACGCGCCCGCCGCCCGCCGCTTCACCGAGCGCATCCTGGTGCAGTGCCGGCGCCTGCAGGCGCTGCTCGACGACCTGCTGACGCTGTCGCGCCTGGAGAGCGTCGACACCGCCGCCCTGCCCGTGGAGAAGGTGGAACTGGCGTCGCTCGTCGAGCGCGCGGTGGAGCTGGTGGGAGAGACGGCGCGCGAGAAGGCGGTCGAGATCAAGGTCGAGCTCGAGCCGGTGCCGCCGGTGGCCGGCCACCCAGCGAGCCTCGAGCGGCTGGCGGTGAACCTGCTGGACAACGCGGTCAAATACAACCGGCCGGGTGGCAAGGTCGCGGTAGCTCTGGCAGCGCGCCAGGCGAGCGTGGTGCTGCAGGTGATCGACACCGGCATCGGCATCCCGGCGTCGTCCCTGCCACGCCTCTTCGAGCGCTTCTACCGGGTGGACAAGGGGCGGTCGCGGGAGGAGGGCGGAACCGGCCTGGGGCTCGCGATCGTGAAGCACATCGCGCAGTTGCACGGCGGGCGGGTGGAGGTGGAGAGCAAGGAGGGCATCGGGTCGACGTTCCGGGTGACGCTCCCGGCGGCGTAGGCCTGTTGCTTCTCACAGTCGGCCCGAGGCTTCGCCTGCAGCCGGGGCCGCCTACCTTCCTCTGACGAGTCGATCCATCCAGTCCCTCGCTTGGACCTCGTTCGAGAGCATCCGGACCTGGTCGTGGATCATGCAGGCGCCAAACACGACGCGGATGTCCTCCGGATGTGGGTGGGGGTGAAGAGGATCCACGAAGAAGATGACGACGTGGCAGCCCCCGAAGAGGATCTCCGTGGCAATCTCCACGTCCCCACCCTTGGGACCCGAATGGTACCTAAAGACCTTCTCCGCGATGCTGGGTGCCGCCTCCTCGATCAGGCGACCCGTGGTTCCCGTCGCCAGAATACGGTGGAACTTGCGAAGCTCGTGCTCGTAGTCGGTCACGAAGTCCAGCATCCGCGGTTTCATCTCGTCATGCGAGATCAGAGCCACGATCGACTTCTCCAGCTCGCTGTCGATGTTGTTCTTGGTCGACGCTCGATGGAAGTCGGGAAACACCTGGGACTGAGGCGCGAAGTCGAAGAGGCCCTTCATCCCCTCGACCGGATGCGCCTTCTCAACCGCCTCGCTCCCGATCAGTCTCAGCTTGATCTCCATGTCCTGGCGGTTCAGATGCTGATCCCGGTCCGCTTCGGCTCGAAGCCATTCCATCACGGAGCCGGTGTTCATTAGCTTCTTTGCTCGCCACTGATCGGCAAGCCGGAGCAGAGCCAAGTTCTCGGGAAAGAGCAGATGTGTCGTCCGGGGGGTGAAGAACGGCCAGAGGATACTGAGCTTTCGACTGCTGACCAGGCTGGCCAGGATCGTGACCCCGCCCCGTGCAGCCGAAGGGAGGCGGATGACCCCGCACTCGAGGAGCAACTTCTTTGCCTTCTTGCTTAGGATCCAGGTCGCTTTCGCCGTAGAACCAGCAACCGGCTTTCCCTCGAACAGCCGCAAGTAGGTCCCACCGCTGAAGAGGAAGCGGAAGTTGCGCAGCGTCTTGCCGAGCTTCACGTCCTCGGCGGCAGTATTGAAGATATTCGCGAGCGCCTCGTTCCGATCGCGACTATCGTGGCTGGCGAGGACCGCGATCAAGGTCTTCGGCTTCTTCATGACTGGCGTGGTGTCGGAGTTCGTCATCCGAACCTCTTCATCCTGGCGGGAAGCCGATGCTCGACGGCACGAGCTGTTCTCACTGGAGAAACAATTTTGGACATTCTACAAAAAACTCAATAGGAGTCAAGCGTTCGCTGTTCTTGGCCGTCGGCCGCCGGCAGAGCGCGCCGTAGCCGGGTGCAAGAGGCCCTCCTCTCCCCTCCACCAGCGAACCGAGGCCCGCGTCTCGGCGTTCCGCCTCATAGCCCGCCGGGCCTGGTCTACCGCCTTGTCTCTGACGGCACCTCGAGGCTATCCTCGCGCATCCGCGTAGCGCGTCGTGCGAATACCTTTAAAGTGAGGAGAATATGAGAAAACATTCGCGTCTTCTGATCGCTCTTGGCACCATGGTGTTCGTCCTCCTGGGGGCCGCCGATCTGTCCGCCGAGCCCGCGCCGGAAGCCAGTCTGACCGAGCTGCTGCAGGCCGAGAACTCCTCTCCAGCGCAGGATCCGGTGGAGGACCTCTTCGCGCCTGTGGCGACCCCTACCGGCTGTACTTTCTGCAATCCCTCGGGGTACCTGGTGTGCCAGAACGCCGACGGCACGGCCTGCGGGCTGGAGGGCCAGTTCCGACGCTGTATTGTGGCGCCTGTCTGCTACTGCGAGTGGGGCGGCTGTAGTTGCCAGAACGGCGTCTGGAACTGCTTCTGGTAGCCACGACCCTCGTCGATCCACCACTCACGGGCGCGCTACTCGGATCGCGCCCTCGGACGTCGTCCTTCAGAAAGCCCAGCGCACCGTCATCGCGAGGTCGTAGGTGACCAGCGTCGTCTCCTCGAGATCGTCGGGCCGGCCTGGATCGACGCCGGGCGGCACGGCCAGGTCGAACCAGGCGGTCGCGCCGGCGTTGGCGCCGATTGTCCAGGACGCCCCGAGCTTCATCTCCCACCAGAGGCGGAGGTCGGTCATCGGCAGGGTGATGTCGTCGGTCGTCGCGATCCGATGCCGCTCCGCAACGGCCGGCACCTCCTCCGGCGGACCCGCGAAGGGGCCGGGCGGACCGCTGAAATCGCGCAGCGTGCGCTTGAGCTCGATGTCGCCGAAGACGACCGACTGGCGCAGGTCGGCGCCGAGCCTGTGGCGGCCGCGTTCGAGCAGGGCCGCGACGCCGACCAGCGGCCCCATCATCCGGCTGTAGTTCGAGGAGGCGTCGAGGCGCGTGCCGCCGACGTCGCCCAGGCCAGCGATCGCGCGGTAGTCGTTGTCGAAGTCCGCGTTACGCACGCCGAAGATCAGCGTCGGCGACCACCGGCCGCGCGCCGCGAGCCTCCGGCGCGCGTAGAGGTCGAGCACCCAGAGCTCCACGGTGGTGTCCTCGAGGGTCCGGTAGTAGAGGGCCTGCCCAGGTCCGGTCGAGGTGAAGCTGCGATGCGGCAGCTCGAGGCCGGCCGTGCCGCCCCCGGCAGCGACGACTTGCAATGGCCCGGCGGCCTGATCGGTGCGGTGGATGAAGAAGTCGAGCCCATAGGCCCATGGGCCACGGTCCCAGAGCACCGCCGCCCGGTAGCCCAGGGCCTCGTCGGTTTCGAGGGTCACGCCCTCGCCGCCGGCCGCCCGGCGC
Source organism: Thermoanaerobaculia bacterium (assembly GCA_044869805.1). Lineage (GTDB taxonomy): Bacteria > Acidobacteriota > Thermoanaerobaculia > Multivoradales > SZUA-115 > CAWDVR01. The sequence continues at coordinate 41,269 of JBIOXV010000067.1, read as the reverse complement.
ACCGCGAGCACGTCCGGATCATGCCCCTCGACCGCGACGTACGCCGGCGCCACCTGCACGCTCCATGTCCCCGCCCACGCCGGGCCCGCGGCTCCGTACGAGGCTGCCGACAGACCGACCACCACGCCTCCCACCCACCACCGCCGACCACGAGTCGCCATCCCGATCATGGCTTCCTCCGTGCCACCAGGTCGTCGGCCCGCACGATCGCGAGCCCTGCCAGATGGGATGCGGGGCCGCCTGAGATCCTTCGCGCACGGGCGATCCCGATCGACCGAGAACCAGCCCGAGCCGGTCCCCGGCCGCGAGCCCCGCGGCCCTGCCGGGAGCGCGAGGGCGGGCGGCGCAAGAACTCCTAGAGGAACACCGCCAGGATCACGATCCCCAGCGCCACGCGGTACGCGGTGAACACCGCCATGCTCTGCCGCCGCAGCCAGGCGAGCAACCAGCCGATCACCGCGAAGCCCGACACCGCGGAGGCGAGGACCGCGACGACCAGCGCGGGCAGGCCCACCGCCGCCATGCCGCCCCCGGTCAAGGCCAGCGCGTCGTGCACGGCCACCAGCAGCCCGATCGGCACCGAGAGCAGGAACGAGAACCGCGCCGCCTCGGGCCGGGCGAAGCCGAGCACCAGGGCCATGGTCATGGTGATGCCCGAGCGCGAGGTGCCGGGCACCAGCGCCAGGGCCTGGGCCGCACCGATCAGCAGCGCGTCGCGCCAGGTGAGGCCGGCGATTTCTCGCGAGCGCCGGCCGAAGCGGTCCGCCAGGTAGAGCAGGATGCCGAAGACGATCAGATTGCAGGCGATCAGCACCGGGTTCCTGGCTTCGACGGCGATCCAGTCGTGGGCCACCAGGCCCACCACCGCCGCGGGCAGCGTGGCCGCGGCCAGCATCCACGCCAGCCGTCCCTCGGCATCGGCCGCCGCCGGCCGGCGGAGCGCGGCGAGGCCGGCGAGCGTCAATCGCACCAGCTCGTGGCGGAAGTAGGCAACCACGGCGAGCAGCGTGCCGGTGTTCAGCGCCTCGTCGAAGGCCAGCGGGTGGTCCTGCCAGCCGAAGAGCTTGGGCAGCAGGATCAGGTGGCCGGAGGAGCTGATCGGCAGGAACTCGGAAGCGCCCTGGATCAGGCCGAGGACGATGGCCTCGAGGAAGGTCATGGCGGGCGGCGACTATACTAGCCCTCTTATGGCGGCCCCCGCGGAGATCTGGATCGTCACCGGCGGCGCCGGTTTCATCGGCTGCAACTTCGTGCGCCTGGCGCTCGGCGAAACCGCGGCGACGATCGTGGTGGTCGACAAGCTGACCTACGCCGGCAACCTCGCCAACCTGGCCGAGGTGGAGGACCACCCGCGGTGCGCCTTCGTCCAGGCCGACATCGCCGACGCCCCGGCCATGCGGCGGCTGTTCGCCGAGCACCGGCCGCGGGTGGTGGTCAATTTCGCGGCTGAGACCCACGTCGACCGCTCGATCGACGGGCCGGGCGCGTTCGTGCACACCAACATCGTCGGCACCTACGAGCTGCTGGAGGCGGCGCGCGCCTACCTCGGCTCGGCCGGCGCAGAGCGGCGAGAGAGCTTCCGCTTCCTCCACATCTCGACCGACGAGGTCTACGGCTCGCTGGGCCCGACCGGCGCCTTCACCGAGGAGACGGCCTACGCGCCCAATTCACCGTACTCCGCCTCGAAGGCCGCGGCCGACCACCTGGTGCGCGCCTACGGCGAAACCTTCCGGCTTCCGGTCCTGCTCACCAACTGCTCGAACAACTACGGCCCCTATCAGTTCCCGGAGAAGCTGATCCCGCTGATGGTGCTCAACGCCGTGCAGGGCAAACCGCTGCCGATCTACGGCGACGGCGGCAACGTCCGCGACTGGCTGTACGTCGAGGACCATTGCCGCGGCCTGTTGCGGGTGCTCGAGGCCGGCGCTCCGGGCGAGCGCTATAACCTGGGCGGCGGCGCCGAGCGCACCAACCTCGAGATCGTCTCCGCCCTCTGCGACCTCCTGGAGCGCGAGGCCCCGGCCGCCGCCAACCGGGCGCTCGCCGCGCGCGGCCTCTCCTCCTACCACCAGCTCAGGACCTTCGTCGCCGACCGGCCCGGCCACGACCGGCGCTACGCCATCGACGCCTCCAAGATCGAGCGCCAGCTCGGCTGGCGGCCGGCGCACGACTTCGAGGCCGGTTTGGCCGCCACCGTGCGCTGGTACCTGGCGAATCGCGACTGGGTGGCCGCGGTCGAGAGCGGGGGGTATCAGCGCCAGCGACTGGGGCTGGGCTGAGAGATGCGCTTCCTCCCCACCGACCTGCCCGGCGTCATCCTCGTCGAGCCGGACGTGTTCCGCGATGCTCGAGGCTTCTTCCTCGAGACCTACCAGGCCGAGAAGTACCGTGCCGGCGGCATCGCCGAAACCTTCGTGCAGGACAACCACTCGCGCTCGGCCGAGGGCACCTTGCGCGGTCTGCACGCCCAGATCCAGAGGCCCCAGGGCAAGCTGGTGCGGGCGATCGAGGGCGAGATCTTCGACGTCGCGGTGGACATCCGGCGCGGCTCGCCCACCTTCGGCCGCTGGGTGGGCTACACCCTCTCCGCCGACGACTTCCGGCAGCTCTACGTGCCTCCCGGCTTCGCGCACGGCTTCTGCGTGCGGTCGCCGGTGGCGCAGGTCGAGTACAAGTGCACGGACTACTACGACCCCAGCGACGAGCTCTCGCTCGCCTGGAACGACCCCGAGATCGGCATCGCGTGGCCCATGGCCCAGCCTCTGCTGTCCAACCGCGATCGTGCAGCGCTGTCGCTGGCCGCGGCGAGGGATCGCCTGCCCGTCTATGGCTGAGGCGCGGTATGGATGAGCAGGGCCTGACGACGGCCGATCGCGAGCAGCTCGCGGCCCGCGGTATGGAGGTTGCCGAGGCCGAGCGCCAGCTCGCGCTGCTCGCGTCGCCGCCTCGCCCTCTGGTGCTGGCGCGGCCCGCGACCCTGGGCGACGGCATCCGTCGCATTTCGCCGGAGGAGGAGCCGAGGCTGGCGGGGCTGGCGGAGGAGGCGGCCGCCCGCGGCCGCTGCCTGAAGTTCGTGCCGGCCTCGGGCGCCGCCACGCGAATGTTCCAGGCGGCGCTGGCGCTGGCCGCGGCCAACGACCGCAAGCGGCTGCGCCGCACGCCGCTCGAGACCGCCGCCCGCCAGGGCGACGATTCCGCCGCCGAGGTGCTGACGCTGATCGATCGCCTCGACCGCTTCGCCTTCGCCTCGGAGCTCGCCGGCGCCATGTCGCGCTCGGGGCTGTCGCTCCCTTCCTGCCGCACGGACGGCGACTACGCGCCGATCTTCGCCCACCTCCTGAACCGCGTCGGGCTCGACTACGGCATCCTGCCCAAGGCGCTCGTCACCTTCCACCGTGAGCCGAGCGGGCCGCGCACCGCCTTCGACCAGCACCTCGCCGAGGCGCCGGCGTACGTGGGCGACAAGGCGGGCACCAGCCGCCTGCACTTCACCATCGCGCCCGAGCACCGGCGGCGGTTCGCGGCCCGGCTCGACGCCGCCAAATCGAGGCTCGGCCCCCGGCACGGCCTCGCCGTCTCCTTCTCGCACCAGGAGCCGGCCACCGACACCCTGGCCCTCGATGCCGAGGGCCGGCCCTTCCGGCTGGAGGACGGCTCGCTGCTCTTCCGGCCCGGTGGGCACGGCGCCCTGCTCGGCAACCTCGAGCGCGCGGCGCGCGAGCACGGCGGGAGCGACCTGGTGTTCATCAAGAACATCGACAACGTGCTCCCCCAGCGCTCGCTGCCCGGGATCGCGCGCTGGAAGAAGCTCCTCGCCGGCGCCCTGCTCGAGCTCCAGGCACAGCTCTTCCCCCTGCTCGCGCGCCTCGAGGCCGGCGACGCCGAAGCCCTGGCGGGCGCGGCGAGCTTCGCCAGCCAGCGCCTGGGCCTCGACCTCGGGCCGTTGCCGGAGGGCGAGGCCGGCCGCTCGGCGCTGCTCGCGGCTCTCGACCGCCCGCTCCGCGTGTGCGGCATGGTGGAGAACCGCGGCGAGCCCGGCGGCGGGCCTTTTTGGGTCCAGGGCCGGGACGGTCGGTTGTCGCTGCAGATCGTCGAGGCGGCGCAGATCGAGACCGGTGACCCGGGGCAGGCGGCCATCCTCGCGCGGTCCACTCACTTCAACCCGGTCGACCTGGTCTGCGCCACCCGCGACCGCCACGGCCGTCCCTACGAGCTGGCGAGGTTCGTCGATCCCGAGGCCGCGATCCTCACCTCCAAGACCTTGGGCGACCGCTCGCTCCGGGCGCTCGAGCATCCCGGCCTGTGGAACGGGTCCATGGCTGGCTGGCTCACGGTGTTCGTCGAGGTGCCGCCCGAGACCTTCGCGCCGGTGAAGACGGTGCTGGATCTGCTGCGGCCCGAGCACCAGGCTTGAGAGCTGGCGAATCAATCTGATGCGCAGCCCGCTCGCGACGATTGCTTCACCAGCTCTCGCGCAGCGCCGTTGAACCGGCCGGCTCTGGGCTTCGTACCTGTGACGATGAATCCGACGCATGGCTCGCGCGCTACGACGATCCTCAAGCTGGTGCTCGCTGCCGCGGCGGTCGCCGCGCTGGTGTACTTCGGCCGCAAGTTGGGAGGCGAGGTCCTGCCGCGCTTCGAGGCGTGGGTACAGGGGCTGGGGATCTGGGCGCCCGTGGTGTTCGTGCTGGGCTACGCCGTGGCCGCGGTGGCGTTCATCCCGGGCTCGGCGCTGACCCTCGCCGCCGGCGTGATCTTCGGCTTCGTGCGCGGCACCATCTACGCCTTCGCCGGCGCTTTTCTCGGCTCCGCCGCGGCCTTCCTGATCGCGCGCTACGGCGCCCGCTCCTGGGTGGAGAAGAAGCTCGCCGCGCAACCGAAGTTCCGCAGCATCGACCGCGCGGTCGGCGCCGAGGGCGGGAAGATCGTCGCCCTGCTGCGGCTGGCGCCGGTCTTTCCCTTCAACCTGCTCAACTACGCCCTCGGTCTGACCAGCGTGCGCTTCGGGTCCTACCTGCTCGCCTCCTTCGCCATGCTGCCGGGCACGGCGCTCTACGTGTACTTCGGCAAGGTGGGCAAGGAGGCCGCCGCGGGCGGAAGAACTCCAGCCCAGTGGGCCCTGCTCGCCGTCGGCCTGGTGGCGCTGGTGGTGGTGACGGCGCTCATCACGCGGATGGCGCGCAAGGCGCTCTCCGAGGCCGTGCCGGAGGAGAATGCACCGACTCCGAGCGAGAGGTAGCTGCCCATGGCCGAAGCCCTGACCACCGCGCCCGAGATCCAGCCCGCCGACGAGCACAACCTGCGGCTGCTGGCCAACGTCCATCCCGCGGCGTGGTCCGAGCCCGAGCCCGCCGAGCGCTATCACCTGGTGGTGATCGGCGGCGGCACGGCCGGGCTGGTGTCCGCCGCCGGCGCCGCCGGGCTCGGCGCCAGGGTGGCCCTGGTCGAGCGCGGCCTGCTGGGCGGCGACTGCCTGAACTACGGCTGCGTGCCGTCGAAGGGCGTGATCCGCGCCGCCCGCGCCTGGCACGACGCACGCTCCGGCGGCGCGCGCTTCGGCGCGCCGCGGGCGGCCGGCGACGGCGACTTCGGCGCCGCCATGGAGCGCATGCGCCGCCTGCGGGCCGACATCAGCGTGCACGACAGCGCCCGCCGTTTCGCCGGCCTGGGAGTGGACGTGTTCCTGGGCGAGGGCCGCTTCGTGGCCGGGGACGCCGTCGAGGTCAACGGCAAGCGCCTGCGCTTCCGGCGCGCCGTGATCGCCGCCGGCGGCCGCGCCGCGGGCCTGCCGGTTCCCGGCCTCGCCGAAACCGGCTACCTGACCAACGAGACGGTGTTCTCCCTGACCGAGCTGCCGCGGCGGCTGGCGGTGGTGGGCGCCGGCCCCATCGGCTGCGAGCTGGCCCAGGCCTTCGCACGCTTCGGCAGCCGGGTCACGCTGCTCGACGTGGCGCCGCAGATCCTGATCCGCGAGGACGCGGACGCCGCCGCCGTGGTCGCAGGTGCGCTGGTCGCCGACGGCATCGAGCTCGCGCTGGGGGTCAAGATCACCGCCGTCGAGCGCCGCGCCGAAGGCAAGGTGGTGCGGCTCGAGAAAGACGGCGCCCGCTCCGAGGTCACGGCCGACGAGATCCTGCTCGCCGTGGGCCGGAAGCCGAACATCGAGGATCTGGGGCTGGAGGCGGCTGGCGTCGACTACGAGAAGACCGGCGTCACGGTGGACGACCGGCTGCGCACCACCAACTCGCGCATCTTCGCCTGTGGCGACGTCGCCTCGAAGTACCAGTTCACCCACGCTGCCGACGCGCAGGCCCGCATCGTGATCCAGAACGCCTTCTTCTTCGGCCGCGCCAAGGCGAGCCGCCTGGTGATGCCCTGGTGCACCTACACCAGCCCCGAGGTCGCCCACGTGGGCCTCTACGAAAAGGAGGCCCGCGAGCGAGGAATTCCAGTGGACACCCTCACCCTCCCACTGGCCAACGTCGACCGCGCCTTGCTCGAAGGCAACACGGACGGGTTTCTGCGGCTGCACCTGAAGCAGGGCACCGACCAGGTGCTCGGCGCCACGCTGGTGGCCGAGCACGCCGGCGATCTCCTGGGCGAGCTCTACCTGGCGGTCACCCACGGCATCGGCCTGGGCAAGATCGCCTCCGTGATCCACCCCTACCCTACCGAGATCGAGGTCATCAAGAAGGCCGCCGACACCTGGCGCCGCGGCAAGCTCACGCCGGCGGTGAAGAAGCTCTTCGCGGCCTGGTTCAAAGTCTTCAGCTAGCGGGCGCGCGACACGCGCAAATCGTCGCGAGCGGGCCGCTCGCGACGATTTGCTCAGCCCACGAACTTGTAGCCGAAGCCCCGAATCGTCCGCAGGAACTGCGGCCGGGAGGGGCGGACCTCCAGCCGCTGGCGCAGCCAGGCGACGTGCACGTCGACCGTCCGCTCGCTGGGCATGGCGTCCCGGCCCCAGACGGCGTCCAGCAGCTCGTTGCGGGAGAGTGTCTCGCCGCGGCGCTGGATGAAGAACCGCAGGAGCTCGAACATCCGCGCCGAGAGGTGGACGGGCTCCCCCTGCCGCAGCACCTCGACCTCGCGGAAGCGGACCTCGACGTCGCCGAAGCGATAGGGGTCCGGGATCCCCACCAGGCCGGGGCCGAGCGGGCTGGCGCGCCGCAGCAGGGCCTCGATCCGCGCCAGCAGCTCGACGGCCTCGAAGGGCTTGGTGAGGTAGTCGTCGGCGCCGGTCCGCAGGCCCACGACCTTGTCGACGATCTCACCCAGCGCCGTCAGCATGAGGATCGGCGTGGTGACTCCTCTGCGGCGGAGCTCGCGGCAGACGGAGAGGCCGTCCTGGCCGGGCAGGAGGATGTCGAGCAGCAGCAGGTCGAAGGGCCGGCCGAGGGCCATCTCCACCGCCTTGGGCCCGGTGGTGGCGCTGGTGACGTCGTAGCCGGAGGCCACCAGTCGATCGGTCAGCAGCAGGACCATGTTGTGCTCGTCCTCGACGAGCAGGATGCGCCGCCTCACTGCGTCTCCAGGGCCGGAAGGACCTCCTGGGCCGGGAGCGCCTGCAACACCGGCAGGTGCAGCGTGAAGCTGCTCCCCTGGCCTGGAGTGCTCTCGACCGACACTCGGCCGCCGTGGGCCTCCATCACCTGGCGCACCACCGCCAGCCCCAGGCCGCTGCCCTCGAGTTGATCGGTACGGCTTCTCCTCCCACGGTAGAAGGGCTCGAAGAGCCTGCCGCGATCTCCCTTCTCGATGCCAGGGCCGCGGTCTTCGACCGAGACCCGCACCTCCCTCGGGCCCACCTCTCCGGCTCTCACGGCGACCCGCAGCCAGCGCGCCGGCTGGCCGTACTTGAGCGCGTTGGAGAGGAGGTTCATCAGCGCGGACTGCAGGGCGCGAGTGTTGCCGAGCACACGGACCGCGCCGGGCGGGAGGTCCAGCTCGACGTCGAACCCCGCCTGCTCCGTCAGTCGCCGGGCGCGCCGCACGCTATCCTTGACCAGCTCGTTCAGGTCCAGGGGCTGCTTGACGAGCGCCGGGGCCCCGGCGCGCCGGCGGGCCAGGTGCAGCACGTTCTCCACCATCTCCCGCAGGCGCAGGGCTTCTTCCTGGATCAGGCGGCCGTACTGCCTGAGCTTCTCCTTGTCTTCGAGCAGCGCGTCCTCGAGGTTCTCCCCGGCGGCGCTGAGGATGGCGAGCGGCGTCCGCAGCTCGTGCGTCACGCTGGCCACGAACTCCATCTGCTCGCGGGCCAGCCGCTGGGAGCGCCGCGCCAGGAGGAAGATCAGCACCGCGGCGATCGAGACCAGAGCTAGTGCGCCGAGAGAGATCCACAGGGCGCGCCGGCGCTCCGCGGCGACCGCCTCGGAGACTGAGACGGCACCGTGCCTGATATAGAAATGCCAGTACCCCGAGTGGCCGGTGTATGCCCACAGGCCGCGGAACCAGTCGTGGTCAGCGGCGGTCGGCGGCCGGGCCGTATTCGGATAGGCTTCCTGGCCCCTGGCCGACTGCATGCCGATGCGGGGCAGCTCCTCGCCGTCGGTGCCGGCGTTGACCAGGCCGATGGTGTAATCGCTACGGCCGAACTCGTCGAGAGAATCGATCGGCAGGTTCGAGTACACGAGGTCGCCACTTCGCCTCTCGACCACCGCGATGTCCACGCCATCGTAGTTGGGCGGCGAGAAGAACATCAGGCGCAGCTCGGGAAAAAAGATCTGTCGCAGGTAGGCCTCGTCGATGCGGAGGGCGAGCCAGGCAGGCGCGAGCCCGTTGGCGGGCTCATCGGCCAGCAGCCGGGTTTCGACCAGGATGGCCGGTACCTCCGTCACCACGACGAGCGCGGCGGCGTACCGGCGATCGGTAGCCGCCGGCCGCAGGTCGGGCCGCCCGGCCGTCCTATCCCGCAGAGCCACTTCTTGCCGCAGGGCTTCGAGGGCCGGTGACCAGCTCGCCGGCCAGAGCTTGCTCGAGCCCGGGTCGAAGCGCTCGAGCAACGGACTGACGGCCTCGAGCTCCGAGACCAAGTAGACCTCCTCGAGGAGAGCCGGCCACCGGCTGGACGCTCGCCAGGCCCGCAGCCCCTCGCCGAGCTGCTCCGCGAGGTCCGAGCGCCGGCCACCGTGAACGGAGAGGCTGGCAGCGAGGTTCTGGATCTCTCGATCGAAGGCGCTCTTCAGGTACCAGGTGCTACGCCGGAGCGACCCTACCAGCCGGACGTGCTCGTAGTCCTCGAGCCTGCGCAGCCAGTCCCACTGGGTCCTGGCGAGGTAGGCCAGCAGCAGGGCGAGCAGCAGCAGCAGCCCGACTGCGGAACCGACGAACCTTCGATTCGACATGCCGCAAGGATACTCGGAGACGAGCCGGCCGGCGTCCCGCCTTAATGTTCTTAACGCCGTCTTAGCACAACGTTTGCCGCCGCGGTCCCGGCGCTCTCTAGCATGCCTCCAGAGGCTCTATCCGAACCCAGCCAAGGAGGACGCTCGATGCGCGCGCACTCACCCACCCACCGGCGGCTCGTGACCACCGTGTTCGTCACGCTCGTCTCGGGATGCAGCGGCGGTGATGGGCCGACAGCCCCATCGACGCCTCCGCCGGGCCCGACCTTGAGCTCCGCCAGCTTCGAGATCGTGAGCGCCGGCCAGACCCGGAGGCTCGCCTACGACAGCTCGCGCAACACGGTGTTCTGCAGCCGCAGCGCCGGCTGGGCCTCGCTGTGGATCCGGCTCGCCGAGCAGGCCACCGCCAATGGCGAGAACGGGCCACACATCGACCTCGACCTGTGCAATCACTCCGGCGGCGGAACCTTCACCCCCCAGGACCCGTCGCTAGGGAGCTGCGCCGGTGGCAAGACTTTCGACCTCTTCTGGCACGCGGAGGACGGCTCCACCTTCGCCAACCAGCCCGTGGCCGGCAACTGCATGCTGCAATTCACCCAGAACGGCATCCGCCTGACCGGTACCTTCGCCTGCCGGGGCCTCGCCGAGCGCGGTGGCACCAGGACCGTGGACGTCTCGAACGGCGTCTTCGAGTGCACCGAGGCCTGAGCGACCCGATCCGCGTGCGTCGGGCCTGGCTCAGGGTGACGGGGTGGGCCTCACCGGCCTCATCTGCAACTGATCGAAGAGGAAGGCCAGCACGTCCACTTCCTGCTCGATCGCGGCGTCGAGCGGGGTGCCGGCCCCGTGGCCGGTCTTGGCGCTGGTGCGCAGCAGCACCGTGCGCGCGCCAGCCGCCTGCAGCCGTGCCGCCAGCTTGCGTGAGTGCAGGGGATCGACGCGCGGGTCGTTGGCGCCGGTCAGCAGCATCACTGCTGGGTAGGCGACCCCGTCCCGCACCCGATGGTAGGGCGAGTAGGCGTAGAGGGCGCGGAACTGCTCTGGATCCTTCACCGTGCCCAGCTCCGGCACGTTGAACACGCCATTGGGCTCGAGCTCGAAGCGCAGCATGTCGTAGATGCCGGCGTGGGAAATCACCGCCTCGAAGAGATCGGGCCGCTGGGTGAGCATCGCCCCCATGAGCAGCCCGCCGTTGCTGCCGCCTTCGATGGCGAGCCGCTCCCGGCGAGTGTAGCCGGCGCGCACCAGGTGCTCGGCGCAGGCGATGAAGTCGTCGAAGACGTTCTGCTTCTGGGTGAGCATGCCCGCCCGGTGCCACTCCTCGCCGAATTCGCCGCCACCCCGCAGGGCGGCGATCGCGAACACGCCACCGTGGTCGAGCCAGACCCGCAAGCCCGGGTCGAAGCCCGGGGTCATGCTGACGCCGTACCCACCGTAGCCGATGAGCAGCGTCGGGTTGCCGCCGTCGAGCCTCACGCCTCGCCGGCGGAGCACCGTCAGCGGCACCCGCGTGCCGTCCCGCGACACAGCCCATTCGCTCGCCGCCTCGACATCGCTGAAGTCCACAGGGTAAAGCACGGTGAGCCCCGTTCGGACGGCTTCGCCGGTCGCCGGCGACCAGCGGCTCCAGGCCGCCGGCTCGGTGTAGGAACCAGCCTGGTACAGCACCTCGTCCCGGGCCTCCCTGCCGACCCGGATCACCTGGCGCACGGCGCTCGCGGCGGGCAGCGGGAGCGCCCCCAGCGGCTCGCCGTCCAGGTCGAAGACCCGGACGCGGTGCGGGCCGCCGATCCCCTCGACCACGAAGAGCCGGCTGTCGGTCACCGTGATGGTGTCGCCCATGCCCTGGGTGTAGAAGTTGAACTCGATGACGCCGTCGCTCTCCGGCACCACCACCGCCGCGCGAGCGAGATCGAGACGGCCGCGCTCGACCACCTCCTCGAGCGACGCCCGCAGCAGCTTGCCCCGTGGCGCGTCGGCGCGAGAGAGCAGATAGAGCGTGTCGTGCGGCCCGAACACCGCGTGCACCACTCGATCGGAGAAGCTGGTCAGCCGTATCCAACGACCGGAGGAGAGGCGGAGGTGCTGCTCGAACTCGCCGCTGTCGCCATTCTGGACGTTGGCCAGGAGGTAGCGACCGTCCGGGCTCCGTTTGAGGCCGATCTCGGCGATCCGGGGAAAGCCCTTGCCGAGCTCGTATCGGTCCGCGGCCTCCGGCGTTCCCAGGCGGTGGTAGTAGACCTGCACGTAGAAGTCCAGGTCCGCGGGCGGCCGCTCTCCCTCGCGGGGGTAGCGGGTGTAGTAGAAGCCCTGGCCGTCGGCGTCCCAGGCGAGGCTGCCGCCGGCCGTGCCATATTGGACGCGGTGAACCACCTCACCCGATGCCCGGCCGGTCGCCGACTCGAAGACGTGCACGTCGCCGCGCTCGGAGCCGGCCTTCGACAGCGACACCGCGACGCGCGCTCCGTCGGCCGAGGGCACGAACCAGTCGATCGCCGTCGAGCCCGCGGGGTCGAGGGCGGTGGGATCGACGATCACCCGGGCGGAGGCCGGGTCGTCCTCGGATCGCATCGCGACGAGCACGGCCTGCTGCCGCGGCGGCTCGGTCTTCATGACGTAGAGCTCACCGCCGGCATACACCGCCCGGCTGTAGCGGGGAACCTCGATCTTGCGGACCGCCGCCAATTGCCGGCGGAGCTCCTCGACGCCTGGCAAGCGGTCGAGAACCGAGCGAGCGTAGGCAGCCTGCGCGTCGCTCCATGCCTGCACCGCCGGGTCGTCCCCATCCTCGAGCCAGCGATAGTCGTCCACCACCTCGACGCCGTGATAAAGGTCCACGACCGGTGACCGGCGCGCGACCGGAGGAGCGCCGGTGGTCGAGCGCACCGCCTGCTCCGCGACCGCCGAGGCGCCACCCGCGGCCGGTGCCGAACGGCAGCCCGCTGCGAGCCACGCGGCCAGGGAAAGGATCAGCCCCAGAGAGAGGGTCCACGAGCTGCGCTGCGTTCTCATCGTGCTTCCTATCCTCCGCGTGTGAGCGGCCGAACGGGCTGCCACGTCCAGGTTGCGAATCACCCGGATGCTATCCTGGCTTCATGCCTGGCCGGCACTCTCTGGCGGGCGCGGCCCGCGCGCTCGACTCCTTCGGCCACCGCCTGCTCTCCGAGCTGCTGGACGAGCCGGGCGCGGGCAATGTTTTCGTCTCGCCGCTCTCGATCGCGCTCGCGCTCGCTCTCGCCTATGAAGGAGCGAAGGGCGAGACTCGGCATGCGATCGCTCAGGCCATAGGCGGCGGAACCGAGGTCGTCCTCGAGGAGCTGCTCCTGGCCTACGAGCGACTCCTCGAGGTGCCCGAGCAAGAGCAATCCAGGATCGAGCTGGCGATCGCGAACTCGGTGTGGGTCGATCGCAGCCTGCGGCTCCGGACCGCCTACCCGGAGCGCATCGAGGCGGTCCTCGGTGCGCAGGCTCACAGCCTCGACTTCGCCGATCCCTCCGCGCCTGCGACAGTGAACGCCTGGGTCCGCGATCACACCCACGGCGAGATCCGAGAGATCGTCTCCGACCTCTCCGCGATGCTCGCGCTGCTGCTCAACGCGGTCTACTTCAAGGGCGCCTGGAGCGAGCCTTTCGACCCCGCACGCACCCGGCCGGGCCCGTTCACGATCGCTTCGGGCGCGCGCAAGACCTTGCCCCTGATGCGGCAGTCGGGCGAGTTCCAGTACCTCGAGGACGAGCACCTGCAGGCGATCCAGCTTCCCTACGGTCGCGGCCGGCTGCGGATGGAGATCTACCTGCCGCGAGCGGAGGTCCCGCTTCGGGAGATAGCCGAGCGCCTGCGGGCGAGCGCCGAGACCGGGGAGCGGCTTCCGTTCGCCCATGCCGAGGGCGATCTCGTCCTGCCCCGCTTCGAGCTGGAATACGGCACCAGGCTGCGCTCGGCGTTGGCGCGCCTCGGCATGGAGCTCGCCTTTACCCCGCAGGCCGATTTCGGCGAGATGGCGGACGAGCCGCTGATGTTCGACGAGGTCCTGCACAAGGCCGTGCTGAGAGTCGACGAGGAAGGCACGGTGGCGGCGGCCACGACTGCCGTGGTCATGCGCGCGGGCGGGCCTCCGAATCCGCGCCGGCGCTTCTCCATGGTGGTCGATCGGCCTTTCTTCTGCGCCATCCGCGACGGCGAGACCGGCGCCCCGCTCTTCCTCGGCTTCGTAGCGGAGCCGGAGGAAGGGCAGAACTGACGGCCCATGTCCGCTCCGGCTCCCGGCCAGCACCAGGGGGCGCCCTCGCCGGCGGCACCCGACGCCCCCTGGTTTCGGCGGCTGACCTTCTTCGGCCTGCTGTCGAGCCTGACGCCGCTCATCCCGCTGCCCTTCGTCGACGACTGGGCCGCGGCCTGGGTGGAGCGACGGCTGGTGGTGGACACCTTCCGCCGTCGTGGCCTGGCAGCACAGGCCTGGCACGTCGGGGTGCTGACCTGGGGCGGCGAGGAGGGACGGCGAGGCTGCCTCTACCCGCTGCTGCTCGGCTTCCGGCTCGTGGTCTACCTGGCGAAGAAGATCTTCCGCAAGCTCCTCGTCTTCCTGCTCATCAAGGACTGCGTCGACCACTTCTCCACCACCTTCCAGCACGGCTACCTGCTGCACGTGGCCTTCGAGCGCGGCCTGCTCGACGAGCGCACCCTGGCCGGCGGCGAGCGGCTGATCGAGGTGCGACAGGCGATGCTGGCGACCTGCGAGGCCATCGACCCACGCCCTCTGAACCAGGTCCTGAGGCGCGTGCTCTCGGGCAGCCGCCGGCTGCTGCTCGAGGCGGCACGCGGCTTCGGACGCCTGCTCCGGGCCGAGCGCCGGGAGCAGCGGGCAGCGGGGAACGCCGACGCCGAGGCGGCAGCCGCCGTCCCCGGCAGCGAGGCGCGCATCGAGGCGCAGGAGGAGGCGGTGGGCGGCCTCCTCGACCGCCTCACCGGCGTGCTGTGGGCCAACCAGGCCTACCGCGCGGAGCTCGAGCGAGCCTTCCTGCGGGAATCCACTCTCTAGAACTGCGACCAGAGGTACTGGTTCGTCACCTCGTGATGGAACTGGATCTCGGCGTTCTTGACCCGCACGCCGAGCGCCTTGGGGCAGCGCTCCGCCGAGGCGAGCTTCAAGTCCGCGAACTTGCCGTGTACCTCCTCGCCCATCAGCTCCACGGCCCAGCGGCTCTGTTTGAACAGGCGGACGGCGTCGTAGATGTTGTCGGGCAGGAAGCGGGTGCGCTGCCGCTTGTGGTCGTTCTCCTCCTCGGCTAGGGGGCCCTCGACGCCGGTGCGCAGTAGCGCGTAGATGGCGAGGTAGGGGTTGGCGTCGGGAGCGATCGAGCGCACCTCGACCCGCGCCGAGCGCTCGTTGCCGAGCGGGATGCGCACCATGGAGCCGCGGTCGATGGCCGAGGCCTTGATCTGGTTCGGGGCCTCGAAGTGCGGGTCCAGCCGGCGATAGGAGTTGACGCTCGAGTTCAGGATCAGGCAGAGGTCGTTGCCGTTGGCGAGCAGGCGCTGGATGTAGCTCCAGCCGGCGGCCGACAGGCCGTCCTGCCCCTTCTTGTCGTAGAACAGGTTCCTGCCCTTGCGGGCGAGCGACATGTTGGTGTGCATGCCATTGCCGTTGACGCCGGTCACCGGCTTGGGCAGGAAGCAGGCGGTCATCTCCAGCCGCGCCGCCACCTGGCGCGACAGCAGCTTGTAGAGCTGCACCTGGTCGGCGGCGACCGAGGCCTCGGTGTACCCGTAGTTCATCTCGAACTGCGACGGCGCCACCTCCGGGTGGTCCTTCTCGTTGGCGAAGCCCATGGCGCGCTGCACCTCGGCCGCGGTGTCGATGAACTGGCGCAGAGCATCTCCCGGCAGCGAGTGGTAGTAGCCGCCGGTGGAGATGAACTCGAAGGCGCGGGTCTCGTGGTAGCGGCGCTCGGCGTCGCGGCCCTTGAACAGGAAGCCCTCGATCTCGTTCGAAACGTAGGCCACCGTCTGGTCCTTCTTCCACAGCTTCTCGCAGTAGCCCTTGAGCATCGCCCGCACGTCGGCGCGGTACGGGCGGCCGTCGCGCTCCTGCACCTCGCCGAAGGACAGCACCTTGCCAGGCCCGAAGATGTCAGCCGGCAGCCAGTAGAAGGCCGGCCAGTCGATGGCCAGCCGCAGGTCCGACTCCGCCTGCTGCGAGAAGCCCCGGATCGAGCTGCCGTCGAAGGTCAGGTTATCGGCCGACTTGAGCAGGAACTTCTTGTCGTAGTCCAGCATGTGGAAGCGGCCTTCGAGGTCGGTGAAGCACACCGTCACTGCCTTGATCCGCTTCTCGTCGGCGAGGTACTTCATGCGCGCCTCGCGCACCTGGCCGGGGTCCTTGCGGCCGACCCGCTCCTCCTTTGCCTTGAAGTTCATCTCCTCGAGCTTGTCGTACGGGATCTCCAGGAAATCACGCAAGGGGGGGGCGGGCATCAGGGGCCTCCTTCGTCTGCCGTCGCGGCCGATGGGGGTTGCGGCGGATCTCGCCGGTCAACAGAAGCTAGCCCTACTTATAGCAAAAGTCAAAGGATCTAGGCTAGTGGCCTAGCAATCTAGCCTAAAACCAGCAGCAGTTAGTCTAGAGAGTCGGCTCGGGAGGAGAGCGGCAGGGTCATCGGGAGCTCCCGCCGGCTCGCCTTGCGCCCCGCCACCGAGAGCAGGTAGAGGGCGGCGGCGACCGCGATGGCGATCCACGCCACGCCCCAGAACAGGGTCGGGAGCCCGGTCTGCTGGGCCAGCATCGCGGCGTCCGACTCCAGCAGATGGGGGCGGTCGAGCACGTCGTCTTTGATGTCGAGCACCGCGTAGAGCATGCTCGTCAGGCCGATGACCTTGAGCAGGTAGTCGTTGAACTGCTCGGGGGCCCGCAGGCCGGCCAGCAGCAGGAGCGCCCCGGCGACCAGCGCAAACAGGAATCCGAAGCTCACGGTCGGCCGCACCCAGGCGAGCGCCACGAGCAGCAGCAGGGCGCCGAGGATCGTGGTCACCGCCTGGTCGATGCGGCTGCGGGCCGCGGCGACGAGGATCAGGCCGCCCCACAGCAGGCTCCCCAGGTAGCCCGCCGAGAGGGTGAGGAAACGGTTGCCGCCGAGGGTGCGGCAGAGGCCGCCCTCGCGGGCCATGAGCTCGATGCCGGCGATCGAGCCGCCGGTGGCGATCGCCGCCATGCCGTGCGACAGCTCGTGGAACAGCACCACCAGCATCTTGAGCGGGTACACCCACCAGGTGTCCCACAGCAGCCAGACCACGGCGAAGATGGCGGCCAGGCCGGCGAGCTGGCGGGCGTCGAGCGGGGCCAGGGCGCTTGGCTTCTGCTGCGTGGCGACCATGGCGGAACCTCGCTAAGGGACGGCGGCAGCCTAGCACGCGTATCATTCGCTCGCGGCAACGACAGGGAGATCAGCATGCAAGTCGGCATGGTGGGACTGGGACGGATGGGCTCCAACCTGGTGCGGCGCCTGCTCGCGAGCGGCCACGAGTGCGTGGTCTCCGACCTCGACCCGGCGAGCGTCGAGCGGCTGGCGGGCGAGGGCGCCGTGGCCGCCGGCTCGCTCGCCGACCTGGCCGCCAGGCTCGCGGCGCCTCGCGCCGTCTGGGTGATGGTGCCGGCCGGGCCGCCGACCGAGACGACGATCGACGGCCTGGCGGCGGTGCTCTCCCCCGGCGACGCCATCCTCGACGGTGGCAACTCCTTCTTCAAGGACGACGTGCGGCGCGCCGCGGCCCTCGCCAGCCGGGGCCTCGCCTACCTCGACGTCGGCACCAGCGGCGGCGTGTGGGGCCGAGAGCGCGGCTACTGCCTGATGATCGGCGGCGATCAGTCCGCCTACGCCCGCCTGGAGCCTATCTTCGCCGCCTTGGCGCCCGGCCGCGACGCCGCCTCGCCGACTCCCGGCCGGGGAGCGGCTTCGCCGGCCGGCCGCGAGGGCCGCGCCTCGACCGCGGACCAGGGCTACCTCTACTGTGGCCCCGCCGGCGCCGGGCACTACGTGAAGATGGTGCACAACGGCATCGAGTACGGCCTGATGCAGGCTTACGCCGAGGGCTTCGACCTGCTGGCCTCGGCGGGCCGCGACACGACCCCCGAGTCCCAGCGCTACGAGCTGCCGCTGGCCGACGTCGCCGAGCTGTGGCGCCGCGGCAGCGTGGTCGGCTCCTGGCTGCTCGACCTCGCTGCCATCGCGCTCGCCGAGGACGAGCGGCTCGCCGCCTTCACCGGCGCGGTCGGCGACTCGGGCGAGGGCCGCTGGACGGTGGCCACGGCCCTCGAGAACGCGGTGCCCGCCCCGGTGCTCACCGCCGCGCTGTTCGCCCGCTTCCGCTCGCGGCAGGACCACACCTTCGCCGACCGGCTGCTCTCCGCGTTGAGGAAGCAGTTCGGCGGGCACGCGGAGAGCAAGGCCGAATCGCCGCGATAGGATCGCTACTCCATGGCCGACCCCCACGCACCCCCCCACGAGCCCCTGGCCAAGGCCGCCGGCCCCTGCCTGATGGTGATCTTCGGTGGCTCCGGCGACCTGACGCAACGCAAGCTCATCCCCGCGCTCTACAACCTGCGCCGCGACGAGCTGCTGCCGGAGAGCTTCGCCGTGATTGGCCTCGCCGCCCGCGAGCTCGACGACGCCGCCTATCGCAAGGTGCTCGGCGAGGAGCTCCGCAAGCACGTGGCCGAGGACTTCGACGAGGCGGTGTGGGAGTGGCTGGAGCCGCGGCTGTACTACGTGCAGGGAGACTTCCGCTCAGCGGAGTCGTTCGAGCGCCTGAAGGGGGCGATCGAGCGCGTCGACCAGGCGCACGACACCCAGGGCAACTACCTCTACTACCTGGCGGTGCCGCCGAAGTTCTTCGGCCCTATCGTCGAGCAGCTCGGTGCCAGCGGCCTCGCCGCCGAGGAGGAGAGGCACTGGCGCCGGGTAGTGATCGAAAAGCCGTTCGGCCGCGACCTCGAGTCGGCCCAGGCCCTCAACCGCGATCTGCGCAACGTGCTCTCCGAGAAGCAGATCTACCGCATCGATCACTACCTCGGCAAGGAGACGGTGCAGAACCTGCTGGTCTTCCGCTTCGCCAACGGCATCTTCGAGCCGATCTGGAACCGGCGCTACGTGGACCACGTGCAGATCACCGTCGCCGAGGAGCTGGGCGTCGAGCACCGCGGCGGCTACTACGAGGAAGCAGGCGCGCTGCGCGACATGGTTCCCAACCACCTCTTCCAGTTGCTGGCCCTGGTGGCCATGGAGCCGCCGAACTCCTTCGCCGCCGACGCGGTGCGCAACGAGAAGGCCAAGGCGCTGCAGGCCATCCAGCCGCCGTCGCCCGAGGAGGTGCTGTCGCGCACGGTGCGCGGCCAGTACGGCCGCGGCTTGATGCCCAACGGCGAGGAGGTGCCCGCCTATCGCGAGGAGCAGGGCGTCGACCCCGAGTCGCGCACCGAGACCTTCGTCGCCCTCAAGCTCCTGATCGACAGTTGGCGCTGGGCCGGCGTGCCGTTCTACCTGCGCACCGGCAAGCGCATGGCCGCCCGCCTGACCGAGATCGTGGTGCAGTTCCGCCGGCCGCCTTTCATGCTCTTCCGGGAGACCCCAGTCGAGCACCTGGAGGCCAACCGGCTGGTGATCCGCGTGCAACCCGAAGAGGGGATCGCGCTCACCTTCAGCGCCAAGGTGCCGGGGCCGATACTGCGCATGGGGAGCGTGAACATGGACTTCTCCTACGCCGAGCACTTCGGCTCCTCGCCCGCCACCGGCTACGAGACCCTGCTCTACGACTGCATGAAGGGGGACGCCACGCTCTTCCAGCGCGCCGACAACGTGGAAGCGGCCTGGAGCGTGGTGGCGCCGATCCTCGACCTGTGGCAGGCGTTGCCGCCGCGCAATTTCCCCAACTACGACGCCGGCACCTGGGGGCCGAGCGAGGCTGAGCGGCTGACGACCCAGGACGGGCGGCGCTGGGCCAGCGGACCGTGATGAGAGTGCTGGTCGGCGACGTCGGCGGCACCAACACGCGGCTGGCGGGCTTCGCGGTGGCGGCCGGGGGCTCCGGCCCCGGTCGAGGCGGCCTGCGCCTCGACCGCGAGGAGACCTATTCGAGCCGCGAGCACGCGGGGCTCGAGGCGATCGTGGAGAGCTTCCTCGCTGACCAACGCGAGCGGCCCGAGCGCGCCTGTTTCGGCATCGCCGGGCCGGTGCGGGACGGCCGCTGCCAGGCGACCAACCTGCCCTGGGTGGTGGACGCGGGCGAGCTCACCGCCGAGCTGGGAATCCCGCAGGTGGCGCTGATCAACGACCTCGAGGCCTTTGCCTGGGGAATCGGCGAGCTGCCGGCCGCGAGCCTCGCGCCGCTGGCCGCCGGCGACCCGGACTCGCACGGCAACGCTGCCCTGATCGCCGCCGGCACCGGCCTCGGCGAGGCCGGCCTGGGATGGGACGGCCACCGGCGGCGGCCCTTCGCCACCGAGGGAGGCCACGCGAGCTTCGCGCCGCAGGGCGAGGTGGAGATCGAGCTGCTGCGCCACCTGGCCGAGCTCCACGGCCACGTGAGCTGGGAGCGGGTGGTCTCAGGCCCTGGGCTGGTCGCCGTCCACGCCTTCCTGCGCGAGCATCGCCGGGCGCCGGCTCCCGCCTGGCTGGCCGACGAGATAGAGGAGGGCGACGCCGCCGCCGCGGTCTCGGGGGCGGCGCTCGAAAACCGAGACGCGATCGCGGTCGAGGCGCTCGACCTCTTCGTGCGCTGCTTCGGCGCCGAGGCCGGCAACCTGGCGCTCAAGGTTCTGGCCACGGGCGGCGTCTACCTGGGCGGGGGCATCGCCCCCAAGCTCCTCGAGAGGTTGCGCGCGCCCGACTTTCTCGAGGCCTTCCGCGCCAAGGGCCGCATGCGGCCGCTGCTCGAGGCGATGCCGGTGACCGTGGTGCTGGACGAAGACGCCGGGTTGCTGGGGGCGGCGAGGTATGCGATCGAAGAGCTATGACGACAGCCGAGAGCACCTGCGCCATCGGAGACGGGCCAACGCGGCAGATGGACTCACGAGCTCGGAACCCAGGGAAGATGTCGTCCTGAGCGAAGCGAAGGATCTGGGCGGGGGCCGGGAAGCATCCCGATAGGCCATTCCCAAGGTCCTTTGCTGCGCTCAGGACGACAGAAAATGGACCCTCCGTTGACGCCACGCCTCGGCGACCTGCGCGTCGCCGCTGATCCAGCCACCCTCGTCGAAGAGGTCGCCGCGGATTTCCTGCGCCGGGCACGGCACGGCAGCGAGGAGTCCGGCACTTTCCGGGTGGCGCTCTCCGGCGGCTCGACACCCCTCGCCCTGTTCAGGCGCCTGGCCGACTCGGCGGGTGACCCTTCGATCCGCTGGGAGAGCAGCGCTTGGTTTTGGGGCGACGAGCGCTGCGTGCCGCCCGCTCATCCCGAGAGCAACTTCCGCGCGGCGCACGACGCCTTGCTCTCCCACCTCCCGGTGCCGCCCGAGCGCGTGCACCGCATCCGCGCCGAGCTGGCGCCGGAGGAGTCCGCCGCGGCCTACGAGGACGAGCTGCGCCGCGCCTTCGGGCTCGCCGCCGGCGAGATCCCCCGCTTCGACCTCGTGCTCCTGGGCCTCGGCGCCGACGGCCACACGGCATCGCTCTTCCCCGGCACCGCGGCGCTTGCCGAGCGGGAGCGGCTGGCGGTCGCCAACTGGGTGCCGAAGCTTGGCGCGCACCGCATCACCCTCACCTACCCGGTCCTGAACCGCGCCGCGTGCGTGATCTTCCTCGTCGCCGGGGCGGACAAGGCCGCGGCCCTCGACCGCGTGCTGCACACCGAGCCGGACCCGGAGCTGCTGCCGGCGCAGGGCGTGCAGCCTACGGACGGCGAGCTGATCTGGTGGGTGGACCGCGCCGCGTTGGGGCGGAAGGATGGATTCCTGCTTTCGCGGGAATGACGGCGGAACACCTCACCGCCATCTCAGGCCACCCGCTGGCCAGGCTTCGTCACTCCCGCGAAAGCAGGAATCCATCTGCGATCCACGTTTCTTCAGGCGGAGTATTTCATTTTAACTACCTCGTGGTTATAATCGCCGCATGGCGGAGAGCATTGGCCATTTCGAGAAACTCATCCTGCTCGCCGTGGCGCAACTCGCCGACCCGTACGGCGTGACCATCCGCCGCGAGATCGAGGAGCGGACCGGCCGGCAGGTCT
Source organism: Thermoanaerobaculia bacterium (assembly GCA_044869805.1). Classification (GTDB taxonomy): domain Bacteria; phylum Acidobacteriota; class Thermoanaerobaculia; order Multivoradales; family SZUA-115; genus CAWDVR01. The sequence goes on along the minus strand of JBIOXV010000067.1, from coordinate 19,708 downwards.
CGGCCGGCGCGATCTACACCTCCCTCGAGCGGCTCGAAGGGCGCGGCCTGGTGCGCTCCGAGCTCACTGATCCGACGCCGGTGCGCGGCGGTCGGAGAAAGCGCGTCTACCGTCTGCGACCGCTCGGCGAGCGGGCCCTCGAGAGCTCGCTCGAAGAGCTGCGGCGCATGGCGCGCGGCATGGAAGCGAAGTTCCGCCTGTCATGAGCCCTCCGCGGTTCCCTCAGTGGCTGCTCGGCTTTCTGGTTCGGGACCCGGTCGCCCGTGAGGTGCTCCTGGGCGACCTCGAGGAAGAGCTCGCGGCGCAGCGCGCCGCCGGCCGCAGCGCCGGTGCCGTGGCGAGGTGGTACTGGCGGCAGGCCCTGCTCTCCGCCGCGGTGTGGCGCTGGCGCGCCCCGGCCGCGCAGCGACTTCCGTCGGTCCTGTTCCTGGGATTCGGCCAGGATCTCCACCTCGCGGCGCGGCTGCTGCGACGAGCCCCAGGCTTCAGCGCCGTGGCGATGCTCACCGTAGCCCTCGGTGTGGCGGCCGCGACGACCACATTCTCCCTGGTCGACGGCGTGCTGCTGAAGCCGCTCCCCTACATCGACCCCGAGCGCCTGGTGATGGTCGGCCAGGCCGGCACTTCGGGGATTCCCGGCAACACCGGCTACACCACCTACCTCGACTGGCGCGAGCAGAGCCGAAGCTTCGAGCACATGGCGATGATCCGCAACTGGGGACCGACCTTCACTCGCGAGGAGACCGAGCAGCTCCCTGGCCTACGCGTCACGTGGGGGTTCCTCGCCACGCTGGGAATCGCGCCTGCCATCGGCCGAGACTTCGCGCCTGCGGACGACCATCCTGACCACCGCTACGTGGTGATCCTCTCCGACCGGCTGTGGCGGCGGCGGTTCGGCGCCGACCCCGGCATCGTCGGCCGCTCGATCGAGCTCACGGGCCAACCCTTCGAGGTCGTCGGCGTGCTGCCGCGCGCCTTCGACGAGGTGGTCTTCGCAGACTTCGCCATCACGCCCGAGGTCCTCTCGCCGCTGGGCTACGAGACCTCGCAGCCCTCCGCCTGCCGGAGCTGCCAGCACCTCAAGGTCCTGGCGCGGCTCGAGGCCGGCGTGGGGCCGGAGCTGGCCCGGGACGACCTCGAGGGCATCCAGCGCCGTCTGCTCTCGGCCTACCCTCGCGACTACGAGCACAGCCGGATCGCCGTGGTGCCAGTCGAGGAGGCCCTGGTCGGCGCCGCGCGCCCGGCCTTGCTGGTGCTCTTCGGCGCCGTCTGCTGCCTGCTGCTGATCGTCTGCGCCAACGTGGCCAGCCTGCTCCTGGCCCGCGCCGCCCAGCGGCAACGAGAGGTGGCCGTGCGCTCGGCGCTGGGCGCCGGTCGCGGCCGGCTGGTGCGGCAGCTCCTGACCGAGAGCGTGTTGCTCAGCGTCCTCGGCGGCGGGCTGGGAGTGGCCCTGGCGGCGGCTGGCCTGGAGGCGGTGATCCGCAACGCGCCAGGCGGCCTGCCGAAGCTCGAGCATGCGGCGCTCGACCTCCGCGTGCTCGGCTTCGCCTTGCTGGTGGTGCTGGCGAGCGCACTCGTCTTCGGGCTCGCCCCGGCGCTGGGCCTCGCGAGGACCGGTCCCGTGGCTCTGCGCAGGGGCTCGCGCGTGGCCGGCGGAGGCCGCGAGACCCGCGCGCGGCGCCTGCTGGTGGTGGCGAACATCGCCCTCGCCTTCGTGCTCCTGGTGGGAGCCGGGCTGATGCTCGAGAGCGTGGGGCGCCTGTTGCGGGTGGATCCCGGGTTCGACGGCCAGGGCGTGCTGTCGATGAGGCTCTCCTTCCTCGGCTCGCGCTATGAAGCGGACGCTGTCACCGTGCAGGCGATGGAGGAGGTCGTCTCCCGGGTGGAAGGGCTGCCCGGTGTGCAGGTGGCCGCCTTCAGTGGCCAGGTGCCGATGAGCGGTGACTACGACACCTGGGGCTCCGAGGTCGAGGGACGCGAGGTCCGGGGAGCGCAGGACGAGGTTCCGCTGCAGCGCTACGGAGTGACGCCCGGCTACTTCGAGGCCCTGCGACTGCCGCTGCTCCGGGGCCGGTTGTTCTCCGAGAGCGATCGGGCGGGCGGCGCGCCGGTGATGCTGCTGGGCGAGACGGCCGTGGCCACGCTGTTTGGCACCGAGGACGCGCTCGGCAGGCGCATCCGATTCGGCGGCGAGGGAGAGCCCTGGCGCACCGTGGTCGGCGTCGTAGGGGACGTTCGACACGAGGCGCTGTCGGCGCCCTTCACCCCGCAGATGTACGTGCCCCAGGCCCAGTTGACGGATCGCTTCGTGACCCTGGTGGTCCGCACGAGCGTGCCACCGACCTCGCTCACCCCGGCCATCCGCCGCCTGATCGCCGAGGCGACGCCGGGAGTGCCGGTCTTCGCGGTCGCGACGCTCGAGGAGCTGGCGCAGGACACTGCCGGGCGCGAACGCTTCACCTTCGCCCTGCTCGGCGTCTTCTCCCTGCTGGGCCTGCTACTCGCGGCGGTCGGCCTCTACGGGCTGATCGCCTTCCTGGTGGAGAGCCAGCGCCAAGAGCTGGGGGTGCGGATCGCGCTCGGCGCCATGCGCTGGGACGTGGCGCGTCGGGTCCTCCAGCCGGGCCTGCTGCTGCTCGCCTCCGGCCTGGCCCTGGGCTGGGCCGTCGCCCTGGGACTGGGGGGTCTGCTCTCGAAACTCCTCTTCCAGGTGCCGGCCGACGACCCGGGAACCTTCGCGGGCATCGCCCTGCTGCTCACCGTGGCGAGCCTCGCGGCCCACCTGGCGCCGCTCCTGCGCGCCCTCGCCGTGGACCCGACTGCGGCGCTGAGGGAGGAGTAGCGGCCTAGCCGAGCTCGACCCCCATCTCCTCGAGCTGCCTCTCCGCCTTCTCCACCCACCCGAAGTTGGCGGCGGGGCTCGCCGGGCTGGGGTGGAGGATCTGGCCGATTTCTACGGGCAGTCCGGCGAGCGCCACGCGGGCCCGGGTCTCGGCGAACTTGCCGACTCCGACCACCAGGCGCGGGGCCAGGATCTCGATCGAGCGGCGCAGCGCCTCGTCGCAGGCCTTCTCGAGCGGCAGCCGCTCGCGGGCCGGCAGCTTGTCCGGCGTCAGGTTGGCGCCGCCCGCGTCGAGGAACAGCAGCGGGCAGTAGTTGAGGACGAAGAAACGGGCGAAGAACCGCTCGGGCGTGCCGAAGCGCTGCCGCGCCCAGCCCCACAGCCGGGTGCCGGAAACCTCGCTCTTCGGGCATTGGAAGCCCAGTACCGGCCGCTTGGGGTGCTCGGCGCCGGGCTTGCCGACCGGCGCCTCGAGGCCCAGCCAGTCGCGCGCCGCGACCACCTCGCCGAACGGGATACCGGTCTGCGCCATGCCGAACGGGCCGGGGTTCATGCCCAGCAAGACGACCTCCTTGGGAGGCTGGCCGTAGCGCTCCAGGTACTTGGAATAGGGCGCCCGCGCGTAGACCAGCGGGTTATAGACGTGGCTCACCGGCGGCCCGAAGGAGAGGCGCCCGAGCTTTCGGCTGAGCGAGTCGGCCAGCGCGAGCAGGGTCATCGCCCAGGCGGAAATGCGGATCTGATTGTGGTTTTTTCTGTCTCGGGATGCGAATATCGCCGCCCATGCCCCGCTTCGACTACCGCCGGATGGTCGAGGAGGCCATGCGCAGCGTGGTGCGCGCTGCGTTGCGCGAGGCCGAGAAGGAAGGCCTCGACGAAGAGCACCACTTCCTGATCAAGTTCCGCACTGACGCCCCGGGGGTCGAGATCCCGCCGCTGCTCAAGGATCTCTACCCCAAGTCGATGACCATCGTCATCCAGCATCAGTACTGGCACTTGGAGGCCGGCGACGAGGAGTTCGCGGTGACTTTGAGCTTCAGCGGCGCGCGCCATCGCCTCACCATCCCCTACCAGGCGATCGAAACCTTCGCCGATCCCGGCGCGAGCTTCCTGCTGCCGCTCGAGCCCAGGGCGTCGGCCGCCGGCCGCTTCGAACAGAGCGTGGGCGAGACGGCGGAGCCCGGGCCGGCCGCCGAGCCCGAGAAGCCCAGCCGCCAGCCCGGTGAAGTGGTGCGGCTGGACGAGTTTCGGAAGAAGTAGGGGGAGCCCCTACTTCTTCTTCTCCTTCTTCTCCTCGACCGCCTTGGGCGCGAGCTCGTAGTCCACGAACTCGAGCACCGCGACCTCGGCGCCGTCACCCGGGCGCGGCCCCATCTTGACGATCCTCAGGTAGCCGCCGTGCCGCTCGGTGAAGCGGGGAGCGATCTCGCCGAAGAGCTTCTTGATCAGATCGCGGCTCGGGATCCATCTCCCCACCCGCCGCCGTGCGTCGACCGTGCCGCGCTTGCCCTGGGTGATCAGGCGCTCGGCGATCGGCCTGAGCTCCTTGGCCTTGGGCAGCGTGGTGGTGATCCGCTGATGCTCCACCAGAGAGGCGAGCTGATTGCGGAACATCGCCAGGCGGTGCGAAGTGGTCCGCCCGAGCTTCCTTCCCTTCCGATTGTGGCGCATAGCGTCTCTCTCCCGCGTTCCCTACGCGTCCGCGGAGGGGCGCTCCGGCACGTTCATCCCGAACTCGAGGCCGAGGCGAGCCAACAGGTCCTGCAGCTCCTCGAGCGACTTCTTGCCGAAGTTCTTGGTCTCCAGCATGTCCTTCTCGGTCCGGCGGACCAGGTCGCGCAGGGTATGGATGTTGGCGTTCTTCAGGCAGTTGGCCGAACGCACCGAGAGGTCGAGCTCCTCGATGCGGCGCGACAGCAGCGCGTCCATGCCGGCGAGCTCCTCGCTGCGGCCGTCGGCGCCGTCGTCGCGGATCGATTCCTCGGCGGTGATGAAGATGGTGAGGTGGTCCTTGAGCAGCATCGAGCCCCAGGAGACCGCGGTCTCCGGCGCGATAGTGCCGTTGGTCCACACCTCGAGGATCAGCCGCTCGTAGTCCGTGGTCTGGCCGAGGCGCGCCGCCTCGACGCGGTAGTTGACCCGCCGCACGGGTGAGTGAGCGGAGTCGACGGGGATCCAGCCGATGCCCATCGCCTCGTCGAAGTTGCGGTCCGCGGAGACGTAGCCGCGGCCCTTCCTGACGTGCACCTGCATCTTGAGCCGCACCTCGTCACCCAGGGTGGCGATGTGCACCTCCGGGTCGACGATCTCGACCGCGGGGTCCTCGGAGATCTGGCCGGCGGAGACGGTGCCGGGGCCGGAGACGTCGATCGACAGCACCTTCGCCTCGTCGCCGTGCAGGCGGATCGGCACCTGCTTCAAGTTGAGGATGATGTCGGTCACGTCCTCGACCACGCCCGGCACCGAGGAGAACTCGTGCAGCACGCCCTCGAGGTAGACGCCGGTGATCGCCGCCCCCTCGATCGAGGAGAGCAGGCAGCGGCGCAGCGCGTTGCCGATCGTGGTGGCGAAGCCGCGCTCGAACGGCTGGGCCACGAACTTGCCGTAGGTCGGAGTGAGAGAGGCGGTATCGACTTCTAAGCGCTTGGGGCGCTGAAAACCCTTCCACTGCATGCGAATACTCCTTTTCCGGGTCGGTCCCGACCCGTCTTACCGGCTGTAGAGCTCGACGATGAGCTGCTCCTGGATGGGGAGCTTGATGTCCTCTCGGGTCGGAGTGCGGAGCACTCGGCCCTTGAAGCTCTCGGCGTCGAGCTCGAGCCAGTCGGGAACGCCGCGGCCGCGCGCCGTCTCGACGCTGGCGCGGATGAACTCGTTCTTGCGGCTCGCTTCCTTGATCGCCACTACCTGCTCGGCGCGCACCTGATAGGCGGGCACCGAGACCTTCTGGCCATTGACCTGCACGTGCCCGTGGCGCACGAGCTGCCGCGCCTGCGCCCGCGAGGAGGCGAAGCCCAGGCTGTAGACCACGTTGTCCAGCCGCCGCTCGAGCTGGGCGAGGAGGTTCTCGCCGGTGATGCCCTTGCGGCGGTCCGCCTCCTTGAAATAGTTGCGGAACTGGCGCTCGAGCAGGCCGTAGATGCGCTTCACCTTCTGCTTCTCGCGCAGCTGCAGGCCATAGCCGATGATGCGGCGGCCGCGGCGGTTGCCGTGCTGGCCCGGCGGATAGGCGCGGCGCTCGACGGAGCACTTCTCCTTGAAGCAGCGGTCGCCCTTCAAGAACAGCTTCATCCGCTCGCGGCGGCAGAGGCGGCAAACGGGTCCTGAATATCGTGCCACGTTAGATCTCCTTCGACTCGACTTGCCAGAAACGCCCGGACAGGGGCCGCTACACGCGCCGCCGCTTGCGCGGACGGCAGCCATTGTGGGGAATCGGCGTCACGTCCTTGATCGACTTGACCTCGAGCCCCGAGGACTGGAGAGCCCGCACCGCCGACTCACGTCCGGCGCCGGGGCCCTTGACCATCACGTCCACGGTGCGGACGCCGAGATCCTTGGCCGCGCCGCCGGCGCTCTGCGCGGCGACCTGCGCCGCGAACGGAGTGCCTTTGCGCGAGCCCTTGAAACCGATGCGACCGGCCGACGACCAGGAGAGGAGGTTGCCCTCGGGGTCGGCGATCGCGATCTGGGTGTTGTTGAAGGTCGCCTTGATGTGCGCCACCGCGTGCGGGACGACGCGCTTCTCTTTCTTCTTGCCGGCCTTCTTGGTCTTGCTGGGGGCAGCTTTCGCCATGTCCTCTCCCTGCTTCCTTGCTGGGGCTTACTTCTTGGTCGCCTTCTTCTTGCCGGCGATCGTCGCCCGGCGCGGGCCCTTGCGGGTGCGCGCGTTGGTATGGGTGCGCTGGCCGTTCACCGGCAGCGACTTCCTGTGCCGCACGCCGCGGTAGGAGCCGATCTCCATCAACCGCTTGATGCTCTGGCTGACCTCCTTGCGCAGGTCGCCTTCCACCCGGCCTTCCTCCTGGATCACCTGCCGGATGCGCCGCGCCTCGTCCTCGGTCAGGTCCTTGACCCGGGTGGCCACCGGGACCGCCGCCTTGTCGAGGATCTTCACCGACCGCGAGCGGCCGATGCCGAAGATGTAGGTCAAACCGATCGAAACCTGTTTGTTCTGGGGCAGGTCCACCCCGGCGATACGTGCCATAGTTTGTTCCCTACCCCTGCCGCTGCTTGTGTTTGGGGTTCTCGCAGAGGACCCGGATCACGCCCTTGCGGCGCACGATCTTGCACTTCGAGCACATCCGCTTGACCGAGGTTCGCACCTTCATGACTTCGCTCCAGACGAAAGCTACTTCAACCGGTAGACGATGCGGCCACGGTTGAGGTCGTAAGGCGACAGCTCGACCCGCACCTTGTCGCCCGGCAGGATGCGGATGAAATGCTTGCGCATCTTGCCGGAGATGTGGGCCAGCACCTGATGGCCGTTTTCGAGCTGTACCCGGAACATCGCGTTGGGCAGCGGCTCGACCACGGTGGCCTCGACTTCGATCGCCTCTTCTTTGGCCAAACTCGGACTTCCTTTCCGACCACGCTGAGCCGGCGCCCTCACGCGGCACCGGCTCGCAAGTACATCTCCAGGGCCAGCTCGTGGGCCATGGTGCCCGGCGTCGTGCCCAGCACCCGCGGCCCAGCCGCCGTCACCGCCACCGAGTACTCGAAATGCGCCGACAGCGACCCGTCCTCGGTGCGGGCCGTCCAGCCGTCGGCGTCCACCGTGACCTCGCACCCCCCGGCGTTGACCATCGGCTCGATGGCGAGCACCATCCCCGGCTTGAGCTTGGTGCCCTTGCCGGGGTCGCCGAAGTTGGGCACCTGCGGGTCCTCGTGCAGCGAGGTGCCGATGCCGTGGCCGACGAAGTCGCGCACCACCGAGTAGCCGTGGGCCTCGACGCAGCGCTGGACGGCGGAGCCGATGTCCCCCAGGCGCCCGCCCGGCTTGGCCTGGCCGACACCGATGTCGAGGGCTTTGCGGGTCACTTCGAGCAACCGCAAGGCCTCCGGCCGCGGGCGGCCCACGGCGAAGGTCCAGGCGGCGTCGCCATAGTATCCCTTGTACGACACTCCACAATCAATGCCGACCACGTCGCCGTCGGCGAGCGGCCTCGAATCCGGGATGCCGTGCACGATCACGTCGTTGACCGCGGTGCACAGCGTCGCCGGGAACCCCCGGTAGTTGAGGAAGGCCGGCACGCCGCCCCTCCCCCGAATATGGCGCTCGGCCCAGGCGTCGAGCTCGGCGGTGGTGGAGCCCGGCCGGATGCGCTCGGCGATCCCCGCCAGCACCTCGTGGACGATGCGGTTGGCATCGTCCATCAGGGAGAGCTCCCCCGGCGTCTTCAGAACTACCACGGCCTTAGGTCCCCTATCGTCCCAGCGCGGCCAGCAGGGCCGCCGCGACATTCTCGATCGGCTGATTGCCGTCCACTTCCGTGAGGAGACCCTGGCGACGATAGAAACCCGCCAGGGGCTCGGTATCTTCCCTGTACACCCGCAGCCGCTCCCGGATCACCCCTTCGCTGTCGTCCGGGCGCTTGCGCGCCAGCAGCCGCTCGAACAGCACCGGCTCCGGGACCTCGATCAGCACCACCGCGTCGAGACCGACGCCCTGGGTCTCCAGGATCGACTCCAGGGTCTCCGCCTGCGGCAGGGTCCGCGGGTAGCCGTCGAGCAGGAACCCCTGTCTCGCGTCCTCCTGCGCCAGCCGCTCTCGCACCACCTCGGCCATCGTGTCGTCGTCGACCAGGTGGCCGAGGAGCATGATGCCCTCGACTCGCTTCCCCAGCTCGGTCCCCGCCGCCGCCGCGCGGCGCAGCATCTCGCCCGTCGAGATCGCGGGCACTCCGAGCTCTCCCGCCAGCCGTGCCGCCTGCGTGCCCTTGCCGGACCCCGGGGGGCCCAGCAGGATCACTCTCTTCACCAACGCCTCAGCCTCGCCGCCCTTTGATGCGGCCGCGCTTCATGAAGCCCTCGTAGTTGCGCATCACGAGCTGGCTCTCCACCTGCTGAATGAAGTCCATGGCCACGCCGACCACGATCAGCAGCGAGGTGCCGCCGAAGTAGAAGTTGATGCCCATGCCGGACCGGACCCAGTCGGGCGCGAACTGCGCCAGCCAGTTGCCGAAGCGAGGCGGCGGCAAATAGGCGATGTCGAAGCCGTTCAACAGGAAGTCGGGCAGCACCGACACCGCCGACAGATACAGCGCGCCCACGAAGGTGATGCGCGACAGGATGCGGTCGATGTGCTCGGCGGTGCGCTTGCCCGGCCGGATGCCGGGGATGAAGCCGCCGTACTTCCGCATGTTCTCGGCAAGGTCCGAGGGGTTGAAGATGATCGAGACGTAGAAGTACGCAAAGAAGATGATCCCGACCACGTACAGCAGGTAGTGGAACGGCTTGCCGTAGCCCAGGTAGTCGGCCACCGTGTGCACCCCGATCCAGTCCGGGGGCGTCATCTGCGCCAGGGTCACCGGCAGCATCAGGAGCGAGCTCGCGAAGATCACCGGGATCACGCCCGCGGTGTTGACCCGCAGCGGCAGGTAGGTCGACTGGCCGCCGTACATACGGCGGCCCACCACTCGCTTGGCGTACTGCACCGGGATGCGGCGCTGGGCGCGCTCCATATACACGATCGCCGCGGTGACCAGCAGCATGAACCCCACCAGGATGACCATGGCGATGGCGTTCAACTGCTGGTTCTGCACCTTGACGATGGTGTCGAACGCGGCCGGCACCAGGCCGACGACGATGCCGGCGAAGATGATCAGCGAGATGCCGTTGCCGATGCCGCGCTCGGAGATCTGCTCACCCAGCCACATCACGAAGGCGCAGCCCGTGGTCAGGGTGAGGATCGCCATCAGCACGAACCCGACGCCGGGGTCCGGCACCAGGGGGGCGCCGCCCGGCGCCGGCGTCTTCTGCAGGAAGACGGCGAAGCCGAAGGACTGCACCGCCGAGATCACCACCGTGCCGTAGCGGGTGTACTGGGTGATCTTGCGCCGCCCCATCTCGCCTTCCTTCGACAGCTTCTCGAGGTAGGGCCACACCACGGTCAGGAGCTGGAGGATGATCGACGCCGTGATGTACGGCATGATTCCCAGCCCGAAGATCGCCACCCGCTGCAGGCTCCCACCGGTGAAGGTGTTCACGAAGCCGAGGATGGTCCCCGAGCTGGCGGTCATGAACTCGAGCAGCGCCTGGGGGTCGATGCCCGGCACCGGGATGTGGCTCCCCAGCCGGTAGACCGCCAGCAGGCCGAAGGTGAACATCAGCCGCTTGCGCAGCTCGGGGATGGCGAAGATGTTGCGGAAGCTCTCGATCACGAGTGCAGCTCCTCGCAGCTACCACCGGCAGCTTCGATCTTGGTCCGTGCCGATTGACTGAACTTGTGGGCCGACACTTTGAGCGCCTTGCCGATCTCGCCGTCGCCCAGCACCTTGACCGGCTCGCCGCCGCGCACCAGGCCCAGCTCGGCGAGCAGGTCGGGCGTGATTTCGGTCTCCTCGATCTTGGCCAGGCGGGTGAGGTTCACCACCGCGTAGCTCTGCTTGAAGAGGTTGGTGAAGCCGCGCTTCGGCACTCGCCGGATGAGCGTCATCTGGCCGCCCTCGAAGCCCGCCTGGCGGCTGAAGCCGGCGCGGGACTTCTGGCCCTTGTGGCCACGCCCGGCGGTCTTGCCGAGGCCGGAGCCGGGGCCGCGCCCGACGCGCTTGCGCTTCTGCTTGCTCCCCGGGGCCGGGGACAGGTCGTTGAGCTTCATGACGGGTCCTCTACGATTTCGACCAGGTACGAAACCTTGGCGACCATGCCGCGGATCGCCGGCGTGTCCGGCCGCTCCACGGTGTGGCCGATGCGCCTGAGGCCCAGGCCGCGCACCACCTCGCGATGGCTGCGCCGGGTGCCGGGCAGGCCGCCGGTCTGGCGGATCTTGATCGTCTCGGCTGCCTCTTTCTTTGTCGCGCCCTTAGGGGCCGTGCTCTTCTTGGCCATCGCTCACCTTCCGTACGGCTAACCTGCCGCCTGCTTCGGCGCCTCGGCGCCGGTCGAGCGCTCGCGGCGCACGGCGTCCTCGCTGCGCAACTGGAGCAGGGCGGCGAAGGTCGCCTTGACCACGTTGTGCGGGTTGGTGGTGCCCAGCGACTTGGTGAGAATGTCCTGGATGCCGGCCGTCTCCACCACCGCACGCACCGGGCCGCCGGCGATCACACCGGTGCCGGGAGAGGCGGGCTTCAAGAGCACGCGGCCGGAGCCGAACACGCCCAGCGCCTCGTGCGGAACCGTGGTGCCGGCGAGCGGCACCTGGATCATGTTGCGCTTGGCGGCCTCGATCCCCTTGCGGATCGCCACCGGAACCTCCTTCGCCTTGCCGGAGCCGTAGCCCACGCTGCCGCTGCCGTCGCCGATCACCACCAGCGCGGAGAAGGAGAAGTTCTTGCCGCCCTTGACCACCTTGGTCACACGGTTGATGTGGACGACCTGCTCGAAGAACTCAGTCTCGCGTCCCTCGCGGTTGCTCTCGAATCTGGCACTCACGCCTCGTCTCCCTTCAAAAATCCAGGCCCTGCTTGCGGGCGCCTTCGGCGACTTCCTTCACCTTGCCATGGTAGATGTACCCGCCGCGGTCGAAGACCACCTGCGAGAGGCCCAGGGCCTTGGCGCGCTCGGCGACGGTCTCGCCCACTACCCGCGCCGCCGCCTTGTCGGCGGTCGAGCCCTTGAGCTTGCCCTTGACCTCGGCCTCGACGGTCGACGCCTGGGCGAGGGTCTTGCCGCGCTCGTCGTCGATCAACTGCGCGTAGACGTGCTTGATGCTCTTGAACACGGCCAGACGCGGGCGGGCGGCGGTGCCGCGCACCCGCTGGCGCAAGCGCTGGTGGGCGCGCGCCCGGCGGGCCTGCTTGGCCTCGACGCGGTTCGAATGCACGTTGCGGTCACTCATCGTTGGCCTCTATCTTCCGCCCGCCTTGCCGGCCTTCTTGCGCAGCCTCTCGCCGACGTAGCGGATACCCTTCTGCTTGTACGGGTCCGGCTTGCGCAGTGAGCGGATCTCCGCCGCCACCTGGCCGACCTGCTGGCGGTCGGCGCCGGAGACCGTCACCCGGTTGGTCTTGGCTTCGACCTCGACCTTGATCCCGGCCGGCACTCCGAAGACGATCGGGTGCGACTTGCCGAGCGCGAAGTGCACTTCCTGGCCTTTGACCTCTGCCCGGTAGCCGACGCCGACGATGTCGAGCTGCCGGCTGAACCCTTGGGTCACGCCGGCCACGGCGTTGGCCAGCAAGGCACGCAGCAGGCCGTGCTTGGCCCGCTCCGGCCCGGAGTCTCCCGAGCGGCCGATCTCGATCGTGCCGCCCTTGATCTCCACCGGGAAGCCGTCGAGCAGTCTCTGGGAGACCTTGCCCTTGGGCCCCTCGGCGACGAAGATCCCGTCACTGACTTCCACCTTCGCCCCGCTGGGGACGGGGATTGGCTTTCTACCTACCCGCGACATCGCCTTAGTCCTTTCTCTACCAGACTTCGCAGAGGAGCTCGCCACCGAGGCGCTGCTCGCGCGCCTGCTTGTCGGAGACCAGCCCGCGCGAGGTCGAGATCACGCCGAGCCCCATGCCGTTGCGGATCGGCTTGATGTCGGAGGCACCCATGTAAACGCGGCGTCCGGGCCGCGAGACGCGGGCCAGGTGGTGGATCACCGGGCTGCCCTCGCGGCTGTAGCGCAGCAGGATGCGCAGCGTGCCGACCGGCTTCGCCTCGATCACGCGGAAGTTGCGGATGAAGCCCTCCTCCTTGAGGATCCGGCACAGCTCGGCCTTGAGCTTCGAGGCCGGGACGTCGAGACGGTCGTGCTTGGCCAGGTGCGCATTGCGGATCCGGGCCAGCAGATCCGAGATCGGATCGGTCATGCTCATGCTCTTCTCCTAAGCCGCCTTACCAGCTCGCCTTGATGACGCCCGGCAGGTACCCCTGGAGCGCCAGGTTCCGGAAACAGATCCTGCACAGGGCGAACTTGCGGAGGAAGCCCCGCGGCCGGCCGCAGCTCTTGCAACGGTTGCGGTGCCGGCAAGCGTACTTCGGTTTCCGCTCGGTCTTCGCGATCTTCGCCGTGGTGGCCACTCGATTCCTCCTCGAACCTTCTACTGGCCCTTGCCCATGAAGGGCATGCCCAGCTCGCGCAACAGGTAGAACGCCCGCTCGTCGTTGCCGGCGGTGGTGACGATGGTGATGTTCATTCCCTTCGGCTTGTCGACCTTGTTGAAGTCCACCTCGGGAAAGATCAGATGGTCCTTGATGCCCAGCGTGTAGTTGCCGCGGCCGTCGAAGCTCTTCGACGGGATGCCGCGGAAGTCGCGCACCCGGGGCAGGGCGATCGAGATCAGGTGGTCCAGGAACTCCCACATGCGCTCGCCGCGCAGCGTCACCCGGCAGCCGATCGGCATGCCCTGGCGCAGCTTGAAGGCGGCGATCGACTTGTGGGCGCGGGTCACCGTCGGCTTCTGGCCGGCGAGCGACGCCAGCTCGCCCACCGCGTCGTCCATGATCTTGATGTTCTGCGTCGCCTCGCCCAGGCCCATGTTGAGGTTGATCTTCTCCAGGCGCGGCACCGCCATCACGTTGTCGATGCCGAACTCCTTGGCGAGCTTGGGCACCACTTCGTCGGCGTAGCGCTTCTTCAAGCGCGGCACGTAGCCGTCGCGCTCCTTGGGGGCCTTCGGCGCGGCGCTCTTCTCGCCGCCCGCCGGCGCGGCCTTCTTGCCGGCCGGCGCCTGCTTCTTGCCTGCCGCCTGCTTGTCGCTCTTCTCGTTCTTCGCCATGGCCTGCCTCAGGAGACGATCGCGTTGCACTTCTTGCAGACGCGGGCGCCCTTGCCGTTTTCGAGCCGCTTCAGACCCATGCGCGCGGCCTTGCCGCACTCCGGGCAGATCACCATCACGTTGGCGAGCCGGATCGGAGCCTCGCGCTCGACGATGCCGCCCTGGATCTGGCGCTGCGGGTTGGCCCGGGTGTGGCGCTTGATGTAGTTGACCCGCTCGACGATCGCCGTGCCCTTGACCGGGAACACCTTCAAGACCTTGCCCGTGGCACCGCGGTTCTTGCCCGTGGTGACCAGGACCTGGTCGTTCTTCTTCACTTTGAAGCTCATCTAGATCACCTCCGGCGCCAGCGATACGATGCGCATGAAGCGGCGCTCGCGAAGCTCGCGCGCCACCGGCCCGAAGACGCGGGTGCCGATCGGCTCGCCGGTCTCGTTCACCAGCACGGCGGAGTTGTTGTCGAACCGGATGTAGCTGCCGTCCTTCCTGCGCTGCTCGCGCACCGTGCGCACGATCACCGCCTTGACCACCTGCCCCTTCTTCACCGTGCCGTCCGGCGACGCCTCCTTGACCGAGGCGGTGATCAGGTCGCCCAGGCGCCCGTACTGCCCGGACGAACCGCCGCGCAGGTGGATGCAGGCGATCTTCTTCGCGCCGGAGTTGTCGGCGACGTCGAGGACCGTTCCCATCTGGATCATGACTCGTCAGCCTCCCTACTCGGCCTGGCGCAGGATGCGGCCGACCCGCCAGCGCTTGGTCTTCGAGAGCGGCCGGCTGGAGACGATCTCCACCTCGTCGCCGACTCCGCAGCGGTTCTCTTCGTCATGGGCGTGGAACTTGGAGGTGCGCTTCCCGTACCGCTTGTACAGCGGGTGCACAACCGTGTTCAGCACCTCGACGACGACGGTCTTCGCCATCTTGTTGCTCACCACCGTGCCGACCTTGGTCTGGCGCCGGCCGCGGCCCGCGCCGGCTGCCGCCGGGCTCGCGACCGCCGCCTGCTCCGCGCCGCCGTCCTGCTGTGGGACCATCGCTTCTTCCGCCATTTCTCTTCCCTTCCGCGTCAGGCCGTCCGGGCCTTCTCGCCGAGCACCGTCAGCACCCGGGCGAGGTCTCGCCGGACGGTTTGGATCTTGGCCGGGTTGGAAAGCTGACCGACCACCTTCTGCAAGCGCAGGGCGAAGAGCTGCTCGGAAAGGTCCCGTTCCCGGTCCTTGAGCTCCGCCACGGTGCTCTGGCGCAGATCCGCCGCTTTCATCGTCTTCATGGCTACCTCAGCTCCTGCTCGCGGCTGACGAACCGGGTCTTGATCGGCAGCTTGTGGGCCGCCAGCCGCATGGCCTGCTCGGCCGCGTCGAGGGGCACGCCCTCGATCTCGTACATCACCCGGCCCGGCTTCACCACCGCGACCCACTGCTCCGGGGGGCCCTTGCCCTTGCCCATGCGGGTCTCGAGCGGCTTCTTGGTGATCGGCTTGTCGGGGAAGAGGCGGATCCACACCTTGCCGCCGCGCTTGACGGCGCGGCTGATGGCGATACGGGCGGCCTCGATCTGCCGCGCCGTCACCCAGCCGGCCTCCACCGCCTGCAGGCCATAGTCGCCGAACGCCACGTAGCCGCCACCCTTGGTGTTGCCCGCACGGCGGCCGCGGTGCGCCTTCCTGAACTTGACCTTCTTGGGCATCAACATGCTGCGTTCTCCGTAACCTCGGGCCGCTTAGGCGGTCGCCCGGCGGCTCTTCTCCTTGAGCAGGTCGCCCTTGTAGACCCAGACCTTGACGCCGATCACGCCGTAGGTGGTGCGCGCCTCGGCGAGGCCGAAATCGATGTCCGCCTTGAGCGTGTGCAGCGGCAGCCGTCCGTCCTGGTACCACTCGGTGCGCGCGATCTCGTGGCCGCCCAGGCGGCCCGCGACCATGATCTTGAAGCCCTTGGCGCCGAAGCGGAAGGCGGACTCCATGGCCTTCTTCATGGCGCGGCGGAACGACACCCGGCGCTCGAGCTGGCCGGCGATCGACTCGGCCACGAGCTGGGCGTCGAGCTCGGGGCGCTGGATCTCCTGGATGTTGATGTGCACCTCGCGTCCCATGCGCTTCATCAAGTCGTCGCGCAGCTTGTCGACCTCGGCGCCCTTCCGGCCGATGATGATGCCGGGGCGCGAGGTGTAGATCGTCACCCGCAGCTTGTCGGCGGCGCGCTCGATGTCGATCTCGGAGACGCCGGCGTGGCCGAGCCGCGCCTTGAGCTCCTTCCTGAGCTTCAGGTCCTGGTGCAGGGTCTTGGCGTAGTTCGCCTCCCCGTACCAGCGTGAGTGCCAGGTCTTGTTGTAGACCAGCCGGAACCCGTAAGGGTGCGTTTTCTGACCCACCGTGGCCTCCCTACCTGCTCTTCTTCTCGTCGCCCTTGCGGGTGTCGAGCTTGATCGTGATGTGGCTGGTGCGCTTCAAGACGCGGAACGCGCGGCCCATCGGCGCCGGCCGGATGCGCTTCATGCTCGGGCCGGCGTCGACGAAGATCTCCTTGACGAACAGACGGTCGACGTCGACCGCCGACTCGCGGTGCTCGGCGTTGGCGATCGCCGACTTCAAGAGCTTGGCCAGCGGCCGCGCCGCGGCCTTGGGCGTGAGCTGCAGCAGGTTGACCGCTTCCTGCACGTTCCTGCCGCGGATCAGGTCCGCCACCAGGCGCACCTTCTGCGCCGAGCCGCGCAGGTACCGTAAGCGTGCTGTGGATTCCATAATCGATCTCCGTCCCGTCTGCCTTGCACGCCTCAGCCCGGCTTGGGCTTCGCCGACTTCTCCACCTTCTTGCCCGAGTGGCCGCGGAAGGTGCGCGTCATCGCGAACTCACCCAGCTTGTGGCCCACCATGTTCTCGCTGACGAACACCGGGATGAACTTGATCCCGTTGTGCACCGCGATGGTGTGGCCCACCATCTCGGGGATCACCGTCGAGCGCCGGGACCAAGTCTTGATCACCCGACGATCACCGCGCTGGTTGCCGGCCTGCACCTTGGCAAGCAGGTGATCGTCGATGAAGTAGCCCTTCTTGAGCGAACGCGCCATCGTGCGCCTCCCTACCTATTTCTCTCGCCGGCGGACGATCATGGTGTCGGTCCGCTTGTTGTTTCGGGTCTTGTAGCCCTTGGTCGGGGTGCCCCAGGGGGTACAGGGATGGCGGCCGCCGGAGCTGCGGCCTTCGCCGCCGCCCATCGGGTGATCGACCGGGTTCATGGCCACGCCACGGTTGTGCGGCCGGCGGCCCAGCCAGCGACGGCGGCCCGCCTTGCCCCACGAGGTGTTCTCGTGGTCGAGGTTGCCGACCTGGCCGACCGTGGCGTAGCAGTCCACGTGCACCTTGCGCACCTCGCCCGAGGGCAGCTTGACCTGCGCGTAGCTACCCTCCTTGGCCATGAGCTGCGCGCCGGCGCCGGCGCCGCGCACCAACTGGCCGCCCTTGCCGATCTTGAGCTCGATGTTGTGGATCACCGTGCCGAGCGGGATCTTCTTCAAGGGCAGCGCGTTGCCGACGTTGATCTCGGCGCCGTCACCGGATTCGACGCGAGCGCCCACCGCCAGGCCGTTGGGCCACAGGATGTAGCGCTTCTCGCCGTCCGCGTAGGAGAGCAGCGCGATGCGCGCCGAGCGGTTGGGATCGTACTCGATCGACGCCACCGTCGCCGGCACGCCGTGCTTGTCGCGCTTGAAGTCGATCTTCCGAAAGCGCCGCTTGTGGCCGCCGCCGCGGAACCAGATGGTGAGCTGGCCCTTGCTGTTGCGGCCACCGGTCGCGCTCTTGCCCTCGGTAAGGGACTTCTCCGGCCGAACCCGGGTGAGCTCCTCGAACGTGGAGTAGCTCTGAAACCGGCTCGCCGGGTTGGTCGGCTTGAGTTGTTTGGTCGCCATCGGCTCGGCATTCCTTCCCGGAGTTTCCTAGACGCCCTCGAAGAACTCGATGGGCTTCGAGTCCGCGGCCAGCTTCACGTAGGCCTTCTTCCAGTCCGCCTTGCGGCCGGTGTAGCGACCGAAGCGGCGCGTCTTGCCGTGCATGCGCGCCACCCGCACCTCCGCCACCTTGCTGCCCTTGAACTGGCTCTCCACGGCGCGCTTGATCTCGATCTTGTTGGCCCGCGGATCGACCTCGAAGGCGACCACGCTCTGGCCCTCCTTGAGCTTGGTGCTCTTCTCGGTGATCAGCGGCCGGCGGATGATCTCCTGGATCCTCATCGGTCCAACACCTCCACCAGCCGCTCGAGGGCGCCCTGGCTGAGCACGACGTGGGAGCGGTCGACGACGTCGTAGACGTTGACGCCCAGAGCGTCGACCGTCTTGAGCCGCGGGTTGTTGCGCGCCGCGCGGGCCAGGTTGAGGTTGTCGAAGGTGTCCACCAGCAGCGCCTTCGAACCGATGCCCAGGCCACCCAGGGCCTTCGCCAGCTCGCCGGTCTTGTGGCTCTGGAGCTCGAGCTTGTCGATCACCACGATGCCGCCTTCGGCGAGCTTCTTCGACAGCGCCGACTTCAAGGCGTTGCGCTTCTCGCCCACCGAGACGTCCTGCTCGTAGCTCCTGGGCTGCGGGCCGTGCACGGTGCCGCCCTTCCTCCACAGCGGCGAGCGCAGGCTGCCCACGCGGGCCCGGCCGGTGCCCTTCTGCTTCCACAGCTTGCGGCCGGCGCCCGAGACTTCGCCGCGTGGCTTGGTCTTGTGGGTGCCGGCGCGGCGGCCGGCGAGGATCGCCTGCACCACGGTGTGGATCAGGTGCTGCTTGTACGGGTAGCCGAACACCGAGGCCGGCAGCTCGACTTCGCCGACACTCTTGTTCTCGAGGTTCTTGACCGCGATCTTCATGGCCCCTAGCCTCTCTTCGCGCGCTTGATCGCCAGGTAGCCCTGCTTCGCGCCGGGCACCGCGCCGCGCAGGTAGATGAGGTTGTTCTCCTCGTCCACCTTGACCACCTTGAGATTCTTCATCGTCACCCGCGAGGCGCCCATCTGGCCGGCCGCACGCAGGCCGGGGAGCACCCGCGAGGGGAAGGCCGAGGCGCCGATCGAGCCCGGCGCGCGGTGGAACATCGAGCCGTGGGTGGCGCGGCCACCGGCGAAGCCGTGCCGCTTCATGACCCCCTGGAAGCCCTTGCCCTTGCTGGTGCCCACCACGTCCACGTAGTCGTCGACGGCGAAGATCGTGGCCTTCACCTGGTCGCCGGCGGCGAGGCTGTCCTCGGCGGTCACCTCGAACTCGACCAGCCGATAGCCCGGCGCCACGCCGGCCTTGTCGTAGTGGCCCCTCAGGGCCTTGCCCACCCGGCGCGGCGTGTGCTTCTCGACCAGGCCGAGCTGCACCGCCTCGTAGCCGTCGGTGGACTTGGTCTTGCGCTGCACGACGAGGCAGGGCCCCGCCTGGACGACGGTGACCGGCACCGCCTTGCCGTCCGCTTGGTAGATCTGGGTCATGCCCAGCTTCTTGCCCAGGATGCCTTCCATCAGCGTCACCTTTCTACTTCCCGAAGGCCTTGATCTCGACGTCCACGCCGGCCGGCAGCTCGAGCTTCATCAGCGCGTCCACCGTCTGGCTGGTGGGCTCGAAGATGTCGAGCAGCCGCTTGTGGGTGCGGATCTCGAACTGCTCGCGCGACTTCTTGTCCACGTGCACGGAGCGGTTCACGGTGTAGCGCGAGATGTGCGTGGGCAGCGGAATCGGACCGACCACCCGGGCGCCGGTGCGGCGCGCCGTGTCGACGATTTCGTGCGTCGAGGTGTCGAGCACCCGATAGTCGAACGCCTTGAGGCGAATCCGGATCTTCTCGTTGACCATAGTCGTTCCTGCCTTCCGCTTTCCCGCTGTGCTCGCTCTTGATGCTCTCTCTTGGGGGGCGCCTTACTTGACGATGTCGGTGACGGTGCCGGCGCCGACCGTGCGGCCGCCCTCGCGGATCGCGAAGCGAACGCCCTTCTCCATCGCGATCGGGGCGATCAACTCCACCTCCAGGTTCACGTTGTCGCCCG
>JBIOXV010000066.1:0-48101 GCA_044869805.1 Thermoanaerobaculia bacterium | reverse complement strand
CCGCAGCCGAGCGACGGCTGTGATGGCCAGCGCCAGGGCCAAGAGGCCAAGGCCCAGCGGCCCGAGCGCCGGCACTTCCACCACCGCCACCCTGGGACAGTCCTCGTCCGCCGCCGGAGCGCCGAGGAAGCCGCCGAAGAGCACCGTGCCCGCTCCGCCATTGGCGCCGTCGCGGATCGCGTCGCCCGTGCCGCCGGGGTTCGAGGGATGGGAGGGCCCGGAGGGGTCGCCCCAGAAGTTGAAGTGGGCGTCGACGGTGTGGTCGGTCGCGAGGTCGAGGCCCGGCGGGCTGTTGCCCAGGAAGTCCGAGCAGGCCACGGAGAGCAGCCCCTGGTCCCGCAGCCGCACCTGCATCGAGGCGGTGAGGCTGCCCTCGGTCGTGGTGCGCGACAGGGTCAGCCGTTGGGGCGGCAAGGGTCCGCCGCGAGCCGCGAAGCCCGTGGTGAGCCGGCTCGGCACCTCGTCGAGCCGCGAAAGGACCCTCGCGAAGGGGTCCGCTTCGTCGAAGATCCAGCCGATCTCGTTGCCGCTCGCGGAGTTCCCCGAACCCTCCAGGCGGTTGGCGAAAACCACGAAGCCTGCGCCGTCGAAGAGCTCCGCGCCGGCCGGACCGTTGCCGCTGGCCGTGGAATCCGCGAGCACCACGAAGTCGCCGCCCACGGCGATGCCGGTGAGGTTGTCCGCCGCCACCGCGGTGGAGAGGCGCACCTCGGACGCGACGGCCCCGATCCCGACGCCAGCGTTGCCGACAGCTCCCAGCTCCGAGGCTTCGAGACGGTCCTGGACCGAGAGGATCATGCCGTCGCCGTTCTGCGTCGCGTCGAGCCCCGCGGCTACGAGCTGGTCGCAGAAGACCAGGATGCCGAGGTTCGCGTGGCCCGCGGCGGCGACGGTGGAGAGCAAGCCGGTGGCCGAGGTGGCCGAGCTGTCGGGGAACACCACCAGGCCGGTGGTGTTGCCGCGCACGGAGATATCGGCGAGATCGAACGTCGCCGCGCCCAGGCCCAGACTGACCTCGACTCCGATGCCGCCGTTGCCTTCGGCCATCAGCCGCTGCCCCGAGACCTCGGCGCCGCCGAGCCCGATGCCACGCTCCGTGTTGTTGTTGGCGATCAGGTCCCTCGCCACCACCCGCGTGGCGCCGAGCCTCAGGCCATCCTCACCGTTGCCGTCGGCGCGCAGGTCTTCGGCGACGATCTCGATCGGCGTGACGGAGTCGGAGAACGCCAAAACTCCGTTGCCACCCGGGTTCCCGCTCGAAGTGATGCGGCGAAGGGCGATGTCAGCGCTGCCGAAGGCGATCAGCAGGCCATCGGTATCCGGCGAGCGCAGCACCAAGCCGTCTAGAGAAAGGCGTGCCGGAAACAACACCGCCTCGATCGCCCGCCCAGAGCCCGGACCGCCCGGCGCCCCGGCATCCACCACCGCGCCCGGCGCCGGCAGCCCCGTCGCGTCCACGCTCACCACCGCCAGCTCGCCGGGGCCGCCGCCGATGGCAGACCCCATCTGACCCAGGTCCACGCTCTCGGCGTAGGTGCCGGGAAAGACGAACACGGTGGCCGGCGGCGGCCCGGCGTTCGCCACGGCGGCGGCCAGCGTGGAAAAGCACGGCGCCTGGCCGTTGCACAGGCCGGCCGGGTCGGCCCAGGTGACGGGCGCGGCCTCACCCGGCGCGGCAGTCGACAACGCGAGCAGGCCTGGGAGGCAGAGCACCACGATCGAGCGCGGCCAGCTCACGGTTCCACCGAGGTCCAGGCCGAGGTGTCGCCGCTCTCGAAGCCGTCGGCGAAGATCTGCGAGTCGAAGAACAGCACCATGCCGGTGGTGAGGGGCTCCGGGGGACCGACGTGATAGGGCGCCCCGGCGAGCACGCCCGACCTGCCGAGACGGACCGTGGAGCCGAGCTGGTCGATGTCCCGCGGCGCGCTCCTCGCCATGCGGCCCACGAGCGACCAGGCCGTGGCGTCGGGCTCGCGGGTGCGCAGATAGCGGTACACGGCGCCGGCGTCGAGGGCGCCGTCGTCCTCACCCGGCGAGCCCGCCACCAGCTCGACGCCTCCCGAGACCAATCCCACGATGTCGACGCTGGTGCCGAAGCGATCGAAGTCGGTGACTCCGGGCGGCCGCAGCAGGGCCTGGATCTCGAATTCGAGGAAGGGCGGCGTCACCACCTCGTAGACATAGACACCGCCCGCGTCGGAGAGCGCCGGCGGTGGCGTGACGCGGTCCAAGGAGGGCGAGCCGATGGCCAGGAGATCGCCGTCGAGCGCCACCTCCCAGCCGAACAGCGCGTCCGTCTGGCCACTGGCCGGGGAGTCGATCCTCTGGAGCTCGAACCAGCTCGAGGTCCGCGCGTAGACGAAGACCGCGCCGTTGTCCCCGGCGGCCGGCGCGCCGGCCACGACCACCGGGCCGTCGATGGCCAGCCCGGTCCCCAGCCCGCTGTCGAACGGCCCGACGAACGTCTTCGCGTGGACCCAGTTGCCGGCGCCCTGCTGCTCGTAGATCCGCACCCGGCCGCTGTTGCCGAAGTAGCTCGGCTGGCCGATCGCCAGGGTGGTGCCGTTCATCACCAGCGACCACACCCAGCCGCCGTCGATGCCGGGTACCAGCGTCTCGTCGGTGTCGGCACGGCGGATCGAGGTGGTCGCTCCGCCGGGGTCGAGCACGGCGTAGAGAGGGTAGAAATCGACCGCCACGGGAAAGTGCTGGGTGCTCAAGGAGTGGACGTTGTCGCCGGCGCTCCACAGGCTCGCTCCCGGCGCGAGCTCGAAGCGCTGCATGGCCCCCGCCTGTGGCGCGGAGATCAGAGCGATCGAGCCACCGGCCGGCGTGTCCACCAGATCCAGCTTGGCGCCGAAGCTCGCACCCTGCGGCAGCGTCGTGGCGTCATCCCAGACCAGCGTCTGGTCCTCGGTGCGGGTGGCGACGGTGCCGGCCTGGGCCGGCGCCGTCAGTAGAAGGTTGGCGGCGAGCGGCAGAGCGAGGGCAAGGGTCGGGCGATACGCGTGCATGGCGGAGCCTCCTTCCCTCCCTGCGCCGCGACAGGCCCCGGCGGGCCACGGTCGGAGCCCCCGCGCAGGCTCAGGGAACGACCTCGGTCCACGCCGAGGTGTCGCCGCTCTCGAAGCCGTCGGCGAAGATCCGGAAGTCGAAGAACAGCACCACCCCGGTGGTGACGTCCTCGCCGGTGGAGCCGGACGGTGCTCCGGCGAACACCCCGAGCTGCCCGAGGGCCACCGTGGCGCCCAGCGACTCGAAGTCCAAGGGATCGAAGTTCACCATCCGGCTCACCGGATGCCAGCTCGAGGCGTCGGGGTCGCTGGTGCGCAGGTAGCGGTACACAGCGCCGGTATTGGTCCCGCTGTTGTCCTCGCCAGGGGAGCCCGCCACCAGCACCGGCCACCCCGGAGTCGGCTCGGCGACATCGACACTGCTGCCGAAGTAATCAACATCGCTCAGCCCCGGCGGCCGCAGGAGGGCCTGGAGCTCGAATTCGAGAAAGGGAAAGGTGAGCACTTCGTAGACGTAGACCCCGCCCGCGTCGATGAGCGCTGGCGGTGGCGTGGCGCGGTCCAAGAAGGGCGAGCCGATGGCGAGGAGGTCGCCATCGAGCGCTACTGCATGGCCGAACTCGGCTCCCGTCTGGCCCGAGGCCGGCGAGTCGATCTCCTGGAGCTCGATCCAGCTCGCCGCCCGCGCATAGACGTGGACGGCACCGTTGTCGCCCCGGCCGGGCGCCCCGGCGACGATCACCGCGCCGTCGATCGCCAGGCTCCTGCCCAGCCGGTCGGGGAACCCGCCCACGAAGGTCTTGGCGTGGACCCAGGTGTCGGCGCCGGTCTGCTCGTAGATCCGCACCCGGCCGCTACCGCCGAAGAACTCCGGCTGGCCGATCGCCATGGTGGTGCCGCTCATCACCAGGGCCCACACTTCGCCGCCGTCGATCCCCGACACCAGCGCCTGGCCGGTGTCGGCGCGCCGAAGCGAAGAGGTGGCGCCTCCAGGATCGAGCGTGGCGTAGAGGGCATAGAAATCGACGGCCACCGGCATCTGCTGCGGAGTGGTCGGCAGGATGGGGGGATGCGAGAGCCAGAGGTTGGTGTCCGGCCCGAGCTCGAAGAGCTGCGCGGCCCCCGCGTTGGGCGCGCCGACGAAAAGAAACAAGGAGCCGGACGCCGTGTCCTCGAGGGACAGCGTGGCACCGAATTCGCCACTCGGCGGCAGCGGGGTAGGGTCGTCCCAGGCCAGCACCTGGTTCGCGAGGAGGGTGGGGACGGTGCCGGCCTGGGCGGCCGGCATCGCCAAGCCGGCGAGGACCAGAACGCCGGCGGTGACGGGGCTGCCGGCATGGGTAAGGGCTCGGGCGTAGCTCGCGTGCATGCGGGAACCTCCTCCCCTCCCTGCGCCGCGGAGAGACCGAAAGGGCCGCAGCAGAGGAAGGCGCGACCGTCACGCCTGCCGACGCTCGATCACTCCAACCGTTCCACCGGGAACCACGCGGGGCCGTTCGCCGAGGGCAGGAGAGCCCAGGCCTTGCCGCCCGGGGTCGGCAGCAGGACCTCCCGCCCGGCCTGCTCGGGGATCGGCCGCTGGCGCTGGATCGGCTCTCGGGAGAAGGCGAGCGCGAGGACCTGCCGCTCCGTCAGCCGCTCGCCGGTCAAGGGGCTGAGGAGGGCATGGCGCTGGACCGGCTCGACGGTCGCGACGACTCGAAACTCCAGCTCCAAGTCTCCGCAGCTCTCGCCTCTCATGGCACGACCTCGGTCCAAGCGGAGGTGTCGCCGCTCTCGAAGCCGTCGGCGAAGATCCGCGCCCCGAAGAACAGCACCAGGCCCGAGGTGGCACCGGCGCCGAAGGAGCCGAAGGGAGCACCGGCGAGAACACCAGCCTCTCCGAGGGCAACCGTGGTCCCCAGTTGCTCGAGGTCCACGGGATCGCTATTGACCATGCGGTTCACCAGTTGCCAGCTCGAGGCATCGGGCTCTTGCGTGCGCAGGTAGCGGTAGACCGCTCCGGCGTTGTTGGCGCCGGAATCGTCGCCCGGGGCGCCTCCCACCAGCTCCACGGCTCCGTCGCCCCCCACCAGCAAGTCCACGCTGGTGCCGAACCAGTCGTGGTGCGCGAGGCCCGGCGGCCGCAACGTCGCCTGGAGCTCGAACTGGAGGAAGGGGAAGGTCAGCGCATCGTAGAGGTGCACCCCGCCGCCGTTGGTGAGCGCCGGCGGCGGGGTGATGCGATCCAGCATCGGCGAGCCCACGGCCAGGTGGCTTCCGTCGAGCGCCACGACGGCGCCGAACTCCGCCCCGCTCTGGCCGGTGGCGGGTGACTCGATCACCTGGAGCTCGATCCAGCTTGCCGCCCGGGCGAAGACGTGGACCGCGCCGTTGTCCCCCCTGTTCGGCGCGCCGGCCGCCACCGTCAGGCCATCGGCGGCCAGGGCCGTGCCGAGGCGGCTGGGGAAGCCGCCGATGAAGGTCTCGGCGAGCACCCAGTCGCCGGCGCCGTTCTGCTCGTAGATCCGCACCCGGCCGGCGCCCCCGAAGAAGTCCGGCTGGCCGATCGCCAGGATCGAGCCGTTCTTGGCCAGTGACCGGACCGGGCCGCCGTCGATTCCCGCCACCAGCACCTGGCCGCTGGTACGGCGGATCGAAGTGGTCGCACCTCCGGCGTCGAGCGCGGCGTAGAGAGCGTAGGACTCCACGGCCACCGGAATGGGCTGGCCGGTCGTCGGCGGGATGTTGGTGTGGGTGCCCCAGATAGTGTCTTCGGGCTCCAGCTCGTAGAGCTGCGCGGCGCCCGCCCCGGGGGCGCCGGCGAGGGCGAACGCGGTTCCCGACTCCACGTCTTCCATGGCCAGCGTGGCGCCGAAGGCGGCGTCGTTCTCCAGCTCGGGCGTGTGGTCCCAGAACAGCGTCTCGCTCTGGACGCGGGTCCCGACCACGCCCACTTGCGTGGCGTGGGCCACGAGGCCGAGGCCGGCAAGGGTGGCGCTCCGGGCGAGAGCGCGAAACTGATCGCGGCGCATGATGGCTCCCTCCTCCCCTCCCTGCGCCTGGAGGAGGCGAACCGGGCCATGGGCCACCGAGATTCTTGACGCCGCCCGGAGCTTGCGGCTAACCTTCCGCCCTTGCCGCTGGGACGTCGTCTAATGGCAAGACATGCGGCTCTGGACCGCAGAATCGGGGTTCGAGTCCCTGCGTCCCAACCATAGCGCCCTCGTTTTCAAGTCCTGGCCGCGGCGCCAGCCAGCACACGGCGCCCCGGCCCTGGCGGGCGGGAGCTTGGATCAGGCAGCAGCGGGGCGAGCTGCCGCGAGCTAACGACCGCGCGGGCCGCGATCCTGGCGGGGCCGAGCCTCGTTGACCTTGAGCGTGCGCCCACCCATCGGCGTCTCGTTCAAGGCGTCTACCGCGGCGTCCGCCGCGCTGTCGTCCATCTCGACGAAGCCGAAGCCCCGCGGCTGACCGGTCTCGCGGTCGCTGATCAGGTTGACCGACTGCACGGCGCCGTAGGCCTCGAACATCTGGCGCACTTCATCCTCGGTGGTCTTGAAAGGCAGGTTCCCGACGTAGATCCTCTTGGCCATACTCTCGAGCTCCGCACCCGCTCGCGAGCGGGCGCAACGTCAAATGACTCGCCGGCGTAAAGCGGCCGGCCGCTTCGGCAACCGATTGATTCCCCGGAAAACCGAGGGTACCGGGCGAGTCGCAGCGAGAGGACCACACAGGGACCGCATCACTTCGAAACGGTACTCACCAGGCCGGGTTTGCCAGGTCACGAAATCGTGGGAAGAGGATAGCACAGGCCTGCCTCGGTTCACTCTCCAGGGCCGCAGGCGCCCTGGCCGAGGAGCCTGGCCAGCGCGCGGCAAGCATCGACGATCTGGCCCTCGGAACCTTCGTGGTGCGCCTCTGCGCCGTTGGTGCCGGTGGACACCGAGGCGGTCACCGGCTGCGCCGTCTCCGCGATCAGGGCCGCCACCGCGGCGGGCGAGAGGTCGGGCCGCCGCTCCAGCAGCAGGGCCACGACGCCCGAGACCTGCGCCGCCGCGATCGAGCTGCCGGTGAAGAAGTCGTAGGTCCCGCGCGGTACGGTGGTCAGCACGTCCACGCCGGGCGCGGCGATCGCGGCCGGCTCTTCGAGCGCGCCGTTCGCGGCGCGCAAGTTGCCGGACGGGCCGGAGGAGCGCACGGCGAGCACGCCTTCCAGCGAGGCCGGGAAGTCATCACCACCTTCGTCGGGTCTCGCCGCCACCACCACTACTCCTTTTTTCAGGGCCTTCTCGAGCAGCCGCTCGAGCAGCGGGTCCTGGGGCCCGGCGAGGCTCAGGTTGAGTACCTGGGCTCCCTCGCGCAGTGCGAAGTCCACGGCCTGGGCCAAGGTGTAGCTGTTGCAAACCGCCTGGCGCGAGTCCGGCGGGTCCTGCCAGCAAGCCTTGAGCGCCAGGATCTCGGACTGCGGCGCCACGCCCACGATGCCCTGGCCGTTGTTGGCATCGGCGGCGATGACGCCGGCCACCGCGGTGCCGTGCACGTCGCCGGTGAAGGCGCGCTCGCCCCAGGACAGGAAGCTGTTGGCGCGCACCACCTTGCCCGCCAGATCCGGGTGCGCGAGGTCCATGCCGGTGTCGATGACGGCGACCTTGACCCCTTTGCCGGTCGCCAGGGCATGGGCCTTCTCCAGGCGCAGAGCGGTGAGCCCGTACTGCAACCGGGCGTAGGGATCGTTGTAGCCGGCGGCCTGGGTGCGGAAGACGTTGACCGGCTGCGCCAGCTCGACGCGGCGGTCGGCCTCCAGGCGCGCCAGCAGCTGGGCGCTGCTGCGGCCACCGCGGTGCTCGTAGACGATGCAGTTCTCGCCCAGGCTGGGCAGTGGCCAGAAGAAGACCGGCTTCAGGCCGTAGACGTCGGCCAAGTCCTGCATCACCCGCGACCACAGGCGCTCGGGGCCTGGCGGCAGGATCACCATCACCTGGCGGGCGAAGTCGGGCACGGCTGCGGAGGCGCGAGGCTCGATCTCCGGGAGCGCCGGGGGCGAGAGCGGCCGGCCCGAGGCGCAGCCCAGCGCGAGGAGAGCCAGCAGCGCGATCCGGGCTCGGTACATCCCCTAGCGCTCCCCGGCCGCCGGCGCCGGATCGATCGCCTCCACGAACCGCACCTCGCTGCGCCCCTTGAGGTGGGCGAGCACCACCGGCAGTGGATCGCGGCCCGCGCCGGCGGGCAGCGACAGCGTGTAGACCCCGAGCGGCGAGGGGCCGGCCACGATCTCGGCCTCGAGCGGCAGCAGCAGGCCGCGGATCTCGGCCTCGCTGGCCTGCTCGCGGAACATTACTCGCAGGTGTGGCACCCGCAGGTGGGGCTCGGCGACGGCCGCCGACGGGGCATCCGACAAGGTGCGGAAGCCGGGGGGAGAGGGCGCCGGGCGGCCCCAGCCGGCGAGGGCCCCGGCCCCGAGCAGCAGCGCGAGCTGAGCGGCCAACGCCCAGCGCACCACCGGCGGCGTGCCGCCGAGCGTCGCCCGCAGCCACTGCCACGGCCCGAAGCCGCCGCGGCCCAGCTCCTCGGTGGCGTCGATCCGCGCCAGCAGGCGGGCGAGCTCCACGGGATGGGGTGCAGGCGCCATGGTCTCCGCGGCGCGCACCGTGGCACCGAGCGCGCCACACTCCTCGGCCTCGGCCCGACACCCCGCGCACTCGGCGAGGTGAGCCTCGACCCAGGCGTGCTCGGCCTCGTCGAGGGTGCCGTTGGCGTACCACGGCAGCAGGGCCTGGACCTCCTCGTGGCTCGCGCCCGGTCCCACGGAGCGGTCTCCACTCTTACTCATGCAACCTCCTTGCTCGAGCGGACATCTCCTGGCTGCGTCTTCCTGCTGCCGCGCCGGCCGCTAGCGGCCGGCATTGAATGCCCGGCCGAGCTCCGGCAGCGCGTCGCGCAAGCGCCGCCGGGCGTGAAACATCCGCGTCTTGACGGTATTGATCGGACAGCCCACGATCTCGGCGATCTCGCGGTACGAGTAGCCGAAGTAGTAAGTCAGCTCCACCACCGCCCGTTGCTCGGGCGCCAGCCGGGCCAGGGCGCGGCCGAGCACCGTCGCCTCCTCGCGCCGCGCGAACAGCCGGTCGGGCCCCTCGACCACCCGCTCGAACGGGCGCGCAGCCGGCTCGTCCACCGGCTCGCGGCGGCGCGACAGCGCCTTGAGCGCCTTGCGGTAGGCGATCCCCAGGATCCAGGTCGAGGGCCGTGACACGCCGTCGAAGCGGGCGGCGCTCTGCCACACGACCATCATCACGTCGTTGACCAGCTCCTCCACCACGTCGGCCCGGCGGGTGATCTTGAACAGATAGACGAAGAGCCGCCGGTGGTAGCGATGGTAGATCGTCTCGAAGGCCCGCCGGTCCTTGGCCGCGATGCGGGCCAGCAGGCTAAGCTCGTCGTCGCCAGGCATCCGCCGTCTCTTCCTCGAAGCCGCGTTCTCGTGCTCGTTTCCGCTCTCCCGTCGCCGAGAGCCCCAGGGTACCACCCGACGGCGAGAGCTTCCTCGACCGTGAATTCCCCTCGCCGGCCCATCGGTTCAAGCTCCCGCGCCGGATGAACCTTTCCTTCGTCCCGGGGAACTCAACGGGGGAATGCGCGATTACCGCCGCCGACCGCTGCTCGCCGCCGCGCTGTTCTGCCTGGCCGCCGGGGCGCCGCCGGCCGCCGCGCAGTCGGTGATCGACTTCCGCGAGGACCTCGACTTCGACCGTCCCGAGGCCTGGGCGATGAAGTACTTCTCCTCGGCCACCCAGCTCACCGGCCTCGGGGTGCCCGAGCGGCTGCCGGCCGGCGCCGTGGAGCTGGGCCTGGAGGGCGGATGGGTCCCGAGCCTGTCCGCGGAAGAGCGCCGCGTGGGCTTCTACGGCACCAAGGTCGAGGACTTGAACAAGACTCCGGTATTCGGCCGGGCGCGCGTCATCGTGGGGCTGCCGGCCGCCTTCTCGCTCACCTTGGGCTACGTGCCTCCGATCGAGGTCGGCGGCACCAAGCCCAACCTGGTCGCGCTCGCCCTCGGCCGCCCGCTGGTCGAGCGCGAAACCTGGCGGCTGGGCTTGCGCCTCTACGGGCAGGGAGGCGAGATCGAGGCCGACCTCACCTGCGACAGCGACACGGTGGCGGCGGGCGACGACCCGGTCGCCAACCCCTTCCTCTGCGAGGAGCCGTCGCGCGACCGCGTGACGCTGCGCTACGCGGGGCTAGAGCTGGGGGGAGCGTTCGCGACTGGAGGGAAACGCAAGCTCGAGATCTATGGCGCGGTGGCGGCCACCTACCTCGACCCCGAGTTCCAGGTCGACGCCCGCTACAACAACCTGGTCGATCGCACGCTGCAGGTGACCGACGGCACCACCTACTCGCTCGCCGTGGGTGCCCGCGGCGCCCTCTCGCAGGCCGTCCGGCTCACGTTCGAGGCGTTCTACACGCCGCTCACCCTGGTCCGGCGGCCCGACGCCGAGAAGGAGCACCAAGACTTCTTCAATCTTCGCCTCCTCGTCACCTACCGCGTCCGCTGACGCGGTGGGCGAGGAGCGGAGCCCCTCCGTAGGGTACTTTCCCTTGAAAACCGACCGGGCTCGTAGCCCGGCCGGTTCTTTTTGTCTCTATGGTCGCTACGCCGAGCCGCTACGGGATGTCGGCCTGGGCGGCGCAGCTCTGGATGGCGCCCTTCTGGCTGCCGCTGATCAGGCCCGCCTTCTTGAGCTCGTTCATGGCGTGCGACACGCAGCTCACGAACTGGCCGTGGTTGCCGGCCCCCGCCGCGCACTGTTCGATCAACGTCAGGATGGTGCCGCCGCCCGGCAGCACCAGGTTGGGCACCCCGGAATCGCAGCCGTCGATCACCACCGTCGCCAGGGTCCAGCCCACGTCCTCGAGCTGGTAGGCGGTCAGGTCGACGCCGAAATCGAGGTCGGCGTTGATCGCCGGCTCCATCAGCAGGTTGGGGAAAGCCAGGGTGTCCCAGTGCGAGATCGACGAGCCGGGCTGCACCGGGTTGGCGGCGAAGAGCTGCACGTGGTTGGCCGCGTCGGCCCCGGCGCGCCGGCTGCCATTCAAGCCCAGCGTGCCGTTGACCGTCCCCGAGCCGAGCGCCGTCTTGATGGCGTTGGCCTGGGGCAGGGTGATGCTCCCCGAGGGGATGCCGACCACGCCGACGCCGCCCAGCGCCGGCGGCGGGCACCCTGCCACGTTGTTGGCGATGATCACCGCGGTGGCACCTTGGGACTCTGCGTTGGCCACCTTGTTGATGAAGCCGCAGAAACCGCGGTCGATCAGCGCGATCTTGCCGGCCACCGAGTTGACGAACGGCGTTTCGCAACCGTCGGAGACGCCGCTGCCGGGAGGACCGGCTACCACCCCGTCGTCGACCAGCACGAGGTCGCCGGTGACCCCGGGCGCAGCGAGCGGCGGGCCGAAGCCGGCGGCGGTGCCGGCGCGGAAGATCCCGGCGAGCGAGCCGGGCGAGTTGATGGTCAGCGAGGGCGTGCCGACGCCCAAGAAGAGCGGCGACCTGGCGGTGGCGCTCGGGCCGTCCCAGACCACGTTGTCGCAGTTGACAGCGGAGGTTACGAGCTGGGGCGTGGTCATCTGGTTCCAGTGCAGGCCGGTGCTGTTGTCCAACGAGTAGACGCTGTAGACGTCGGGCAGGCCCAGGGGTCTTGCGCCCGTCTGCTCGGTGACGAAGTTCGAGAAGCCGAGGCCGTGCGCGAACTCGTGCCACAGCACGTGGACCAGCGAGATGTCCGTGCCGTGGTTGTTGTCGAGGCCGTAGTACCAGCTCCGGGCACCCAGGCAGACGGGGTCGTCGATGCGGTCGTTGAACAGCGACACGATGTCGTCGTTGAACGGCGGCACCTGGAACCCGGGGTCCAACGGCCCGGGGGTCAGGTCGAAGCCTGCCAGCTTGTTGGCCAGCGACGAGTGGTACCAGGTGTTGGCGAACGCGGCGCCGGGGAAGTTGGCGAAGATCTGGATGGTCCCCGCGGCGCCGAGGGTCGCGGCCGTCGCGGTGCACGGCAGGGGCCCGAAGGAGGTTCCCGCCGGGAAGAAGGTGGCCTGGATCACCACCGTGACGTCGCTGTCGAGGATCGAGCCCCAGGTGTCGGCGGCGAACTGGAAGGCGATGAGCCGCTGCTGCCCGAGGGTGGTTCCGGGGTTGCCGCCCACCGGCGCCTTGGGCGTGGGATCGTTGAAGCCCACGCCGGCGCCGTCGACGTTGTTGATGACGAAGGTGACGGCGGCCTGGGCCGGCGCCGCCAGGGCGGCGACGAGAGCCAGGGCCACGAGGCTGGAGAGCAAGGCGCGGGAGACGTGTCGGCGCTCGTTCATGACCTCACTTCTCCTCGAGCGCCGGGGCTGCCGGCGCCAGGCCGAGCGCCGAGGTCATCTCGGAGCCCTCGACGCAGGCGGTCGTCACGTTGCCCGCGGGGTCGAGCGTGGCGACCATGAAGTCGAGGTAGTCGAGGCCCAAGACCAGCGACAGCATGCCGTCGCGGTGCAGGACCGGCTCCGGCGGCGGGCCCGTGCGGCGCAGCTTCTGGGCGAGCTGCGCGGCCAGCTCGCGGGCCTCGGCCGCCGTCGGCTGGCGGAGCCGCCCGGTCGCCGGGTCGACTGCGACCGTCATGCCGACCAGGGGAAGCTCGACCCGAAGCTCCTCCTGATCGGGTGCCGTGGTGGCCGGGCCCGTTGCCGGGACCTCTTCGGCGCCGAGCGGGAGCGTGCCGAACGCGGCGATCGCCGCGGCGGCTGCGAGCCCCAGCCCGAGCGCCCGCAGGCGTGTCGGGTTGCGCATGGATGACCTCCTCGTGAATAGGTTGTTCGGATGGCGAAGGATCGCCTTAGCTTGAATGCAGCGTCTGCACGCAAGCGAGACAATCCATCCGCCCTCCGAGCACGGAGGCCAATGGGCATGCGGCCGAGCCTGAGCTCGGCCGCATGCAACGAGGCGGGATCAGCGAATCGCGTTCAGTGCCGATAGCTCATCGACAGGGGCGCGACCTCGGCGGGGTCGTCGCCGGTGAAGAGCAGCCGCCCTTCCCGAAAGCTCGCGTCCTTGAGGGTCAGCGCCAGCACCTCGCCCAGCTCGGCGACGGGATGCACCTCGATCGAAGCGCGCACCTCCTGCGGCAGGTCCTCGAGGTCGGCCTCGTTCGCGAGCGGCAGCACGAATCGGCGGATGCCGGCCCGCACCGCGCCCAGGATCTTCTCCTTGACGCCGCCGATCGGCAGCACGCGGCCGGAGAGCGTCACCTCGCCGGTCATCGCGATGTCCGGCCGCACCGGCCGGCCCGACAGCGCCGAGATCAGGGCCGTCGCCATGGTGATGCCCGCCGACGGCCCGTCCTTGGGGATGGCGCCGGCCGGCACGTGGATGTGGAGGTCGCGGTTGAATGCCTCCTCCTCGATGTGCAGCGGCAGCGCGTGCGAGCGCGCGTAGCTCCAGGCGGCGCGCGCCGACTCCTTCATCACGTCGCCGAGCTGGCCGGTCAGCACCAGCTCGCCCTTGCCGCGCATGGTCGAGGCCTCGACGAACATGATGTCGCCGCCGACCGGCGTGTAGTACATGCCGGTCGCCACTCCGACCTGCTCCTCCTCGGCGGCGCGCTCCGGGTGCACCTTGGGCCGGCCCAGCAGGCTGCGCACCAGGGCGGCGTCGGCCACCAACTGCGCCGCCTCGCCGGCCGCGATCCGCCGCGCCACTTTGCGCGCCACGCGGCCGATCTCGCGCTCGAGCTGGCGCACCCCGGCCTCCCGCGTGTAGCTCGCGATCAGCGGCGCCAGCCCCGAGTCCTCGAAGCGTAGCTGCTCCTCGGTCAAGGCGTTCTCCTTGAGCTGCCGCGGTACCAGGTACTGGCGGGCGATGGCCAGCTTCTCGCGCTCGGTGTAGCCGGAGAACTCGACCACCTCCATGCGGTCGAGGAGAGGCCCGGGGATGTTCTGGATGAAGTTCGCGGTGCAGATGAAGAGCACCTCGGAGAGGTCGAACGGCACGCCGAGGTAGTGGTCGGTGAAGGAGTCGTTCTGCGCCGGGTCCAGCACCTCGAGCAGCGCCGCCGCCGGGTCGCCGTGGAACGAGGCGCCGAGCTTGTCGACCTCGTCGAGCAGGAAGACGGGATTCTTGGTCCCCACCTGCTTCATGCCGTGGATGATGCGGCCCGGCATGGCGCCGACGTAGGTGCGACGATGGCCGCGGATGTCGGCCTCGTCGCGCGCGCCGCCCAGCGAGATGCGCACGTACTTGCGGCCCATGGCGCGGGCGATCGACTTGGCGATCGAGGTCTTGCCCACGCCCGGCGGGCCCACGAAGAGCAGGATCGGGCTGCGCCGCGACGGATCGTCGGGGTCCTTGGCGGCCGGCGCCGCCTGCGGGGCCGCCGCAAGCTCGTCGCCCGCGATTGCCCCTTCGGTCGCCGCCGGCGGAGCCGAAGGCACCGCCGGCGCCTCGGTAGGTAGGGGCGGCTCCGGCGCGAAGACCACCGGCGGCGCCGGGTCGGGCGACTCCGGGCCCTCGGCAGCTTTCTCCGCCGCCTCGGCCTGCTTCCTCTCCCGCTCCGCGGCCAGCCGCAACTGGCGCACGGCCAGGAACTCGAGCACGCGATCCTTCACGTCGCCCAGAGCGTAGTGGTCCTCCTCCAGGATCTCCGACGCCTGCTTGAGGTCCAGCTCTTCCTCGCTGCGCTCGTTCCAGGGCAGCTCGGCCACGGTCTCGAGATAGGTGCGGATGACCTGCGACTCCATGGCCTCGCGGCCGATGCGCGACAGGCGGCCGAGCTCGCGATCGACCTCCTTCTTCACCTCCGGCGGCAGGTTGAGGGCCTCCAGCCGCTCGCCCAGCTCGCCGACGTCGTCGCCGCCGTCGGCCTCGCCGAGCTCCTTCTGGATGGCCTTCATCTGCTCGCGCAGCAGCATCTCGCGCTGGCGCCCGCCGAGCTCCTCCTGCACCTTCGACTTGATGTCCTCCTGGGCGTCGAGCACCGCGATCTGCTTCTGCACGTGCACCAGCACGCGCCGCAGGCGCTCCTCGACGGAGAGGATCTCGAGCAGGTTCTGCCGCTCGGCGACCGAGACTTCGACGTGGGCGGCTACCAGGTCGGCGAAGCGGCCGGGGTCCTCGACGCTGTCCAGCACCTGCTCCACCGCCTCGCGCGGCAGGCCGGCCTTCTGGCCGAGCTCGGCGGCGCGCTGGTGGAGCTCCCGGTACAGGCCCACGAAGCTCGGGTCGTCCAGCTTGAGCGGCGGCATCTCCTCGGCGGCGCGCACCACCGCCTGCAGATAGCCGTCGCGCTCGACGATGCGCACCGCGATGCCACGCTCGCGGCCGTGCAACAGCAGATGGACGCCGGCCAGGCCGCGCTGCAGTTGGTCGAAGCGGGCGATGGTGCCCACGGTGTAGAGGCTCTCGGGGGTGGGCTTGTCGGTGCCGTCGCGCTGTGCGACGGCGAAGACCATGCGGTCGTTGTCGCGGGCGGATGCCTCGAGCGCCTTGAGGCTCGTGGGCCGGCCCACGCCGATGGGTGCGGTGACCTGCGGGAAGACGACGACGTCGCGCAGGGCGAGGACGGGCAGGGTAAGTAGGTCGGTCATTGGAGTCCCTCCATATCGGAGCGCCAGGCGCCGCTGCGGCGCGCTGGTGTCCTCCAAAACCGGGCCTGTCAGGTGGAAATTCCACACTTCTTCGTGCGAACGGCTCAGATCCCTGGCGAAGCGCAGGGACCTGAGCCGGAGAGACTGCGATCTCAGCCCGGTGGCTCGATGGGCTCTTCCGCCTCCGGCGCTTCCGGTGTCGGGGCCGCCTCGGCGCGAGGCCGGCGGGGCGAGCGTACGCCCTCGTGGGCATAGGGCCGGCCCTGCGAGCGCTCGATTTCCCGCCGCGCCCGCTCGAGGTCCTGCTGCATGCGCTCCAGGCTGGCGCGGGCGTGTCGCTCGGCCTCGGCCATGGCCCGCTCCACGTGCTGGTCGACCTCGCCGAGCTGGCGTTCGATCTCGGCCTCGGTGAGGTCGCCGCTCTCCCGCAGCTCCCTCTCGAGCGACCGGCGCACCTGCTCCTCCACCTGCCGCTGCTGGCCGGCGAGCTCGCGGTCGAGATCGGCGAGCCGCTTCTGGAGCTCCTGCTGCTGGCGCCCGAGCTCCCTGCTCACCTCCTCGAGCGCCTGGCGCTGCGCCTCGGCCACGGCGTCGGCGATCGCCTCGCGCCGGCCGTCGAGCGACTCGAGGGCCTGCCGCTGCGCGTCCTCGACCGCCGCTCGCCACTCGTGCTCGGCGCCCTGCCAGGCTCGCGGAGAGCGGGGCTCCCGCGGCGGTCGGGGCGTGTCCTCGTGGTACCAGTGCCGGCCGTGAAGCGATGCGGCAAGGGCGTGGGTCTCGGCCGCCATCTCCGCCACTCTGCCCGGCGAGCGGCTGGCCTCGGCGGCGCGCGTCGCGCTGGCGGCGGCCATGCGGTCGTGTTCCTCGGTGGAAATGGCGCCCGCCTGCAGGGCGACGCGGGCCGAGCGCCGCAACAGCCTCGCCAAGTGAGAGGCGTCTATCTCGTCGTCCTCGGCGAGGTCCTCCATCGCGTCGGCGATGGCCTCCAGCTCGTCGGCCGGGCTCCAAGCCTGGGGCGCGCGTGGCGCCCGCGGGGCCATGGGGGGTGGGGGCGCGCCGGGCGCCGGAACCGGTGCCGCCGCGGGAGGAGAACCGGGCGGCGGTGGCGTGCGGGGTGCCCGCGGCACGGGCGGCGCATCCGGTGGCGGAGGCGCCCAGGCGTCGGCGATCACCGGCCGCGGCGCCGGTGTGGCATGGGGAGTCCGCGGCATCCCGGGAATGGCTGCGACGCGCGGCAGAGCTGTGGGCATCGGCCCGACGCCCGGCATGGGTGCC
This sequence comes from Thermoanaerobaculia bacterium, assembly GCA_044869805.1. GTDB lineage: Bacteria > Acidobacteriota > Thermoanaerobaculia > Multivoradales > SZUA-115 > CAWDVR01. The sequence continues at coordinate 31,209 of JBIOXV010000066.1, read as the reverse complement.
AGGTGCGGCAGGGGTGTGGGCATCGGCCCGGCGCCCGGCATGGGTGCGACGTGCGCCAGGGGTGTGGGCATCGGCCCGACGCCCGGCATGGGCGCCAAGTGCGGCAGGGGTGTGGGCATCGGCTCCACGCCCGGCACCGGCCAGGCCTCGGGTGCGGGCGCGAGCTCGGGCAGCGGCGTGGGCAGATCCTCGAGAGGCACCTCTATGCCCGCGAGCTCGGCCGGCATCTCGTAGAACTCGGCCGGCAGATCTCCCGGCGCGAGCGCCGGTTCGGGCCACTCCTCCGCCTCCGGGGTTTCGGCCTCGACGATCTCCTCGTTCGGCTCGACGACCTCGACCTCGCGAGCCTCGGGGGCATCGCCGGCGAGCGTCAGGCCCGGGGCGAAGACGACCGTGGCCGCCATTGCCAGGGCCGCGAGCGGCAGCGCCCAACGCGGGACGCGACGCTCGGCCGCGGCACCGGCGCGATCGGCGAGCAGGCGCTCGATGCGCCGCGCCAGGCTCGACCGGCTGCGTCCCATGGCCGGCACCGGCATCGCCGGCGGCCGATCCACCAGCCACGCCGCGACCTCGGCGAGGCAGCGCGCGAGCTCCTTGCCGCGGCCGGTGGCGCGGGCCGCCCAGTCGTCGCAGTGGTACTCGGAGAGCTCGAGCAGCCGGCGGCTCGCCACGCGGTGCAGCGGCTGGAAGAAGAACAACGCCTCGGCCAGGCGCAGCGCGGCGAGCCACAGCGGGTCGCGCCGCACCAGGTGCGCGACCTCGTGCGCCAGGATGCCCTGTTGCAGGGCCGGGTGCAGCGAGCAGACGGCGCGCTCCGGCATGCAGATCTCCGGGCGGGCCGTGCCGCGAGCGAAGGGCACGGGAAAACGGCGGGTGGCGGTGAGGCGCACGGCGCGGCCCCCGAACGCGCGCCCGGCGAGCACCGGCGCCGCGAGGTCCTCGAGCATCTCGGCGAGCGGCCCGGCGGCGATCGGCCGGCGGCCGGCCAGACGGCGGCGGAACGCCACCCAGCGCCCGGCGAGCCGGCCCACGAAGCAGGCGGCGCCGGTGGCCCAAAGGGCGAGCAGGAAGACCGGCAGCCTCGGGCTGCGCGAGCGCCGCGGCGCGGGAGCGGCCTCGGCTGGCGGCGGCGCGCCCAGAGCCGACGCGCTCCCGGCGCTGGTCGCGAACGACAGCGGCGCCGGCTCGGCGTACGGCGCCGGCACCACGCGGGCCGTGCGCTCGAGCAAAGCTCGCGCCGCGGCTGCCTCACCCGCGGCCGTGGTCACCGCGCCGCCGAACGCGAGCTGGAGCGAGGCGGTGAGCAGGGCGCCCACCAACGCCGAGCGCCAGAGCCACTCTTCGGCCGCCGTGTGCCGGCCGGCCAGCCACCTCGAGGCCAGCCAGGCGGCCCCCAGCAGGAGAGTGCTGTGGATCAGATAGTTGACCAGCCAGGCGGCAACGGCGCCCGTCCAACCGCTCGCGGCGAGTGCGTGCATCTCTAGCCCTCCTCTTCTTTCTCGGCGATGGCGGCCTTCAGGGAGGCCAACTCGCTGGCGTCGATCTCGTACTCGGACAGCAGGTGGCTCACCAGCGCCGCGGCGTCGCCGGCGAAGAAGCGCTCGGTCAGCTCGCTGACCATCGAGCGGCGTACCTCGCTCTCGGAGACCCGCGGCCGGTAGATAAAGCGCCGGCCCTCGCTGCGATGGCGGACGATCCCCTTGGCTTCCATCTTGGTCAGCATGGTGGCGATGGTGGTCAGCGCCAGGCCGCGCTCCGCTTCGAGCTCCTGGTGCACGTCGGCCACGGAGGCTTCGCCGCGCTGCCAGAGGACGCTCAAGATGGCGTGCTGGAGATCGCCGAGGCGGTGGGGCGTGGACATGATGGGCTTCCTCCTCGTCTCAACTACCGCGATAGTACTACCGCGATAGTTGAGATGTCAAGAGGGGGCACCAGGAAGGTACGGAGGGCTCAGGCGGGAGTTTGCCGAGGGCGGAAGCTGGCGTACCGCCGTGCGACGGAACGGCCCCCTTCAGCCGCGGAACAGCGACATCCGCTCCCCGCTCCACTCCGGGAAGATCGCCTTCTGGTCGCCGACACCGAGGTGGCGCGCGGCGACCTCGGCGAACACGGCGCGGAAGTCCGTGGTCACCGGCAGGTCGCGGCCCTCGTAGAGCGCGTCCGGGTCGAGGCTCGGAAGCTCGCCGTGGACCTTGCCGCCCGCGATCTCGTCGCCGAGCACGAAGAGGCACGAGCCGTGCCCGTGATCGGTGCCGCCGGAGCCGTTCTCGCGCACCGTTCGGCCGAACTCCGTCATGGTCATCACCACCACCTGGCTACGCTCCGCGCCGAGATCGGTCTCGAACGCGGCGATGGCGCGCGCCAGGTCCTCGGCCCGGCGGGCGAAGCTCCCCTGCGCCGCGCCCTGCTGCACGTGGGTGTCCCAGCCGGCGGTCTCGGCGAACGCCACCTCGAGCCCCACGTCCGCCTTGATCAGCATGGCGATCTGCGACAGCGCGCCGCCGAGCGGCGTCGGCGGGTAGTCGGCGCCCGCCGCCGGCCGGTAGGAGGCGAGATGCTTCGCCTCGAGCATCTTCACCGCGTCGAAGGTCTCGCCGCCGGTCTCGCGCAGCAGGCGCTCCGAGGTGTCGCGGTAGAGCGCCTCGAAGCCGGCGCCCGCCGCCGCGGCCATCCCCTGCGCTCCGGGCAGGCGCAAGCGGAAGTCGGCGAGGTTGGTCACCGCCAGCGCCGGCTGCGGCCCGTAGAAGGAGCGCGGCAGCGACGGCGTGAGCGACACGGCGCGAAACGGCGTCGCCTCGTGCCCCAGCTCACCGCACACGCGGTTGAGCCAGCCGGAGGGCGTTCCCTTCCTGCCCGGCGTGCCGGTCTCCATGTAGTCCTGGGCGTCGAAGTGCGAGCGCGTCGAGTCGGGCGAGCCCACGGCGTGGACGACGGCGAGGCGGCCCTCGCGGTAGAACGGCAGCAGCGGCGCGAAGCCGGGATGAAGCCCGAAGCGACCGTCGAGGTCGGCGAGCGCTCCCTCGCCCGCGGTGCGCGCGGCGCTCATCGCCAGGCGCGGCCGCAGCTTCGCCAGCGCCCGCTCGTCGAGCAGCGGCACGGCGGCGAGGCCGTCCATGGCGCCGCGCTGGAAGATCGCCACCAGCACCTTGCGCTTCGCGAAAGGCGCCGGACCGGTCGCGGCCAGCACCGCGCGCTCGAGGAACGAGGGCCCGAACGGCGCCAGGCCGAAAGTGAAGAGCGACATGCCGCCGGCCTTTACAAAGACTCTGCGCGTCCACATGGCTAGATCCTCCTCTGCTCGCGCCGCGGCATCATCGACGTTGGAATTCTGGTGAGCCCAAGATCACGCCCACCACCTGCTCGAGCGGCGTGGGCTCGTGGGTGTCGATCGAGGCGCGCGGCTGGCCGCGATAGAGCCGGCCGAGCGGCGAGTCGCCGCCGGCGGCCATCGCCTCCATCTCGCCGCCCCCGAGCAACCGCTCGTAGGCGGCGCTGCCCTCGGCCTCGGCCGGCGCCGCCTCGGTGACACGGCGCGAGAGGTCGGGGGCATCGACCACCGGGCCCAGCTCTGCGAGCGTGGCGGAGAGCTCGCGCTCGGGCAACAGCAAGGCGAGGTACGTGGCCAGGGCTTCGCGGCGCGACGCCGGCTCGTGCCCGGAGAGCGACGGGAGGTCGAGCTTCACGCCCCCGACGCGCCCCGAGGCGAGCTGCAGCCCGAAGTTCATGCGCGCCAGGAGCGCGCCGGTCGATACCCACTGGTCGGCGCGGTCCGGGTAGCCGGTCGGCGCCTGGTAGAGGTAGAGCGGCTGGCCCATGCGCGCGATCCACTCGAGCGTCGAGCGCGGATCGGAAACCTCGGCCCCGGTGGCGCGGAGCGCCGAGGCCGCGAGCTCGAAGGGCGACTTGATCTTGGCGCGCCGCGACGCCGGCGCCCAGAACTCCGGCGACCCGACCAGCGCGCGGACCGCGGCCGCGAGATCCCCGCGGTCTCTGGCGAAGACCTCCGCCAGCCGATCGACGAGTGCCGGCGGCGGCTGGTCCGACACGAAACGCACGGCGAGCTTCCGCGCCAGGTGCTTGGCCGTCGACGGGTGCGCGGCCACCAGGTCGAGCACCTGCTCGCCGTCCTCGATGCCGCGGCCCGCGGCGAGCCGGGTGCCGAGCACCGTCTTCGTGCCGGCGTCGTGCGCGCCGGCACGGAACAGGAACTGGCCCTCGACCACGAAGCCCAGCCCACCGGCGCGCTCGAGGCGCGCCAACCGCCCGCCGGCCTCGGTGCCGAGCAGGCTCGGCGGTGGCATCACGCTCCAGCCGGTGAAGGCGCGCGCCACCTCGACCACGTCCTGCTGGCGGTAGCCGCCGTCGACGCCCAGGGTGTGCAGCTCGAGGAGCTCGCGCGCGTAGTTCTCGTTCAGGCCCCGCGGGCGCTCGCGGCCCGCTCGACCCGCGCGCGCCGCGCGCTCCCCGCCGGCCGGCGACCGGCTCATGGTGCCGGGCTCTGCGAAACCGCCGCCGCTCCCGAAGCCGGCGCGCCCCGCCCGCCGCCCACCCATCCCACCTGCGCCTCGTCCACCGCCCGCTCGTCCGTCGAGCGCTCCGCCGCCGAAGCGGCCCTGCCGTAGACCGTCGAGCGTCGTGGGCTCGCCCTCGTTGGCGGTGGAGCGCGCGTTGTCGAGATAGAGCAGCATGCCCGGGTGCCGTGCGGTGGCGCCGAGCAGCGTGCGGAACGAGCCCAGCACGTGCGGCCGGATGGCGTCGCGCTCGTAGGCCAGCACGTAGGACCGCGCCTGGTTGTCGGTCAGCGAGACGTAGAAATGGTTGTACCAGAAGTCGGCGAGCACCTCGCGCACCTGGTTCGGCGAGTACAGCGCGCGGTAGAGCTTCTGCGCCATCAGGTCGGCGATCAGGTCACGCTGCCCGCGGTAGCCCTTGTCGCGCGCGTAGCGCATCACGTCGCGCCGCGCCGCGCGCCGGTCGGGGTCGCCGGGCTCGCCCGCCAGGTCCACGTCCTCGGACACCGCGCCCGCCTGCTGCGCCTCGCGCAGCAAGAGCACGGGGTCGGGATAGAGGCGAAGCATCTCGCCGAGCGGCAGCGCGAGGCTCGGGAGCCGGGCGAGGCGTCGGTCGAGGTCCGCCGACGGCTGCTCGTGGCCGAGCTGCTGCGCGAGCCAGGCGTCGAGCCCCACGCGCACCACCTCGTCCACCTCGCCCGGCCGCGCGCCGAAGGTGAAGCGATCGAGGAGATGGGCCGCGGCCTGGCGCTCGCTCAACCCCGCCTCTCTCCACGGCAACTTGCTCGAGTGCGTGCCGCCGTCGGGCGAAGCGTTGCCGGCCCAGCTCAGAACGGCCGCGGCGAGGGTGGCGGCCACGGCAGGCAGCAGGAACGATGAAAGCTTGGCGGGTCGCATACGGGCTCTCCTCGGCGCTCGTCACCGCGGCACGGGCGACGTCGAGCCATGAAACCCGCGCCGGCCGCGAATCCTACGGCCGTGATCGAGCTTGCGCTGCTGGCGAGCGGGAGCGGCGAGCGATGGATTCGGAAAGGGGAGAGAGGACCTTGGTGTCGAGCCGGGAAGCTCGGCACGAACGAGGGTCAAAGCCCGGCCTTCCGTAGCGCTAGCTCCGAAAGGCCGGGCTCCGGCCTCGTTGCAAGCGGCTTACTTCTTCTTCGCGGCAGGCTTCTTGGCGGCGGCCTTCTTCGGCGCAGCCTTCTTCGCCGCGGGCTTCTTGGCAGCAGCCTTCTTCGGAGCAGCCTTCTTCTTCGCAGTAGCCATTTCGTCTTCTCCTCTAGAGTTCGCGACGCGATCAAATCTCGCGCCGCAGGTCCACTCTCTCCTCAACAAAAGAAGCAGCGCCTGGCGTATTGCCGTCGCTCTCCACGACGTGCTGCCCGGCGCTGCCTACACAGAATGTTTTGCTCATCGACGAGAAAAACTGTAAGGCACTCTGTCAAGAGAGTCAATCGCTCTGGCACCACTCTGCGACGTGCGCGGCACGCGACGCGGCGACGACGCGACGCTGCGCGAAGCCGAGCTGAGATTTTTCTTCGAGAAAATGGCCGCGAGATCGCACTCGCTCGCGAGCAGCGCGAGAGCGCGCGCCGCAGGTGCGCGACGCGCGCGGCGCGCGTCAGTGCGCGTCGAGGCGCAGCGCGGAAGGACCGGCGGGAGTGAGCGACTCCAAGCGGCGGGCGATATCCGACGCGGATCTCGAGCTCCGCAGACGTCGATGCGAGTCTCACCTCGACCTCGTCGCGAAGCGCGAGGCGAGCGCGGCGATCGAATCGCGCGCGCCGCGCGAGGCGCAAGCGGACGCGCTCGGAGCCCTTGCCCGCCAGCGTTTCGTCGAAGCCACCGTCGACCGCGATCTCGCTCGCGCCGACGGCGGCAACGGTGAAGCGCGCGCTGCCGCCGCCGATGCCGGCGAGCTTGCCGCGCACCTTCGGCGCCAGGGTCTCGAGCACGCGTCGCGAGGCCTCCGCCACGCGCGGCAGTGCCAGCGAGAAGCTGCCGCCGGCACCGAGCGCCGCCGCGCGCTCCGCGTCGTCGCCCGGGAAAAGCGGCAGCGCCAAGAGCTCGAGCGCGGCGGCGAGCGCGTGGTAGGTGTGAGGCTCCCAGGCGAAGGGGCGCGGCTCGCCGTGGTTCCAGAACCAATAGCCGCGCGGCGGCTCGCGCTGCTCCGCCTCGGCCTGCCGCCATGCCGCGGCGAGCTCGTCGAAGCCACCGGGGAGCCAGCGATCGGTGAGCCGATCGACGGCGCGCGTCAGGCGCCCCGAGGGCGCCAGCTCGACCAGGAAGCGGTCCCGCGCCGGGCCGATCACCACGAAGGCGAAGCTGCCGTCGAACGGCTGGCGCGACGCGACGCCGCTCATCCAGCGCCGGTACTGCTCGAGGCCGAGACGATCGACCTCCGCGCGCGCCGCGGCGAGCGCTTCCCAGCTCGGCTCCGCAAGCGTGACCACGGCGCCGAGCTTCGCTTCCTCGCCGAGCGGCCCGGCGGGATCGACGGCGTAGAGCTTCCATGCCGGCGCGAGCGAAGCCACCAGCCGCAGCCGCTCGCCGCCACCGCTCGCCGGCTCGCCCGCCATCAGCAGGCGCGCCGCGGCGCGCACCGTGGCGTCGAGAGCCGCCGACTCGACCCGCGCCCCGAGCTCGAAGTAGAGCTCGACCTCACGAGGCGGAGCGGCGCGAGCCGGCATCGCGAGCAGGGCGAGCAGCGCCAGCAGCGCAAGCAAGAGGCAGGCGACGACGAACGCGCGGCCGCGCGTCAGTGGGCTTCGCCCCACATTTTTTCGCCGGCCGTGATCCGCAGCTCGAGCTTGTTCTGCCGCGGCGGCAGCGGGCAGGTGGCGTAGGGCGTGAAGACGCAGGGCGGGTTGTACGCCTTGTTGAAGTCGACGATCGCCTTGCCGTCCTTGGGCGGAGGCACGTAGAGGAAGCGGCCGCCGCCGTAGGTCTCGTGACCGTTGGTGGCGTCGCCGAAGACCAGGAACATCTCCTCGTCCGCCTCGCCCGTGGGCTCCAGCCGGTAGCTGGCACCGTCGCGCTCGAAGACCAGCGCGCCGGGCGAGGTCTCGTCGAAGCTGCCACCGATGATGTTGGGCACCTTGATCGTCTTCGGCGGGTCGTAGGGCTCGAAGCGAGCCTCGATGCGCCACGCGGGATCGATGGCGAAGCTCTCGATGCCGGTGAACCCTCGGAGCACCGGGCTCTCCTTGTCCTTGAGGCGGATGCCGACCTTGCCCGGCCGCTGGATGACGTGGAAGGTCAAGCTGCCGATCGAGAGCAGCGTCGGTTTGCCGCCGGCGTCGGAGGCGAGCTCGAGCCGCGGCGCCGTCACCTCCTGGCCGTCGGCCTCGAGCCCGAGCCCGGGGGTGACCTCGAGGGTGACCTTCTCGCCCTCGCGATGGAAGGTGCCGAGTTTCGCCGGCGCCTTGCCGGCGGGGAAGACCACGGCGTTGTCCGGCGCCGAGCCGAAGGTGCCCGCGCCCTCCTCGAGCCAGAACAGACCGGCGAGCGTCAGCCAGCCGTCCTCGGCGCGCAGCCCTTCGTCGCGCTCGGCGCGCCAGGCCTCGATCTCCGCGCGATATGCGGCCTCGGCCTCCTTCGACACTGGAGCGGGTGGCGACGAGCAACCCACGAGCGCGAGCAGCGCCGGCGAGGTGGCGAGAGCGAGGCAGAGCAATCGCGGAAGGGCGGTGGACATGGGCTCAGTCTAGCAGCCGCACGCCGTGCGCCGGCCGCGGCCCTCGGCTAGAATCGCCGGCTCAAGGTCAGTCGACAGCGGCCCCATCGCCGCCCCGAGGAACCGACGATGAAGCGACGCCACGAGCTCATCCCCAGCCGCGCCATGGACCGGCGCATGAACGTGTGGTGCTTCGGCCACTGGGGGGCGCCGCTCCTCGTCCTGCCCACCGCCGCCGGCTTCGCTCACGAGTGGGAGGCGCAGGGCATGACCGAGGCCATCGAGCATCTGCTCGACGGCGGGCGCCTGAAGCTCTACTGCCCGGAGAGCAACGTCTCGCAGTCGTGGACCAGCAAGGAGGCGAGCCCGCAGGAGAAGGCCCAGCGCTACCGCGCCTACGAGGCCTTCGTCGTCGAGGAGCTGGTGCCGTGGGTGCGGCAGGACTGCGGCTCCTCGAGCATCCGGATCGGCGTCGCCGGCGCCAGCCTCGGCGGTTACTACGCGGCCAACTTCGCGCTGAAGTTCCCCGAGATCTTCCACTACGCGCTGTGCATGAGCGGCCGCTACGACATCACCGAATTCACCGACGGAGTCTCCAACACCGAGATCTACTTCAACAACCCGCTCGCCTATGCTCCCAACCTGCACGGCGAGTACCTGGAGCGCGTGCGGCGCGGCACCCACCTGACGCTGGTCTGCGGCCAGGGCCCGTGGGAAGAGGGCTGCATCGAGGAGACCATCCGCCTGGCGGAGGTGCTGGCCGCCAAGGACATCCCCCACGAGCGCGACATCTGGGGCCACGACGTGTCGCACAACTGGGTGTGGTGGCAGCGGCAGGCGCGCCTGCACCTGACGAAGACGTTCGGGGCCTAGGGCTACTCGGTCCGCAGCGTCGAGATCGGATCGATCGCGGCGGCGCGGCGCGCCGGCAGGTAGCTCGCGGCGAGCGTCGCGACGCCGAGCAGGGTCGCGACGGCGGCGTAGGTCAGCGGATCTCCCGCGCCGATGCCGAACAGCAGGCCGCGCGCCAGGCGCAGCACCCCGGACGCGGCGAGTGCCCCGACCAGCACTCCCAACGCGGCGAGCACCATCCCTTCCCGCATCACCAGGCCGACCACCTCGCGACGCTGCGCGCCGAGCGCCAGGTGGATGCCGATCTCGCGCCGCCGCTGGCGCACGGTGGACGCCACGCTGCCGTAGACGCCGAGGCTGGCGAGCAGCAGCCCCACCGCGCCCAGCACGCCCGCCGCCGCACCCGCGATCCGCTGCGGCAGAAGCGAGAGGCCGATCAACCGGCGCAGCGGCGTCGAGAGCACGATCGGCAGGTCCGGTTCCAGACGCTCCACCAGGGCCGCGAGCGCGGGGCCGACCTCGGCCGCCGTCGCGCGGCGCACAAGGAGGTGCATGCGCGGCCGCGGCTGCTGCGCGAAGGGCAGATAGAAGAAGGGCCGCGGCGCCTCGCCGAGGCTCCCGTACTTGCCGTCGCCCGCGACACCGACGATCGTCACCGTCCTCCCGTCGAGGACGAAGCTGCGGCCGACGGCGCTCGCCCCACGCCAGAAGCGCGCCGCCATCTCCTGGTTGACCACCGCCACGGCCGCCGTGCCCTCACGGTCCGCGTCTTCGAAGCCTCGCCCTTCGAGGAGCGGCGTGCGCATCAGCTCGAAGTATCCGGGGCCGACCACCGAGGCGGCTATGCGCGGTGCCTCCTCGCCGGCGGCGGGCCCGAGAACGGTCAGGTGGCCGGGCACGCTCACCTCGCGCCGGGAAGGCCCGCCGAGCGCCAGCGGTGGGCGATCGACGAGGCTCACCCGCTCGACACCCGGCAGCGCCTCGGCGGCTTCGACGAGCTGCCCGAAGAGCTCCCGCGCCTCGCCGTCTCCCAGGTGCAGCAGGCTGGCGTCGAGCAACGCGACCTCCACTCCCTCCGGATCGAAGCCGGGGTCGATGCGCGCCGCGTTCGCCAGCGTGCGCAGCAACAGGCCGGCGGCGACCAGCAGCACCAGCGATACGGCGACCTGCGCCACGACCAGCGCGCCGCGCAGGCGCGCCTGGCGCCGGCCCGCGCCGGCCGCCGCGCGCAGCACGGCGCTGAACGAGAGCCGCGACGCTTCCAGAGCCGGGCCCAGGCCCACTGCGAGGCCTGCCGCGAGCGAAACCAGGAGCGAGAAGGCCAGCACGCGCGGCCCGAGCGCCAGGTGGAGGTCGACGGCGAAGGGCGGCGGCGGCTGGAAGAGCGACAGCGCCTCGCCGGCCCACGCCGCGAGCAGCAGGCCGCCGGCGCCACCGAGGAGGCCCAGGGCAAGGCTCTCGATCAGCAGTTGGCCCAGCACCTGGAGCCGCCCCGCGCCCACCGCCTGCCGCACCGCGAGCTCGCGCCCGCGGCCGAGGGCGCGCACCAGCTGCAGGTTGGCGAGGTTGGCGCAGGCCACGCCGAGCACCAGGGCCGCGACGCTCATCAGCACCGCCACCAGGCCGATGGCGCCGACCCGCAGCTCGTCGTCGAGGCCGGTCATGGGCCGCACACTGAAGCTCTGAGAGCGGAAGCCGATCGCGCGACGCTCGCGTGCCGTCGGGTCGGCGAGCCGTGGCGCGAGCGCGCCGAGCTCGGCCGCCACCTGCTCGCGGGTCGCACCCGGCGCCCGCCGGCCGATGATCTCGAGCCAGGTGGCGCTCTCGTCGTCGAGGCGCTCTCTCGGCTCCACCACCTCGGCCATGGCGAGCGGCGTCCATACGTCGAAGCGGAAACCGCGGAAGGCGCCGCGGAAACCCGGGCCGGCGATGCCCACCACGGTGAACGGCGAACCATTGATCGACACCCTGCGACCCACGGTCGCGGGATCGCCGCCGAAGCGGCGCTGCCAGTACGAATGAGAGATCACCACCACCGGATGCGCACCGGGGCTCGTGTCCTCGTGCGGCAGGAAGAAGCGGCCGGCGGCGGGCTTCGCGCCGAGCACCGCGAAGTAGCTCGCCGACACCGCCTGGCCGAGCAGCGCCTCTGCCTCGCCCTCGGCGCGCAGCGCCAGCACGTGGTCGCTCAGCGCCGCGACTCCGGCGAGAGTCCGCGTCGCCCCCTGCAGGCGGAGGAAAGCGGGATGCGACAACCCGCTCGCGCGCTCGCCCGCGGCGTCGGTCACCGCGAGCGCCACGAGGTCGCGGCCGGCGGCGACCCCGGGCAGCGGCGCCAGCAGCAACGCCTCGGCGAGGCTCGCGGCGGTGATCGCGGCGGCGAGGCCGATCGAGAGCGAGAGCGCGCCGAGGGTGGTCGAGAGCGGCGCCCGGGTGAGGGAGCGGAAAGCGAAGCGGAGCTGGGTGAGCCAGGCCATGGCGTGTCAATAGAGCAAGGCGCCTGCCCGCGGGCGATGCCAGGAAAACCGGGCGGGAGGACCGCACCGAGCTTCGAATGGCGTTCGATTCCGGACGTCGGGGTCTCGGAAGCGAACGTCGAACCCATGCTCTGCCGGGGAGTGAACTCCCCGGGCTACCCCGCGAGCACGTAGGCGAAGATCAGCGGCGCCACGATCGTGGCGTCCGACTCGATGATGAACTTCGGCGACTCGGGCGAGAGCTTGCCCCAGGTGATCTTCTCGTTCGGCACCGCGCCGCTGTAGGAGCCGAACGAGGTCGTCGAGTCGCTGATCTGGCAGAAGTAGCTCCACAGCTCGACCGGCTGCTCGAGGTCCTGGGCGATGAGCGGCACGACGCAGATCGGGAAGTCGCCGGCGATGCCGCCGCCGATCTGGAAGAAGCCGATGCCGCGGTCCTGGGTCGTCTCCTGGTACCAGTGGATCAGCCGCTGCATGTAGTGCAGGCCGCCCTTGACCGTGTCGAGCCCCACCTCGCCGCGCACCGTGGCGGCGACGAACATGTTGCCCATGGTGGAGTCTTCCCAGCCCGGCACGTAGAGCGGCAGGTCGCGCTGCGCCGCCGCGTGCAGCCAGGAATTCGCGGGATCGATCTGGTAGCCGCCTTGGAGCTCGCCCGAGCGCAGGATGGCGTAGAAGTACTCGTGCGGCAGGTAGCTCTCGCCGGCCTCGTGCGCCCGCCGCCAGTGGGCGAGGATGGTCGACTCCACCTTGCGCATCGCCTCCTCTTCCGGGATGCAGGTGTCGGTCACCCGGTTCAATCCCTGCAGGGCGAGCTCCCACTCCTGCTCGGCGGTCAGCGCCCGCCAGTTGGGAATGCGCCGGTAGTGGTCGTGCGCCACCAGGTTGAAGAGGTCCTCCTCGAGGTTGGCGCCGGTCGAGACGATGGCGTGCACCTTGTCCCGCCGGATCATCTCGGCGAGCAGGATGCCGAGCTCGGCCGTGCTCATGGCGCCAGCGAGCGTGACCAGCATCCGGTTGCCCTGGGCGAGCTGCGCGATCCAGCCGTCGGCCGCCTCGACCACGGTAGCGGCGTTGAAGTGGCGGTAGTGGTGGCGGACGAACCGCTGAATGGCCTTGAAGTCCTCGCTCATCGCTTCCTCTCGCGCTTCGGGCGTGTCCGGTGGAGGCGCAACTGTATCAAGGCGCGGGCGCCGGCTCGGCGAGCACCTTGATCACCACCGCCGTCAGATCGTCGGCCAGCGGCGCGCCGCCGCGGAAGGCGTTGAAGTCGGCGACGATCGCGGCCTGCACCTCGCTCGCCGTGGCCGCCGGCGCCTGGCGCGCCAGCAGGTCCTTGAGCCGCGCCAGGCCGTAGGGCTGGCCGTAGAGGTCGGCGCCCTCGTAGAGGCCGTCCGAGTAGAGCAGCAGCACGTCGCCGGCGGCGAGCGCCAGCTCGCGCTCGCCGAACTCCGGCTTGAGCTGCGTGCCGAGCGGCAGCGACGGCAGGGTCAGCTCCTCGACGCCGCCGGCGCGCGCCAGCAGCGCCGGCGGGTGCCCGGCGCTGGCCAGGGTGGCGGCGTGGCGGTCGCGGTCGAACACCGCGATGGCGAGCGTCACCAGCGTGCGGCGCCGCGCCGTCTGCTGCACCATGCGGTTGAGCTTGGCGAGCACCGAGAGCGGCTGGTCGATCTCGTCGACCAGGATGGTGAGGCTGCTGCGCAGGCCCGCCAGCATCAGCCCGCTCGCCATGCCGTGGCCGGCCACGTCGCCGATCACGACGGCGAGACGGCCGTGGGGAAGGCCGTCGGCTGCGAGCGGGAAGTAGTCGTAGTAGTCGCCGCCGACCTCGGTCGCGGGCCAGGAGAGGCTACAGATGTCGAGCCAGCCCTGCGGCGGGCAGCCGTCCGGCAGCATCGAGAGCTGAATCTCGCGGGCGTAGGCGAGCTCCTGCTGCATGCGGAGCTGTATGCGCGCCCCCTCGCGCCCCTGGCGGAACAGGGCCAGGATCGAGCGCCGCCGACGGCGGGTGACGAGGAGCCCGATCACCAGCGCCAGCCCTTGCTGCGAGATCAGGGCCGGCAGCAGCTCCGATGACTCCTCCGCGGGAACCAGCGCGTCGATGCCGAGCATCGCCGCGCCGAGGGTGATGCCGATCACCGACAGATGCAGCGCGATGCGCTCGATCGGGCGCAGCCGGAAGGCCAGCGTGAAGTAGCCGAGAATGCTCACCAGCGGCACCAGCGCCTCCGTGCCGTAGGCTCCCACCCAGACCAGCGAGAAGCCGACCAGCAGCCAGCTCAGAGCGAACGGCCGCGGCGAGCGCTGGTAGTAGAGCGCGATGGGGTGCAGGAAGCGGGTGCGGCCCTGGCCGGCGGGCACCTTCAGCACCACGCGCCGCAGGCCGAGGAAGAGCACCGCGGCCACCAGCACGGTCGCCGCGGGCACCACGGTGAACGGCCCGCGGCCGGTGGTGGCCGAAGCCACAAAAAGGCCGAACGAAATGGCGCCGACCAGCAGCGAGAACCAGCGGCCGGCGCGGGCGTTGGTGGCATCGAACTGGCGGGCGACCGCGTCGTCCTCGGAGAGCGTCGCGAGCTCTACGGTGGTGAAGACGTCGCTCACCGCGCCGGCTCCCCGAGGCAGATACCCAGCTCGCGCGCCGTGGCCACCGCATCGCCGTCGAGCGGCACGGTCTTCATGCGGCGGATGGCCTCCGACAGCGGCACCGTCTTGACCCGCGGCGGGTCGACCGCCACCATCACCGAGAAGCGGCGCCGCGCCACCATGCGCACCGCCGCGGCGCCGAAGGAGAGGGCGAGCAGGCGGTCGTGCGCCGTGGGCCCGCCGCCGCGCTGCAGGTGGCCGAGCGTGACGGTGCGGGTCTCCTTGCCCGTGAGGCGGGCGATCTCGGCGGCGATCGGCTCGCAGACGCCACCCAGCCGCACTTCGCGCCCGACCTCCTTCGGCCCTCGGGTCACGCGCTCCCCGCCGGCGGCCTTGGCGCCCTCGGCGGCCACCACGATCGAGAAACGGCGGCCGCTCGCCTCGCGATCGAGGACCTTCTTCGCCACCGCCGCGGCGTCGTAGGGGATCTCCGGAATGAGGATCACGTCCGCGCCGCCGGCAAGCCCGGCGTACAGCGCGATCCAGCCGGCGTAGCGGCCCATCACCTCCACCACGAACACCCGCTCGTGCGCCTCGGCCGTCGAGTGCAGGCGGCCGATCGCCTCGGTGGCCACCGTCACCGCGGTGTCGAAGCCGAAGGTGGCGGCGGTGCCCTCTAGGTCGTTGTCGATGGTCTTCGGCACGCCGACCACCGGCAGGCCCTTCTCGGCCAGGCCGTGCGCGATGCGCATCGAGCCGTCGCCGCCGATCGCGATCAGGGCGTCGAGGCCGAGCTGGTGGAAGTTGGCGATCACCTCGTCGGAGCGGTCGGCGGTGGCCATGCTGCCGTCCGGCAGCGCCACCGGGATCGCGAACGGGTCGCCCCGATTGGTAGTGCCGAGGATCGTGCCGCCGAGGTGCGTGATCCCTCGCACCCGCTCGCGGTCGAGGGCCACCACCTGGCTGGTGTCGAGCAGGCCCAGGTAGCCCTTCTTGATCCCCAGCACCTTCCAGCCGCGCTGCTCGGCCGAGAGCACCACCGCGCGGATCACCGCATTCAAGCCGGGGGCGTCCCCACCGCCGGTGTTGACGGCGATGCGACGGGTCTTAAGTCTCATTGGGGCCTCATCTGCCGGCGATCCTATCGCCGGGCTCGTCCAGCGGCCTCTCCAGGATGCGGTCGACCTGCGGGTCGTCGCCCACCGGGAAGAGGTGCCAGCCGACGTCCACGAAGCCGCACTTGACGTAGAAGGCGATGGCGCGGCGGTTGTGCTCCCAGACCCCGAGCCAGAGAGTCTCGGCCCCCAGCCGCCGCGCCTCGACGCGCGCACTCTCCATCAGCGCCTGCGCCAGGCCGCGGCCGTGCCACTCCCTGTCGAGATAGAGGCGATAGATCTCGACCGGGCGCGCGCCCGACACACACTCCGGCGGCGGCCCTTGCTTCAGTTGTACGAATCCGGCGAGCGTGCCCTCCACCTCGGCGAGCAGCGTGGTCATCGCAGGATCGGCGATCTCCGCCGACTGCTGCGCAACTCCGTACCGCTCGACGAGGAACCGCGCCACGTCTTCCGGGCGGGTCTGCGGCACGAACGTCTCGCGAAACGTCCGCGCCGCGATCTCGGCGAGAGCGGCGGCGTCGGAGAGGGTGGCGGGGCGGATGGTAGGTGCTGGAAGCGGCTCGGGCACCGGCGGATTCTAGATCGGTCGCCTACGCGTACTGCAGCCTGCGGCCCTTGGGAGCGGGGATCGGGTCGCCGAGCTCGGCCTGGGCGTTGCTAAGCGGAGGCAGGCAGCGCGGCGAGGGCTTCCTCGACCGACGCGGGGAGGTCCACGAGCAGGAAACAGCTCGCCGGGTAGAGATAGTCCTCGCCCGAGTCGTCGACGACCCGAAGGAAGTCGCTGCGCGCGGCGTCCTCGTCCGGCAGAACCGCGTAGAGCTTACGGAGCTGGAGGTCCTCCCAGCCGTTGGCCTCGATACAGATCGCGAAATGAGGGTGGATGTTTGGCTCGGCCATGGCTTCAGTCGAGGAAACGCTTGATCTTCATTCGCTTGCGGCCGATCCCGTGAGCCTCGTACCAGTGGAGCTCGGCTCGCCGAACGGAACCGTCACGAAGCCGGACTCGCGCGACGCCCTTGAGTTTACGCCACTGCCCTGCCCCGTAGGTAGCTGCGAGCTCCGGGAGCTGCTGGATCGAGCGGCCCACGACGATGACCTCGATCTGCGTGATGTCGCCGAGGATCTCGATGGGCATTCCGCCCTATCCTCTCGCGCCCGCGGAGGCCCCCGCCCCGGAGGCCGGAGCCAGAATTCAGAAGTCAGGAGTGCGACGAGAGCTGGGGACCACCACCACCCGAAACCCGATGACATCCCAGCTCCTCGGGCCGCCCTCGCCCCGATTGGCCGCACCCACCTCGTTGAGGCCGTTCCGAAAGCCGCCGCCAACGAGGACAGGTGCGCCAGGAAACTCCTTGTGGAGGTCCGCCGTCCACGCCCAGACATTCCCCGCCAGGTCGAAGACCCCTTCCGGTGTCGCGCCGAGTGGGAACATCGCGACGGGGCTCGGGAGGCCGAGCTCAGTCTCGCGGGTGTTGGACCGACCTCCCTCGGGCTGCTGCCCCCACGGATACCTGCGGCCCTCCTTGCCGCCGGCGGCACGGCTCCACTCGGCTTCCGTCGGGAGCCGCAGCGCCTCCCGCGGGTCGAGGCCGCCGCTCGAGCGCAGACGCTCGCCAAGCCAGTCGCAGTAGGCTCTGGCTTCGTACCAGAAAACTCCCGCCACTGGTTGGGTCGGGTGGCTATAGAGTTCTTCGCACCAGAGGCACGGCCCAGCGGGCCACGCTCCCCTCCCTATCGCCACGTTGAGCGAAAAAACATCGCGCCTCGCCTCGTCGCTCCACCAACTCTGCTCGGGGTCATAGCCGCCGGCGTCGATGAACTCCCGAAACTCGGCGTTGGTCACCGGGTACTTTCCGATGCGGAAGGAGTAGTCCAACACATCGGCCGGGATCAGGACGAAGGTGCCCAGCCCTTCGGGCATCCGCCCCAGGTCCCCGGCGAGTACTCCCGCTTCCCAACGCCAGCGCATCGGGAGGCTTTCGTCGAGCATGCCCTGCTCGAGAAGCCTCGGCAGGCGTGCGTTGAGCTCTGTCCCGAGCGCGCTCTCGGCCGCCCGCCGGGGATCGAACTCCTTCAGGCCGCGGCCGGCCAGGATGACCCGCCGCCACTCCTCGCGGCTCTGGGGAGGGTCGCCGAGCGAGAGCTCCGCCAGGAGCGCGATCACCTCTCCGAAGCGGCTGCGGAAGGTGAGATAGCCGCACGCCAGGAGGATCGTTTCGTGCCAGCGATCGTCGAGAGCCAGCCGGCGCGCCAGCTTGGGCGCCTCGCCGCTCTCGATCAGCCAGCGCGCGGCCAGGAACTCGCCGAAGCTCGGGTGGGGGAAAGTGAAGATGTCGTCATCGTCCTCCACCAGGAGCCCTCCCCGCTCCTTGACCAGCCGCACGACCTCCTCGGCCCAGGCCCACGCCTCGGGCTCGCCGCTGGGGTGAATCGCTACCAGGGCCTTGCGCAGCTCGTCCGCGGTGATCGCGTCGGCTACGCGGGTGGCCCCGGAGCGGGCCTCGAAGGTCAACCGCCAGAGCGTGCGCTCGAGGTCCGGCTGCAGGTTCTGCCCGCGGGTCTGGACCAGGGCTGCCAGGCTCGGCAGGCCGCCGCCCTCGGCGACCCGCTGCTCCCACTTCCACAGCAGTTGCTCGACGCACCTCTCGTAAAGCTCCGGCCGGCCCTCCGGCAACTGCGTCCGCGCATTGACCTGCGCCAGCATGGTGAGGAGCAGCGGCGTCTCCGCCATCTTCGCGAGCTCGGTCTTGCGAGTGGTCACCTCCAGGAGGCGGGACCGCCGGGCGGCGGCTTCGCTCTCCTCCAGCCGTCCGGTCGCGGCGAGCTGGTCGTACCAGCGGGCCACGAAGCGCTCGATCCGGGCGGCGTCGAGCCCGGCAAGGGTGAAGGCCGGCAGATCTCGCATCTGGTAGTTCGGGTTCTGGTACGGCTTGATGCGGCAGGTGACCACCACCCGGCACTCGCGGTGCGCGGCACTGAACTGCTCCACCGCCTCGAGCACACGGGCGCGGCGGTCGAGGGCGACCTTCGCGTCTGTAGTCGGCACCTCGTCCAGGCCGTCGAAGAAGACCAGGGAATCGGGCCGGTCGAAGCGCCACAGGCACCGCGCCCGCGGGACCTTGGTCAGCTCCTCGATCGCCTGATAGAGCCCTTCGAGGACGTCGTCGCCCCCGAGCAGGGCATGGCAGCGCCGGAGCGGGATGCGGAAGGGGAAGGGAGCGAGCGCTCGAGGTGGTTCGGTGGCCGGCGAGTCGAGAAGCACGCCGGCAAGGTTCAGCGAGAGGTAGTTCACCCAGGTGGACTTGCCGGAGCCCGGGTGGCCCAGAAGGACCAGCCGGCGCTCGTGCTCCAAGGCTTCGAGCGCGGTGACCTCGACGGCCGCGCGCCACGTGGCTTCGTCCTTCGCCCAGCGGCGCAGCGGGTGCTCGGCCTCGAGACGGTTGAAAGACTCGGCGCCGAACTGCAGGCCGACGCGCTGCGGCTCTCGGCGCCTTCGCCCCGCCCCCCTGCTCTTGCGCCCGGCGGCTTCGCCCGTGAGGTGTTTCAGCAGCCTCCCTCGCTCCAAGGCCGGAACTGCGAGACGTTCCACGACCTCTTCCGCCGCCCGGCTCGCGGTCGTGGCCAGGTCGACATACACATCCTTGAGCAGGACCCTCCGCAGGCGGCGCTCGCCGCCCTCCGGCTTCTCCTCCACTAGCGGCAGGCGATTGCACTCGCGATCGAGGAGACCGAGATAGGCTCGCTCCTCGCTCGTCAAGGCTGGCCCCGGCGCACCTGTCGTCGGCAGGCGGTCGCGGATCTCGGTGAGGAGCACGACACTCTTCTCGCCGGTCTCCACCGCCCGCCCGCTCTGCTCTGCAATCCGTGCCGTGTGGAGGGCGATTTGCTCGGTGCTCACGGCGGTGAGGACAGCCGCGCTCTCCAGCCGCGCCAGCGCGGCGAGCTGCCGTGCCTGGCCGATGAGGCCACCCACCTCTGGGTCGCGCTCGAGCTCGCCCACGACGGCGTCCAGGCAAGGAATGAGCGCCAGCTCCACCTGGATTCGTTCCTCATCCGCGACGGACGCGCCGTCCGCCTCCGCGATCCGGCGGTAGACGAGGAACAGGCGATCGAGGTCCGGCTTCTCGCCGAAGAGCAGGCGCCGGCTGATCTCCTCCGCGACCTCGCGATACTCGAGCAGCGTGACCACGCGCGCTCGCAGCTCGGAGCTGCCCAGGTCAGCGCTCTCATCGACGAGCCGCTGGGCCTTCGTAAGAGCACGCGAAGCGGCCTTCTCCCACACTCCGAGAGCTCGACCGCCCAGCGCCTCCTTCGCTTTGGCGACCAGCGCCGAGAGCGCGGGCGCCACCGCTGCGCCCACCACGCCCTCGACCGAGCCGCTGAGCAGGGCACCGAGAAGGGCCGCCTGGGTTTTCGGATCCATCAAGTTTCCAGTGAAGGTAGTTTTGATTCTACGGTAGAAGGCCGAGCAGCCAGGCAGCGTGGTATTTTTCGAGCTGGCTCGCCAAGGAAGGGCGACCAACAACGGGTCGAGCTGGGAGGGTCATCGAATGGTCTTCAGGTCAATCGAGGAAGCCGTCGAGGAGCTCAAGCGGCACCCGGCCCAGCCGGTACGGGCTCACCTTCCAGATCTCGACGTGGAGATGCGCGCTCTGCACCCGGAGGCAAGGCCCCGACCGTTGGGCGACTTCCTGGCCTCTCTCGGACCTTGGGAGGGCGAGCCCGCGGAAGCGCTCTTCGCCCGGCTGAGAGAGGCGCGCGAGGCCGGAGGTTCTTCCGAACCACCCGGTCTATGAAGTACGTCTTCGACACGAACATCCTCGTTGCAGCCCTGAACGGCGAGGCCCGCGTCGTCAGGCGCCTGAACGACCTGCTGTCCACCGACGAGCCAGTGCTCGCGGCCGTCGCCTATGCCGAGCTGCGCTTCGGCGCGCTCACCTCGCAACGAGTCTCCGACAATCTCGCGCGCATCGAACGAATGCTGCCTGCGTTCACGTTCGCCGTGGTCGATCAAGCGGTCGCGGAGCGTTTCTCCTCCGCCAAGGCCAGCCTTCGCCGGCGCGGGGTCACGAAGTCCGACGCCGACCTCCTCATTGCGGCCACGGCGCTCGCGCATGGAGCCGTGTTGGTGACTCATGACCAGGCACTCCACGACGGCTGGATCGACGGACTCGTAGTCGAGGATTGGCTCGGAGGAGCCGGATAGCCCTATGCCCACCCCCGCCTACCACCGCGACCCCTACCTCACGTCCCTCGCCACCCGCATCCTCGCCACCGGCCACGACTCCGACCGACCCTACGCCCTTCTCGAAGACACCATCCTCTTCCCTGAGGGCGGCGGGCAGCCGGCGGATCGGGGATCGATCGCAGGGGCGGGAGCGGCCGAGGTCGAGGTGCTCGACGTGCAGAAGGCCGAGGACGGGGCGCGGCACTACCTGGCGGCGGCGGTCGAGCCGGGGCCGGTGACCGTGAGGCTCGACTGGGCGCGGCGCTTCGACAACATGCAGCAGCACACGGCGCAGCACGTGCTCTCGGCGATCTCGGCGGACCGCTTCGGATGGCGGACCACGGCTTTCCATCTCGGCGCGGTGGTCTCGGACATCGAGCTCGACGTGTGTGCTCCGGGTGCCACGGAGCTCGCGGCTCTCGAGGAGGCGGTCGCGGCCGAGATCCGCGCCGCGCGGCCGGTGACCGACCGCCGCGTGACTCCCGAGGAGTACGCGGCGCTGCCCAAGGTGCGCAGCCGTGGCCTGCCGGCCGGGCACACGGGCGACGTGCGCCTGGTGGAGATCGCCGGCGTGGACCTCGCGACCTGCGGTGGCACGCACGTCCGCTCGACGGCAGAGCTCGAGGGCTTGAAGCTGTTGGACACGGAAGCGCTGCGCGGCGGCATCCGGCTCTTCTGGGTAGCGGGTGGCCGGCTGCGCCGGCGGCTGGCGGCGCACGAGGCACGCAACGCGGAGCTGCGCTCGGCGCTCAACACCTCGGACGAGGAGCTCGCCGCGGTGGCCGCGCTGAAGCTCGCCCAGCTCAAGGACGCGGCGCGCCGCGAGCGGGCGCTCTCCGACCAGCTCGCGGACCTGTTGGTCCAGGCGATGGCGGCGGCGCCTGGGGCGCTCGTCGAGCGGCACGTCGAGGGTGGCGACGCCGGCCTCCTCCAGCTCGTGGCGCGGCGGTTCTCGGCGCTGGCGCACGACAAGCTCGCTTTCGTGACCGCGACCGGCGCCAAGGGTACCGCCTTCGCGCTCGCCGCCGGGGAAGCCTCGCCGGCGGACGTCCCGGCCCTCGGCCGCGAGATGGCGGAGGCCCTGGGCGGCCGGGGCGGCGGCTCGGGCCGCACCTTCCAGGGCCAGGCGCCGTCTCTCGCCCGCCGTGCAGAGGCCTTTGCCCTGCTCTCCTCACGCCTCGCCGGCTAGCAGCGGGATGGGCGGGAGCGGAAGCCGAGAGGTGGTTGCGGAGCGGAACGTGGAGTGGAGCGCAGCAACCACCCGAGGCGAGAGCGGGGGCGGGCCGGGCGCCTGCTAGACTCCCGCGGCACTTTGCACACCGGAGCGGGCGCATCCCGACCGGGGGGAGGCGAGCATGGCGCGGCAGGCGTTCACCATCGGCATCGAGGAGGAGTACCAGATCATCGATCCCGAGACCCGGGAGCTGACCTCCTACATCCAGGAGTTCCTGGAGCAGGGCCGGGTGGTGCTCAAGGACCAGATCAAGCCCGAGTTCCTGCAGTCGCAGGTCGAGGTCGGCAGCCAGATCTGCCACTCGATCGAGGAGGCGCGCGCCGAGCTGGTGCGGCTGCGCCGCTCGGTGCTCGAGATCGCCGACGCCAACGGCGTCAAGGTGGCCGCGGCCAGCACCCACCCCTTCTCCAAGTGGATGGACCAGCTCATCACCGCCGGCGAGCGCTACACCAAGCACGAGCGCGAGATGGTCGACGTCGCCCGGCGCCTGCTGATCTTCGGCATGCACGTCCACATCGGCATCGACGACAAGGACCTGATGATCGACGTCATGGACCAGGCGCGCTACTTCCTGCCGCACCTGCTCGCGCTGTCCACCAGCTCGCCCTTCTGGTACGGGCGCGAGACGGGCCTCAAGTCCTACCGCTCGGTGGTCTTCGAGAGCGTGCCGAGGAGCGGCCCGCCTCCCTCGTTCAACTCCTGGAGCGACTACCAGCAGACCATCGACCTCTTGATCAAGACCCACTGCATCGAGGACGGCACGCGCATCTGGTGGGACTGCCGTCCGCACTCGAAGTTCCCCACGCTGGAGTTTCGCGTCACCGACATCTGCACCAAGGTCGACGACGCCATCTGCCTCGCCTCGCTGATCCTGGCGATCGTCACCAAGCTGATCAAGCTGCGGCGCTCGAACCTCTCGTGGCGCCACTACCGCCACCACCTGATCACCGAGAACAAGTGGCGAGCGGTGCGCTACGGTATCGACGGCAAGCTCCTCGACTTCGGCCGCCAGACGGAAGTGCCCTTCCGCGAGCTCGCCCACGAGCTCCTGGAGATGGTGGACGACGTGGTGGACGACCTCGGCGTGAGGAAGGAGGTCGAGCACGTGCACACCATCTTGAAAGAGGGCACGAGCGCCGACCGCCAGCTCGCGGTGTACCGCGAGACCGACGACCTCAAGGCCGTGGTCGACCACTTGGTGGCCGAGACGCGCGCGGGCTGCGGGTAAGAGCCCCTCACCCTAGCCCTCTCCCCGCAAGCGGGGCGAGGGGACCGGAATTGTAGGGGCGGCCCTCGTGGCCGCCCTTCCGGAGGGCAGGCACAAGGCCTGCCTCTACGGGCCGGGTGGCGGCAGCGCGCTCAGATCGATCACCGTCTTCGAGTGGACCAGGCTCGAGTCCGTGCTCCACACCGAGAGCGGCATGGTGTCGGGCGGCCGCGGCTCGAGCGTCACGCCGGGCACCTCGGGCAGTCCGAAGCGCTGGGTGACGACCTCGACCTCGATCGGCTGCGCGCCGGCCGAGGCGAGCTCGATCGCCAGCCCTTCGGCGGGCGGCGCGTAGTAGAGCAGGGTGCGCTGCTTGCCGTCGTCGGCAGGTCCGCCCGGGCCGGCGGTCGAGGGGCCGGGCATCGTGCGGCCGTTCACCCGCACTTCGCCGAGCGCCGCCGCCGAGCGCAGGGTGACGACGGCGCGCGCCACCGGCTCCGGCCAGGAAAAGCTGAGCCGCAGGCCGTTGCCGGACGCACCGCCGGCTGCCGCGAACCGCGAGGCCGTGACCTCGGCCGGGGCCAGCGCCGCCTCTGCGGCCGGGCCAGGCAGGGGGGCCGGTGAAGTGAGCACGCTGGCGCGGGTGCCGAAGGCTGGCGGCAGGTTCTCGCGCTCGCCGGAGCCGGAGATGAGCTTGGAGACCCAGGCATCCGGCCTGCGGTCGTAGGTCGCCCAGCGCGCCGTGCCGGCGCCGGCGTCGAGCACGTAGAGCAGGCTGTTCGGGCGGCGGTTCTCCGGGCCGTAGACCGCGGCCAGCCGCACCACCGCGATCAAGGCGAGCGCGGCGAGCAGCGTTCCCGCCGCGAAGCCCCAGCCGCCGCGCTGCGGCCGCGCCCACGACAGCACCGTGGCGAAGAGCCCGAGGGTGAGGAGCACCGCCGCGCCGGCCACCGCTGGCGCCGCCCCTTGCCCCAACGCCACGCCGACCATGCCCAGCACGGGCACCCACACGAAGGCGGTGACCACCACGGCGAGCGCCGCCAGCACCATGGTAGAGGCCGTCAGCAGCCCGCCGGGCTCGATCCGCCACCCGAGCGCCGCCATCGCCAGGCCGAAACCCAGCGGCAGGCCCACCAACGCGCTCGCGCCCGGCGCTGCGAAGGCCACCGCCACGACGAGCGCCAGCCACACCACGAGGCCGCCGGCCGCCAGGCCCTCGCCCTGGACCCGCGGCGCGAGCAGGCGTGCGACAACCACGGCGAGCGCCGCGGCGGCGAGCGCCATGCCCCACAGCACGAGCGAGGTGCTGTGGGCGCTTCCCCACAGCGTGAAGTCGTGCGGGCCGGGGAAGGCCAGGGGCGCCAGCAAGGCCGCGAGGTAGCCGACGGCACCGGTCGCCAGCAGGCAGGCGAGGCTCCCGGCGAAGAGGCCGCCCACGGTGAACCGCCGGCGGCGCAAGCCCATCACCAGGACCGCGACCGTAGCCACGGCGAGCGCCAGGGTCAGCGGCAGCACCCAGGAGCCCGGGTAGCGTACGAAGACGGGGCCGAGCAGGTTGAAGTACACCGCGTTGGCCTCGGCCGCCGGCGGCAGTGCCTGGTTGCCGAAGGCGCGGGTCAGGGCCAGGGCCGCGTCGCCGTGGTGCTGCACGCTCGCCAGGTCCAGCCGCTCGATGGTGTCCTGCGCCGTGTGGTACGCCGCGGGGTCGTGGATGTAGGCGAAGTTG
This sequence comes from Thermoanaerobaculia bacterium, assembly GCA_044869805.1. Taxonomy (GTDB): domain Bacteria; phylum Acidobacteriota; class Thermoanaerobaculia; order Multivoradales; family SZUA-115; genus CAWDVR01. The sequence goes on along the minus strand of JBIOXV010000066.1, from coordinate 6,598 downwards.
AGACCCGGCTTCCCCTTGCGGCGGAACACCGTGAAGTCGGTGTCGTTCGGCATCCGTCGGTAGACCTCGTAGCTGAACGAGAAGGCGACCGGGCGGGGCGCGGCGCGGCCGAGCGTGCGCACCAAGGCGCCGTTGCCGGGGCCGGTCTCGAACATCAGCGACGGCCCGCCGGCACCGCGCGCCTCGAAGTTGAGCACCACGCCCACCTCCTCCGCCCAGGGGTGCTGGTCGGCGAAGGCCTGGGCTCCGAACAGCGCCACCTCCTCGCCGTCGGTGAAGAGGAAGATCACGTCGTTCTGTAGCGCCTCGCCGCTCGTGAGAGCGCGCAGCGTCTCGAGCAGCGTCGCCACTCCCGAGGCGTCGTCCGAGGCGCCGGGGCCCGCGGGCACCGAGTCGTAGTGCGCCATCAGCAGCACGGCCTTGCCCGGCTTGCGGCCCGGCAGCCTGGCGAGCACGTTGGCGACGGTGCCCGCCACCCCGCGGTCGGCGAGCACCGTCGTCGTCTGCACCTGCGGCTCGACACCCAGGCTGCGGAGCCTCTCGACCAGCCAGTCGCGCGCGCGGTCGTGCGCGGCCGAGCCCATGGGCCGCGGCTCCCGCGCGATCGCCAGCAGCGTCTCCCGCGCCCGGCCGGCCGAGAACTCGACCGCCGGCGCCGTCGCGGGCTTGGGGGTTGGCGGCGCCAGCGAACGGCTGGCGAGGATGCCGCAGAGCACGAACAGGACCAGCAGCAGGCGAGCCGCGATCGACGGCTTCATGAGCACCCCCCTTTTTTCGGCCAACCAAGCTCAGTGCGCCGCCCGCCCCGTCCTGGGACAGGCGGCACAGGGCGCCGATCAAAACCCTCAGTTCACGTAGCCCAGGGCCTCCAGCGCCTGGCGCTGCTCGGGCGTCAGCGCGGGCGGCGCCGGCACGGTCGCCGCCGCGACACGCGGCAGCAGGGCGGCGAGCGCCGCGACCAGATCGGGCCGGGCGGCGGCGAGGTCCCGCGTCTCGCCCGCGTCCGCGTCGAGGTCGTAGAGCTCTCGCCGGGCGCCGTGCTCGATCAGCTTCAGGCCGCCGAGCACCACCGCGCGCCCCGGCTCGGCCGCCAGCGCGCCGCAGAACTCGGCCTTGCCCAGGTCGCCCGTGGTCTCGATCGCCACCGGGCGCCGCGCGAGCGGCCGCCGCAGATCGCGCCCGGCGCCCGGCAGCTCGAGGCCCGCGATCGCGGCGACGGTGGCGGCGACGTCCAGCAGGTCCACCGGCTCGGCGCTCGCCGCGATCGGCTCCCCGCGCGGCGGCAGCACCACGAGCGGCACCCGCACCTCCTCGTCGTAGAGCGCGGTGCCGTGCTCGGTGACGCCGTGCTCGCCGAAGGCCTCGCCGTGATCGGAGGTGATGAACACCCAGCCGCGCTCGAAGAAGCGCCGCCGATCGAGCTCCGCCAGCAGATCGGCGACCGCCAGGTCGAGCGCGCAGATCTCCTCGTCGTAGCGCACCGCGAGACGCGAGAGGAGCGCCGGCGGATGGGAGAGCAACGGGTGCGCGATCGGCTCGCGCCAGCTCCAGGGCAGGAAGCGGCCGCGGCACGCCTCGGGAGGAGCGTAGAGCGCGTGCGGCTCGAAGTAGTTGGCGAGCACGAAGCAAGGCCGGCCCTGGCAGGCGTCGATCGCGGCGAGAACCCAGTCGTTGACTTGCGGCGCCGCCGGATGCGCGAGCAGGGCGTCGGGAAAGAGACCGGGCAGCGCCAGGCGACGCAGGTGCTCGCCGAGCACCGGGATTCCCGAGGTGGACGGCGGCAGGCCGAAGGAATCGAAGCCTCGAGCGAGCCCGCCGGCCAGCACGAGCTGCGGGTTCGCCACCACGCCGTGGCTCTCGTAGCCGCCGGCGCGCAGGCGCTCGGCGAGCGTCGTCACCTCCGGCCGCAGCGTCGCGACCCGCTGCCGCTCGCCATCCTCGCCGAGCTCGAAGCGGGCCCCGTGGTCGGAGGGCAAGAGGCCGGTCAGCAGCGAGCCGTGCGACGGGATCGTCCAGTTGCCGTTGGCGAAGGCTCGGCGGTAGACCGCCGCCGGCCGACCATCTCGGAGCAGCGCGTCGAGCCGCGGGGTGGTCGGCCGCGAGTGGCCGTCCCACGAAAGGTGATCGGCGCGCACGGTGTCGAGCACCACGACGAGGATGGGTGGCCCCTGCGACGAGCCGCGCGACGAAGGCGAAACCGGAGCCACCGCCGCCGCGGGCCTCGGCGGCCCGCTGGTCGTCGACTGCATGGGGGGCCTCGGCAGTAAGGGCGCCTCTCGCCACGCCCACAGCACGGCGGCGAGCAACGGCAGCGCGGCTCCAAGCGCCAAGCGCCAGGCCAGGCCGCGGCCACGTCGCGACCCGAGGGCGAGCGCCAGGCACACCAGGAAGACGGTCAGGCTCGGCCTCACCCACTCGACGAACCAGGCCGCCAGGCCGAACGCCGGGAGCGTCCAGCCGGGGTAGATCACGGCCTGGAAAAACGTGGCCCCGGCGGCGGCGATGGCCGCGCCCCGAGGCACCGGCCGCGCCACCGCGAGCGCCGCGCCGACCACCGCCGCGGGGAGCAGGCACTGCGCCGCGACCGGCAGCGGCCCCTCGATGCGCCAGATCCACCAGCGCACGGCGGTGAGCTGGGTGAGCGCCACCCAGAGGGAGAAGCTCAGCGCGAGCGGCAGCCGGAGGCGCGCCGTCGCGAGGCCCAGCAGGCCGGAGCCCAGGGCCCCCAGGGCGAGGCAGAGCAGGAAGTAGAGAGGAGACAAAGGCCAGCGGCCGGCGGCCCGGGTGAACAGGCTCGCATACAGGGTCGCGAGCGCCGCCGCCAGCACCAGCATGCTCGCCTGCGAACGAACCTCGCGCTCCACGGTGGGCGCCATTCTATGGGCCACTCCTTGGGCGACCGGCGATTAGACTGCGGAGGATGAGCACCGGGGTGTGTGGCTTCATCCTGCAGCCGACCTACCGCATCGAGGGCGGCCGCACCGTGGTGCAGCTCTTCGGCCGCCTGGAAACCGGCGAGCCCTTCCTGGTGCGTGACACCCGGGAGAGGCCCTACTTCTACGTCGCGGCCGAGGACGCGACGCGGGCGCGCAGCCTGGGTGCCCAGCCGCTCGCCCCCACCTCGCGCGTCACCCTCGAAGGTGCCAAGCCGGTGGTGCGGGTCGAGGTCGCGACCCCGCCCGACACTCCGGCGCTGCGCGACCGGCTGCGCGACGCCGGCATCGCCTGCTACGAGGCCGACGTGCGCTTCGCCCTGCGCTATCTGATCGACCGCGGCATCAAGGGCTCGCTGGCCATCGACGGCGAGGCGCGGCGGGTGCCAGGCGTGGGCATGGTCTACGACGACCCCCGCCTCGAGCCCGCCGACTGGAGGCCCTCGCCCACCCTGCTCTCCTTCGACATCGAGACCGACCCGCGCGCCCGGCGGCTGCTGTCGATCGCGCTCTACGGTTGTGGCGCCGCCGAGGTGCTGCTGCTGACCCCCGAGGGCTGGCCGTGCCCGGACGGCGCCCTGCCTTTCGCCAGCGAGCGCGATCTGCTCGCCGCCTTCACCCGGCGGGTGCGCGAGCTCGACCCCGACGTCTTGACCGGCTGGAACGCCGTCGACTTCGACTTGACGGTGCTCGCTCGCCTGGGGGCACGGCACGGGGTCCCCATGGAGCTCGGCCGCGGGCCCGGCACGCTGCGGCTGCGCGAGGAGCGCGCGCTGCGCGGCGGCAGCCAGGCCACGATCCCCGGCCGGCTGGTGCTCGACGGCATCGATCTGGTGCGCGGCGCCTTCGTGCGCATGGAGGAGTACTCGCTCGACTTCGTGGCGCGGCAAGTGCTCGGCGAGGGCAAGCTGCTGGCCGGCCACGACCGCGCCGGCGAGATCCTGCGCCTGTTCAAGGAGGACCGCGCGCGGTTGGTCGACTACAACCTGACCGACGCACGGCTGGTGATGGAGATCCTGGACCGGCTGCAGGTCGTGGAGCTGGCCGTCGAACGGAGCCTCTTGACCGGCATGCCGCTCGATCGGGTGGCGGCCTCGATCGCCTCCTTCGACTTCCTCTACCTCTCAGAGCTCGGGCGGCGCGGCGTGGTCGCGCCCACCGTGGGTGCGGGCGCCAGCTCCGAGGTTCCAACCGGCGGTGGCCACGTGCTCGAGCCCGAGACGGGCCTGCACAGGAACGTCCTGGTCTTCGACTTCAAGAGCCTGTACCCGAGCCTGGTCCGCACCTTCGAGATCGACCCGCTGGGCTACCTGCCCTCCCCCGGTCCCGCGGACGACCCCATCGTGGCGCCCAACGGCGCCGCCTTCCGGCGCCGGCCGCCCGGCATCCTCACCGGCCTGCTCGACGACCTCTTCCCGCGCCGCGAGGCGGCCCGGCGGGCCGGCAACGCGGTCGCCACGCACGCCATCAAGATCCTGATGAATTCGTTCTATGGCGTGCTCGGAACCCCCGCCTGCCGCTTCTACAACCCGATGGTGGCCAACGCCATCACCAGCTTTGGCCGCGAGCTGTTGCTGTGGTCGAAGGCGCGCTTCGAAGCCTACGGCCACCGCGTGCTCTACGGCGACACCGACAGCCTGTTCGTGGCCTCGGGCCTGGAGGATGCGGCAGGGGCCCGCGAGATCGGAATTCGCCTCGCGGCGGACCTCAACCGCGACCTCGCCGCCCACATCGCCGCCACCTGGCGCGCCGAGAGCCGGCTCGAGCTGCAGTTCGAGCGCCTGTATCTCAAGCTCCACCTGACCGCCGTGCGCCACGGCACAGGCGGCGCGCGCAAGCGCTACGCCGGCTGGATCGAGGACGGCGCGGGAGCCGAGCGGGTGGTGTTCACCGGCATGGAGTCGGTGCGCCGCGACTCCACCGAGCTCGCCAAGCAGGTGCAGCGCGGCCTCTACGAGCGGCTGTTCGCCGAGCTGCCGGTCGAGGGCTACCTCTCCGGCGTGATCGAGGAGCTGCGCGCCGGCAAGCTCGACGAGCTGCTGGTCTACAAGAAGGCGCTGCGCAAGGCGCCCGAGGACTACACCGCCACCACGCCGCCGCACGTGGCCGCGGCGCGCAAGCTCGCCTCGCAGCCGCGCCGCGGCCTGATCTCTTATTTGATGACCATCCACGGCCCGGAGCCGGCCGGCGAGGTCGCGAGCCCGCTCGACTACGACCACTACGTGGACAAGCAGGTCAAGCCGGTGGCCGAGCCGGTGCTCGCGCTGCTCGGCCTCGAGTTCCGTCGCGTTACCGGCGAGGACCGGCAGCTCGGGCTGTTCTGAGGGCCCTGCGCATCCTTGACAATCAGAACCGCGGCGGTCCAGAATTCCGGCCTGATCTGAGATTGAGTCTCAACAAAGACCTCGACGGACTCCATGCCGACCCTTCTCCTGACGCTCGGCCTCGCGGGAGCGCTCTCCCCCTCGACCGCGGCCCGTCTCGAGCGGACGGCGCCGATGATGGGCACCCGGCTGCTGCTGACGGTGGAGGCCGAGACCCGCGGCCAGGCCCTGGCCGCCAGTGAGCTGGCGGTGCAGGCGATCGAGGCGACCGAGCGTCGGCTCTCCACTTGGCGGCCCGACAGCGAGCTCTCGGCCCTCAACCGGGCCCCGGCCGGCGAGCGGCACCCGCTCTCGCCCGCGCTGTACGCGGAGCTCGAGGCGGCCCGCCAGTGCTGGCGCCGTACCCAAGGCGCCTTCGACCCCGGCATCGGCGCGGTGCTCGACGGCTGGGACCTGCGCGGCACCGGCCGCGCGCCCGGCGCCGATGAGCTGGCGGCCCTGCGCTCCGCCGGCGGCCTCGCCGCGCTGACCCTCGAACCGGGAGCCGCGGTGCGCCGGTCGCCCGAGCTGCGCCTCGAGGAGGGAGGGTTCGGCAAGGGTGCCGGCCTCGATCGGGCGCTCGAGGCGCTGGCGGCGGCCCGGTTCCCCGGCCGCGCCTTGCTCGACCTTGGTGGTCAAGTGGCGGTCTACGGCGCGGGCCCGGCGTTCGAGATCGCGGTCGCCGACCCGCGCGACCGGCAGCGGCCGGTGATGACGCTGGCGCTCGACGCCGGATCGGCCTCCACCTCGGGCAACAGCGAGCATGGCTTCGTGGTCGAGGGCCGCAGGCATTCCCATCTCTTCGAACCGGCCACCGGCCGCCCGGCGCGCGACTTCGGCAGCTTGACGGTGGTCACCGCCGGCGCGCTCGAGGCCGACTGCCTGTCGACCGGCCTCTACGTGCTCGGCCCCGAGGCGGCGCTCGCCTGGGCGGCCGGGCAGCCGGGCGTCGAGCTGGTGGTGATCGAAACCCTGCCGCGAGGGCGGCTGCGCGCCACGGTCACCGCCGGCCTCGCCGGCAAGGTGGAGGGGCTGGTCCCGGACCTGGACGAAGTGAGCTACGAGCAGCGGGCGCCACTGGACCTGGAAAGCCGGGCGCCCGCCGCTCGCCGATGAACCCGTCGCGCGGCATTCGCCGTGCGAACAAGCCATCAGGAGGATTGTACGTGCTCGACTGGATATCAACTACCGCCAGGGCAACCAGCGGCAGGGCAACCAACCGCAGGGCCGCGGGCCGGCTGGCCGCCGCCCTGGTGTTCGCTTTCGCATCTCTCGTTCTCACCTCGCCCGTCGCGGCCGCGG
>JBIOXV010000065.1:0-27110 GCA_044869805.1 Thermoanaerobaculia bacterium | reverse complement strand
GGCCTGGCGATCGCCACCATGGCCTTGGGGCTGGGCGCCGCGACCGCCGTCTACGGCGTCTTCGACGTGGTGCTGCTGTCTCCCCTGCCGTTTCCGAGCTCCGACCGGCTGATGGTGCTCTACACCGCCAACCCTGCCAAGCGCATCGAAACCGCCGGGGTGTCGGCCCCCGAGTACCGCGACTATCGCGAGCAGCTCTCCTCTTTCGCGTCGCTCGACCTGTGGACCTGGTACGGCCTTTCGCTCAACCGGGACGGCCGGCCCCGCGACATCACCACCCTGCGGGCCAGCCCCGGCCTGCTCGAGACCCTGGGCACCCGGCCGCTCCTGGGCCGCACCTTCCGCCCCGACGAGTCCGAGGAGTCCAGGGTGGTGGTGATGTCTCACGGCCTGTGGGCGAGCGAGTTCGGCGCCGACCCCGGGATCATCGGCCGGTCCGTGCGTCTCGACGAGGAGCCTTGGACGGTGGTCGGCGTGATGCCCGCGGGCTTCGAGTTCCCCAGCGCCGAGGTGAAGCTGTGGATCCCCTACTCCACCGCCGAGGCCAACGAGCGGCTGCGCTTCTGGTCCGTGCTGGGCCGGCTGAAGCCGGGGGTCACCGAGGAGCAGGCCCGGCGGGAGGCGGAGACGGTCTCCCGCGCCCTCGAGGCCAAGTACCCCGACACCAACGCCGGCTTCGTGGCGCGGATCGCCTCGCTCAAGGAGCGCGCGGTGGGCACCATCCGCAGCAGCCTGGTGGCAGTGCTGGTGGCGGTGGGCCTGTTCCTGTTGATCGCCTGCGCCAACGTCACCAACCTGACCCTCGCGCGGGGCCTGGACCGGGGCGGCGAGCTCGCGGCGAGGACGGCGCTCGGGGCCCCCCGGTCCCGGCTGCTCTCCCTCCTGCTGGCCGAGAGCACGCTGCTGGCCTTGCTGGGAGGCCTGCTGGGCGTGGCCCTGGCCGCCTGGGGGGTGGAGGCGCTCTCGGCGCTGGCGCCGGCGGAGATCCCTCGCTCGGCGGAGATCACCCTCTCGCCCCGCGTGCTGGCGGTGGCCGGTGGCCTCATCCTGCTGGCCGGGCCGCTGTTCGGGCTGCTGCCGGCCTTCCAGCTCTCCGGCCGGGCCGGGTCGGCGATCTCGGGCAACCGCAGCATGACCGGCGCCCGCGCCGCCACCCGCGCCCGCCGAGCGCTCACCATCGCCCAGCTCGCTCTGTCGCTGGTGCTGTTGGCGGGCGCCGGCCTGATGGTGCGCAGCCTGTGGAAGGTGTTCGGCCTCGACCCGGGCTTCAAGCCGGAGAACGCCGTGGCCGTGCAGCTCTTCGTCTTCGGGCCGCCGTACGAGGGCAAGCCCGATGCCTGGCGGCAGTTCTCGCGCAGCCTGGAGGCGGGTATCGCCGGCCTTCCCGGAGTGACGGCGGTGGGCACGGTCAACGCGCTGCCGTTGTCGCCGATCCAGGGCGGCAGCCGGGAGATCCAGATCGAGGGCCGGGCCGAGCCCGAGCAGCTCCGAGCCTCCTTCCGGATCGCCTCTCCGGGTGCCCTGGCCGCCCTGGGCCGTCGCCTGGTGGCGGGGCGGAATTTCACCACCGACGACCGCGACGGTGGCGCGGGGGTGGTGATGCTCTCCAAGGCGGCGGTCCGGGCCTACTTCGGCGACCAGGACCCGCTCGGCGCGTCGATCCGCTTCCGCGGCAGCGAAAAGTGGGCCCAGGTGGTGGGAGTGGTGGCAGACGTACGGGCGGCCGGCCTCGAGCGTACTCCCGACCCTGAGGTGATCTACCCCTACGAGCAGCAGCCCTTCGGCGTGATGTCGGTGGTGGTGCGCTCCGCCGGCAACCTGCCAGGCCTGCTGGAGGCGGTGCAGCGGGAGGTCTGGAAAGTGGACGCCGAGCAGCCGGTGTACCGCGCCGCGCCGCTCACCGACCTGGTGCGGCAGGACACCGCGCGCCGCCGCTTCTTCACCACCGTGCTGGCGTTCTTCGCCTTCTTCGCGCTGCTGCTGGCCTCGATCGGCATCTACGGTGTGGTCTCCTACTCGGTGGCCCAGCGGCTGCGCGAGATCGCCCTGCGCATGGCGCTGGGCGCCAACCCGGCGGCGATCCGGCAGATGGTGCTGAGGGACGGGGCGATCCTGGCCGCTGGGGGACTGGGGCTGGGCCTCATCCTCGGCATCGCCGGCGCCAGGGCTGCCTCCTCGATGCTGTTCGAGATCCCGCCGACCGACCCCACGACCTTCCTGGTGGTGACCATGGTGTTGGCGGCGGTAGCGCTCTCCGCCTGCCTGGTGCCGGCCTACCGGGCAGCGGCGGTGGCGCCGTTCGCTCTGCTGCGGCAGGAGTGAGGCGTCCGGTCGGGGGAGCGCGCCTACACCGCGTTCTCCCCCGCCCGCACCTTTCCCCCCGCCGGCACGTCGCGGGTCACCACCGCGTTCACCCCGATCATCGCCCCGTCGCCGATCCGGATCGCCCCGATCAGCTTCGCGCCGGCGCCGAGAAACACCCCATCGCCCAGGACCGGCATCTCCTCTACCCGCGCCTCGCTCGGCGAGCCCAGGGTGACCTGGTGCAGGATCACGGCGTCGGCGCCGATCTTGGCGAAGCCGCCGATCACCGTGCCCGTGCCGTGCGAGATGCGCAGCCCCGGACCGATCTCGGCGGCCGGGCTGATCTCGACGCCGGTCAGGAAGAGGCCGAGGCGCGAGAGGAACGGCCCGAAGAACGGCACGCCGTGGACCTTGAACCAGCGCGCCAGCCGATAGCAGACGACAGCCTGGAAGCCGTTGTCGAAGCACAGAGCGCCGAGCACTCTGGCGACCCCGGGTGGCTGCCCATCGGTCCGCAGCCGCGCCGCGTCGCGCGCCAGGTTAGCCGGCACCGGGCGCCTCGCGGCGGGAAGCGGGCGGCACGGAAGGCCGAGGAACCGGGGCGCGGCCTGGCGCCGCGGGCGGCGCCGGCAGCGGCGCCCTGAATCCGGCCCAGTAGCCTTTCAGCTTGGCCACGGCCGCCTGCTGATTGCCGCGCGGCAGCTCGCGCAGGAAGGCCGCGGGCACGGCTAGGGCCATCAACACCAGCGCTTTCAGCCGCTGGCCGAAATTGGCGTAGCGGCGCACGAAGATTGCCGTGCTCCGCCCGGAGTGGAAGGTCTTCCCTGGCTTGTAGCCGCCGGTCGAGGAGGAGACCATGTGCCACAGCCGCGCGCGGTGCGCGTAGAAGCAGCGAAACCCCTGCCGCTTGACGCGCACGCAGAAGTCCGCGTCCTCGATGCAGAGGAAGAACACCGGGTCCCACAGCCCCGCCGCCTCCACCGCCGCGCGCTTCACCAGCATGGCGCAGCCGTTGACGTACTCGACTTCGCAGTCTCGGTCGTACTGGCCGCGGTCGGGCTCGCCCTGGCCACGCTCGCTGGTGATCGCCTCGGCGAAGCGCAGCCGTCCTCCGGCTGACCAGATCGTGTCGCGCTCCCAGAAGTAGTAGGCCTTGGGACCCACGACGCCGACCCCCGGGTCGCTCTCGGCCACCCGCACCATCTCGGTCAAGAGCTCGGGGTCCACCTCGATGTCGTTGTTCAAGATCAGGAGGTAGTCGTAGCCCTCTTCCATGGCCAGCCGCATGCCCTCGGACATGCCCTTGGCCGGGCCTTCGTTCTGCTCGATCCGCGCCTGGTAGACGCCGGGGAAGGCGGCGGCGATCGCCTCGCCCGAGCCGTCGGTCGAGCCGTTGTCGATCACCCACACGTCGTAGGCCGGGTAGGTCATCTTCGACAGGCTGGCGAGGGCCTGCAAGGTCACCTCGCGGCCGTTGTAGTTGAGGACTAGCGCCGCGACTTTGGGGGCTGCGACTTTGGGGGCCGCGACCCTGGGGGCGTCGCCCGGCGGGGCGCTCACGCGGCTTTCCCCTGCGACCATTGATGAAAGAACAGCAGCCGCCACAGCGCCGTCTCCGCGTTGGCGCGGCCGGCCACATGGCACTCGAAGCGCCGCGCGGCCTCGACGCGGTCGTAGAGGCGCCAGGTGAGGCTCGCCTCGTCGGCCAACGCGGCGCGGAACGCGGGCGCCATCTCGCGCCGGAACCAGCGCCGCAGCGGCACCGCGAAGCCCTGCTTGGGCCGCTCCAGGAGCGCCCGCGGCACGTGGCGGTAGGCCAGCTCGCGCAGCAGCAGCTTCTGGCGCATGCCCTTGCGCTGCCGCGCTGCCGGCATGCGGCCGGCGAGCGCGATCACCTCCTGGTCGAGCAGCGGGCAGCGGACCTCGAGCGAGTGACGCATCGAGGCGCGGTCCATCTTCACCAGGATCTGGTCCGGCAGGTAGCCGGCGAGGTCCGTGGCGCGGCAGCGGTCGAGGAAGTCCAGGCCCTCGCCGCGCGCGAACTCGGCCGCCGCCTGCTGGTCGCGGCCGTCGCCCAGGGCCTGCCGTACCTCCGGCGCGAGCAGCGACAGGTACTCGGGCGAAAAGCCCAGCGCGTGGTGGTAGAGATCGAAGCCGCGGTACGACATACGGTCCAGGGCGCGGCGTGGGAACGAGCCCACGGGAAGGAGCGCCGCGGCGCCGCGCGCCAGCGGCCGGCCGAGCGGCGACAGCACCGTGCCGGCCGCGAGCAGCCGCTCGCTCTCCACGTAGCGCCGGTAGCCGTTGAACAGCTCGTCGCCGCCGTCGCCCGAGAGCGCCACCGTGACGTGGCGGCGGGTGAGCTTGGCCACGTAGTAGGTAGGGATGGCGGAGGGGTCGCCGAACGGCTCGTCGTAGGTGTCGGTGAGCTCGGGCAGCACCGCGAGCGCGTCGGGGGTCACGGTCTCGAGGTGATGGTCGGTGCCGAGGAAGTCGGCCACTCTCTGTGCGTGCGCCGACTCGTCCCAGCCGCCCTCCTGGAAGCCGATGCAGAAGGTCCGCACCTTGCCCGGCGCGAGCCGCGCCATGTGCGCCACGATGAGGCTGGAGTCGATGCCGCCGGAGAGGAAGGCCCCTAGCGGCACGTCGCTGATCATGCGCAGCCGCACTGCCTCGGCGAGGGTCGAGTCCAGCTCGGCGAGCCACTCCTCGGCGTCGAGGCCGGGCTCGGGGCGCGGCTCGAAGCGCCAGTAGCGCGCGGTCTCGACCGCCGGGGCGGCGCCGCCGGCTTCGATGGTCAGCGTGTGGCCCGGGAGCAGGCGGCGGATGCCGCGGTAGATGCTCCGCTCCCCCACCACGTTGCCGTAGACCAGGTACTCGCCGACGGCCTCGAGGTCGAGCTCGCGCGACACGCCGGGACAGGCGAGGAGCGCTTTGATCTCCGAGCCGAAGTAGACGCCGTCCGGAGTCCGCGCCCAGTAGAGCGGCTTCTTGCCCACGCGGTCGCGGGCCAGGAACAGCCGCCGCGCCCGGGCGTCCCAGAGGGCAAAGGCGAACATCCCCCGCAGGCGGTCGACGAGGCCGCTCCCCCACTCCTCCCAGCCGTGTACCAGGGCCTCGGTGTCCGAGCGGGTGCGGAAGCGATGGCCCCTGGCCTCGAGCTCCGGCACCAGGGCCTGGAAGTTGTAGATCTCGCCGTTGAGGATCACCTGCACGCTGCCGTCCTCGTTGGCGAGCGGCTGGTCGGCGATCGACGACGGGTCGATGATCGACAGGCGCCGGTGCCCGAGGCCCACGTTGCCGTCCACGAGGTAGCCGTCGGCGTCCGGGCCGCGGTGGGCGAGGCGCTGGGTCATGGCGCGGAGGAGAGCTTCGTCTACGGCCGCTCCGGCGCCGAGCACCATGCCGGCGATGCCGCACATCGCTAGGCGCCCTCCGCGGCTTGGGCGAGCAGAGTCTCCCAGCGCGGCAGCACCCGCGGCAGGTCAAACGTGGCTCGCGCCCGTTCGGCGGCGGCCCGGCCCATGGCGGCGCGCCGCGCCGGGTCGCCGAGCAGCTCGAGCACGCCTGAGGCAAGGTCGCCGGCGTCACTCGGCTGGACCAGCAGGCCCGTCGCGCCGTGCTCCACGATCTCCGCCGGCCCGAAGGGGCAGCGCGTGGACACCGCGGGCAGCCCCAGGCCCTGGGTCTCGATCAAGGCGTTGGGCAGGCCCTCGAAGTCGCTCGTCAGCAGGAACAAGTCGGCCTGGCGCATCAGCGGAAAGGGATTCTCGCAGAAACCCAGAAGTTCGACGGCGGGGCCGGCCGCGGGCGAGCCCAGGCCCAAGGCCGCGGCCTGGCGCCGGAGCGCGCCTTCGAGCGGGCCCTCGCCGCACAACCACAGCCGGGCATCGACCGACCGGCGCACGAGCGCCAGGGCCTCGAGCGCCAGGTCCGGCCGCTTCTGCTCGACCAGGCGGCCCAGCCACAGGATCGTCGGCCGCCCGTCGCGCGCACGCGGGGGCGCCTCGGCGGCGAGCCGGTCGAGGCACGAAAAGTCCGTGGGGTTGGGCAGGCTCGTCACGCGGTCTCGCACCGCGGGGTAGGCCTCCGCCACGGCCTCGGCCATGGCCGAGGAGTTGCTGACCACCCGCCGCGCGAGCCCGTAGACCCGCCGCGCCCACAGCCGATGGAGCCACGGCTCGCGCGCCCCGGGCGCATTGGCCACGCGGGCCACCCACGCCGGCCGCTCCCCGAGGCCGCGGAGCGCGGCGCCGGTCAGGCCATTCGTCGAGAGCACGTTCGAGAGCACCAGGTCAGGCCGCGAGCGCTCGATCTCGTCCCGCAGGCGACGGACCGTTCGCGGCAGGCTCGCGAGGCCGGAGTAGCCCAACACCGAGACCGGCACGTCCTCCGGCACCGGATAGCTGCGGCGCGGCGTGGCCGCGCACACCGCGGGCGTGAAGCGGGCGCGGTCGAGGTGCGTGGCGAGGGTGGCGGCGAAGCGCTCCGCCCCACCCCCCGAGAGCGAGTGGGTGACCAACAGCAGCTTGAGCGGCGCCCTCAAGGCCGCGCGACCTCGGTGGCGAGGACCTCGATCTCGGCCTTCCAGGTGTTGCCGCCGTTGCGTTCCGAGAACCAGGCCACCTGTTCGTGCACCGGGTCGAGCTCGAGGATGTAGCGGCCCGGCACCGGCGGCGCCTTCACCTTCTGGCGTGCGGCCACGCGGCCACCCGGAGGCACCGGTAGCTCGATCTCGGTGCGCTCGCCGTCCCACAGCAGGACCTCGCCATCGAGCGAGCGCCAGTGGTAGGCGAGCCGCACGCGGGCCGCGCCGTCGGCGGTCCAGGGCGAGGCGCTCTCGTTGAAGAGCCGCACGGGCAGCTCGAAAGTCTCCCCCGCAGACACGCGCTCGGGCACCTCGATCGCCCCCCAGCGGACGGCATAGATCTCGGCCGCGAGGCTGGCGCCGCTCCCCAAGTAGGTCAGCTCGGCGCCGAGGAAGAAGCCCTCGAGCGTCGGCTCGTCGCCCGGGAAGTACCGGCAGGAGCTCGGCGGCGGGACGCGCGTCCAGGGCACGATGCGGCCGGTCGCGGAGCTCACCCGCAGGCGATAGACGTAGAGCGTGCGGCCGAAGTGCTTACGCACCTTGTAGGGCCGTTCGGGGGCCAGCTCCACGCGCCGGGTCTCGCCGCCCGCTGCCGCCGAGTCGAAATCGAGAGTCACCTCCGCGCCGCCCATCTCGAGCCTCACGCGATTGTCCGGCGCCAGGCTCCGGACCGCGAGCAACGCACGGGGAAGTGGCTCCTCGCCGGTCACGTAGAGCTCGACGGTATCGGCGCCGCGCAGGAAGAAGCGATCGCCCCGCGGCAGGAACGCGTCGCGCCGGCCGAGGAAGGAGAAGGCCCCGACGGTGCGCTTGTCGTAACCCGGTACCTCGCGCAAGGAGAGCTCGAGCGGGAAGTAACGCAGCGGCGCGTTGCGGACGTGCGACTGTAGGGTGGGCTCCGGCCCGCCGGCGCCGAACGGCGTGAACACGATCGATCCCACGAAGAGGCCGCCCGCCGCGAATCCTCCCGCGGTCAGGAAGCGCGGCGTGAGCCGCGTCACCAGGTAGAGGAAGGCCGGGTAGGCATTGACGAAGTAACGGTTGCCGACGAAACCGCCGCCGCCCTGCCAGTTGTCGGGGATGAAGAGCAGGAAGAACAGCGCCACGGCCCCGAGCATGGCCAGCAGCGCCCAGCGTTCGGGGCCCTTTCGCCGGTGCAGCACGAAGAGCAGCAGCGCGACGAGGGCGAAAGGCGCGTAGAGGAAAAGACCAGTGTGCCGGCCCCACAGGAAGTAGCCCAGGTTCTCGGTCAGCTCGGAGACCGAGGTCTGCGGTTTCTGGAAGATCCACGTCCAGGCGCCGCCGGTGCCCTGCACGGGCGCGGCCGCGGGGGCCGGAGCGGTCGCTGCGCGGGTGGCCGAACCCGCGGGCAGTGACGTGCTTCCCGAGGGTCCGTCGCCTCCCGGCGAGGCCGGGCTCATTCCTCGCGTCGCGCCTCCGGCTGCGGGCGACGCCGAGGTCTCAGCCGGGCCGATCGGCATCCTGCCCGGCTCACAGATCGTCACCCCCTGGCGCCGCACGCCGAGGTAGCTCGTGGGATGGCCGGTCGAGGCGTAGGCAAAGGCCACGATCGCCAGGCCGCAAGCCACCGCGCCCGCGAGCCAGGCGCCGGCGCGCCGGAAGTCGCGGCGCAGCAGCCAGCCCACGAGCAGCGGCACGCCGAAGGCGGCGAGCATCGGCTTGTTGTAGGCGGCGAGCGGCAGCAGCGCACCGGACAACGCGGCGATCCACGCGCCTCCCTCGCGACCCTCGCCGCCGCCGAAACGGTGCAGGCCGAAGAACAGGCAGCCCGCCACGGCAGCCATGTTGAAGACCTCCGGGTGCAGCCAGAAGCCGTAGGCGAAGCCGTTCGACAGCAGGTAGAAGCCGGCGGCGAAGAGCGCGGCGAGGCCGCCGTCGTTGAAGCGCGCCAGGTACAGCGCGCCCATCCAGATCATGGCCGCGATCAGCAGCAGGTTGAAGGACACCATGCCGTTGGCGCCGAAGGCGCCGGCGAAGGGCGCGGCGAACAGCGAGTAGACGTAGGGCTTGCCGAAGTAGACGGTGCGCCAGCCGTCGTCGGTCATCAAGATCAGGTTGTCGACCTTGCGGAAAGGGAACTCCTGGAACGCGCGATCGAGGTCGCGCACCTCGGCGCGCAGGTCGCGGTCCTTGGCCAGCGACAGCGCCATCAGGTAATAGGCCGGCTCGTCCGCCTTGAGGCCCGCCGGCAAGCCGGGCTTGCCGAGGGTCAGAGGGAAGAGGGCCAGGAAGAGAGTCAGGCAGGTGAGGGTGAGAACCGCGGTGCGCCCCACGGGCGCGGAGCATACCGCAGCGCTATGGTAGGTTCATTTGATGCTCGGCGCCCCTCACCCTACCCTTCTCCCCGCTACTGACTCCGGCCCCCTCTCCCGCTTGCGGGAGAGGGCCGGAGTGAGGGCTCTCGTTCTACCGGTGGCGCTGTTCCTGGCGGCCTGCAATGGCGAGCACGGCACACCACGCCGCGTGTTCCTCCTCACCGTGGACACACTGCGCGCCGACCATCTCGGCACGCACGGCTATCCGCGCGCCACTTCGCCGTTTCTCGACCGCCTGGCGGCCCGGAGCACGGTCTTCGAGCACGCCATCGTGCAGTGGCCGAAGACCGGCGCCTCCTTCGCCTCCATGTTCACCGGCCAGTACCCGCACACCACCGCCCTGACCCACAAGGCGGACATCCGCATCCCGGACGGATACCTCACCCTGCCCGAGCTGTTCGAAGCCCACGGCTATTCCACGGTGGCGGTCAACTCCAACGGCGTCCTCAACTCCGACCTCGCCTGGAACGCGGGCTTCGACGAGTTCCTGGAGACGCGCACCGCCTTCGGCCTGGGCCGCGGAGACCAGCGCAGCTACCGCGACACCATGAACGCGCTCAAGGTCAACGAGCTCGCTCTGCTGCTGCTCGAGAAGCACCGGCACGACGAGAAGCTCTTCGCCTGGATCCACTACTCGGACCCGCACACGCCCTACCTGCTGCCCGAGGGCTTCACCAACCCCTTCCTGGGCGACGCCTTCTTCACCGGCGAGCGCCGGGTGGAGCTCGAGCAGCCCGAGGCCACGGAGATCGACGGCCATCGCGACCTCAAGTTCTACGTTGCGATGTACGACGGCAACGTGCTGGTCGTCGACCAGGCCATCGAGCGCCTGCTCGGGCGCCTCGGCGAGCTGGGAATGCTCGAGGATTCGGTGGTGATCGTCACCGCCGACCACGGCGAGAGCCTGGGCGAGCACGACTACTACCTCGAGCACGGCCGCCTGCCGTACAACACCACGCTGCGGGTGCCGCTCTTTTTCCATTTTCCCGAAGGCCGGGCGGCCGGCCGGCGGGTCGAGGCGCCGGTCGAGCTCGTGGACCTCTATCCCACGCTGCGCGACCTCGCGGCGCCCGGCTCCAAGGTGGCGGGCCTCGAGGGCAAGAGCCTGCTGCCCTTCCTGGGCGCCGAGCCGCCGGCGCAAGAGGCGGCCGAGGCCTTCCGCTTCGCCTTCGCACAGGCCGGCGGCGGCAACCCTCTCACCCACTTCCGCAGCGTGCAGGACCGCGACTGGCAGCTCGTCTTCCACCCTCCGCGCACCACCCGCAAGGGCGAGGAGCTGCCGGCGCTCTACCAGCTCTACGACCTCCGCACCGACCCGCTCGCTGCCCACGACCTCGCCGCGGCGCAGCCCGAGCAGACCCGTAAGCTCACGCAGGCGCTCGCCAAGTGGATGCACGGCCGGCTGTGGATCCACCCCCCCAAAGGCCTCGCCGCCCAGAACAGCCAGGACACGATGAAGGCGTTGAAGGCGCTGGGGTACGTGGATTAGAGCTCGTGCTCACCTATGGCGCCGGCTGCGCTTGCTTTGGTGCTGTTCGCTCACCGATCCATTCGAGCAAGGGAGGAAGTGCTGGTGCCGGATCAGAGTCGAGAGGCTCGGCAACGCGTCTCATGATTGAGCCTTCCGTCGGCTTGCCTGAGCCTCGGGGTCACTCCGCGGCCCAGGCCCGAGGACTTCTGAAGCAGGTCACGGCGAAGCAAAGTGGCGTGGCGCAGGTGCGCCACGCAGCAAACCGCTCGTCGAGAGGTCCTCGTCGACGTCCGGCCAGTGGATGCCGTAGCCCGCGGCACTGATCTGCCAGTTCGCCCGCTGGGCGGGAGTCGCCTGGAGCAACCGCGGGAACCAGACGAGTGGTGTGGTGATCGAGCGACCGTCCATGAGCTCCACCGTGACGGAGTCCTCGGTGAAGGTCACGCCTTGGACGCGCTCGTCAGCCGCGATCGCCATGATGCTCATGCCAGACCTCCAGAAGCTGCTCTCGATGTTCTATCACCAGCCGCTGCAATCGCCACAGCTCGTGCGCTCGGAATCCGTGATTGACCGCCAGCGCGACAGAATCGAGCCAGAACTTGGCGGAGAATGACTCACGATCGACGTGCACATGTGGCGGCTCGTTCGGCTCGTGGCTGAAGAAGTACAGACGGTACGGACCACTGCGCAGAACCGTCGGCACCGTCCCAGTATAGGCCAGTGCCCAGGGCTACGCTCTCGGCGCGGCCTGGCTGCGGGACACGAGAGCGCACGCCGGCTGCAGGTCGTGACTCAGCGGCTGGCACCAGGCAGCAGCGCCTCGGGAACACCGTGCTCGCGGGCGCCGTGATTGCGTGCCCAGCGCAGAAACCGCCTGCGGTCGGCCCCTAGCAGATCGGGGAAGGCGCGCTGCACGTCCGGACGTTGGCGGTAGACGGCATGCCAGAGGCGCGTGATCTTTCGCCGGGAGCGGCTCGGCCCGTCGATCGGCTGGTTGAGCCACTGGAACACGCTCGACTCGCCGTCGCTCCGGAACGGGTCGCCGAAAGCCGACGCCTCCTGCCCCAGATCAGCGTAGAGGCTGCGCGCCACCTCGGGGATCGGCGTGCCGTCGTCAAAGCAGCCGTAGGCATACGGCCAGCTCTTTGCCTCCCGCCAGCCGGCAGCGAGCAGCAGGCTCGTGTAGCGGCCGAAGAGCTCGGCGGCGGCGCCCACGTCCGCCATGCGCAGGCGGCGGTTGTAGCGGGTCACGGTCGCGGGCTCGTCGGGATCGAAGCCGCTGAAGTGAAAGAAGCGCACGGGCTGGCCGGCCACGCGCACCGGTCCGTTCTCGGTGGCGACCTCGCGCTCCGGCAGGTTCCAGTAGGCGACGTTGCAGCCCGGGTCGCGGACAATGCCTACGCCCTCGAAGAGCGCGGGCACCAGATCGAGCCAGCGCTGGTCGAAGTGCATGCCCTCGCCGATCGCGTGCCGGCAGTGCAGATAGAGGCGCTCCTGCCACCAGGCGAGGAAGCGCCGGGCAGTAGGGCTGTCGGACACCGCGACGAAGCCGCCGTTGTAGACCCCGGAGCGCAGCACCTGGAGCTCGCGCGCCGTGCGGTCGGGTCCGACGAGCGGCGCCAGGAGATGCGGCGTGAGCAGGACCGGATACGGCTCCTCGGGAGCCAGGAGCGGCGCGAGGTCGCCCAGCACCAGGATGTCGGCGTCGAAGAACACCGCGCGCTCGAAGCCCTGGTCGAGGAGCCAGCGCAAGAGGAACGCCTTGCCTGCCACGATCACCTGCTGTCGGGTGTAGCGGAAGAGGAAGGAGCGCAGGTCGACGATCCCCACCTCGTGCAGACCGACCATCGTGAAAGGCTCGGCCGCGGAGTCGAAGGCAGCGCCGGGCTCGTCGGCCAGCAGCACGAAGAACGGCACCCGTGGATGGTGCTCGGCCAGCGAGCGGGCCAGCACCCGCGCGAAGGGAAGATAGTTCTTGGCCACCACCGTGCCGACCGCGACTCCCGACGGCGCACCGCCTCCACCGCTCACGGCTGGCGCCCGATGCGGAAGGCGTCGGGGATGCCGTGCTCCGCCGCGCCCGAGCGCACGGTCCAGTCGAGGAACGCGGCGCAGTCGCGGCCGAGCGGGTCGGGGAAGGCGCGCCGCACGTCCAGCCGCTCGCCCCACACGGCATGCCAGAGGCGCGTGACGCGGCGGGAGCGCCTGCCCGAGCCATCGACCGGCTCTCCGAGCCAGCGGAAGAAGCTCCCGGCGCCGGTGGCGCTGAAGGGGTCGCCGAAAGCCTCCACCGCTTCGCCCAGATCGGCGTAGATCCGGCGTGCGACCTCGGGGATCGGGACGTCATTGTCGAAACGACCGAACGCATAGGGCCATGCCCTCGCCTGGTGGTAACCCGCCGCCGCGAGCAAGGCCGCGAAGCGCTCGAAGAGCTCTGCCGCCGATCCGAGCTCCGCCACGCGGAGGCGATCCGTGTAGCGCGTCACCGCCTGCGGGAGCTCGGGGTCGAAGCCGCTGAAGCGGAAGAGGCTGCACGATCCGCCAGCCGCCCACACCTCTCCGTCGCGCACCTCGACCAGGCGCTCGGGCAGGCACCAGTGGCCGACGTTGGCGCCCGGGTCGCGCAGGATGCAGGCGCCATCGAAGTAGGCGGGGACGAGGTCGATCCAGCGCTGCTCGTAGTGCATGCCTTCGCCGACGACGTGGCGGCACCGGCGAAAGACGCGGTCCTGCCACCAGGTGAGAAAGCGCCGCGCCTCCGCGGATTCCGAGACTCCCAGCAGGCCCACGTTGAAGGTGCCGGCAAGCAAGATCTCGAGCTCGCGCACCGCGCCGTCGGCACCGGATAGAGGCTCCAGGAGATGCGGCGTGAGGACGATCGAGTGCCGCTCCAACCGCTCGATGGCCGGCGAGAGGTCGCCTACCACCAGGCTCTCCTGCTTGAGGAACAGGGCGCGCTCGAACCCGCGGTCCAGCAGGTGGCGCAGGAGGTAGGGCGCCGCGGCGTAGGAGAGCTCCTGCTGACCATGCTGGAACCGGAAACGCTCGCCGCGGGGCACGTCGAGGTCGTCGAGGTACAGCAGCTCGAACGGCTCGGCCGCCGGGTCGAAGAAACCTCCGACCTCGTCGGCCAGCAGCACGAAGAAGGGAATCCGCGGATGCCGGCCCGCGAACGACGCTGCCAGCACGCGCGCGAACGGAAGGCAACTCTTGGCGACGACCGTACCGGCCGCGACGGGGCCCAGGCGGAGCATGTCTAGCCGGGATCGCCGGCCTGGATTCTCTGGTGCAAGCCGCCGTCTACCACGGGTCGTCGTCGGATTCGGTGTCGTAAGCCGGGTCCTCGCCTCCAGATCCCGAGACCGTGACGAACGTCTGGAAGCTGTCGAACTGCCGTTTCTTCTCTTCCAGCCATGCGATGACGGTCTGTTTCCCCACGCCCGCCTTGGTGGCGACCTCGAAGAGCCTCTCGATCGACTTGATGGAGCCCACCCACGCCTTTCCGGGACGGGCGTTGAACTCCAGGTTCGAGAAGCCCGCCACTTCCTTGACGAAGTTCAGGCAGAGCCAGCAGCCGAAGCAGGGCCGCTTCTTGCCGCGGATGATGACCTGAGTGCTCTTCGGCAGGCTCGACCCCACGAGGGCCAGCATGAGCTTCTGCTCGGCGTGGATGTTGAGGCCCTCGACGAGGATCAGCTTCTCGGAGTAGTCCGGGCTCGTCAACACCTCGCTTACCTTGCTGGGCCCTACCAGCCTGAGAGAGTCGCCGATGTCCTCCAGGCTGAGCGACTGCAAGAGCAACGCGGCCTCGCTCCGTGGCTCCGGTGTCGAGATGATCTGGTAGAGGTTCTCGTTCACGCGCACCCCGCGGGTATCGGTCTCCGGAGGGGGTTGGCTGCGCAAGGTATCCAGCAGCGTCGGTTCGGTCTTCATCAGCTCGAACAGCTCCCGCATGGCGCGGGGGCTGTTCGAGGACAGCAGCAGCCGGTCGGCGAGCAGCATCGCCTCGACCTCGGCGTCGCCTCGGCAATAGGCGTTGACGTAGTGGAAGAAGAAGGTCGAGATGTAGCGCAGGAACCTGACGTCTTCCTGTGATCTGTAGGACCGCGGTTCCCGCAGGACCGGGCCGGTTCCAAAAACGACCCCCGAGTCGTTGCGGCCACTGTAGCGACTCTTCGTCTCCTCCACGAAGAACTTCGACTCCATGCGTTGCAGGACGCCACCCTTGGATGGTGGCGGCGGCGAGCTGGCGTGGGCCCCGGCTACGCGCGGGGCGACCAGCCTCGAGCCGCTCGTCGGTCGAGGCCCGAACGCGGCCTGGACGTGAGGCGCCGGGGCCATCCGCCCTTGCAGGGCCGCCGCGCGCAGGTGCGCCGCCGGCGCGGAGCGCTGTCCCTGGTTCTGCGCCAGGGCCCGCTGCACGTGGGCGGCAGGCTGTGCGCGGGGCTCAGGCTGCCGCTGGAGCGTCGCGGGCGACGGCGCCGCGATCGCCTTGCGCACGTGCGCTGCCGGCGGGCGCGGCTCTCCTGGAGCGGGGTGCTTCCCCTGTACTGCCAGGGCCCGCCGCACGTGGGCCGCCGGTTCTGAGCGTGGAGCAGGCTGCTGCTGGAGCGTCGCCGCGATCGCGCTTCGCACGTGGGGCGCCGACTGGCGCACGGCTGCATCCCGATGCCGGGGTGGCGGAGGGGGTGCGTTCCGCGGTGCTGACATCGCCTGGCCTCCGGAGTCTTGCCTGACCCTATCCGCTGCGCGCCGGCCAGGGCAACTCGCGGCGATCTCTGCACGCCGGAGGCTCCGGCCGCCTCAGTGATCCTCGATCCACTCCAGGATCGGCTCCCACACCAGCGTCTCGGCATCGTCGGCCTGGAAGAGGTCGGCGTGGCCGAAGTCCGCGATGCGCTGCTCGGGTGGCAGCAGGCTCACCACCAGGGTGCCGACATCGGTGCTGCCGAGGAGCGTCATGGTGTAGGGCCCGAAGTCGCCGAAGCCGCCGCCCGCGCCCACGTAGAGCACCGGCACGGTGATGTCGTCGAGGTGGTCGTCGAACGCCACGTCCGGCGCGCCTGGGCCGTCGCAGATCGCCGCGTCGCCGTCGGCGATCTCGCGCAGCGGCTGCCACGGCGAGCCGCCGGACAGGAAATCGAAGAAGAGCTGCTGGTCGGTGTAGAGCAGGCCGGAGGGCAGGCCGCTGCCGTCGAAGGTGCCGCCGTTGAAGTGGTAGAACGGCACCGGCTCGAGCCCCGGAGGGAAGAAGCTGAAGGTCGCCTCGCCCACCAGCAGGGCGGCCTGCTCGTTGGTCAGACCCGGCAGCACTGGTGAAGGGTCGACCGGGGCGGCGGTCGCGAGCCCGCCCAGCAGGCCCACGAGCTGGCCCAGGCTCTCCGCGAGCTCGCCGTTGTCGATCCGCGCCTGGGTGCCGGCAAAGCGCGTGCAAGCCGCCGCCTGCAGCGCCGGAATATCGGTCTTCAAGTAGATGTCCACGGGGATAAAGCCCTTGACCTGCCGCAGCGGCGGTGGCACCTGGCTCTCGCCGCTCAGGTAGGCGTAGCCGATCTGGCCGCCGCGGCTCCAGCCCAGGAGGTGCAGGCGACCGAATCCCTGGCCGGTGAGCAGCCGCGTGGCGCGCGCCACGGCGAGGCCGATCCCGAGGTCGCGGGCGTCGGTCGGGATCCCCCAATCGGCCATGAACGAGAGGTCGGCGCTGGCGAGGGGCACCCGCGTCCAGCGGAAGTCGATGCCCCACACGTCGACGCCGTTCTCGGCCAGGAACACGGGCAGCGCCTGGTCGTCCGGCACGGCGGCCGACTCCACGTTGGGCAGGAATGCGGCGTCGAAGTCCCACACGTCGCCATGGGCGAAGAACACCGCGTCCGAGGTCCGCGCCGGCACGAAGGGCGCCCGCTCCCGCACCACGCGGTGCAGCCCGATCACGTCGTGCTCGCCGGGGCCGACGCGCACCGCGAAGCTGTACTCGGCGATCGCGCCGGCGAGCACCCGCCGCTCGAGGTCCGAGAACGCGCAGGTCTCGCACGCCGACTTGGCGGCCGGGCCCATGACCTGCCGCATGGTGAGGGGCGCCGCGGCAAAGGCTGGCGCCGCCGTGCTGAGCGTCAAAGCGAAGGACACACTCCATCCAGAGATCCGGGTCCACTTCATCGCAGTCTCCTTGCCGAGGCTCCGGCTCGGCTGCCGGTGCTGCCCAGGCTCGCCTCCCCGCTCCCCGTCCTGTTTGTCCGCAGCCTGGGGCGCGATCGCTACCTTCCACAGCGCATGGACATGCGCTCTTGCGCCCCCCCTGTGAACAAAGTGCCGCGAGGCGAGGAAACGCGGCGGCGGCGCAGTTACGAGCCGTCGAGGCCGCCGAGCGCCTGCGCCGGGTGCCTACTGGCTGGCTCGTGGGGGCTGCCAGCGGTGGAGTGAGGCGGCCGCCGGCTGGCCCACGCCTGGCGGTAGCGCGAGCGCGAGCTCCGTGGCGCCGGGCGGCAGCCGGAAGCGCGCGCTCAGGTAGGAGCCCTTGCGGCCCCGGTCCTGGGTGAGGAAGACCCGCACCGGCCGTCCATCGATCTCGACCGCCGCCGCCTCGGTGATCGGCAGCTCTAGCACCAGGGAGAAGGCTTCGCCGGGGGCGGCGGGTGGGTCGAATCGCGACGAGAAGCGGCTCCCTTCTCCCGCCGGTGCCAAGACCAGCGGCAAGGGCTCGCCGACCGGCTGCCAGCGATGGAGCAGCACGGCGAGCGAGGGCCCGTGGGCCGCGAAGGGCTGCGCCTCGAGGCGTTGGGCCCCGGCGCCGGCCGCGGCGAGGCGCTGCCGGTAGAGCTCGGCGCGAGGCGACTCCAGCCGTTCGCCGAGGAAGACCTCGGCATCGGCCAAATCGAGGGCCTCGGGCGGCTCGGCGCCGAGGTGGGTGACCACCTGCATCGCGGCCCGCGTGCCGCCGGCGGTCACGCGCAGCGGCTCGTCCCGCCGCTCGAAGACCACGTGCGAGAGGGCCAATGGCTGCAGGCGCCCGACGAGCAGAGCCGCGGCACGGTCGTAGGTCGAGGGCACCACTTCGCGGTAGACCTCGGCCACCGGCGCGCGGAAGAGCAGCACGGCGCCGAAGAGGCCCAGCGCGGCCAGACTCCATCCAGCGAACGCCGGCCGCATGCAGCGGCGCGGCCACCGCACCGCCACCCACCTTCCGGCGGCCGCGATCCCCAGCCCCGCGGCAATCGAGGTGAACGCCGCCACCGGCAGGTAGTTCTGGCCCTTGAACAGCGTGGTGGCCGCGGCGTACAGCAGCGAGTAGCCCAGGGGCCAGGCGAGCAGCATGCAGGCGCCGACGCGCTCCTCGCGCCGCTCCGCCCGCCAGGCCCGCGCGCTCAGCCAGCCGAGCGAGGCGAGCGCCACGCCGGTCAGCAGCCACCCGTGGTGCCGCAGCAGGAAGCGCAGCTCGGCGCCGAGCACGCCCAGGTGGCTGCCCCCGGCCTCGGCGCCCTTGCGCTGGTAGATCTCGGCCAGCTCCGGCAGGTAACGGAGCACGACCGGCAGGAAGGGGTTGAGCAGCAGGAAGGTGATGATCGAGGCCAGGGCGGCGAGGCCAAGCCAGCGGAGGAGTCGGCCGCGCGACGATTCCTCCACTGGCTTTCTGACGAGAGCGCCGACCGCGAGCGGCAGCGCCGCTCCGACGCCGGTGTACTTGGCGGCCACGGCCAGGCCCACGCCGGCGCCGGCCCGCAGGAAGCCGCGGCGGGTGGGCTCGAGCGCCGCCGACAGGCTCCAGTCGAAGGCCAACAGGGCGAGGAGCACCACCAGCACGTCCGGCTTGACCTGCGCCGAGGCGGATACGTGTGCCGGCAGGGCGGCGAGCAGGGCTGCGCCGGCGAGGCCGGCCCACGCGGCGTGGGAGGCGGGCTCGGCTTCCCCGAGGCAGGCCAGCCGCTTCCCGACTCGGTACACGAGGGCGATGGCCAGTGTGCCGTAGAGCGCCGCCAACCAGCGGCAGAGCAGGTAGGCGGTCGGCGAGAAGGCCTCGCCGCGGAACACGGCCAGCCGCTCCCAGCCGGTCAGCCGGTAGAGGGCCTGGCTGGCGGCCAGCACGGCGGTCTGCGGCAGGTAGGAGAGGCCCGGATAGTAGGCGTTGGCCGGAGGCCTGCCCTCGAGCAGGGCGCGCACGTTGTGTAGGGTGAAGCGCTCGTCGAAGTTGCGGGTCGAGTCGAGCCCCACACTGCCGAGGGTGGCGCGCAAGGCGAAGCTCGCGACGAGGAGGGCCGCGAGGCAGATGCGCGGCTCGGCGCCCCTCACCCCGGCCCTCTCCCCGCTGTCGCGGGGCGAGGGGGGCCGGAAGGGCCCTCGTCTCGTCGAGGTTGGCGAGAGAATGTCCACGGCAAAGGTCTCGCCTTCACCGCCGCCAGCGATTGAGCTCGGCCCGTGGCGGCGCTTCGAGCACCAGCTCGGGGTCGAGTGTGAAGTCGAGCGCCGTGGTCCCGGGCGGCAGCTCGAGGCGGGCGGTGAGGTAGCGCACCCGGCGGCCGGCGACGCGCTGGTCGTAGAGGGCCACCCGCGTGTCGCCGAGCAGGAATTCGTCCTGGCGCCGGCGGCCGCGCTCGAGCGGCAGCCACAGCGAGAGCGACACCACCTCACCGGCGGCGATCGGCGAGGCCAGCTCGGCGCGGTAGCGGTTGCCGCCGCCGGCCGCGGGCGCTGCTAGTTCTGGCGACGCTGACGGTGCCTCGTCCCCCACCGGTGCCGAGGGTGGGCCAGCTCCCGCGGCCGGCGTGGACCTCGCTGATCTCGCGCCCGCTGTGGACGCCCCGTCATCCCCCTGCGTCGCCGCCTCCGGCGCCGGGGTTTCCGCCGCCACCGGCACCAGCGCCAGCGGCTCAGGCTCGCCGGCCAGGGCCCAGCCGTGGAGCACCGCCACCAGCGCCGGGCCGCGGGCCCGGAACGGCGAGGGCTCGAGGCGGTGGGCCTCCCTGCCGGTGGAGATCCTGGAGGTGTAGAACCCCGCCTGCGGCCCGACCAGCCGCTCGGCGGCGAAGACCTCCGCGTCCGAGCGGTCGAGCTCGGCCGGCAGTGCCTCGGCGAGGCGCGGCGCGAAGAGCGCCAGCATGCGCCGCTCGCCGATCTCGGCGCGCAGCGGCTCCCCCGCGGGCCGCGGCGCCGCGACCTCGGCGTCTGCCGCTTCGCCCGGCTGCCCGGGGGCCACCTGGCCGGGGGATTGTGGATCAGGGGCCGCCTTCTCGGGCGGCCCACGCTTCGCGCCGACCTCGCGCTCGTAGTACACCTGCCGCAGCTCGACGGGCTCGAAGCGCGACACCAGGAGCCGGGCGGCGAGCTGCGTCGTTGAGGGCACCACCTCACCGTAGGTCGAGGCCGCGGTCGGCCACAGCACCAGGGCGAAGGCCGCGGCCCAGGCGATCGCCGCGGCCAGGGGCCGGCGCAGCCACGGCGCCCGCGCCGCCAACCAGTCCCACACCAGGACTGCCGCCCAGGCGGCGCCGATCGAGGTGAAGGCGGCCACCGGGATGTAGTTCTGGCCGCGGAACACCTTGCCGGCGAGCGCATAGAGCGCCGAGTACCCGAGCACGTAGGAGAGCACCATCACCGCGGCCACGCGGCGCCACGGCTCCTCCCGCCGGCCGAGCGCCTGCCGCGCGAAGAGGATCAGGCCGACTACGGCCAGCGCCAGCACCACCACCCCGTGGTGGGCGTAGAGGAAGCGCAGCTCGCGAAGGAAGACGGTCCACGGCGTCGAGTCGTAGTACTCGGCCTTGCCCTCGGCGATCGACCACAGGCGCGGGATGTAGCGCACGATGACGAACAGGAACGGGTTGAGCAGCGCGAAGGTCGCGATCGAGGCGAGCGCGGCGAGCGCCAGCCGCGCCCAGGGCCGGTGCCAGGGCTGCTCGCGCCACCCAGCGTCCGCGCCGAGCGAGCGCGCTGCGAGGGTGCCGAAGGCCAGCGGGATCGCGACCCCCACGCCGGTGTACTTGGCGCACACCGCGAGGCCGATGCCCGCCCCGGCCACCAGGTAGCGGCGCCGCGTGGGGTCGAGCACCGCATCGAGCGCCTTGTCGAACACCAGCACGGTGGCGAGGGCCACCAGGATGTCGGGCTTGAAGATCGCCGAGGCGAAGACGTGCGGCGGCAGGCCGGCGAAGAACACCGCCGCGAGCAGGCCGGCAGCGGGCGAAACCAGCCGTTTCCCCAGCCGGTAGACGGCCCACAAGCTGGCGGCGCCGAACAGCGCCGACACCAGGCGGCAGAGGAAGTACGCGGTGCGGCTGTAGCCGTCGGCGCCCGCCGGCCGCGACGGAGTGCCGAAGATCGCCAGCGCCTCGATTCCCGTCAGCTTGTAGAGACCGTGGGAGACGAGCAGCGCCGCCGTCTGCGGCAGATAGGAGAGGCTGGGGTAGAAGGCATTCGCCGGCCTGACGGCCTTGTCCACCAAGAGCGCCGACACGTTGCGCAGGCTGAACTGCTCGTCGAAGTAGCGCGTCGAGTCGAGCCCCACGCTGCCGTACCAGGCGCGGAGCGCGAAGGCGTAGACGATGAGCGCGGCGAGCAGGAGGCGCACCCAGCGCGGCGCGGGCGTGGAATCCTGCGCAGGCGCGGTCGCCGAGGCGGGCGCCGGGGCGGCGCCGCTCAAGCGGAGCCCCGCGCGGACGGCTCGGTCGAGCGTTTCCTGGCGGCCACCAGCACCGCCGGCGTGTGGCGGCGGCCGAGCCGCGTGGGCCAGTGCAGGTAGAGGCCCCCGGGCAGCAGGTAACGGAGCACTCCCCACCAGCCCAGCACCTCGAAGCGCTCCGCCGCCCAGGCGAGCCAGAAGTCGCGCTCCCGCTTGTGTACGTGCGTGGGGTCGCGGTCCAGCAGGCGGATCAGGGGGCCGGAGAGCCCGTCGTAGACCGGCACCACGAACACGAAGAGCCCGCCCGGCCTGAGCATTGCCGCCACTGCCTCGCCCACCGCCGCGAGATCGGGCACGTGCTCGATCACGTCCAGGCTGGTGATGACGTCGAACGAGGCGTCCGGGTACGGCCGCTCGCCGGCCGCGGCCTGGCGGAAGTCCACCCCCGGCCATGCCTCGCGGTTCTCCTCGATGGCGTAACGCGACAGGTCGGTGCCGTGCAGCCGGTAGCCGCCGCGCGCCGCGAGGTAGGCCAGGAAGCGGCCCAGGCCGCAGCCCACGTCGAGCAGCTCCAGGGGCCGCGCCGCGGGCGCGAAGCGCTCGATCGAGCGCGCGTAGAAGCCGAGCTTGCGGGGCGGGTTCTGGGCCGCGTAGTCGCGGTAGTTGTCGGCGAAGTACTGCTGCTCGAAGTCGGGCACGGGGACAGGATCAGAGCTCGGGAAGGAATCGTCGCGTGCAGCAGAGTCCCTTACGAGCGAAAGCGGCGCTTCACCATCAGGCCCAGCGTATTCCAGATCGTCCGCGCCACCTTCATCTTCGAGGCGCCTTCCTTGAGGTCGTAGCGCAGCACCAGCGGCACCTCGCCGAAAATCAGATCCTCGCGCCGCAGCTTGAGCAGGATGTCCACCATGGCCTGGAAGCCTTCCTGGTCGAAGAACTCGGCGCCGTGGCGCTCCACCACCGCCTTCACCACCTGCGCCTTGTAGGCGCGGTAGCCGCAGGTGTAGTCGCGCACGCCGGGGATTGGGAAGGCGAGCCGGAAGAGCCAGCCGCCCCAGTAGGAGAGCACGCGGCGCAGGAAGGGCACGCCCCGAACTCTGCTGCCCGGCCGGTAGCGCGAGGCGATCACCACGTCGTGGCCCTCGCGGGCGAGGCGCACCATGCGCTGGATGAGCTCCGGCGAGTGCGAGTTGTCGGCGTCCATGGTGACCAGGATGTCCTTGCGGTCCGACTGCTCGGCGGCCTTGATCAGGCCGTCGCGGATGGTCATGCCGAGGCCGAGGTTCACCGGGTGGCGCTCGACGGCGAGCGGCAGGCCGAGCTCGCGGGCCAGCCGCTCGGCCACCTCGGCGGTGCCGTCCGTGCTGCCGTCGTCCATCACCAGCACGCGGTAGGCGAGGCCCGCCTCGAACATCGACTCGTCGATCGCCGCCAGCAGCGCCGGAAGGCTCTGCGCCTCGTTGTAGGCCGGCAGCACCACCCAGATGTGCTGGCGGCGGCGCTCGCGGGCCGCGCCGGCCGGGGCCTCGGGCACGGCCGGCGCCTTGGGCGCAGGCGGGGCCGAGCGGGCGAGGGGCGCACCGCTCATCGGGAGGCTCCCGTCGCAGGGCTCTGCTCCGGCGCGAGCGGACGGCCCTGCGCGTCGGTGCGCGCCAGGGCGGCGGCGACGTCGGTGCGGATCGGGTACACCGCCGCCAGCAGCCGGAAGCCCAGCTCGCGGCAGATCGCCTCCAGCCGCGCGTCGCCTTGCTCGACGTAGACGCGGAGCATGAGCGGGGTCTTCCGCTTGTAGCGCGCCAGGACCGTGAGCAGCGCGTCACGCGCGCGCTGGTGCGACATCTCGGGAGCGAAGTAGACCACATCGAGGGCGCGGATCCGCCCCGGCCAGTGGGTGCGCACGCGGGCGAAGGCGGCGAGCCGGCCCTCCTCTACCAACGCGTAGGAGGCCACGGTGAGCGGCGGCAGCAACCAGCGCACCACGGCCGAGACGAGGCCACGGCGCAGCTCGCGCTCGACGAGGAAGCCGCCGCGGAAACGGGCGCGGAGACGCGGCGCCTCGGGCAGGCGGTCGAGCTCGGCGGCGGAGATCGGCTTCAGCGCCACCGGCACGGCGGGCTCCGGGATCGCCTCGGGCTTCGCCAGGAAGAGGTTGAGGAGCGGCAGCACCTCGGTGCCGAAGGCGTCGCGGTAGGGCCGCAGCGCGCCCTGGTTGTCGATGCGGATCTCGCCGCCGCCCACCCTGCCACCGCGCGCCGCCACCTGCTCCAGGGTGCGCCGGATCAGCCGCTTGTATACCCCGCGGCCGCGCAGCTCCGGGGCCACGGCGCCGAAGCCCTGGTACCAGGCGCCGGCGTCGGCGCGGAAGGAGGCGAGCGTGCCTTTCACGTCGCGGCCGTCGACCGCCACCGAAACCTGGAAGAAGTCCAGCCCCAGCGGCACCAGCACCCGGTTCGCCCAGGCCACCAGCCGGTAGTGGCGGCGGAAGCCCCACACGTCGAGGCCCTGCTCCTCGTACTCGCGCCGAAAGCTCTCGGTGAGCAGCTTGCACAGGCTCTCGACGTCGCCAGGTGCCAGGGCACGCACCACCAGGCCCGCGGTCGCCGACTCCGCGGGTCGCAAGGGCTCGCTCACGATCCTGCCTCCGGGGCCCGGGCCCGGGACACCTCCCCCGCCAGCTCGGCGAGGGTCAGCGACCGCGCTCCTGCCACCACGGCCGCGAGCGTCAGGGCGAGCCGCGCCCGCCGCTCCGCGACTGGCGCCGCGTAGCCCGGCACCGCCCGGTGCAGCTCGGCTTCGGCAGCCTCGAGCGAAGCCACCTCGGCGGCGTGCAGGCTGTAGTTGATCGGCAGCCGGCCGCGCCGCAGCGCCGCGAGGCCGAACCGGAACCAGCGCTCGGGAAGGATCTGCGAGATGGTGCCGTAGAACGGGAAACGCAGGCCGGGCACCACCGACAAGGGCAGCTCGACCAGGTGCGGCCCCGGCGGCCGGCGGCGCGACTCGCGCAGGGCGGCGCCCCGGCGGAACAGGAAGTACGGCCGGCGCCGGCCCCAGCCGTGCCACACCTTGCCCAGGCCCACGTGCCAGCGCCGGGCGCGCCACTGGATCACCCACTTCATGGGCACCAGGAACGGCGTCGGGTTGAGCGAGGAGTCGTAGCGGTAGCCGCGCTCGAGCAGCAGGTCGAGGAGCTCGCGGTCGAGGTCGTAGGCCGGGCAGCGGAAACCGACCACGCGCTGCCCCGTCGCCTCCTCCAGCCGCTGGCCGGCGTCGTCGATCTCGCGCTGCTTGGCGGCGCGCGGCAGCGCGCGGAAGGCGTGCGGGTGGGTGTGGCTGTGGTTCGCGACTTCGTGGCCCTCGGCCACCGCGCGGCGCAGCAGGCGCCCGGCCTCGGCGCCGCCCGCGTCGCGGCCGATGGCGAAGAAGGTGGCGCGGACGCCGAGCGCGGCGAAGAGGTCGAGCAGGCGCGGCAACGCCTCGGCCAGGAAGGGCTCGGAGGGCGGCTCCGCGGCCAGGCGGTAGAAGCGGCAGTAGTCGAGCGGCGCGTCGAGATCGACGCTCACCGCCACGGTCTGCGGCCCGGGCGCCGCTGTGCTCCCAGCCGCGGACGTGGCCTCACCGGCCGAGCGAAGGCCGCTCTCCATCATCCTGCGCCGCTCACCGCCGAGTCGGCCCCGTGCGCCAGCCGCGCCGCGATCCTCTCCCCGGCATGGCCGTCGCCGAAGGCGTCGGTCGGCACGGCGCGCCGGGCATGGAGCGCGGCGTCGTCGAGCAGCAGCCCGGCGGCCTCGGCGATGCGCGCCGCGTCCGTACCCACCAGCTCGGCCACCCCCGCCTCGACCGCCTCCAGGCGCTCGCTCGTCCTGCGGGTCACCAGCACCGGGATGCCGAGCGACGCGGCCTCCTCCTGCACCCCGCCGGAGTCGGTGATCACCAGCGCCGCCGCCGCCAGCAGGCGCACGAAGGCGGCGTAGTCGAGAGGCTCGAGGAGCCGCACGTTGTCGATGCCGGCCAGGACCTCGTAGGCCGCGGCGCGCACGTTGGGGTTGAGGTGCACGGGGTAGACGATCTCGACCTCGCCGGCGTGCCGGCGCGCAATTTGGGCCAGGCCCGAGCACAGGCCGCGCAGGCCGGCGCCGAAGCTCTCGCGGCGGTGGCCGGTGACCAGCACCAGGCGCCGGCCGGCGGCGAGCGCCTCGTCGAGGCCCGGCAGGCCGAACTCCGCGAACGGCCGGCTGGCCACCCGCGGCGCCATGCCGCGTAGCGCGTCGACCACCGTGTTGCCGACCAGCTCGATTCTCTCCTCCGGCACGCCCTGGGCGAGCAGGTTCTCCCGCGCCCGCGGCGTGGGCGCGAAGTGGAGGTCGGCGAGGCTGCCCAGGAGCGTGCGGTTCATCTCTTCCGGGAACGGGTCGTAGCGCAGGTGGGTGCGAAGCCCCGCCTCCACGTGCGCCACCGGGATCTGGCGGTAGAAGGCGGCGAGCGCCAGCATGGCCACGCTCGTAGTGTCGCCCTGCACCACGACCCAGCTCGGCGCCAGCTCGGCGAGCAGCGGGTCGGCCGCCGCCAGCAGCGAGGCCGATAGCCCGGCGAGGGACTGGTCGGGCTGCATCACGGCCAGGTCGCGGTCGGGCTCGAGATCGAACACGGCCAGGATCTGGGCCAGCATCTCGCGGTGCTGGCCAGTCGAGAGCAGGAAGGTCGGCGTTCCCTGGCGGCGCAGGGCCGCCACCACCGGCGCCAGCTTGATCACCTCGGGGCGGGTGCCCACCACCACCATCACCGGGGCGCTGGCCCCCAGAGCGCGGGCCGCCGGAGCGCGGGCCCTCAAGCCGGCTGCCAGAGCACCACGCCGAGGTCCGCCGACCGCCGTACCAGGTGCTGGAGGTCCAGGTAGGTGAAGTTGGCATCGATCTCGATCCCGCAGCCGGGCGCGCCGCCCCCGTTGGCGTCTGCCGGGGGCCGCAGCGCCAGGCGCAGGCGGTGGGCGCCGAAGCCCTCGACCACCGCGGGGGCCGCCAGGCAGGCCGAGGTCACGCTCAGCCGCGGCGTCGAGGCACCTTCCTCGTAGCTCAGGCGGTGCTGGGCCTCGGCCAGGCGCGGCAGCGTCAGCCACAGGTCGAGGTCGACCGCGGCCATCAGGTTCGGGATGCGGAGCGACCCTCGGTCCGCGAGCCAACGGTGCACCAGCACCTGGCGGTCGGCGCTCGTTTCCGGCGCCAGCCAGCCCGCGCCGAACTCCAGGCGCGGCGTGTCGGCGCTGCCCGCGGGCACCTCGGCCCTGGCCAGCCGGTACTCGCGCCTCGGGCTGTCGTCGCCGCCCACCGAGAGGGGCCAGCGCTCCCGCGTCGTTGGGTCGTACACGCCGAGGCTCAGCGAGTAGGAGCCCGGGGCGAGCGGCGGGTCCTGCAGCGACTGCCAGAGCTCGATCGAGTGGGACCTGGTGACGCCCGCCTGCCAGGCGAAGGGCAGGGTGTGGTCGAAGGTGCGCTCGAGCTCGCCTCCCGGCCCCCAGAGGTGCACGAAGACCTGCGGCGCGCCGCCGGCGGGCGGCCCCGCGCCGACCATCTCCCAGCTCGTCTCGACCGCGACAGGCCGGCCATAGGCCAGGGAGACCTCCGGGCGCGGCACGCTGACCCGGGCCACGGGAGCGCTCTCGGCGCCACACCCTGCCGCGAGCAGGGCGAGCCCGGCCAGGCCGAAGCCGGCACTCCGGGACTGCAGACCAGGGCGTGCGCGCAAGACAAAGCGCGAGCAACGGGCCCCGGCAGGGCGGCGGTTGGTCATCGATGGCTCCGGGTGGCC
>JBIOXV010000064.1:0-51973 GCA_044869805.1 Thermoanaerobaculia bacterium | reverse complement strand
TCGACACGCGCCTCCAGCCCGCGGCGCCA
The DNA here is from genome assembly GCA_044869805.1 of Thermoanaerobaculia bacterium. Lineage (GTDB taxonomy): Bacteria > Acidobacteriota > Thermoanaerobaculia > Multivoradales > SZUA-115 > CAWDVR01. The sequence continues at coordinate 51,944 of JBIOXV010000064.1, read as the reverse complement.
GGAGTGCCCGGGCATCTCTACCTGGCGGGCGAAGGCGTGTCCCGCGGCTACCACGCACGGCCGGGGCTGACCGCCGAGCGCTACGTGCCCGATCCGCTGTCTGAGCGGCCGGGGGCGCGCATGTACACCACGGGCGATCGAGTCCGCTTCCTGCCGGACGGGCGGCTGGACTTCCTGGGTCGCATCGATCACCAGGTGAAGGTGCGCGGCTTCCGGGTGGAGCTGGGGGAGATCGAGGCCGTGCTGCTCTCGCACCCGGCCTTGCGCGAGGCGGTGGTGGTGGCGCGCCAGGACGCGAGCGGCACGGCGCGCCTCGTGGCCTATGTGTCGGCGAAGTGTGGGGTGGCGCCCGACGCGCCCGCCGAGCCCACGACGGCGGAGCTCGCGGCCTTCCTGAGCACCCGGCTGCCGGACTACATGGTGCCGACGCAGCTCGTGAGGCTGGCAGCCCTGCCCCTGAACGCCAACGGCAAGGTCGACCGCAAGGCCCTGCCCGAGCCCGAGCCGGTGGTGGCAGGCGAGCCCGGCCGCATGGCGCCGCGCACGCCGACCGAAGAGACGCTGGCGCGGCTCTTCGCCGAGGTGCTGTTCGGAGAGCGCGCCGGTGCCGAGACGGTGGGTGTCGAGGAGAGCTTCTTCCGGCTCGGTGGGCACTCGCTCTCGGCCACCCGCCTGGTGTCGCGCCTGCGAGAAGAGCTGGGCGCCGACGTGCCTTTACGCACCGTATTCGAGGCGCCGACCGTCGCGGCGCTCGCCAGCCGCATCGACGGCGCGGCGGCCGCGCCGGGCACCGGAACCACCGCCGAGCCGCCCCTGGTGGCCGGCCCCCGCCCCGCCGAGCTGCCGCTCTCCTTCGCCCAGGAGCGGCTGTGGTTCCTCGACCTCTTCGAGCCCGGCAACGCGGCCTACAACGTGCCCACCGCCCTGCGCCTGACCGGCACCCTCGCACCGCGCGCGCTGGCGGCGTGCTTCGCCGCGCTGGCGCGCCGCCACGAGAGCCTGCGCACCACCTTCTCGAGCGCCGGCGGACGGCCCTCGCAGCGGGTGGCCTCGGAGGTCCGCTTCCCCGTGCCGGCGGTCGATCTCTCGTGCTTGCCGCCGGCGGCCGCCGCGTTGGAGGCCGAGTGCCTGCGCGGCGCCGAGGCGGCGCGGCCCTTCGACCTGGCCCGCGGGCCGCTGCTGCGCGCGGCCCTGCTGCGGCTCTCCGCCGGCGAGCACCACCTGCTGCTCGACGGGCACCACATCGCGGTCGACGGCTGGTCGATCACCATCCTGGTGCGCGAGCTGGCCGGCCTCTACGAAGCACTCCTCGAAGGCCGGCCGTCACCGTTGCCGCCGCTGCCGCTGCAGTACGCGGACTTCGCGCTCTGGCAGCGGCGGTTCCTCGCGGGCGCAGAGCTGGAGCGCCAGCTCGCCTACTGGCGGGGCCAGCTCGCCGGGGCGCCCCAGGGCCTCGAGCTTCCGGCCGACTGGCCGCGGGCCGCGGTGCGCACCTACTCGAGCGGCAGCCACCTGCTGACCTTGCCCGCAGCGCTGGTGGCCCGACTCACGCAGATCGCCGAGCGCCGCAACGCCTCGCTGTTCATGGCCCTGCTGGCCGGCTTCAAGGCGCTCCTGGCGCGGCTCTCCGGCGAAGAGGACGTGGTGGTCGGCACGCCGATCGCCGGCCGCAACCGCGGCGCGCTCGAAGGTCTGATCGGGATGTTCCTCAACACGCTGGTGCTGCGCACCGACCTCTCGGGCCGGCCGAGCTTCGAGGCGCTGATCGACCGCGTGCGCGAGACCGCGCTCGCCGCCTACGCGCACCAGGACCTGCCGTTCGAGAAGCTGCTCGACGAGCTCAAGCCGGAGCGTGACCTGTCGCGCACGCCGCTGTTCCAGGTGTTCTTCAACATGCTCAACCTGCCGGCGGTCGATGAGCGGCTGCCGGGCCTGGAGATCGGCCTGCTGGCGCCGCCCGAGGTGCCGTCGAAGTTCGACCTCACGGTCTACGCGCAACCGATCGCCGGCGCCGAGGGCGAGGAGATCACGCTGCACCTGGTCTACAACGCGGAGCTGTTCAGCAGCGCGCGCGTCGCCGAGCTGGGGCGCCAGCTCGTGGCGCTGTTCGAGACCCTGACGGCCGACCCCGGCGCCGAGATCGGCGCCGTCTCGCTGATCAGCGAGCCCGCGCGCCCAGCGCTGCCCGACCCCGCGGCACCGCTCTCGGACGCCTGGAACGGCGCCATCCACGAGCTCGCCTCGCGCCAGGCCCACGAGCGGCCCGACCGCATCGCCCTCCAGGAGCAGGGCGCGGCCTGGAGCTACGGCCGGCTGGAGGCGGAGAGCAACCGCCTGGCCCATTGCCTGATCGCGCTCGGCGTGGCGGCCGGCGACCCGGTGGCGATCTATGCGCACCGCAGCGGTGCCGTGGCCTGGGCCGTGCTCGGCGCGCTCAAGGCCGGCGGCGCTTTCGTGATGCTCGATCCCGCCTACCCCGAGGAGCGCCTGGCGCAGATGCTCCGCCTCGCGAGGCCCCGGGCGTTCGTGCGCCTGGAGTTGGCTGGGCTGCTGCCGGCCGGGCTCGAGCGCTTCCTGGCCGAGGAGCTAGCCTGCCCAATGGTGGCGCTGCCGCCGATCGGCGATGCCGCGACCGGAGCGCAGCTCGCCGCGTATCCGCCCTCGCCGCCGGCCGTCGAGGTGGGGCCGGACAGCCCGGCCTGCCTGGGCTTCACCTCGGGCTCGACCGGCGTGCCCAAGGGCGTGGTGGGCCGTCACGGGCCGCTGACCCACTTCCTGCCCTGGCAGTGCCGCCGGTTCAGCCTCGAGGCCGGCGACCGCTTCAGCCTGCTCTCGGGCCTGGCGCACGACCCCCTGCAGCGCGACCTCTTCACGCCGTTCTTCCTGGGCGCCGCGATCTGCGTCCCCGACCCCGGCGAGATCCTGGTGGCGGGCGGCGCCGCGGCGTGGATGGCGCGGCAGGCGGTGTCGGTGGCGCACCTGACGCCGGCCATGGGACAGGTGCTGACCGAGCCCGGCGCCTCGGGCGCCAACGAGAAGGTCGTCCACCTGCGCTTCGTGCTGCTGGTGGGCGACGTGCTCACCCGCCGCGACGCCGGCCGCATCCGCGACCTGGCGCCGGGGGTGACAGTGGTCAACCTCTACGGCTCGACCGAGACCCAGCGCGCCGTCTCCTACCACGTGGTGGACCTCGGCCTCGGCGGCGCGGCCACCGCCGGCGCGCCGCCGGCGGGCGGCGAGCGGGCCAAGCAGGTGCTGCCCTGCGGCGCCGGCATGGAGGACGTGCAAGTGCTGGTGGTCAACCGCCACGGGCAGCTCGCCGGCGTGGGCGAGCTCGGCGAGATCTACATGCGGAGCCCCCACCTCGCGGCGGGCTACCTCGACGACCCGGAGCTCACCGCCGAGAAGTTCCTCGCCAACCCCTTCGCGGCGCCGGGCGGGCCGGAAGGCGACCGCCTCTATCGCACCGGCGACCTCGGCCGCTACCTGCCCGACGGCGAGGTGGTGTTCGTGGGCCGCGCCGACAAGCAGGTGAAGGTGCGCGGCTTCCGCGTCGAGCTCGGCGAGATCGAGGCCGCGATCGGCCGCCTGCCGGGGGTGGTGGAGGCGGTGGTGCTGCTCAAGCCGGCGCCGGCCGGCGACGCGCGCCTGGTGGCGTACGTGGTCGCCGCGCACGACCGGGCGCGCGGCGAGGCGCCGGGTGCGGAGTCGGCGGCCGGCGACAGTGCGGCGGCCGAGATCAAGGAGGCGCTGCGCAAAAAGCTGCCGGCCTACATGGTGCCGGCGGCCCTGGTGCTGCTGGACAGGCTGCCCTTGACCCCCAACGGCAAGGTGGATCGGGAGGCATTGAAAAAGATGAGCGACACGAAGCCCGACGGCCGCGCGCAACAGGGGCCGCAGACCGAGGCCGAGCGCATCGTGCTCGGCCTGTTCCGCGACCTCTTGCAGGTGGAGCACGTGGGGGTGGAGGACAACTTCTTCGAGATGGGCGGCAACTCGCTGCTGCTGGTGCAGTTGCAGAGCCGGCTGCAGCAGGCGTTCAGCCGCCCGGTGGCGATGGTCGACCTCTTCGACCATCCCACGATCCGCGACCTGGCCCGGCATCTGGCGCCGGCCGAGGCGGCGCGGCAGGCAACGGTCGACGACGAGCAATGGGGCGAGCGCCTGAAGCAGGGTCGGAACCGCTTGAAGCAGCGGTCCCGCAACCTGGCAGGCGCCGGCCTCGGAACCCAACCTTCGGGAGCACGAGATGAGCAATTCGGAGAACCCTAGAGAGACCCCCGGCGGCGATCGGCACGCCGGTTCCCAGGAGCGCCCCATGTCTCAGGAGAGAACGGGCCTCGAGATCGCGATCGTCGGCATGGCGGGCCGTTTCCCCGGCGCCGACGACCTCGAGACTTTTTGGAGCAACCTGAAGCAGGGCGTCGAGACCCTCACCTTTTTCACCGAGACGGAGCTCGAGGCGCGCGGCGCCGACCTGCGCCAGCTCCGCGCCCCCGGCTACGTCAAGGCGGCGCGCGAGCTCAACCGCAGTGAGTGGTTCGACGCCGGGTTCTTCGGCATCAGCCCGCGCGAGGCCGAGGTCATCGACCCGCAGCAGCGCGTCTTCCTCGAAAGCTCCTGGCACGCGCTGGAGGACGCAGGCTGCGACACCGAGCGCTTCCCCGGCGTGGTCGGCGTCTACGCCGGAGCCCGCATGCCCGGCTATCTCAACAACCTGTACTCCAACCCGGCGCTGGTCGCCGAGGTCAGCGACTTCACGGTGCAGGTGGCCAACGACAAGGACTACGTGGCGACGCGGGTCTCCTACAAGCTCGACCTGGGCGGGCCCAGCATCACGGTGCAGACCGCCTGCTCGACGGCGCTGGTCGCTGTGCATCTGGCCGGCCAGGGCCTGCTCTCCGGCGACTGCGACCTGGCGCTCGCCGGCGGCGTGGGCATCCGCATCCCGGAGGTGGGTTTCGTACACACCGAGGGCCAGATCTACTCGCCGGACGGCCACATCCGCACCTTCGACGCCAAGGCTCGCGGCACCATGTTCTCGAGCGGCGTGGGGGTGGTGGTGCTCAAGCGGCTGGACGACGCGCTGGCCGCCGGCGACGCCATCCGCGCCGTGATCCGCGGCTCGGCGGTCACCAACGACGCCGCCAGCAAGGTGGGCTTCACGGCGCCGGGCGTCGACGGCCAGACCCGCGTGGTGCGGGCGGCCCTGCTCACCGCCGAGGTGCACCCGGAGACCATCAGCTACGTCGAGGCCCACGGCACCGGCACCCAGATGGGCGACCCGATCGAGGTCACGGCGCTGACCCGCGTCTACCGCGAGCAGACCCAGAAGAAGAACTTCTGCGCCCTGGGCTCGGTGAAGACCAACATCGGCCACCTGGGGGCCGCGGCCGGCGCCGCCAGCCTGATCAAGACGGTGCTGGCGCTGGAGCACAAGGAGATCCCTCCCAGCCTGCTGTTCGACGAGCCGAACCCCGAGTGCCATCTGCCGGAGAGCCCGTTCTACGTCAACACCGAGCACCGGCCGTGGGAGGTGGCGGACGGCGTGCCGCGGCGGGCGGGGATCTCGGCCTTCGGCGTCGGCGGCACCAACGCCCACGTGATCGTCGAGGAGGCGCCGGCACCGGCGCCTTCCGGCCCCTCGCGGCCGTGGCAGCTCCTGACGCTCGCCGCCCGCTCACAGGACGCTCTGGAGGCGATGACCGGCAATTTGGCTTCCCACCTCGACGCTCACCGCGAGGTGGCGCTCGCCGACGCGGCCTACACGCTGGCGCTCGGCCGGCGGCCCTTCGACGTGCGCCGCGCGGTGGTGGCCGAGAGCCACGAGGACGCGGTGCGGGCCCTCCGCGCCCTCGACCGCGACAGCTCGGTGACCGCCATCCCGGAGATCAAGAACCGGCCGGTCACCTTCCTGTTCTCGGGCCAGGGCGCCCAGTATCCCAATATGGGCCGGGGCCTGTATGAGGGGGGCCGGGACCTCTACGAGAGCGAGCCCGTCTTCCGCGCCGAGATCGACCGTGCCTGCGAGCTGCTGCTACCGCACCTCGGCTTCGACCTCCGCGAAGTGCTCTATCCCGCGGGCGCGACCGAGGAGGCGGAGAAGAAGCTGGCCGAGACCTACGTCACGCAGCCGGCGCTGTTCGTGATCGAGCACGCGCTCGCCAAGCTGTGGATGGACTGGGGGATTCAGCCGGAGTCGATGATCGGCCACTCGATCGGCGAGTACGTGGCGGCGACGCTCGCCGGCGTGTTCACGCTGCCCGACGCCCTGAAGCTGGTGGCGGCGCGCGGCCGGTTGATGCACGGGCTGCCGCGCGGCTCGATGATCGGCGTGCCGCTGACCGAGGAGGATCTCTCCGCCCTGCTGCCCGAGGGCTTGTCGATCGCCACGCTCAACGCTCCCAACCGGCTGGTGGCTTCGGGCCCCGACTCCGGCATCGACGAGTTGGAGCGGCGCCTCAAGGAGAAGGGTGTTGCAGCCTCGCGTCTGCGCACCTCGCACGCCTTCCACTCGCCGATGATGGAGCCCATCCTGGCGCCGTTCATCCAGGAGTTCTCGGGGCTCGAGCTCGCGGCGCCGAAGATCCCTTACGTCTCGAACGTCACCGGCACCTGGATCACCGCCGCCGAGGCCACCGACCCGGCCTACTGGGCGCGGCACCTGCGGCAGGCGGTACGCTTCTCGGACGGCCTGGCCGAGCTGCTGAAGCAGCCCGAGCGCTGCCTGCTCGAAGTGGGCCCGGGCAAGACCCTCGCCACCTTCGCGCGCCAGCACCCGGCGCGCCCCAAGGCGCAGCCGGCGCTCTCCTCGCTGCGCCATCCCAAAGACAAGCAGCACGACCTGGCTTTCGCGCTGCGCGCCCTGGGCGAGATGTGGGCGGCGGGCGTCCCGGTGGACTTCGGCAAGCTCTATCGGCGCGAGCAGCGCCGTCGCGTGTCGCTGCCCGGCTACCCGTTCGAGCGCCAGCGCTACTGGGTGGAGCCCGGCGACCTGGCCGCGCTCGCCGGCCTCGGCAAGGCGGTCAAGAAGAAGGAGGACATCGCCGACTGGTTCTACGCCCCGTACTGGAAGCCCTCCGGGCCGCCCTCGCTGCCCGACGCATGGGCCGAGGGCGCGTCCGATGTCGCCGCCGAGCCCGGCTCCTGGCTGGTGTTCCTCGACGGCCGCGGGCTGGGGGAGCGGGTGGTGGAGCGGCTGCGCAGCCTGGGCCACTCGGTGGCCACGGTCGCCGTGGGCGAGGCCTTCGCCAAGCTCGGCGCCGGCTCTTACGCGCTCGCTCCAGGCCACGGCAAGGACTACGACGCCCTGCTCGCCGACCTCGCGGCGGCCGGCGGGATTCCCTCGCGAGTGCTCCACCTGTGGAACGTGACCGCGGCCGGCGAGCTGACCGTCGAGAGCCTTCCCGATGCCGAGGCGAGGAGCTTCTGGAGCCTGTACTTCCTCGCCCAGGCGGTGGGCAAGGCCGGAGTGCGGCAGCCGATCTCGATCGGTGTGGTGTCGAACAACCTGCACCGGGTGGCGGGAGAGCGCTATCTCGCACCGGAGAAGGCGATGCTGCAGGGCCCGGCCAAGGTGATTCCGCAGGAGTACCCCAACCTGCGCTGCCTCGCGATCGACCTCGAGCTGCCGGAGAAAGGCGCGGTGGAGGACGATGTTCTCGTCGACCGCCTGCTCGCCGAGATGTTCGAGGTGCCGGCCGTGGCGCCGATCGTCGCCTGGCGCGGCGACGACCGCTGGGTGCGCTCCTACGAGGCGGTGAAGCTCGGCCCGGTGGGCGCCGCCGGAGTGCAGCTCAAGGAAAAGGGCGTCTACCTAGTGACCGGCGGCCTGGGCGGCATCGGCCTGACCTTCGCCGAGTTCCTGGCCCGCGAGCTGCGCGCCCGGCTGGTGCTGATGGGCTTCACAGCCCTGCCGCCGCGCAGTGAGTGGGACGCCTGGATCGAGAAGCACGGCGCTCGCGACCGCATCAGCCGCCGGCTCGCCAAGCTCAAGGAGCTCGAGGCGATGGGCGCCGAGGTGGAGGTGGTGACCGCCGACGTGGCCGACGAGGCCCAGGTGTCCGCCGCGGTCGAGCAGGCGCTCGCCCGCTTCGGCACCATCGACGGCGCCATCCACGCCGCCGGCCTCGCCGGCCGCGGCCTGCTGCAGCTCAAGGCGCCGGAGACCGCGGCCGCCCTGCTGGCGCCCAAGCTGCGCGGCACGCTGGTGCTCGACCGCGTGCTCGGGCGCGCTCTCGGCAGCAGGCCGCTCGATTTCTTCGTCCTCTGCTCGTCGACCATCGCGCTGGCGGGCGGCTTCGGGCAGGTGGACTACTGCGCCGCCAACTCCTTCCTCGACGCCTTCGCGCAGTCGCGCGCCGGCGCCCGCGGCACGCGGGTGATCTCCATCAACTGGGGCGCCTGGGGAGAGGTGGGCATGGCGGTGGACGCCGGCCTGATCCCGGGTGGCGGAGCCGCGGCGGCCGGCAGCCAGGAGCAGGCGATCCCGGCCGAGCCGCTGCATCCGCTGCTCGACCGCTCGACCTTCGAGAGCGCGGCGGAGGCGATCTACGTCACCCACTTCTCGACCGACCGCCACTGGGTGGCGGCCGAGCACCGCGTGCTGGGCACCCCGACGGTGCCTGGCACCACCTATCTCGAGATCGCCCGCGCGGCCTTCGAGCACCACGCGTCGATCTTCGAGCAACACGCCGGCCTGGGAGGCGTCGAGCTGCGCGACGTGTTCTTCCTCGGGCCGCTGATGCTGGCCGAGGGCGAGAGCAAGGAGGTGCGCACCACGCTGGAGAAGGAGGGCGAGGGCTTCAGCTTCCGCGTCGCCAGCAAGGGCGCGCCGAAGAGCCCGGGCGGCGAGGCCACCTGGCAGGCGCACGTGCGCGGCAAGGTGGGGCCGGCGCCGGCCCAAGCCAGCGCAGCCCAGTCGGGCGCGGCCGGCGAGCCTGGGCGGCGCTTCGACGTCGCGGAGCTGCTCGCGCGCTGCAACGGCCAGACGGTGGAGTTCAACGAGCCGGTGATGATGGGAGAGGGCGGGGTGGTGCGTTGGGGGCCGCGATGGCAGAGCCTGAAGCGCGTCCATATCGGTAGAGGCGCCGGAGAAGGGGGAAGCGACGAAGCCCTGGCCGTGCTCGAGCTGCCGGCGGAGTTCGTGGCCGAGTCGGCGAGCTTCGGCCTGCACCCGGCGATGGTCGACGTCGCCACCGGCATCCTCGGCTTCATCGAGGAAGGCAACTTCCTGCCGCTCTCCTACAAGCGCCTGGAAGCACGCAAGGCTCTGCCGGCGAAGATCTACAGCTACCTGCGCCGGCAGCGCGACGGCGGCAGCAAGGAAACGCTGTCGGTCGACGTGTCGCTGCTCGACGAGAGCGGCGAGGAGCTGGTGCGCATCGACCACTTCACGCTCAAGCGGGTGGGCGAGGCGGTGGATGCGCTGCGTCGCTCCGCCGAGGCCACCGGGCGTCCGGCGTCGGCCGCCCCCGAGACCGAGCCCGCGGTCCAGCCGGCGCGCGCCGCGTCGGCCGCCGCGCCCGCCGCGAGCTCCGACGGCGGCTTCGACCCGGACGCGGGCGGGGGCATCCTGCCGCACGAGGGCGTGGAGGCGTTGCGGCGGGTGCTGGCGCGGGACCGCCGGTTCGCGCAGCTCGCCACCACGGCCAAGGATCTGCACTTCCTCTTCGAGCAGATCAACTCGATGACCCGCGCCAGCCTCGCCGGGCGCGCCGACGGCGGCCAGGCGAAGCGCGCGTCGCACGCCCGGCCGAGCCTGGCCACGGCCTTCATCGCGCCTCGCAACCCGGTCGAGGAGAAGCTGGCGGAGATCTGGAAGGGCTCGCTGGGCATCGAGCAGATCGGCGTCCAGGACAACTTCTTCGACCTCGGCGGCGACTCGGTGATGGGTATCCAGCTCGTGGCGCGTGCCAACGACGCGGGCCTCGAGCTGTCGCCCGAGCAGCTCTTCGAGCACCAGACGATCGCCGAGCTGGCGGCCCTGCTGGCGCCGATGGAGGCCATGCTCCAGGAAACCGCGTCGCCGGTCGAAGCGGCGGCGGTAGCGAGCGACGACCTCGCCGGCGTCAGCCTGGAGGGCGCCGAGCTCGAGGAGGTCTTCTCCCAGCTCGGTGAGGTTGCTGCTAAATGAGCCGCGAGCATGTCGAAGACGTCTACAAGACGTCGCCGGTGCAGCAGGGCATTCTGTTCCACGTCCTGTCGGCGCCGGCCTCCGGCATGTACTTCGAGCAGTTCAACGTCGCCTACCGCGAAGGCTTCGACCCCGACGCCTTCGTCCAGGCCTGGCAGACGCTGATCGACCGCCACCCGATCCTGCGCACCGGCTTCCTGTGGGAGAACCTCGAGGAGCCGGTGCAGGTGGTGCACAAGAAGGTCGAGCTGCCGGTCGATCGTCAGGACTGGCGGGCGCTGGCGGCCGAGGAGCAGGAAGAACGCATCGCGGAGTACGCCGCGGCGGACCGGCGGCGCGGCTTCGAGCTCGCCAGGGCGCCGCTGATGCGGGTCGGCATCCTGCGCCTGGGCGAGGGCCGCTACCAGGTCATCTGGAGCTACCACCACCTGCTGATCGACGGCTGGTCGGCGGGCCTCCTGATGCGGGAGATCGCGGTCGCCTACCTGGCGGCGCGCACCGGCGCGCCGCCCAAGCTCGAGCCCCGGCGGCCGTTCAAGGAGTACATCGCCTGGTTGCGGCGGCAGGACGTCGGCGAGACCGAGGCCTTCTGGAGGCGCACGCTGGCCGGAGCCCGGGCGGCCACGCCGCTGCCCATCGACCGGGGCGCCGGCCGCGCTTCGGGAGAGGGAGGCGGCGAGAGCGGCTGGGGCATCGACCTCGCGCGCCTCTCGCCGGAGGCAACGGCGCGCATCAAGTCCTTCGCGATCAGGAACCGGCTGACGCTCAACACCCTGGTGCAGGGCGCCTGGGCCATCGTGCTGGCGCGCTACGCGGGGCGCGAGGACGTGGTCTTCGGCACCACTGTCGCCGGCCGGCCGGCGTCGCTGCCGGGCGTCGACGGCATGCTCGGCTGCTTCATCAACACCCTGCCGGTGCGCCTGCGGGTGCCGCGCGCCGCTCCGCTCCTGCCCTGGCTCAAGGATCTGCTCCTCCAGCTCCTCGAGCTGCGGCGGTACGAGCACACGCCGCTCCCCCAGATCGCCGCCTGGAGCGAGGTGCCGCGCGGCCAGCCGCTGTTCGAGACCCTGTTCGTGTTCGAGAGCTTCACCCCGGACACCTACTTCGAGATGAGCAACACCGGGGTGTTCCAGCGCACCAACTACCCCCTGACGTTGATCGCCACCGACGAGAAGCAGCTCATCCTGCGGGTCGGTTACGAGCGCCACCGCTTCGAGCGCGCCGATGTGCTGACGCTGGTGCGGGGCCTCACGACTCTGCTCGAAGCGATACCGGACCACGAGGCGGGCAAGCTCGGCGATCTGCCGCACCTGCCTGCCGGCGAGCGGGTGGTGGAGGGCGGTGTCGAGCCGGGAGCGGAGGAGCCGGGCGCGCTCGGCCTCGCGCACGAGCTGTTCAGGGCGCAGGCGGCGGCGACGCCCGAGGCGCCGGCGGTGGTGTTCCGCGGCCGGGAGTGGAGCTACGACGAGGTGACCGCCAAGGTCGAGGATCTGGCGGCGCGGCTGGCAGAGCTGGGAATCGGCCCGGAGCAGCGCGTGGGCCTCTGCCTCGAGCGCTCGGCCGAGATGGTGGTGGGAGTGCTGGGCGTGCTCCAGGCCGGCGCTGCCTACGTGCCGCTCGATCCCGGGTTTCCGCTGGACCGCCTCGCCTACGTGGCCGAGGACGCGGGGCTCTCCGCCCTGGTGGTCGATGCCTCGACTGCCGAGGTGGGGGCGCGCCTCGCCGCCGCGGCCGGACAGGCAGTGCCCGTGGTGCGGGCGGTGGAGGAGGGAAGCGCGCGACGGCTGCCCGCGGGTCACCCGCGCGCCGAAGCCCGGAACCTCGCCTATCTGCTCTACACCTCCGGCTCGACCGGCAAGCCCAAGGGCGTCGAGGTCGAGCACCGGGCGCTAGCCAACTTCCTCGCCTCGATGCGCCGCGAGCCGGGCCTGACGGCGGCCGACACGCTGCTCGCGGTGACCACGCTCTCCTTCGACATCGCCGGCCTCGAGCTGCTGCTGCCGCTCGCCGTGGGCGCCCGCCTGGTGGTGGCCGAGCGCGAGGCGCTCGCCGACGCCGAGCGCCTGGCGCGGCTGCTCCAGGAGAGCGGGGCCACCGTGATGCAGGCCACGCCCGCAACTTGGAGAGTGCTCCTCGAGTCCGAGCTCTGGCAGCAGGATGAGGGCGCGGCCCGCGGGGTCGCAGCGCTCTGCGGTGGCGAGGCCCTGCCGCGCGAGCTGGCGGAGCGGCTGCTGCCGCGGGTCGGCAAGCTCTGGAACCTTTACGGCCCCACCGAAGCCACCATCTGGTCCGCGGCGCTCGCCGTCGAGCCGGGCGAGGGCCCGGTGCCGGTGGGCCCGCCGATCGACAACACCTGGATCGCAATGCTCGACCGCCGCGGCGAGCCGGTGCCGCGCGGCGTGCCGGGGGAGCTGGCGATCGGCGGCCTGGGCGTGGCGCGCGGCTACTTCCGCCGGCCGGCGCTCACCGCCGAGCGCTTCCTGCCCGACCCGTTCGCAGACGAGTCGATGGGTGGAGGGGCGCGGCCCGGCGCGCGCTTCTACCGCACCGGCGATCTCGCCCGCTTCCTACCGGGCGAAGAAGAGGCCCAGAGCAAGATCGAGTTCTTGGGCCGGCTCGACCACCAGGTCAAGATCCGTGGCTTCCGCATCGAGCTTGGCGAGATCGAGGCCGTGCTGACGAGACACCCGGCCGTGGGCCAGGGCGTGGTGGTGGCGCGGCGCGACGAGGCCGCCGGCGCGAGGTTGGTTGCTTACCTGGTGCCGCGAGAGGGCGAGATGGTGCCCGAGCCGGCCGAGCTGCGCGCTCTCCTCGGCCGCGAGCTGCCGGACTACATGGTGCCGTCGCTGTTCGTGACCCTCGCCGAGCTGCCGCTGACGCCCAACGGCAAGGTGGACCGCAAGGCGCTCCCGGAGCCCGGAGCGGAGCAGCCGCTCGCGACCGCCGGCTACGTGCCGCCGCGTGACGGCCTCGAGATGCGGATCGCGCGCATCTACGAGGAGGTGCTGGGCCGCGCCCCCGTGGGGGTCACCGACCGCTTCCTGGATCTGGGCGGGCACTCGCTGCTCGCCGTGGCGCTGATCGGCCGGGTACGGCGCCAGCTCGGCGTGCAGCTCTCGCCCGCCGTGCTGCTCGCCGAGGGGTCGGTCGAGCGCCTGGCCGCTGCCGTGCGCGCGAGCCAGGGAGCCGGGGCCGGCGGTGCTTCACCCCTCGTGCCCTTGCAGGCCAAAGGTACTCGTCGGCCTTTCTTCTGTGTGCACCCGATCGGCGGCGGCGTGTTCTGCTACGCCGAGCTGGCCCGCAGGCTGGGGCCCGAGCAGCCGTTTTATGGCCTCGAGGCACCGGAGCCGGACGCTGCCGAGGGCGGCGATCGGCGCACGGTCGAAAGCCTGGCCGCGCGCTATGTCGAGGCGATGCGAGGCATGCAGAAGGAAGGGCCGTATCTGCTGGGCGGCTGGTCGATGGGCGGCGTGGTGGCGGTCGAGATGGCGCGCCAGCTCCAGGCCGCGGGCCAGGAGGCGAGGCTGGTGGCTCTCCTCGACGCCTATCCGCCCGCGGCCCTGGGGCTGCCGGAAGCAGTGGACGAGACGCAGGTGCTCGGCTGGTTTGCCGACGATTTGTCGCGCCTCTCCGGCAGGAGATTCGAGGTCGACGCCGCGGCGTTCGCCGCTCCCGACGCCTTCGAGAAGCTTCACGGCCAGGCGATCGCGGCGCGGCTGCTGCCCGCCGACTTCGGCCTCGCCGAGGCCCGTGCTCGCTTTGCGCTCTTCCGCTCGAACCTCGAGGCTCTGGCGCGCTACACGCCGCCGGTGGTACCCGGCAAGCTCACACTGTTCCATGCCGCGGCGCCGTCCACCAACGGCTCGAAGCCGCCCGATTGGACTCCTCACGCCGCCGGCGGCGTCGAGCTGGTCCCCATCGCCGGCGATCACTACAGCCTGCTCACCGGCGAGCCCGTGACGGCGCTGGCCGAGGCGCTCCGCGCACGGCTGGACGAGGCCCAGGGCGGGTGAGCGTCGCCCCCGCCCCGCGCTCCCGGCGGTTCCGGGGGCTTCTGGCCGGGGACCGGCTCGGGCTGGTTGCTGGTTGGGAGGGATCGCCCTCGCCTGCGTTCCGCTCGCGCCTGGCCACCTTCGCCTTTGGCCGGCCGGGACGGCGCTCGCTGCAAGCTCCCCGGCCAGGAGCCCCGCGGCCTCGCTTCGTGCGCGCCCGAGAGGCCGGCGAGGGGCCCTGCTGTCTCCCCGAGCCCGTTCAGACGGCGAGCGCCCCATGACCACCTTCCTCGCCGTCTGGCTCTCGCAGATCCTCTGCGCCTTCGGCAACTACGCCACCGCTTTCGCCCTCGGCGTCACCGCCTACCAGAGCGGCGGCTCCGTCACCCGCCTAGCCCTGGTCTCCTTCTTTACCACCGCACCCGTCGTGCTCATGTCCCCGATCGCCGGCGCCCTGGTCGACCGCTGGGATCGCCGGCGGGCGATGATGATCTCCGTCATCGGCGCAGGTGCCTGCGCCGTCGCCATGGTGGCGCTCGTCGGCCGCCAGCCGCTGCCCATCGTGCCGATCTACGCCGTGCTCGTGATCTCCGCCTGTTTCCAGTCCCTGCGCTGGCCGGCGCTCGCCTCCTCGGTCAGCGTGCTGGTGGCCAAGCGCCACTACGGCCGCGCCAGCGGCCTCCTCCAACTAGGCTTGAGCGCGGCCCAGGCCCTGGCGCCGCTGGTCGCCGCCGTGCTGGTGGTGCGGGCCGGCCTCCGGGGTGTGGCCCTCGCCGAGGTGGCCGCAGCCGTGATCGCGCTCTTGGTGCTGCTGCCGCTCGCCATACCGGCGCCGCAGGCCAGTGCCGAGGGCGCCCGCAGCCGCGGCTCGCTGGCCACCGAGATCCGCTCCGGCTGGCTGTACATCCGCGAGCGGCCCGGCCTCTTCGGTCTGCTGGTGCTCTTCGTGCTCTCCAACTTCGCGATGGGGATGGTCGTGGTGCTGCTGCAGCCCATGGTCCTGGGCTTCGCCGGCATGGGCGTGCTGGGCAAGGTGATGTCGGTGGCGAGCGCCGGCCTGATCCTGGGCGGCGTCGCGATGGCGGTGTGGGGCGGGCCGCGGCGGCGCCTGGTGGGCATTCTCGCCGCCATCGCGGTGCAAGGCCTGGCCCTGATCGCGGCCGGGGCGCGCCCGCAGGCGGTGCCGATCGCGGCCGCGGCCTTCGTCTTCCTCGGCGCCTTCGCGGTGATCAGCGCCTGCAGCCAGGCGATCTGGCAGAGCAAGGTGCCGGCCGACCTCCAGGGGCGCGTGTTCGCGCTGCGCCGCACGGTGGCGCTGGTGGCCGTGCCCCTGGCCTCCCTCCTCGCCGGGCCGCTCGCCGACCACGTCTTCGAGCCGCTGATGGCGCCGGGCGGCGCCTTGGCGGGGAGCCTCGGCCCGTGGATCGGCACCGGCGCCGGCCGCGGCGTGGCCCTGCTCTCGATGGTGCTCGGGGTCCTGGTGCTCGCCGTCGCGGCCGCGGGGGCCGCCAGCCGCTCGCTGCGCTCGGTCGAGGCCCTGGCCGACGCGGTGGAGGAGAGCCCTCAAGCGCCTGCCGGCCTGGCCTCGTCCTCCAGCCCGGGAACCCGGCTATGATTCGGAGGTCAGGAAAAATCGATGCCGCGGAAGCACGAACCGCGTTCCCCATCCTCACCGCACTCCGGCATGGGTGGGCGTCCTTTGGCTCCGCACGTGCTGCAGGCGGTGTCGGGTGCCTTTCAGGCGAAGCCGGCGCCGGGCGGCTTTCGGGCAGTGGCGCCTCACGTCCAGCGCGCCGTGGGTCAGCTCGTGCAAGCCAAGGTTGGCCCGGCGGCGCACTTGCGAGCGGTGGTGTCGGCGGCCCAGGCGAAGGGGATCGGGGCGACTTCAACCACCCGCCAACCCGCGGCGCACGTGGCGGCAGTGGTCACGCCGGCGCGGCGGGCGGCTTTTGAGCTGCCGCCAGCCGTCGCCGCGCACCGAGCTCGACGCTCCTTCGCAGTTCAGCGCATGCTCGGGACCGGCGAGATGGGGTTCGACGAGCTCAAGGTGCCGACCGGCTACGGCTCAGTCTCGCTCAAGGCCACGGTCAATGGGTACTCGGTGGGTGACGCCTGGAGCAAGAGTTACACCTTCGCCGAGGACACCGAGCACGCTGAGGATGCGTGCGTAGACTTCGTCGAGCACTGCGCCTTCTGGATCGGCCAGGGAAAGTACCCGCCCAACCCGTCAGACACGCTGAAGGCGGTCATCGATTCGATGGCCAAGAACGCGAAGATGCATCTCGTGATCACCGAGCTGACCGCCAGCCCCTGCAGCACGAAGCGGGGAACCTGCCAGAAGCGCAACACCACGGGCTGCACCGAGCGGTTGATCGGCTTGGTGGGGATGCTCAAAGAGCTCGGATACAAGAGCATTTCGATCTCCGTGAGCGCCGATCACTACTACCAGCCGCAAGGAGTAGAGGGGGCGAAGAAGCGATCCGAGTCAGCCAAGGGCGACTTGGAAGCCGCCGGCATCACCGTCACGATCGGCTAGCGCCTGGACCCCGGAGCCCGGGGTAGAGGTAGGGCCCTTGCCTGCCGGTGGCGGTGATCCTTCAGGACTGAATCCTGGGAGGTCGCGAAGGTCCAGCGCGTCGCCTTCATGGTTCTGCCTCACCCTCTCAGCCGCAACCATCGAGCCATCAACGGCACGACCAAGCGCCACCGGTCGCCGTCCTCGGAGATGAGCAAGCGCCGGCGGAGAGACCGGGCGATCGCTTCGTCCTCTGGTGGCGGCTGCTCGTCGGATCGCTTGAACCGAAGGAGGTACTCCCACTCGCCCGGGAGTGCGGATTCCTTCTGCATCAGCTCGAAAAGAGTGTTGTGGCCGCGCTCGACAGCGATGTCGAAGGATTGCTCGAGGAGATCGGGGCTGGCCCGCAGAGCGCCGGTGTCGTTCATCCGGTCCACCACGCGCTCTGCGAGTAGCTGCACCAGGTGCGGCCAGCCGTTGGCCTCGCGATGGATTCGCTCGATGCCCCGTTCACCCCAGAAGCCGGGCTCGAAGCGAGGGCGTGTGGCGTCGTCCGCTCGCCAGTGCGAGGAGTACTTCATCGGCTCGGTGAGGAGAAGTTGCGTTTCCGCCGAGGTGAACATTGGCACCTCGACGGTACGCACGCTCACCAGATACGAGGTCCAGGCAGCGTTCGTCAGCTCCTCGATGGCGTGGCTGCCGGCGAACGCCCAGATGATTCGCCGATGGCTCTGGATGGATTCGCGCAGCACTGCGAGGAGATCCTCATTGAACACACCCTCGCCGATCTTGCGGTCGAGATACTCGTACTCGTCGAGGGCGAGGAGGAGGCGCCGGTCCGCCTGGATCAACCTCCTGTCAAGGGCGGCCAGATACCTATCAAGGCTCACCAGGTCGTTCGGCTCCGGAACTGAGGGCGCGTCACTCGCCAATGTCTCGCTGATGGTTCGAGAGAGTAGGGCAGCATAGTGGGGTAAGCTCGTAAAAGCCTCTGCCTTCTGCATCGAGATCCAGGCCACCGATACTCTCGCCGGCAGAAAGCTCGCCACGTTCTTGAGCACGGTGCTCTTGCCCGTGCGCCGGCGGCCATAGAGCAGCAGACCCGGGCAGCC
The DNA here is from genome assembly GCA_044869805.1 of Thermoanaerobaculia bacterium. Lineage (GTDB taxonomy): Bacteria > Acidobacteriota > Thermoanaerobaculia > Multivoradales > SZUA-115 > CAWDVR01. Next base: position 34,190 of record JBIOXV010000064.1, on the reverse strand, counting down.
TGTGGCCAGAAGCACCTGCCGCTCCAACTCGCCGAATACGCCATCTCTCGGCACGAAGGCTTCCTGCTGCCTGTCCACCGGGTCTCCGGCGCGGAAGACTTGCCGGATGGGCTCTCCGCTGGCGACGGCCCGCGCCGCAGAGTGCTGGGCGCTGGCGAGCTCCAGCCACCGTTGCGCTGCGGCGCGGAACTCCGTCGCTAAGGGCTGGCGAAAGCCGGCAATCTGCTGCTCGAAGAGCTCGATCTCCTTAAGCAACAGTGCTGCCTGTGCTTCTTTCAGATACGGTCGTTCCACTGCCACTAGCCGAGCTGCCAGAACTGAGATCCTGTGCAGCTTCTCCCTGAGCCGGCGAGTCTCAGCCAGGTAGCTCCGCCTTCCTTCGGGGAGATGCGCTACGAGGTCGTCAAGCCGAGCGAGATCGGTTGCTCGGGCAGTCTCACGAGCGATGAGGACCGTCTGCGCTCTTAGAGCCTGCCTGCGCTGGCTCGGGTAGTGGTCGATGAGACGCCGGATCTCCTTACGACCTTTCCTTGAATCGAGATCTGCGTAGGCCACAAGCAGCTCGTTCAGCTGCGGACATGGAATCCAGCAACAGTCATCCCAGGCGACCGGGTGGTATCGGTAGGCCTGCCCCTTTGGCAACGGCCAAAGGAAACAGAGGTGAATCGGGAGATAGTAAAGGCGGGTGAAGAAAACGAAAATAGTGCCGCCGGCCGCCAGGGCTACGCCGAGGGGGCTATTGTCGCTGATGAAAATTGCGAAAAAGCCCCCGAGCAGAGTCCCCACACCCACCACGGGGCCTGTACTAATGGGCCTTCGAGGAATACCTAGTGTGAGCCCCATGCAGATTGCCACTACGACCCCTATAGCGAATGCCGGCCATACCTCTGAGCTAATTCCTGCGGTGGTCGCCGAGGAGACTCCGCCGCCGATCCCAAGAGGGAGCACGATCAAAATGACATCAGCAGGCAGCGTTAGCCTTGAAACGACAACTCTCTCTACGAGCCAGTCCAGGACCGAAATTGTGACCCACCCCACGACTATCAGTGCGAAGCCGCCGCCGACCCCGGCCATCAGGCTCATGGGGCCGGCGGCAGCAGGGATTTTTGCGAAACTGGGAGGCAGCTTCGTGAGCAGGCCAAGAGCGTCGACCAGCAACCAACGTCCTATGCCGGCGACCAGAAGCGAATAGGGAAGGGTGTGCAGGTAAATGCGAATAGCAGCAGCAAGCGCTGAGAAGTTGCTAGAGGCCGCCAAAACGGCCCGGAACGCTGCCGGCTTCCGATAGAGCAGGCCCAGCCACCACAGCGCCGACTTGTGGCTTCGCCAGTCGAGCCGGATCTGATCCAGCGGGATCGGCGTCACGGCCGGCCCTTGAGCTCCACCGTCTGAACGGGAATCTCCGAGCACGGATGCCCAGGCGGCAGAAGCGACGCCAGAGGACGGCGAGACTCGACGAGTAAGACCAGCTTGCGGTCCTCCGTCACCAGCGAGCGCAGTGCCGCGAAAAGGTCCACGCTGTAGTGGGAACGCCCTGCCGCGTAGTCGAAATGGGTCAGCGCGAGCTGGCGACCAAAGTCAGCTCGAAGCGCGCGGGCGAGCGTCACGAGATCCTCCGGCTCGGCGGCCACGGGCTGGGCGAGTCCGACACTCTTGAGGATCTCCTCGACCAGACCGCGTCGGGACGCCGTAGCGCCGCTCTCGAGGTCTACCACCCCGAGCCGTGGAAAGTGATCCTCACGGAGATGCGCCAACAGTTCCCGCCAGCGGGAGGTCTTGCCGCTCACCAGGAGGTTGACGGACTGGCCTCCCTCTAAGAGCCGGCGTACGTCGTCACGAGCCGTCAGCCAGGCCGGAGCTTGCGCGCCGAGGTCCGCGCCGCTCGCAGCGAGGACGCGATCCCACGCGGCGGAGTCGGTGTCGTCTCTCAGGGCGGCATAGAGCGGGTTGGGTGCATGAAGCGCGTGGGGCAGTGTGCACGCTTCACGCATAAGAGGAACTACGTTCCCGTTGGTGAAATGCGGGTCCAGGGCGATTGCACGGTCCATCTCATGCATGCAGGCTGTGCTGGCGAGGTAAGCGGGGGAGAGCACCAGTAAGCTCGCCTCCGCCCGGTCCTGTAGAGCATCCATCTGTGGAAAGAGCGCCAGGCCCAGCCGGAAGCGCTCGCGGTCGATCAGGACCTCGGTCCCGCCGGCCTTGAGGCAGGGCACCAGGCGGTCCCAGACCCAAGGCCCTTGCTGGTGGCTGTAGCTGACGAAGATCTTCTTTCCCATGGCGCTCCCGGGCAGGCTCGTGCCGTACCAGCAACCCGCGTCAGGACAGGCCCTGGCCCGACTCGTTCCTTGGATCTCCGATTCCGGGAAGATTCTACGCTACGGAAGTGCTGGACGCGGGTCAGGCCACCGAAACCGACACCAAGCCCGAGGCATGGCCCTTCGCTTTCGGGCGAATCACGATCTCGATGTCGCGGTCGAGCCGGGTCATGAAGCGAAGCAGGCGCTCGGAGGAGAACCGGCTCAGCTTGTAGTTCTTGAGCTCGGAGACATGCGGCTGAGGAATTCCGAACAGCGCTGCGGCCTTGGCTTGCGTCAGGCGTCGCTCCGCGATCAGCTCGTTGAGCCGCATCGCCAGTTGCACGCGCAGCTTGCGCTCGCCTGCATCCTCGAAGCCGAGGTCGACGAAGACGTCGCCGCTGCCTGCATCCACTGCATCACTCCTTCTTGCCATAGCGCTCCTCGTAATCTGCCCGCGCAGCTCTCAGGCGTTCGTGGATCCGTTCGATGTCCACACGAGCGGTGCGGATCCCGGACGGGGACTTTTTCTGAAAGCAATGCAAGACGTAGATCGCACGCTCGAACCGGACCGTGTAGACGGCCCGGAAGGTGTCGCTTCGGTGATCCTCGACCAGCTCGAACACTCCCGGTCCCTCACCCTTCCAGGGCTTGGCCGAGGGCGGCGAGCCGCCCAACTGGACGACGCCCAAGCCGTAACCGAGGTCATCCACGGCCGCGTTTGGAAAGGCCAGCAGATCCTTCTTGGCCGAACCCACCCAGTGAAGTGGCTTCTCCGCTCGCGAAGGCGCTCGAGCCATGGCGCATTATACCGAGTTCGGTATGCCTGGGCCGATCTCGACCGCGGCTCTTCGTCGAGTCCCGCGGCCTCGGGCGCGTGCTCGGCGAGACCGCTTACGTCCTAGCCATGGCACTCGCCGCGGAATCCTGCGCGTAATTCTCGGGAGGGAAGCCACGGTGATCGCGGTCGCCGCGGCTCCATCGCAGGAAGAAGAGATCATGCCCGTGGCGGGTTTCTCCCGCCGAATCCGATCTCTCCAGTGAGCGGTGGACTCTGAGACCTTCGGCCTTGCGCCGGGGGCGTCTCCCACCTTCTGAGCCGCCCGCGATCTCGCGACCCTGGGGTCGCCGAAAGGGGATTTCCATGCCTGTCCAGCCGCGCCCCGTAGGTTCACCAACCAGGCCTGGTGGCTTGTCGGCCGTCTTGGCGGCCCTTGGCCTGTTGCTGGCCTTCGCTTCCAGCGCTCTGGCACAGCCCGAAGTGGCGGGCTTGCAGTTCCTTCGTGCCACCCAGCAGCCCGACGGCGGTTGGACGAGCGGCGTGGTGCGGCGGAGCGAGGCCACCGCCGCGGCGCTCGCGGCGTTCGCCCGCCTCGCTCCCGGCGAGGTGGCCGTGCGCGCGGCGGCCGCCGGCCTCCTCAACGCCTCGCCGGTCGCGGACCAAGACGATCTCGCGCACCGCCTGGCGGCCCTGGCGGCGGAGCCGGGCGATGACGCCGCCTTGGCCGTCGCGTTGGTGGCCGCGGCCGACCCGAAGGGCGGCTGGGGCCTGGCCGCCGACTTCGCGGCCGAGCCGCTGGCCACCGCCCTGGCGCTTCAGGCCTTGGCGGGCCGGCCGGAGGCGAGCGACGAGCTGTTGAGCCGGGGGCTGCTGCGCCTGCTGGCGCTGCAAGCGAGCGATGGCGGCTTTCCCTGCGTCGTCGGCTCCACCTCCGCGGACGAGAGCGACGTCTTCTGCACCGCCCGGGCGCTGGCCGCTCTGCTGCCGTTCCGGGTTCGATTCCAGCTCGATGACGAGGTCGGCGGAGCGGTGGCATTTCTCGCCAGCCGGCGAAACTCCGACGGTAGCTTCGGGCCGCCCGGTGCAACTCGGCTCCACGCCAGCGCGCTCGCCGCCCAGGCGCTGGCGGCGGTGCCGGCGCTTGGCCAGGAGATCGGGCTGGTCACCGCCTATCTCACCGGCCAGCAGCTTCCAGACGGAAGCTGGCAGGGGGACGCCTTTACCACTTCCCACGTGCTCCTGGCCTTGCAGGCGCTCTCCGAGGTGCCGTTCTGCGGCGACGGGCTGGTCAACCTGCTGTCGGAAGCCTGCGACGGCCAGGTGCCCGCGGGCTTGACCTGCGAGGCCCTGGGCCTCGGGCCGGGCACGCTCGCGTGCAGCTCGCAGTGCACCCTCGTCACCTCGGCCTGCGAAGCGGCTCCCACCTGCGGCGACGGCCTGCGCAATCAGCTCTTCGAGGTCTGCGACGGATCGGACCTCGGCGGGGAGACCTGCGTGTCGCAGGGGCATAGCGCCGGCGACCTCGCCTGCGATGCGAGCTGCGGCGCTTTCGATGTGTCGGCTTGCACGCTGACGCCCGCCTGCGGCGACGGCCTGATCAACCAGCCGAGCGAAGAGTGCGACTTCCCGGACCTGGGCGGATTGACTTGCGACGCCCTCGGCCTCGGCACCGGTCTGCTGGGCTGCTCGTCGAGCTGCCAGCTCGACATCGACGCCTGCGACGCCCCGGCGACGGTGATCGATCACAAGGGCAAGGAATTCCTGATCGGCTTCCTCCCCAGCCCGATCAACACCGTGTCCTCTTACTTCCTGGTCACCAGCGAGGTGCCGACCACGGTGCGGGTGGAGCAGCCGGTCAACTCGCCGTTCCTGCCCTACACCGAGACCATCACCCCCGGCACGGCGAAGCGCCTGCACGTGCGCAGCAACGCCGCCACCGATTGGATCCCCGGCCAGGCGCGGAACAACGCGGTGCGCCTGTCGGCCGACGCCGACATCTCCGTCACCATGATCAACCAGTACTTCTTCGGCGGCGGCAACGACGGCTCGGTGGCCCTGCCGGTGGACGCGCTCGGCACCGAGTACCTGGTCACCACCATGACCGGCTCGACGGTCGTGCCGCAGGACCGGCCGCAGTTCCTGGTCGTGGCCACGGTCGACGACACCACCGTGACCATCACCCCGAAGGCGGCGCTCAAGCAGCCGCCGCCGGCCACTCCGGCCCCGGCCGAGGTGCCCTTCACCATCACCCTCCATCGCGGCTTCGGCTATCTCGCTCAAGGCCTGGATCAGGGCTCGGACCTGACCGGCAGCCGCGTGGTTGCCGATCAGCCGGTGCTGGTGGTCAACGGCAACATCTGCGCCAACGTGCCGGTGGCGACGCGGTTCTGCGACCCGATCTTCGAGGTCGCGCTGCCCGTGCCGCTGTGGGGCACCACGGCCCTGGCGGCCGCTGTGCCGTTCCGGCTCGGAGGCTCGTACTACCGCATCCTCGCCTCGGCCGACGACACCCTGGTGACGCTCGACGGCTTGCCGCAGGGCGAGCTCGACGCCGGCCAGTTCCTCGAGGTCGGGCCTCTCGCCGGGGACCACTTCTTCGCCGCCGACCAGCCGATCCTGGTCACGCAGCTCATGACCGGCTCGGAGAGCCCCGGCGCGACGCTCGGCGATCCCTCGATGATGAGCCTGCTGCCCTCCGAGCTCTTCCTCGAGTCCTATAGCCTGGCCACCGGCACGCCGGGCTACCTCAACTTCTTCACCCTCGTGACGCCGAGCGGCGCCGTGGGCTCCCTGCGGCTCGACGGCGCGGTGGTGCCCGCCGCGAGCTTCCAGCCGATCGGTGCCACCGGCTTCTCGGCGGCACGGCTCCCCGTGACCGATGGCACGCACCGCACCAGCTCGCCCCAGCCGCACGGCTTGATCGCTTCCGGCTACGCCCAGGACGACTCCTACCTCTTCGGCGGCGGCCTGCGGCAGGTGACTCTCCACCCCTACTGCGGTGACGAGCTGGTCAACCGTGATCAGGAGGAGTGCGACGGCGCCGACCTCGCGGGCCAGAGCTGCTCGTCGCTGGGCTTCACCTCCGGGGCGCTCGCCTGCGCCGCCAACTGCCGCTTCGACCTCGGCACCTGCGACAACCTGGGGGACGAGGACGGCGACGACGACGGCTTCCCGGCGGTCGACGACTGCGACGACGGCGACCCCGCGGTGAATCCCGGCCAGACGGAGATCCCCGGCAACGGCGTCGACGACGACTGCAACCCCGGCACTCCCGACACCGTGCCGGCCGGCACCACGAGCTGCCGCCTGCTGCCCTCGGCGCTCACCTATCTCTCGACCGAGCGGGTGGCGATGACCGGCGAGGTCACCAACACCTCGGAGCATTCGACCTTGACCGGTCTCGGCCTCGCCCTCGAGGCGAGGAACGGCGCGAATGAGCTGGTGTTCCTGGAGAGCCGCGTGCTCCCGACCCTGCCGCCGGGGGCGCGCCACTCGACGAGCTACGGCTTCGAAGCCTTAGGCCTCGCCGCGGGCAGCTACCAGGCCGTCTTCACGGTCAGCTCCAGCGCCACGGCGCTCAGCCAGTGCTCGGTGAGCTTCGAAATCGAAAGCTCGGCGGGCAACGGTGCCGGCCTCGAGGGCGAGCTGTCGCTCGACCCGGTGGAAGTGGAGGCCGGCGATCTCGTCACCGTCAGCTACACGGTAACCAACGAGGGCAACGCCGAGCTCGCCGGCCTCCTGCTCGAGGTGCTGCTGGTCAACCCGGACACCGGCGCGGTGCTGGCGAGCACCGGCGAGGCCGTCACCCTTCTCGCCGGCGGCAGCCACTCGGCGAGCCCCGGCCTCGACACCCAGGGACTCGCCGCCGGCAGCTACTTGGTGGTGCTCGCGGCCGAGCTGCCGGTGACCGCGGCCCGCCGGACCCTCGACAGCGAGGCGCTGGCAGTGACGGTCTCGAACCTGCCGCCGGACTGCTCGCAGGTGAAGGCGACGCCGCCCCGGCTGTGGCCGCCGAATCACCACCTGGTGCCGATCGGCATCGAGGGGGTGGCCGATCCCGAGGACGAGCCGCTGAAGGTGGTGGTGACGGCCGTGTACCAGGACGAGCCCACCCGCGGCCAGGGCACCGGCGACCACTGCCCCGACGCCACCGGCGTCGGCACCGAGACGGCCCGCGTGCGCGCCGAGCGTCGCGGCGGCGGCGATGGCCGGGTGTACCACTTGAGCTTCACCGCCTTCGACGCTTCCGGCGGAACCTGCGACGGCGAAGTGACCGTGTGTGTGCCGAAGAGCCAGGGCGGAGCCCATGGCAATTGCGTGGACCAGGGACCGCTGTTCGACTCGACGGTGTGCCCGTGAACGAAAGGACGGAGACCGACATGAAAAGACCAGTCCTGAAAACCCGACTCGGCTTCGCCTCGTACGCGGCGCTGCTGCTCCTTGCACTGACGGCCTCGAACGCCTGGGCGGAGCGGCCTTGTCTGGAGGAGGGGATCGACCGGACCTGCGACCCGGACGAGTGTGTCGCACTACAAGACATTGTCAACGCTTACTGCAAGCCGTTCGGCGCAGGCAGTGAGCCGACGAGATGCGAAGAGCTCATCGGTCTCCCGTCTTCGGAGGTCTGCCAGGCGCTGGAGCAGGCCAAGGACAATTGGCAAGACTGTGAGAGCTCTCGCGGCGACATCAACGACCGCTGCTGGAACGGCGGCGATCTAGGCCATCAGATTGCGCAGGCAAACGCCGGTGAGCAGGTCAGGGCTTGTGAGAATTTCATCTCCGTGATCTGTGGAAACCCTTGCGACTGACGCCCCATGCGATCGACTCCGACGATGGCTGCCTTGCTGTCAGCACACCAGGACGAAATGAGGATGCTCATGCGAACCCGACGAACTAGCCTGCAGGTGAGCACGGCGGTTGCGACCCTTCTCGCCTTTGTCTTCACCACCTGCGGCGGCACTGCCTGGGCCGAGAACCGGTCTGCCGCCAGGAACCCGGCGCAGATGCTGCGCCGCTGGATCGACGAGCCGCGGCTCGCGCTCTCTCCCGAGGAGAAGGACCAGCTCCGCCGGGCGGCCGAGCGGTTGGAGGCGACGGCCGCGGCTCCTGATCCCTCGAGGACGCCCGCCGTCGGCAGCCCGCGAGCTCTCGACGTGGGCCGCGAGCTCGGCGTTCTCGGCGGGGAGCTCGAGCGGCTGACGGCAACGAGCGCCGGAGCGACGAGCCAAGCATCGGGCCTCGTTCAGATCGCGGCCCGGCTGGCCGACCTCGATCGACGAGCGCTCAGCGAGTTCGCAGCGGAGGAGCAATGGCTGCGCTCCGCGCGCCTGCCCTCCGAGATCCTGGCCCGGCACGCCCGGGCCGTGGCCGACTACCGCGCGGCGATGGGGGAGGTGCGCCGGTACCTCGAAGCGGCGAAGAGCGGCGACGGGCTGGCGCTCACCCGGGCTGCTTCCAGCCTGGCCGGCTCGCATGCGGAGCGGCCGTGGCAGCGGCTCCAGGCCGATCGGCTGCCCTTCCGGAGCGCCACCCCAGGCGCCGCCAAGACTCTCGCCCGCAGGGCGGCCGAGCGGAAGCTGGTCGATTCCTCGACCAGCGCGCGGCTCGCGACGCCAGACTCCTTCAATGCCAAGGACCTCGAGCCGACCGAGGAGGTGCAGATCACGCCCGAGATCCAAGCTCTGGCCGCCTCGCTCGGCAACCGGCCCCTCGAGATCTACAACTGGGTCAGGAACCACATCGACTTCGTGCCCACCGGCGGCTCGGTACAAGGCTCGCAGCTCACCTTGGATGCTCGTCGTGGCAACGCCACGGACACGGCGAGCCTGGTGATCGCCTTGCTGCGCGCCGCCGGCATCCCCAGTCGTTACGTGCGCGGGACCATCGAGGTGCCTGCGGCCCAGGTGGTCAACTGGGTGGGCGGCGCGGCCGAAATCGAGACGGCGCAGCAGCTCCTCGGCCAAGGCGGCGTCGAGACCGTGGGGCTGGTCGCGCAGGGAGTGGTCACCCATCTGCGCATCGAGCACGTCTGGGTCGAGGCCCTGACCGACTTCGTGCCGGGTCGCGGTGCTGCGGCGGCGAACGCCGGCACGTGGGTCCCTCTGGATGCGTCGTTCAAGCAGCACACTCTCCGGCCGCGCGCGGCGGTCTTCAGCGACGTCCCTCTGCCGCCGCTGGTCCAGCCCGGGGACCAGCTCTTCGAGGTCGACGAGTCCCTGGGCCGGATCACCAACGTCGACGCCGACGTCGTCGACGAGCGCTTGCTCTCCTGGATCGTGCAGGTGGACGACTACGCGATTTCCCATGGCCTCGAGCAGACTCTGGAGGGTCTCTTGGGCGGGCCTTCCATCACGGAAAGGGCGCTCGGCGTGCTGCCGGGCTCGCTGCCCTACAGGGTGGTCGAGCGGTCCGCGGCCTCGAGCGCCTGGCCCGCGGCTCTTCGGCATGGGGTACGGATCTCGGCCTTCGCCTCCGAGGCGGACCGCGCGTCGGGCGACGCGGCGGTCGCGGCGGAGCTCAGCCTGCCGCGGCTCGGCAGCGGGAGGCTGGGGATCGGCTTCGAGCCCGCCACCGCCGCGGATGCGGCCGTGCTGCAGGCGGCGCGAGAAGGCAGCGCGGAGTCCTTGCCGGTGTATCTGATCGACGTCGTGCCGGTGGTGCGGCTGGACGGCACCGAGCTCGCGCGGGGCGGCAGCCTGCGGATGGGGAGCGAGCTCCTGCTCGACCTTCGGCTCGACGGGCCCGGCGATCCCGAGACCCTGTCGTACTCGGTGATCGCCGGCGACGAGATCGTGGCGGGAATCACCGGCAACGGCGTCAACCGCCAGGTGATCGAGAAGCGGTTCGCCGATCATCCGGTCGAAAACGCCGGCGAGTACTTCCATCAGGTGGGCCTCCACTACTGGGCGGAGAGCGATTACTTGGCGGAGATCTCGGCACGGTCCCTGGGGGTGAGCATGGCGCGGCTGCCGTCGGTGGGCCTCTTCAGCTCGCCGCTCTCGGTTTCGTACCTCTTCGGCGCGCCCCGCTCGGCGGTCTACTCCGGCCGTGCCATGGACGTGCGGCGGTCGCTCCTCGCCGTGGCCGGCGCGGACGCGGTCAAAGTCGTGGCGTTCGTCCAGCAGGCCGGAGCGGCCGGCTCGTACCTCGAAGGCTCGGTGTTCGACCAGCTCGAGGACCGGGAGGCGCCGAGCATCCAGGGAATCTCCGCCATGCAGCTCCTCTCCGATGCCGCGGCGCTCGATGTCCCGATCTACCGCATCACCTCGGCCAACGCGGCGGCGGCCCTGCCCCTGCTCGAGCTGCCCGAGGCGGTCGAGCAGGACGTGCAGACGGCCGTCGGCCTGGGCAAGTCTGTGATGATCTCGGAGCGCGAGATCGATACCGGCCCGTGGAAGGGCGTGGGCTACATCGTGCGCGACGAGACGACCGGCGCCGGCGCCTACCTGATCTCCGGCGGCGCCAACGGCGGCGGACTGGCGGACTGCGTGCCGGCCAAGGAGCCGAGCTGGGCCCGCTCACTGGTGCTGGCCATCATCCTGGTTCTGCTGCTGGCGATGCTGATCTACCTGCTCTACATGCTCGGCCCGCTGATCCAGGCGAACGTGCTCACCGCGACCGAGGCCTTCCAGTCGTTCCTGCTCGTGCTTCGCGGTTTCTTCCCCCTGGTCGTGGCGGGGGCTTGAGGAGAAAGGAGCTAGCCAAACCGTCCCACCCCGAACATCCCGATCTCCACCGGCGGCGCTTCGCCCAGCGCCAGCGCCGCCAGGATCTCGCCGAGCACCGGCCCGAACTTGAAGCCGTGACCGGAGAGGCCGGCGGCGACGGCGATGCCGGGCTCGGTGGGATGGCGATCGAGGACGAAGTTGTGATCGGGGGTCATGGTGTACAGGCAGTGCGAGATCTCGAGCGGGCGGGGCTGGAGGTGGCGGAAGCGCGCTTGAGCGAAGTCCTCGACCGCGGCCAGGTTGTCGCGGTCGAGCGTCACCGCCTCGTCGGGGCGGTCGATCGGCCGCCCGGCCATGTGCCAGCCCACCTTGATCCCCGGGACCTCGAGCTGGGGCAGCGCATAGAACGGCTTCTCGGTGTGGTAGTCGATCACCGTCGGCAGCTTGGCCGGAGAGTGATCGATGCCCTCGCGGGGCGAGAAGTAAGCCACCAGCTCGCGGGTGACTTGCAGCGGCAGGGCGAGGTCGAGGCCGGCGAGCAGGTCCCAGCTCCAGCCGCCGGCGGCGACCACCAGGCGCGGCGCGCGGTAGCGCCGGCCACCGCGGGCCACGAGCTCCACGCCCTGGCTGCCGGCCTCGATGGCGAGGATCGGCTCGCCGGAGACCGCGCGGCCTCCCGCGGCCTGCGCCGCCTCCCACAGCGCCGTCATCGCGCGCCTGGCGAAGAGCACGCCGCCCTCGGGCTGGAAGAGGGCCTCCGCGCCGGCGGGCAGGTGGAGGAGCGGGAAGCGGGCGTTCGACTCCGCGGCCGAGAGCCGCTCGCAGACGAGGCCCGCCTCGCGCATGGTGCGCTCCAGGCCCTCGAGCTCCGGGCTAGCGATGGGTCCGCAGTCCCAGTTGCCGCAGAGGTCGAGGAAGGAGGAGACGGCGGCTCGCTCGAGCTCGCGCCAGCCGACCAGGGCGCGGCGGGCCATCTCGACATAGACCGGCTCGGAGTAGGAGCAGCGGAAGATACGCCCGTCGCCGTGCGAGCTGCCGTGGTCGTGACCGGGCGCGAACTGCTCGACGAGCAGCACCTTCTCGCCGCGCTTGGCCACCGCCCACGCTGCCGCCACCCCTGCCACGCCGCCGCCCAGCACCAGGCAGCCGGCGGTCTCGATGGTTCTCAGCACGCGCACCTCGGATCTCGCACGAAACCTGCTGTGCGGTCCATCTGCCGTGTCGCGGGTCCTCCCGGCAATCCTCAGGTACTGACGTGTACGCTGCGCTGCCGGGTCCGTGGGCGCATGGACGGGGCGCTCCTTGCATAGGGACCGCTCGCGACGGTTTCGTCGCGAGATCCTATAATCCAACCGCCATGGCGTTCGAGGAAAGCGACTTGATCCACGACTGGAACCGCGCCGCGGGCGACGAGCTGATGCCTTCGCGCGGCCGCGTCGAGCTCAACGACGAGACGCTGCGCGACGGCCTCCAGTCGCCGTCGGTCAGGACCCCCTCGATCGAGGACAAGCTCGCCATCCTGCACCTGATGGTGGAGCTGGGCATCGAGTCCGCGAACATCGGCCTGCCGGGCGCCGGGCCGCACGTGGCGCGCGACGTGGAGCGGCTGGCGCGCGAGGTGGTCGAGGGCCGCCTTCCCTTGCAGCTCAACTGCGCGGCCCGCACCCTGGCGGCGGACATCGAGCCGGTGATCGAGATCTCGCAGCGGGTGGGCGTGCCGATCGAGATCGCCTGCTTCCTGGGCTCGAGCCCCATCCGCCAGTACGCCGAGAGCTGGGACATGGACCGCCTGCTGCGGCTGACCGAGTCCGCGGTGGAGCTGGGCGTCGCCGCTGGCCTGCCGGTGATGTACGTCACCGAGGACACCACGCGCGCCAAACCGGAGGACCTGCGGCGGCTGTACGGGGCGGCGGTCGCCGCCGGCGCCCGCCGGGTGGTGATCGCCGACACCGTGGGCCACGCCACGCCCACCGGGGCCGGGCACCTGGTGCGCTTCATCCGCGGGGTGGTGGACGAGGTCGCCGACGGCGTGCAGGTGGACTGGCACGGGCACCGCGACCGTGGGCTGTCGATCGCCAACTGCCTGGCCGCGGCCGCAGCCGGCGCCGACCGGCTGCACGCCACGGCGCTGGGCATCGGAGAGCGGGTGGGCAACGCGCCCATGGACTTGCTGCTGGTCAACCTCCAGCTCTTGGGCTGGGGAAGCCGCGACCTCTCGAAGCTCCCCGAGTACTGCCGGCGGGTGGCCGAGACCACGGGCGTGCCGCTGCCCGACAACTACCCGGTGATCGGGCGCGACGCCTTCCGCACCGGCACCGGCGTGCACGCCGCGGCGATCATCAAGGCGCGCGCCAAGGGCGACGACTGGCTGGCCGACCGCATCTACTCCGGGGTGCCGGCGAGCCTGGTCGGGCGCCGTCAAGAGATCGAGGTCGGGCCGATGAGCGGCGAGTCGAACGTGGTGTTCTGGCTCGAGGACCACGGCTTCGAAGCCGGGCCGGAGCTGGTGGCCGCGATCTTCGCCCGCGCCAAGGCCGCGGAGAAAGTGCTCGAGGAGGCGGAGATCCTGGCCCTGTGCCGGGCGCACGGCGAAGCGGTCGAGGCATGACGCCGGGCGACCGGAGGTCGGCCCGCGAGGCCCTGAGAAGCGGCACGGCGAGCAGCCCGCCGCCGCCCGTCCCTCCCTGGCGCCGGGCCCTCGATCGCTACCTCGACGGGTTGGCCGTCGAGCGTGGCCTTTCGGTGAACACCCTGGCGGCCTACCGCAGCGATCTCCTCCAACTCGCCCACGGCCTGGCCGAGGCCGGCGCCGACCTGCTGAGCGCCAATGCCGCGACGCTCGCCGCGCACCTGCGGGCGCTGCGCAAGCGCCCACTCGCGCCGCGCAGCATCACCCGCGCCCTGGCCTCGATGCGCGGCTTCTACGCCTACCTGGTCGCCGAGGGCGAGCGCGCCGACGACCCGGCCGCGAACCTGCTGCCGCCCCGGCTGCTGCGTACCCTGCCGACTGTGCTCTCCCAGCCCCAGGTCGAGGCGCTGCTGGCGACGCCGGACCTCGACACCCCGTTGGGTCGGCGCGACAAAGCCATGCTCGAGCTGATCTACGCGACCGGCCTGCGGGTCAGCGAGCTGGTGGGCCTTTCGCTCCCACAGCTCCGGCTCGACGGCGGCTTCCTGGTGGCTTTCGGCAAGGGCTCGAAGGAGCGCATCGTGCCGGTGGGGGAGGCGGCCGAGGAGTGGCTGGGGCGATACCTGAAGGAGGTACGGCCCGGGCTGGCGCGCGGCCGGCACGAAACGGTCTTCGTCAACCGCTTCGGCGACCCGATGACCCGCCAGGGTTTCTGGAAGATCCTCGCCGCCTACGGCCGCCGGGTCGGAGTTTCCGGGCTGCACCCCCACATGCTGCGCCACAGCTTCGCCACCCATCTCCTGGAGCACGGCGCCGACCTGCGCGCCGTGCAGATGATGCTCGGCCACTCAGATATAACCACCACCCAGATCTACACCCACATCCACCAGCAGCGGCTGCGGAGCCTGTACGACCGCTTCCATCCGCGGGCGTAGAGCGCCCGGCAAGCCTGCTGCGCGACGGCTTGCTGGGCGCTCTGGGCCAAGCTGCCCGGCCCCTTGGACGCCTGGGCGCCCTGTCGCGTACACTGTCGCGTATGGCGCCCCGTGGCCGTTGGCTCCTCCTCGCCCTTCTGGGACTCGTGTGCCCTCTGGGCGCCGGCGCCGAGCTGGTGGTACTGGACGACGGCCAGTTCTACAAGGTCCAGTCCTACGAGGTGATCGGCGACGACCAGATGCGCCTCGTCCTGCACTCCGGCGGCCGGGTGACCCTGCCGCTGATGCGGATCGAGCGCGTGGTGGCCGACGAGGTGCCCTACCGCGACAAGAGAGCGGCGCCGCTGGTGGCGGCGCCGCCGCCCGAGCCCGTCCTCCCGTCCTTCTCGTGGCGCTTCGCCGAGGACCACGGGGTGCCCTACACCCCCTACGGCGAGCTGATCTTCGAGACCGCGCGGCGGCACGAGCTCAATCCCGCCCTGGTGGCGGCAGTAGTCAAGACCGAGTCCAACTTCCAGAGCCGCGCCGTGTCGCCCAAGGGGGCCCGCGGACTGATGCAGCTCATGCCCGCCACCGCGAACCGCTTCGGCCTGCGCCGCGCGGAGATCCACGATCCCAAGCGGAACCTCGAGGCCGGCGCCACCTACCTGCGCTGGCTTCTCGACCGCTACCAGCCCAACCTCGAGCTGGCGCTCGCCGCCTACAACGCGGGCGAGGGCACGGTGGACAGATTCCGCGGCGTGCCGCCCTACCGCGAGACCCGCAACTACGTGAAGCGGATCTACGGCCTGCTCGGCATCGGCGCAGAGGGTGCGGCGCCCGCCGCACCTGCAGCCACCGCGATCGCCGCCGCCGGTGCCCGCTGAGCGCAGGCGGCGCCGCGAACGGGCCCCTCGAGACGGGGCGCCGTTCTAATACCTGACACCTTCCGCTCCGTCTCCTCCTCCAGAACAACGAATGGAGCGTGGCCGGCTGACCCGGCTCGCTCGCCAATTCCGCCGCGGGGCCTCGAGCCCGGCGAGCCGGGAGGAGGATGGTCATGTACGTTTCGCCCAAGCGGTCGCCGCTCGTCTGCCTGATCGGCTTGATAGTCGCCTCGTTGATCTCTGGCGCCCCGGCGCACGGCGAGGGGGCGCGCGGTGGCCTCTCCGCCGGCGAGCGCAGCCACACCCAGTACCGGCTGCGGTTCTCGACCGCCGACGACGAGGACGGCTCGGCCGATGCGGTGCGCTTCTTCTCCGGCGACGCCGCGGACTCTTCGGACCGCGCGAGGCTGGTCGTCACTTACCACTGAGCTCGTGGCTTCAGGGTGCGAGCGCCGGGCTCGCGCCGGCGGCAGCCTCCCCGGCGCCAGCCTCCCCGGCGCCAGTATCGGCCGGCGCCCGGTAGTGCATCACCACCAGCGTGCGGTCGTCGTCCGCCGGCACCTCGCGGGCGTGCGCCTCGACGGCGGCCAGCAGCCGGTGGCGCACGGCGACGGCGCTCGCCGCCGGGCCGCTCAAGGCCGCCACCAGCCGCTCGTAACCGAAGGGCTCGCCCCCCGGGCTCAGGGCCTCGATGAAGCCGTCCGACAGCCAGACCACCAGGTCGTCCGGTTCGAGAGGGTAGGAGCCCTTGCCGTAGTTGCGCCCCAGCCGGCCCAGCGGCGTGCCGGGAAGGGCGATCTCCTCGACCTCGCCTCGCCGTAGCAGGTAGGTGGGTGGGTGGCCGGCGTTGGTGAGGTCCAGCCGGCCATGCTCGAGGTCGATCAACGACAGCGTGGCAGTGACGAAGAACCGCTGGCCGCCCTGGGTGCGTACCATGTGGTCGAGGCGCTCGAGGATGCTCTCGGGCTCCTGGCCCTCCTCGACCAGGATCAGCAGCGCGGCCTTGAGCATCGCCATGCGCAGCCCGGAAGGAAGGCCGTGGCCCGAGACGTCGGCGATCACCACCGCGAGCCGCCGGTCGTCGAGGCGCAGGATGTCGAAGTAGTCGCCACCGATCGCCGCGCTGGGCTCGAAGAGAGTGGCGAACTCCACCCCGTCGCCCTGCGGCAGGTCGGTGGGCAGCAGGCTCTCTTGGATCTCGCGCGCGATCTCGAGCTCCTTCTCGAGAACCTCCTTCTGGGCCGCGGTGGCGATCAGGCCCTCGAGGTTGCCGGCCATCTGGTTGAACGAGCGCTGGAGCTCGCCGACCTGGTCTGTGCGCCGCACCGGGATGCGCACCGAGAAGTCGCCGGCCTGCACCGCGCTGGTGGCCGCCGAGAGGCGGTTCACGGCGCGCGACAGGCCGAAGATCATGTACAGGGCCACCAGCACGGCGAAGAGGTAGATCGTCGACAGGACGAAGGTCGCGAAGGTGAGCCCCGCCCACAGCACAGTGTCGAACTCGGAGCCGCCGGCGAAGAGCTGGCGCGACACCAGCCGCGGCGTGGCCTGCACCACTGCCTCGAGCTCGCGGCTCACCACCTCGCCGCCGGTCAGCGAGTACAGCGGCCCGGACACCTGTAGCCAGGCGATCAGCGGCCGGTCCCACCACCCGTCGCCCTTGGCCTGCGCCTTGAAGAAGGCGCTCCTGGCGGGGTTGGCGGGCAGCTTGCGCAGCCCCTTCCCCTCCTCGCGCTCGATGTCGCCTGCCTGGCCCGCGGTCCCGGGGCCGACCGCCTCGGCGCCATTCCAGGAAAGCTGCACCCAGGTGCCGGTCCGGCGGCGCAGGCCCGCGGCGAGGGGGTCCTGGTAGGTGACGACGACGCCGAACTCCCCCTTCTCGACAGCGGCCGCCAGGGTTGGCTCTCGGTCGGCGCGCAGCACGTAGTAGACGACCTCCTGGGCGCTGCCGCCGCCCTCCGCGGCCGGCGCCGCGGTCAGCCACACCGGCCACTCGGGCGGCGCCACGCCGGCGCCGCCGGCCCACTTGCCCTGGCGGTAGTAGTCGAAGGCGAACCCCTTGTCCGAGGCCGCGCCCGGCTCTTGGTGGGCGGCGAAGCCCTCCAGCATGGTCTCGGCGACCTCGACCTGCCCGCTCTTGAGGCTGGTCAGGGCGTCGCGGTAGAGATGGCCGAGGAAGAAACTGGCCAGCACGTAGACCGAGCCGATAGCGAGCAGGATCACCAGCGGAATGGGGACCACCCCGATCAGGAAGTACGAGAAGGCCAGCCGCCGCCCCACCTTCCACAGGAACGCCTGGTAGGCCCGGGCGCCCAGCCAGGTGAGGAAGCCGAGCAGGGTGACGACCAGTCCTGCCCGAGCGAGGAAACTCAGCACCGGCAGGCCGGCCACCGCCACGGCGATCGTGGCGAGGAGAATGCCTGCGACGATGGCAGTACGCAGGATCGAGGAGCGGGTCATGGGGAGGCGATCTCGCCCGCGGAAGGCAGCGAACGGGCGGCTAGCGTGACATTACGGGGGGCGGGGAGGCAAGGTTTGCGAGCTTTCCCGCCCGCCGCGAACTTGCATAGAATCGCCTGTCGATCCGGCCACCGCGAGAGGAGACCTCCGTGTCGCGATTACCCCGCCATCTCGAGCACCTGAAGACCGCCTTCACCGCCGAGGCGGTCAGCGCCGCCCGCTTCCGCGCCAATGCGGCGCGCGCCGAGGCGGACGGCCACCCTAACCTCGCGCGGCACTGGCGGGCGCTGGCGGCGGCCAAGGACGCCCTCGCGGCGGCGCAGCTCGAGGCTGCCGGGCAGGTGCGCGGCGGGGCCCTGGACCTCGGCGCGGCGCTCGCCGAAGAGAGCTACGAGAACGACATCCTCTACCCCAAGATGATCCGCGACGTCGACGCCGACACCGCCGCCGTGCTCGAGCAGGCGCTGGCCGCGCAGAAGGACCACCTCGCCCGTCTCGACCGCCTGCGCGAGGCCTACGACGCCGCCCAGGGCGACGTGCCGGCGTAGGAAGGAAGCCATGGCGAGCGAGGCTTCGGGAGCTGGCATGGCTTGGCTGGGGTTCGCGCTGCTGACGGTGGTGGCGTGGGGCCTTTACGGGATCTTCCTGCACAGTGGCCAGCTCGGTATGGCCGATCCCGTGAACGGCCGCTACAAGGCGTTTCTGTTCGTCGGCATCGCGTACTTCATCACCGCGGTGCTGGCGCCGCTCGCCATGCTGGCGGCGCGCGGCGCGAGCTGGACCTTCCCGGCGGGCGGCCTGTGGTGGTCGCTCCTCGCCGGCACGGTGGGCGCGGTCGGCGCCTTCGGCGTGCTGCTGGCGTTCGGGGCCAAGGGCACGCCGGCGGTGGTGATGTCGATCGTCTTCGCCGGCGCGCCGGTGATCAACGCCCTGGTCTCCGTGCTGTTGCACCCGCCGGCGGGCGGCTGGGGGAGCGTGCGCTGGCCCTTCTTCGCCGGTATCGTGCTGGCGGCCATCGGCGGCTGCCTGGTCACCCTCTACAAGCCGAACCCCGCGCCGCCGAAGGCGCCGGCGGCGCAGGTCAGCGCCGGCCCCGAGGCCCAGCCCGGCGCGAGCCATGGCCGGTAGCCGCGCGGCGGCCGGCTCGCTGGTCGCCGTCCTCGCCGTCTTCGCCCTCGGCGCCGACCGTCCCCCGCCCGAGCGCGCGACCTCGGGTAGCTCGATGTTGGGCGGCACGCCGTCGCGCAACATGGCGAGCGACGAGAAGGGCCTGCCTTCGTCCTTCGACCCCAAGACCGGCCGCAACGTGAAGTGGACGGCCGCCCTGGGGAGCGAGGCCTATGCCGGCCCGGTGGTGGCGGGTGGCACGGTGCTGGTGGGCACCAACAACGAGGCGCCGCGCGATCCCAAGGTCGCAGGCGACCGCGGGGTGGTGATGGCCTTTTCGGCCGCGGACGGCGCCTTCCTCTGGCAGGCGGTGCACGACAAGCTCGCCGTCGGCCGCTCCCAGGATTGGCCCGGCCAGGGCGTGTGCTCGACCCCGGCCATCGAGGGCGACCGCGCCTACTACCTCTCGAACCGCGGCGAGCTGGTCGCCGTCGACCTCGCGGGCTTCCGCGACGGCGAGAACGACGGGCCTTTCGCCCAGGAGACGGCATCCGGGCCGGCGGACGCGGACGTGGTCTGGAAGCTCGACCTGATCGGCGAGCTGGGTGTGGTGCCGCGGTTCATGACCGCCTCCTCGCCGCTGGTCGTGGGCGAGCTGGTGTTCGCCGTCACCAGCAACGGCCCGGGCGAGGGGCGGAAGGTGACCGCACCGCAGGCGCCGAGCTTCGTGGCCGTGGAGCGCGCCACCGGCAAGCTCGCCTGGAGCGACGCCTCGCCCGGCGCCAACCTGCTCGACGGCCAGTGGGGGAGCCCGGCTTACGGCGTGGTCGCCGGCCGGCCGCAGGTGGTCTTCCCGGGCGGCGACGGCTGGGTGTACGCCTTCGCGCCGGAGACCGGCAAGCTGCTGTGGAAGTTCGACGCCAATCGGCCGGCCGCGGCCGGTGGCGAGCGTGGCAGGGACGCCATCGTGGCCGCTCCCGTGGTGTACGGCGAGCGCGTGTACGTGGGCGTCGGCCACGATCCCGAGGCGGGCTCGACCGACGGCCGGCTGTGGGCTATCGACGCCACGGGGAGCGGCGACGTGACCGCCACGGCCGGCGCCTGGAGCCTGGGCGGCGAGGACTTCGCGACCACGCTGTCGACCGTCGCCATCGCCGACGGCATCCTCTACGCCGCCGACCTCGCCGGCTTCCTGCACGCCCTGGAGCTGGCGACCGGCAAGCCGCTGTGGAAGTACGACACCTTCGCCGCGGTGTGGGGCTCGCCGCTGGTCGCGGACGGCAAGGTGTACCTCGGGGACGAGGACGGCGACCTGGTGGTCCTCGCCGCCGGCCGCGAGCTCAAGAAGCTCGCCGAGGTCAACCTCGGCAATGCCATCTACACGGCGCCGGCGGCCAGGGACGGCGTGCTCTACGTGCAGACGGCGAGCAAGCTCTTTGCGCTCGCCGAGGGCGCGGGCTCGCGGCCCGCGTCACCCTGAGCCACGAACCCGATCAGAAACACCGCGGCCCGGCGCGCCGTGTGGCGGGCCGGGCCGGTGGGCTGCTGGGAGAGAGGGGAGACGCCTCGTTCCGTGCCTGCAGGGCCTACTCGGAGCAGGTCATCGTGTAGCAAGCCTGCTCGTTGCCGAGCCGCGCCACGCACTGGCAGTAGGCGACCGGGTTGAGGCAGGTCTTGGAGTACGAGCAGGCGGCGACCGCGTTGCCGCCGAGACTGATCGCGAGCTCCGTAGTCTCGGGCACCAGCTCGAGCGTCTGGGAGGCGGCGTCGGCCACCAGGTCGGCGGTGGGCTCGGCCGTGGCCGGCGCGGTGGCGGCGAAGAGAGCGGACAGGGCGAGGCCGGCGATCAGGGTCAGGGTGCGAGCGTTCATGGCGTCTCCTTCTCGGTGCTTTAGGTTTCAGGGTTCGTCGGTTTCGTTTTTCGCCTTCGACGCCCTGAAGGAGCAGGCTCCGTGCCAGAGACCAAGTCATTGAAAACAAGAGGTTTGCCGGAGGAGGCCCGGCGCCGTGAAACGTTGCCGTGCGACGAAACGTTGCAGCGTGAAACGCGCGCCGCCTCAGCCGGCGAGGCCGAGCTCGCGCATCTTGCGCCACAGCGTGCTGCGGGAGAGGCCCAGCGCCTGCGCCGCGTCCTGGCGCCGCCACTGGTGAGCCGCGAGCACTGCCTGCAGCCGCTCGCGCTCCTCGCGGTCGATCGCCGAGCCGCCCTCCAGGCGCGCGCCGGGCGCGGCAGGAGCCGGGGCGGCGACGGAGCGGTTCTGCACTTCGGGCGGCAGGTCGTGGAGGTGGAGCAGCGGCCCGCTCGACACCGCCGCCGCGAACTCCACGGCGTTCTCGAGCTCGCGCACGTTGCCCGGCCAGTCGTAGGCGGAGAGCGCGGCGGGTAGCGCCGGGTCGAAACGCAGGGTGCGCCCGCGCCGCGCGTTGATGCGCACCAGCAGGGCGCTGGCGATGGGCTCCACGTCCTCGCGCCGCTCGCGCAGCGGAGGGATCTCGATCGGCACCACTCGCAGGCGGTAGAAGAGGTCGCCGCGAAAGCGTCCCTCGGCCACGGCGCGCTGCAGGTCGACGTTGGTGGCGGCGACGATGCGCGCGTCGGTCGGCCGCGGGCGGCCCTCGCCCACGCGCTCGAAGGCGCGCTCCTGGAGCACCCGCAGCAGCTTGACCTGCAAGGGCAGGGGTACGTCGCCCACCTCGTCCAGGAACAGGGTGCCGCCCGCCGCCATCTCGAAGCGGCCGACCCGGTCGCGGACCGCGCCGGTGAACGACCCTCGCACGTGGCCAAAGAGCTCGCTCTCGAGCAGCTCTGCCGGCAGGGCCGCGGAGTTGACCGCCACGAAGGGGCCGGCGGCGCGGGGTGAATGCTGATGGAGGGCGCGGGCGACCAGCTCCTTGCCGGTGCCGCTCTCGCCGGTGACCAGCACGGTGGCGTCGCTCTCCGCCAGGCGCTCGATGAGGGCGAAGACCTTGCGCATGGAAGGCGAGCGGGCCACCAGCCCGCAGAAGTCCACCGGCGCCTTGCTGTCGGCCTCGGTGGCTTCCGGGACCCGCCGCTCCACCGCTTTTTCGTCCGCGGGCCGCAGGAGCACCAGGTACCGGGCGCGTGGGTCCCAATCGGCGGTGGCGCCGGGCGGCAGCGGTGCGGCGCTCACCTTCACCCGCCGTGAGCCGAGGCCCGGGATCTCGAGCGTGGCGAGGAGGTCCTCCTGCCGACCGCCCGCCGCGAGGCTCACTGCCGCCACTCCCTGGGGACCGAAGAGGTCCGCTCCCAGCATCTCCTCAGCGCCCTTGCCCAGGGCGGCGCGACCGGCGCCCGCGCCCAGCAGCTCGTCCAGGCCGGCCGACGCCTGGACGACCTGGAAGTCCGCGCCGAGCGATAGCAGGGTGGTCCCGAACGCCTCCAGCAAGGCGCGAAACGGGCTCAAGACTCTGGGACGCGCCCCTGCAAGCGGCGTATTCAATGCTTCACTCCTGGAAGCGCAGCATACTTCGAAGCTGATTTCCGGGAGGATACCTCGCCGGCGGCGAGCATGGGAGGGCGCTCGCGCCCGACGGCGGGGCGTCGGGCTAGCCGAGGGACTTGCGGTAGAGCACTACCCGCTCGACCTCCTCGTAGCCCAGCCGTAAGTGGGCGGCGTGGCTCTCGTGGTTGTCGACCAGGGCGTCCGAGGCCATCTCCGAGCAGCCGCGCGACCGGGCCCAGGCCTCGGCGGCCTCCACCAGCCGGCGGCCGAGCCCGCGATGGCGGAGCGCCGGCCGCACATACCAGCCTTCGACGTAGCCCACCGGCTGCGTTTCGCAGCCCTCGGCCCAGGGCCGGAGGCTGGCTTCGATGAAGCCCACCATTTCGCCCTCGGGGGTCTCGGCCACGAAGGCCGCGTAGTCCGGCGAGTGCTCGGCCAGCGCCGCCGCCTCACCGGCCAGGGCCTCGCTCGCCAGGTCCGGCCACAGCTCGCCGCGCAGCCGTACCCAGGCCGGGTAGTCGGCGGGCACCAGCGGCCGGACCACGACCTCTAGCGCTGGCCGGGCAGCGACCGGCGGGTCGGTGGACCTCACCAGCTTGACCGCGTGATTGGACCTGCGGAGGCGGGGGGGCTCAGGGGACTGTCTGGCTCCAGGCCGAGGTATCGCCGGTCTCGAAGCCGTCGCCGAAGATGAAGTCGCTGCCGGTGAGCACGATGGTGTCGCTGGCGCTGCGCACCGTCGCGCCGTTGCGCAGCTCGACGTTGACCGTCTTGGTGCCGTCGCCCGGCGACAGGATCCAGGCCACGTTGGTCGCGAACGGCTGCCAGGGGGTCCAGGTGCCGGCCTCGTTGCGCAGCCGCATGTCCAACGCCCAGCCGCTGCCGTAGAGATAGAGCTCGACCTGCGGGTCCGCGGTGTCGAACGACTCGCGCTCGATGATCACCGGATAGACGTTGTTGCGCAGGCCGAAGTTCTGCGTCCAGTAGTGGGAGTACGGGCCGTTGGCGGAGGAGGTGGACGGGCAAAGGCCGGTCGCGCTCTGGCGCACGTTGCCCGTGTCCCCGCCCTGGAGCACGTAGCCCACCCCCAGCTCGCGGTAGAGCACGGAGAGGATGTTGGCGCGGTGGCCGGCGCTCGCCATCCAGCCGGTCATCACCGCCGTGGGGTCGGTGTAGCCGGCACCGATGTTCTCGCCCGCGGCGTTCCAGGTGTAGCCGGCGGCGGTCATGCGGTCGCCCACGTTGGTGTTGAAGTCAGGGTCACAGTGCATGAAGAAGTTGCGCACTGCCATGTTCGAGCTGTGGGTCTCGGACGAGCTGTTCAGCAGGTCGACGCCCTTGAGCGGCGGCAGCCCGCCGTTGAGCTCCCGCTCGAAGTTCACCTTCTCGATCACCTGCTCCTCGAAGGTGGCGCTGCCGCCGCGGGTCTGGAGCTCGCGATCGGGGGCCTCGGAAGGCTCCACCGCCACAGGAGGCGGCGAGGACACCCCGCGCTCCTCGGCGGTGCAGGCAGGGGAGAGGAGAAGGCTGGCGACCAGTACGGAACCCAGAGAACAAGCCAGCCGGAGGGAACTCCATCGAGGAAGCATTGGCTTTGTCATACCACAACGCAGAACACCGGCGCTGTGAAGTGCATTCCTACGGGCGCCTCCTCCGAGGCTGGGCACCGTGTCCTTCAGCGCTAGGGCTTCGACGTCGTGCCCGGCGGACCGGAGCGCCCGCACGGCCGCGAAGTCGCAGCTCTCGTCGGCGGGGAACTCCATCGCGGGGCTCGCTCAAGCCCCCAGCAAGAGCGTCTCTTCGTGCTCGATCGCGCTGGCGCCATAGGCTAGAGCGGCTCGCAGATCCTCGCGCGACAGGCGAGGATAGGCGTCGAGGAGATCCGCCTCGGAGGCGCCCTCTGCCAGCTTGCGTAACAGCAAGGCGACGGGGATCCGTGTTCCGCGGATGACGGGCTTGCCCAGCATGATGTCGGGGTGGATCTCGATGCGGTTTGCAGCAGTCATCGCCGTCCTCCCGGACGGGATTCTAGCGTCCTCAGCTCTACGGCGCCGGCTTCGCCGCAGCCGCCTGCTCCTGCAGCGCGAACAGGTGGCTCCGGGTCCTCACGAAGATTACGTCCCCCGAGATCGCCGGGCTGGCCATGATGGGCTCGCGCAGCGGGTTGGTAGCCAGGATCTCGAAGGCCGGGCCGGCCTTGATCACGTAGACGTCGCCGTCCTCGCTTGCCAGGTAGAGGCGGCTGTCGGCGGCTACCGGCGAGGCGGAGAAGGCCACCCGTCCGCCCCCCACCCGATGCTCGTAGAGCCGATCGCCGGTCCGCGCCTGGTAGCAGGTGAGGCGCCCGTCGTTGGCCAGGGTGTAGAGCTGGTCGCCGACCACTATCGGCGTTGGGATGTAGGTACCGCCCTTGGGGTGGCTCCAAGCCACGTGCCGATTAGCGGTCTCGCCCGGCGCCAGGGAGATCTCGCCCCGCCCTCCGGGGCGGATGGCGTACACCGGCTGCACGGGCCGATAGCCGTTCGAGACGTAGACCAGGCCGTGCCCGACCACCGGGGTTGCCACGGTGAGCTCGGCGGTGGGGGCCAGGCGCCAAAGCTCCCTGCCGGTCCGTGGGTCGTAGCCGCGGACGCCCTTGCTGCCGTCGGTGACAATCTCGGGGCCGGCCGGGCCTTCGACCACGGTCGGCGTGCCCCAGGAGGAGATTGGCGGCCGGGCGGTCCGCCACCGCTCTCTGCCGCTGGCCGCGTCGAAGGCCGCGAGGTAGGCGTCCGCGGCGCGGTCGACCTGGACGATGACGCGGCCCTTCCACAGGACGGGTGAGCTGGCGTGGCCCCACTGGTAGGTGGAGTCGTAGAACCAGCCGGTGTCGATCGCTCCGAGGTCGACCGTCCACAACGCTTTGCCCGCGAGGTCGAAGGCGGCCAGCCGGCCGGCCGAGCCGAAGAGCGCCACCACGCGCTTGCCGTCGGTCGCCGGAGTGGAGTTGGCGTGGGTTCCCTTGAGGTGGCGGCGGACCGGCGGCCGGCCCCGGGAGACTTCCCGCCGCCAGCGGACCTCGCCGCTCTCCTTGTCGAGAGCGTAGAGAAGCCACGACACCTCGCCCTCCTCGGCCGTGGTGTCGAGGTCGCCGTACAGGCCGGTGCGAAGCTTGGGCTCGCCGTCAGCGTGCACCGCCGTGGCGACGAATATCGAGCTCCCCCAGACGATGGGGCTGGCATGCGAGAAGCCGGGGATCGCGGTCTTCCAGCGGACGTTGCGCCCCTCCTCGGCGTTCCACACCACGGGCGGCCGGGCGGCCCCGGCCACACCGCCGGCGTTGGGGCCGCGGAACTGGGGCCAGCTCGGTGCCGTCGGGGCTCGGTGGAGAGTGCCGGCGGCGAGCGCGACGCCGGCAAGCACGGCGCCAACGAGCATGGCCCCGGCCGGCGCCCACCTGCTCATGGCGGCTCTTCGCCCGGCACTTGCACGCGCTTGGCCGTCATCCTGGTGCCGGCCTGATCGACCTCGACGCCGCTCACGGCACCGCCCTCGGTCAGGAAGCGCAGGGTCACGGCTGCGAAGGCGGCGAGGCAGAAGTGAGTCTCGTCCACCGCCGAGAGGGCCATCGCCGGCTGATCCATGAACGAGACCTTGAGCGCCCCGTCGGCCACGGTGATCACGAGGAAAATGTCCTCGCCCCGCAGGTAGTGGAACTGGTCGCTCTCGTAGCGCCCCGCGTAGCCGGCGAGGAGGCCCGGGTCAAGCCTCGCGGCGGCCGACGGCGGCGGGCGCACCCCCGCCTCCTC
Organism: Thermoanaerobaculia bacterium; assembly: GCA_044869805.1. Lineage (GTDB taxonomy): Bacteria > Acidobacteriota > Thermoanaerobaculia > Multivoradales > SZUA-115 > CAWDVR01. The sequence continues at coordinate 8,199 of JBIOXV010000064.1, read as the reverse complement.
GAGCAGCTTGACGATCGCGGCTTTGCCGCCCGCCTTCGCGGCCACCAGCACGCGGGCGAGAACCTCGGGCGTCGCCTTTCCCCACTCGAGCACCGCGCGCACCACCTCGGGCTTGTTGCGCTCGATGGCCAGCCCGAGGGCGGGGCCGACGTCGGCACCGGCCGCGAGCAGCAGACTCACCACCTCTACCTGACCGTTGTAAGCGGCCCAGGCGATGGCTGTGGAGTTGTAGAACGAGTCGGTGGCGCCGACCGCGGCGCCGTGATCGAGGAGAGCTTTCACCACCTTCGCGTGGCCCTTGTCTGCGGCGAGGGCCAGGGCGGTGGCCCCGTACTCGCTCGCCGCGTCGACGTCCACGCCGATATCGAGCAGGGCCTCGACGGCCGCCAGGTCACCCAGGGCGGCCGCGGCGCGCAGCCGCGCGCCGGGGTCGGAGGGGAGGACGGCCCGAGCTGACATCGCCGCCCCCAGCAGCACCAGACCGGTGAGGAGTGGAGCCATTCTTTGCGCTCCTTAAAACTTTCAAGCTGGGGATATTGTAGCACTGCACAGAGCCGAAGGATAGGTTTTTTGCAGATTCTTTTTGCTTGGCGAGCACCTGCTCTCGGTTGGTCGGCGCCTGGCAGGACCGGGTGGGCTCAGGAGGCACCGGGCCGCACGAGGAGACGCGCGGCCCTTCGGGTGAGCTGCTACGGCGACGGCGACGGCGCCGCCGCCTGATCTTTCAGGGCGAACAGGTGGCTGCGGGTCCTCACCAGGAGCAGGTCGCCGGAGATCGCGGGGCTGGCCATGATGGACTCGCCAAAGGAGCTGAGCGCGAGGTTCTCGTAGGCCGGGCCGGCCTTGATCACGTACACGTCGCCGTCCTCGCTCGAGAGGTAGATCCGGCCGTCGGCGGCCACCGGCGAGGCGGTGAAGGCGGCGCGCCCGCCGCCCACCCGCTGCTGGTAGACCTGGGCGCCGGCCTTGGCGTCGTAGCAGGTCAGGCGGCCGTCGTTGGCCAGGGTGTAGAAGTGGTCACCGATCACGATCGGCGTCGGGATGTAGGTGCCGCCCTTGGGATGGCTCCAGGCCACGTGCTCGCTCGAGGTGGTGTCCTTGGCGAGCGAGATGTCGCCGCGGCCGCCGGGCCGGATGGCGTACACCGGCTGCACCGGCCGATAGCCGTTGCTGATGTAGACCAGGCCGTGGCCCACCACCGGGGTGGCCACCGTGACCTCGGAGGTCGGGGTGAGCTTCCACAGCTCCTTGCCGGTCTTGGGGTCGTAGCCGATGATGCCCTTGCCGCCGTCGGTGACGATCTCGGGGCCGGTCGGGCCTTCGATCACCGTCGGCGTGCCCCACGACGAGATGCCCGGCCGCGGCGTCTTCCAGATCTCCTTGCCGGTGTCGGCATCGTAGGCGGCGAGGAAGGCGTCCTTGGCGCGGTCGATCTGCAGCAACACCTTGCCGTCCCACAGGATGGGCGAGCTCGAGTGGCCCCACTGGTAGGAGGGATCGTAGAACCAGCCGGTGTCGATCGGACCCAGGTCCACCTTCCACTTCTGGTTGCCGGCCAGGTCGAAGCCCACGAGCTGGCCCGTCGAGCCGAAGAAGAAGACCAGGCGCTTGCCGTCGGTGGCCGGGGTGGAGTTGGCGTGGGTGGCCTTGATGTGGCGGTTGGCGAGCGCCGTGCCCTTGTGTACCTCGCGCTCCCACAGCACCTTGCCGCTCTGCTTGTCGAGCGCCAGCACGCGCCAGGAGATCTCGCCCTCGTTCTCGGTGATGTCCACGTCGCCGTAGAGGCCGGTGCGCAGCGGGGGCTCGCCGGAGGCGTGCACGGCCGAGGCCACGAACACCGCGTCGCCCCACACTACGGGGCTGGCGTGGGAGAAGCCGGGGATGGGCGCCTTCCACAGCACGTTCTTGCCGTCCTTCACGCTCCAGGAAAGCGGCGGCTTGGCGCCCTCGGCAACGCCGGAGGCATTGGCACCGCGGAAGGCCGGCCAGTTCTGGGCCTGGGCGGCGGAGGCGAGGGCGCCCAGGGCGAGGGAGGCGATGAAAGCTCGGTTGTTGGCGTTCATGGCAGTGGCTCTCGGGGTGTCTTGATCACGGGTTGGCCGGAGGTTTGGCCTCCGGCTGGGCTTCCACTCGCTTGGCGGTCATCTTGCTGCCGGCCTGGTCGACCTCGACCGCGGTCACCTTGCCGCCCTCGCTCTTGAACTCCACGCTCACTGCCTCGTAGACCAGCAGCCGGAAATGCGTGGCGTCGACCGCGCCCAGGGCCATCGGCGGCTGGTTCATGAAGGAGACCTGCAGGTTGCCGTCGGCGACGCTCATCACCAGCGAGAACTGGTCGTTCTCGTAGCGGCCGGCATAGGTCTCGAGGATCGCCGGGTCGATCTTCGCGCTGGCCGGCGGTGGCGGCTTGACGCCGGCCTCCTCCAGCAGCTTGACCACTTCGGCCTTGCCCGCCGCCTTGGCGGCGGCGAGGGTGCCGGAGAGCGACTCGGGCTTCACCTTGCCGGAGGCGAGCACGGCCCGCACCACGTCCAGCTTGTCGCGCTGCACGGCCATGCCGAGGGCACCCGCAGCGTCAGCACCGGCATCGACCAGCAGGCGTACCACCTCACCGTGGCCGTTGGAGGCTGCCCACACGATCGGAGTCGCCTGGTAAAAGGTGTCGGCGACGTTGATGTCGGCGCCGCGCTCGATCAGCAGCTTGACCACCTCGGCCCGGCCCTTGTCGCAGGCGAACGACAAGGCGGTGGCGCCGTACTCGCTCTTGATGTCGACCGGCACGCCGGCGTCGAGCAGGGTGCGGACGGCGGCGACATCGCCCCGCCGAGCAGCCTCGTGCAGCTCGGTGCCGCGATCCTGCGGCGGCAGGGGCTGGGGTGGTGGCTGCTGCCCCAGGACGGGCAGCGCGAGGGTCAGCAGAACGATGGGCAGCAGGCGCTTCATGGGCTCGAGCTCCGGCGGTTGGTGGTGGGGAGGCTCAGGTCTCGGACCGGCTCCCGGTCTGGGTTTGCACAGTGTATACGGCGGCGGGCGACCCGAGATTCGACCCTCACGCCGATTTACGACAGTTGTGGTAGAAATCTCGGGCGGCACGGAGGGCGGGCGGTCGCGGTGGTGCCGAGCCAGAGCTCCCCAAGGAGGAACGTGTCTATGCGTTCGTTGCCCAGGCTGAGAGTCTTCGCGGTTCTGCTCGCACTGGCCGGAGGGATCGCCCTGCCGGCCACGGCCGCCGAGTGGGCGAGCTGGCGGGGCCCGAACAACGACGGGGTCTCGACCGAGACCGGGCTGATCTCATCGTGGTCCAAGCAGGGTGAGAACCTGCTCTGGCGGGCTGATCTCACCGGCCGCTCGACGCCGGTGGTCTTCGACGGCCGCGCCTGCGCCAACGGCCGGGTCGGCGAGGGCGACCTGCGGCAGGAATGGGTGGGCTGCTTCGACGCCGCCACCGGTCGCAAGCTGTGGGAGCACCGCTTCAACGTCTACCACACCTCGGTGCCGTGGAACCGGGTCGGCTGGGCGAGCGTCACCGGCGACCCCGAGACCGGCTACCTCTACGTGCAGGGCGTCGGCGGCACCTTCCTCTGCCTCGACCGTGCCGGCAAGGTCGTCTGGGAGCGGAACCTGGTGGAGGACTTCGGGTTCGCTTCCGGCTTCGGCGGCCGCACGCAGACGCCGCTGGTCGACGAGGGCCGCGTCATCGTGCCCTTCGTCTCCACCGGTTGGGCCGAGCTGTCGCCGCCGCGCCACCGCCTCTACGCTTTCGACAAGAAGAACGGCGACCTGATCTGGGTGGCCAACCCCTCGACCCCGCCCGAGGACATGAACAGCCAGTCGACGCCGGCGGTGGTGATCGCGGACGGCCGGCGCCTGCTGGTGGCCGGCTACTCGGAAGGCTGGGTCTACGCCGTCGACGCGCGCACCGGCGAGAAGGTGTGGAGCTTCCAGCTCTCCAAGCGTTCGATCAACACCTCGCCGGTGGTGGGGCCCGACGGCACGATCTACCTCGCCCACTCCGAGGAGAACATGGACAGCGAGGAGATGGGCCGCCTGGTGGCCATCGACCCGCGCGGCGCGGGTGACGTCACCAAGACGCACGAGAAGTGGCGGGTGCACATCGAGGACGGCTTCTCGTCCCCCGCCTATGCCAGCGGCAAGCTCTATCTCGTCGACAACTCCGCCAATCTCTACCAGGTGGACGCCGGCAACGGCCACATCGACTGGCACTTCGATCTGGGCACGGTGGGCAAGGCGTCGCCGGTGGTGGCGGACGGCAAGGTCTACATCACCGAGGTCAACGGCCGCGTACACGTGGTGAAGATCGGCGCCACCGAGGCCACGGGCCTCGACGAGGAGGTCCTCCACATGCCCGACGGCCGGCCGGCCGAGATCTACGGCTCCTTCGCCGTGGCCTACGGGCGGCTCTACTTCACGACCGAGGAAGGGTTCTACGCGCTGGGGGACAAGGCCCCCAGTCACGAAACTGCACTGCCGCCTGTGCAGCCCGGGCCGAAGACCGCGCCGGGGCCGGCGCAGGAGCCGGCGCCCACGGGCGCCGCGGCGGCGAAGCTGCTGGTGGTGCCGGCCGAGGTGAGCCTCGAGCAGGGCGGCTCGGCGTCGTTCAGGGTGCTGGCCTTCGACGCCAAAGGCCGGGCGGTCGCCGAGCCGCAGGGCGTTACCTGGGCCCTCGAGGGCCTCGCCGGCACCGTGGATGCCGCGGGCAAGCTGGCGCTCGACCCCGCCAGGGCCATCCAGGTGGGGAGGGTGACTGCCAAGGCGGGCGAGCTCACCGCCCAGGCCAAGGTTCGCGCCTTCGGCGAGCCGGCGCTCAATGAGGGCTTCGAGACGCTGGCGGCCAAGGCGCGTCCTCCCGGCTACTTCCTCTCCGGCCTCGGGCGCTTCGAGGTGGCCGAGGTGGAGGGCGGCAAAGTCCTGCTCAAGGGGCCGGCCCCCGAGGGCATCCACCGGCACAAGACCTTCGTCGGGCCGGCGTGGTGGAGCGACTACACCATCCAGGCCGATCTGCAGGGCCTGCAGGCCGGCCGCAAGGTACCGGACGTGGGCCTCATGAACAGCGGCTACACCGCCGACCTCATGGGCGCCCAGCAGCAGATCCAGATCCGCTCCTGGGAGTCCGAGCTGCGCGCCTCGAAGCAGGTGCCCTATCCCTGGCAGCCTGGGGTCTGGTACACGATGAAGCTCAAGGTCTCGACCGCCGGCGGCAAATCGATCGTGCAGGTGAAGGTGTGGAAGAAGGGCGAGGCCGAGCCCGCGGAATGGACCTTGACCGCCGAGGACCCGCTGCCCATCCCGGCAGGCGCGCCCGGGCTCTATGGCTTCTCGCCGGCGCCCATCTACTACGACAACGTCTCCGTGACGAGGAACTAGCGCATGAGATTCCGATACACCTTTGCTCTCCTCGGACTAGCCGGCGGCCTGGCGCTCGGCTTGGCCGACCTCGCCTCCGGCGCCCCTCAGGCGCCCGCCGCCAAGCCACCGGCCCCCAAGCCGGCCGCCGCCGCCGCGAAGCCGGCACCGGCGCCAGCCGCGCCGCCCGGCGCCTACGCGATGTTCGGCAACACCTGGTCGCGCAACATGGTGTCGCCGGCCAAGAACCTGCCCTCGAAATGGAACGTCGAGACCGGCGAGAACGTGCTGTGGGTCGCGACCCTGGGCTCGCAGTCCTACGGCGGCCCGGTGCTCTTCGGCGGCAAGGTGTATGTCGGCAGCAACAACGAGGGCAAGCGCAACCCGAAGCTGACCGGCGACCGCGGCAACATGCTGGTGTTCAACTCCAAGGATGGCAAGTACCTCTGGCAGAGCGCCCACCCCAAGCTCTCCTCGGGTCGGGTCAACGACTGGCCGCTGCAGGGCATCTGCTCGGGGCCTTACGTCGAGGGCGATCGCCTGTACTACGTGTCGAACCGCGCCGAGCTGATCGCCGCCGACACCGAGGGCTTCCGCGACGGCGAGAACGACGGGCCGTTCACCGGCGAGGCCGAGAAGACCGAGACCGACGAGGACGTGGTGTGGAAGCTCGACATGATGGGCGAGCTCGAGGTCTTCCCTCACAACCTGGCGGCCGGCAACCCGCTGGTGGTGGGCGACCTGGTCTACACGGTGACCGCCAACGGCGTCGACGAGGGGCACATCAACATCCCCTCGCCGGCCGCGCCGAGCTTCATCGCGGTGAACAAGAAGACCGGCGAACTGGTGTGGGAGAACGGCCTGCCGGGCAACAGCATCCTCCACGGCCAGTGGTCGAACCCCACCTACGCGGTGGTGCGCGGCCGGCCGCAGGTGGTGTTCCCCGGCGGCAACGGCTGGATCTACTCCTTCGAGCCCAAGACCGGCAAGCTGCTGTGGAGCTTCGACCTCAACCCCAAGGACGCCAAGTACGTGATCGGCGGCGCCGGCACCCGCAACTACATCGTGGCCACGCCGGTGTTCTACAACGACCACGTCTTCCTCGGCGTGGGGCAGGACCCCGAGCACGGCGAGGCCCCCGGGCACCTCTACGCGATCCCCGCCTGGATGGACGGTGACATCACCGGCAAGGAGACCTGGCATCGCGGCGGCGAGGACTTCCACCGCACCATGTCGACGGTGGCCGCGGCCAACGGCATCCTCTTCGCCGCCGACCTCTCGGGCTTCCTCTACGCGCTGGATCCCGAGACCGGGAAGGAGTACTGGAAGCACGACGTGTACGCCGCCCTCTGGGGCTCGCCGTTCGTCGCCGACGGCAAGGTCTACCTGGGCGACGAGGACGGCGACGTGGTGGTGCTCGAGGCGTCGAAGACCAAGAAGGAGCTCGGCGAGTACAACCTGGGCAACGCGGTCTACACCACCCCGGTGGCCGAGGACGGCGTGCTCTACGTGGCCACCCGCAGCCGCCTCTTCGCGCTCAAGAACGGCGTCAAGTCGAAGCCGCTCTCCGAGTGGGACAAGGACAACGCCGCGGCGATCGCGGCGGCTGCGCCGCCCAAGCCCCAGGGCTGAGGGAGGACCGCGTGGAAGTCATCGCTCCCTCGGCGCGCGAAGCGAAGGTCCGCGAGGCCCGCCTGGCGCTCGATGCGCAGGTGCGCGAGATGGTCGCCTGGCACTTCTCGCCGCAGACTGGCTGCCCGTTCTGGCTGGGCTACGCGGCCAAGCTCCCTTTCGACCCACGAGAGAAGATCCGCGGCTACGACGACCTGAGGCACCTCGGCCACTTCCAGGACGAGTGGCTGCGCGGCGGGCCGGTGCGGCGCTGGGTACCCAAGGCCTACGAGAACGCGCCGATCTCGGTGTTCGAGACCGGCGGCTCGACCGGCGTGCCCAAGAGCCGCATCTCGATCGACGACTTCCGCATCGACTACGAGATGTACAGCGCCACGCTGTCGGACGCGACGTTTCCCAAGGGCGGCGACTGGCTGATGCTAGGCCCCACCGGGCCGCGGCGCCTGCGCCTGTCCATCGAGCACCTCGCCCAGCACCGCGGCGGCATCGCCTTCCACGTCGACCTCGACCCGCGCTGGGTCAACAAGCTGATCCGGGCCGGCAAGCACGGCGAGCTCGCCGCCTACAAATTGCACGTCATCGACCAGGGCCTCACCCTGCTGCGCGCCCACGACACCATCCGCTGCCTGTTCACCACCCCCAAGCTCCTCGAGTCGCTGTGCGAGAAGATCGATCTCCGGAAGGTAGGGATCACCGGCATCTTCTGCGGCGGCACCGAGATGAACGAGCAGTTCCACCGCTTCGCCCGCGAGGAGCTGGTGCCCGGGATCGACTTCATCCCCACCTACGGCAACACCCTGATGGGCCTCGCCTGCCCCAAGCCGTTCGATCCCGCGAGCCCCGACTACGCCATCACCTACTACCCGCCGCTGCCGCGCGCCACCTTCGAGATCGTCGACCCCGACGACCCGGAGCGCACCGTCGACTACGGCGCCACCGGCCGGGTGATGCTCACCACGCTCACCAAGGAGTTCTTCATGCCGCGCTTCCTGGAGCGCGACGAAGCGGAGCGCGAGCGGCCATGCGAACAATATCCGTGGGACGGCGTCCGCAATGTGCGTCCGTTCTCGCGACTCCAGAAGAGCGTTGTAGAGGGCGTGTACTAACGATGAAACCCGCTATTGGCTATCGGCTATTGGCGCTTGGCAGCCTTTGGCCAATTGCCAACAGCTAACCGCCAAAAGCCAAGATGCTGCACTTACC
>JBIOXV010000063.1:0-28824 GCA_044869805.1 Thermoanaerobaculia bacterium | reverse complement strand
CCGCAGCCGCAGGGTGAGCACGTGCTGTTCGCCATATCGCTCCCGGCAAAGGCCGAGATTGGCGTCGAGCGCGCTCCGCGCCGGGCCGAGCTCGCCGGCGGCGGACAGGGCCTCGGCGCGGAAGAGGCGGTTCTGCACGCTGAGCGGGCTCGCCGGCCCGCTGAAGCGCTCGGCCATCGCCACCGCCTCGTCGAGCAACGACCGGGCGCCCGCGGTGTCGCCGCCGAGGCTCAGGGCCGCCCCGTAGAGCCCCATCGCGGCGGCCACCGCAGCCGAGTCGCCGGCGGCCTGCCGTTGCTTGCGCCAGGCGGTGCCGAGGATCTCTCGGGCTTCCCGCAAGCGGCCGTTTCGCATCGCCAGGGTGCCGGTGTTGCCGAGCATCACCAGAGCGTCGAGATCCTCGTCGCGGCCGAGCTCGCCGAGGATGGCCAGGGCCTCGCGGTGGGCGGCCAGTGCCTCGTCGAGGCGGTTGGCGGCGGTCAGGGTGATGGCGAGCGAGTTGTAAAGGTTGGCGGTTTCGCGGTGGGCCCGGCCGGCAAGCGAGGTGCGCTCCTCGATGGCCTGGCGGTAGGTGGCGATCGAGCCTTCGAGGTCGCCGCGGGCGCGCTCGAGCAGGCCCCGCACGAACAGCCCTTCGAGCCGTTCCTCGCGGTAGCGGCCAGCGGCCTGGCTCCACACCGCCTCGGCCTGGGCGAGCAGCTCGGCGGCCCGCTCGCTCCGGCCCCGGGCCAGCTCGAGCTGCGCCAGCTTCTGGCGCGCCACCGCCACCGCGCGGGGGTCGGCCTCGGGCCCGGCGGCGGCAAGGAAGCCTTCGAGCAGCGGCACCTGGCCCTCGACGTCTCCCAGGGCGCCGTAGAGGTCGGCCAGGGTCTCGACGACCTTGCCGGCGAGCTGCGGGTCGTCCCGGTACTGCTCGATCACCCGCTCGGCGCTCCGGTCGAGCATCGACTTGGCGGTGATCGGCTCGCCGCCGGCGGCTCCCGAGCTCTCGGCGAGCGAGGCCCGGAACAGACCGGTCAAGTGGTAGCGCACCGCTTCTTCCCGGCTGGCTGCGCGGCGGGCGTGGTCGCGCTCCACGGCCGCCCGCTCGGCCTGCCAGGCAAAGCCGACGACGCCGGCCGCGAGCGACAGGAACAGCGCCGCGCCGCTGGCCACCGGCCAGCGATGGCGGGACAGGAAGCGGCCCAGCAGATAGAGGCGGGCGCCCTCTCGCGCCGCCACCGGCTGGCGGCGCTGGTGGCGCTCGAGGTCCTGCGCCAAGGCTTCGACCGTCTGGTAGCGGTCGCCGGGCGGCTTGCGCAGGCAACGGGCGACGATGGCGTCGAGGTCGCCCACCAGGCGGCGCGGTGGAACCGGAGCCGCTTCGGCCCCGAGCTCGCGGCGCCTGGCCGCGGCACTCGCCGCCGGCGGTGCCTGGTCGAGCACCACCCTCACGACCCGTGCCACTGGCAGCTCGCTCGCCGCCCAGGGCCGGGTGCCGGTGAGGAGCTCGAAGAGCACCACGCCCAGGGCGTAGACGTCGGTGGCGGTGGTCACGGCCTCGCCGGTCAACTGCTCGGGCGCCGCGTAGTCGAGGGTGAGCGGCGCCTCCGTGAGCGGCAAAGGGGTGAGGTCGCCCGGGGCGCCCCCCGGCCGCTCGCCGAGCCGCTTGGCGATGCCGAAGTCGAGCAGCTTCACCGCGCCTTCCTCGCTCAACAGGATGTTGCCTGGCTTGAGGTCGCGGTGCACCACCAGGTGGCGATGAGCATAGGAAACGGCGTCGCAGACCTGGGCGAACAGGCGAAGCCGTTCGTCGAGGCTCGCCGCCCGCGCCCGGCAATGCTCGGTCAAGGGGTGGCCGGCGACGAGCTCGAGCACTGTGTAGGGCCGGCCGTCGGCGGTCACGCCGCCGTCGAGCAGGCGGGCGATGCCGGGATGCTCGAGACCGGCGAGAGTGCGGCGCTCGTCGTGGAATCGCTCGAGGTCGTCGCCGGCCTCGCGCAGCAGCACCTTGATGGCCACCTGCTGCTCGAAGGCACCGTCGGCCCGGGTGGCGGCGTAGACCTCGCCGGCGCCGCCGCGTCCCACGAGCTCGCCGAGCCGCCAGGCGCCGAGCCGGGTGCCCGCAGCGAGCCGGCCGGGGGCCTCCGGCGAGGCGGCCCCGAGCCGGGAAGCGCCCGGCCAGGCGCCGGCCAGCGGCGGGGCGTCCAGGATGCCGGCCGGAGCCTCGTGGGCGGCGAGCAGCGACTCGAGCTCCCGGCGCAGACCCTGGTCGCCGCCGCAGGCCTGGGCGACGAAGGCCCCGCGGCGGTCGGGCGGAATCTCCACTGCCGCGGCGAAGAGCGGTTCGAGCTTGCGCCAGTCATCACGAGGCATGGCAGGTCTCCGCCGGTGGACCGGCCGAGTGTAGGCGAGTCTCGACCCGAACGGCGGCCGGGGTAGGATCGCGGAGTGCCTGACACTCGCTCGGGGCGGTCCGGGCGCTCCGAGCCCTGCGATGCGGCCGCCGGCGAGGCCGATGTCGAGCAGGGCCTGCCGGCGGGCGTGCGGGCCCTGGCCGACGAGCTCCTGCCCACCTTCTACGCCGAGCTCAAGCGCCTGGCACGGCGCGAGCGCACTCGGGCCGGGGCCGGGATCACCCTCCAGACCACGGCGCTGGTGCACGAGGCCTATCTCAAGCTGCGCGCTGCCAAGGGCTGGAACGACGACACCCACTTTCTGCGCGCCGCCGCCCTCGCCATGCGCCACGCGCTGGTGAATCATGCCGTGGCCCGGCTGGCCGCCAAGCGGGGTGGCGGCGCCCCCCATCTTTCGCCGCCGGAGGCGTTCCCGGCAGGCTTCGAGACCGCGTTCGAGCACGACGAGATGCTGCTGGCCTTGAACCAGGCGCTCGAACGGCTGGCCGCCACCTCTCCCCGCTTGGCGCGAGTGGTGGAGTGCCGTTTCTTCGCCGGCTACGACGAAGGCGAGACCGCCCGTATCCTCGAGCTCTCCGCGCGCACGGTGCGTCGCGACTGGACATTGGCCCGCGCCTGGCTGCACCGCGAGCTCTCCGACTCGAGGTCGTAGGCGAGTGGTGGCGCCTCGGCGGCGGCCGGAGCCTCTTCCTCCTCTCCCGCCACCGGCTCGAGGTCGAAGCGCAGGCGGTCGACCGCCGCCCTCGCCGCCTGGTAAGCGGCGCGGCTCGATCGCCGGTCGGTGGCGAGGGCCCAGGCGAGGTGTGGGCGGGCTTGCGGGTGGCCGAGCTGCCAGATGCGGGCGCCCGGGGCTACCACCACCGCGACCCGCGCCGCGGTGCGCTCGGCCTCCCGGATCTCGCGCGACCCGGGCACCCGCGTCACCTGCGCGTGCTCGAGGCAGGAGGCATAGGCCACCGCGGCGGCGACCGGTTTCGGGCGCCAGCGGGGCCGCCTGCCGAGCGCCACCTGCGCCGCGTGCAGCAGAGGCTGATCGCCGGTCAATGCCTCGAAGAGGTCGCCAAATCCCTCGTCCCAGCCCAAGCGGCCGTTGACCTCGATGATCCGCACGGCGTCCTCCGCCTCGCGCAGCTCGACCGAGAAGCCGGCGTCGCACAGGCCCACGGCCTCGATCGCCGCCCGCGACGCTTCCTCGATCCGCCGGGTGGCTCCTTCCGGCCGCTCGGCGGGCAGCAGGTAGCCCTCGACGCAAAAGCGCGGCGGCGGCGAGAGCACCTGGTCGGTGATGCCGTAGGGGAGCGGCTCGCCGCGGTACACCACGCCGTCGATCTCGACGGGAGTGCCGGGGCAGAAGGCCTCGACCAGGAACTCCCGCGTGGGATCGCAGCCGGGGTCCAGGCCGGCGGCGCGTGCGAAGCCGACGAGGCGCCGCACGTCCGGGGCCAGGGCGAGGCGATCGCGCATCCCGCGGACCGCCGCCTCTACCTGCCCGGCGTCTTCGACCAGGGTCACCAGGCGGCCGAGAGTGGAGGCGACGGCCTTGAGCACCACGGGGTAGCCGTGGCGGCACGCGAAGCGCTCCACGGCTTCGGCGCTCTGGACGAGAGCGAAAGCCGGCACCTGCACCCCGGCCTTCGCCAGCACTTGTCGGCAGAGGAGCTTGTTGATGGAGCGGAAGGCGGCCTCGACCCCCGGCCCCGGCAGGCCCAGGGCGTGAGCGAGGAGGGAGCCGGCCGGCAGGCTCGGCTCCCACTGGGCGACGACGCCGTCGATGCGCCGCCCGGCGCAGAAGCGCTCGAGCAGGCCGACCGCCTCGGCGACCTCGTCGGCGGGTGGGAGGCGCAGCACCTCGTCGAAGGCCCGCAGATCCTCCGGGTCGACGGTGTCGTCCGCCAGCACGATGCGAAAGCCCAGCAGGCGCAGGGCCCAGCGATGGCGCCTGAGGTGATGGCGTCGGATATCGGAAAGGCCGGGGTAGAGGACGAGGACGGTCGGCACGGGAGGCGCGATTCTACGTGGCGAGCGAGGCACCCGGCGCGAGGCTCTGAGCCGCGGGCACAGCGGCAATCCATTCCGGCGCAGGACGCTCGCCGGCGCCCGAGCTTCAGGCCACGTCTGGCACGCCGGCTGCACACCTCAGCCTTGCCGCTTCGAGGTCGGCCGAGACCGGCGAGCAAGGAGATCTTCGAATCCGTGGTCACGACTCTGGCAAGCCAGCAATCCGCGCTCGCCGGCGAGCTGCTGGAGGAGCTCGCGTCCTCGACCGGCCTCGAGCCGGGGGCCCCGCCGCGTCGCTACCTGTGGACCGACGCCTTCGCCGTCTGCGGGTTTCTGAGCCTCCATCGAGAGCGCGGCGAGCGCCGTTTCCTGAACCTGGCGCTGCGGCTGGTGGATCAGGCGCACCACACCCTGGGGCGACACCGCCCCGACGATCGGCGGCGCGGCTGGATCCTCGGGCTCGACGACAGTTCCGGCGAGAGGCATCCCACCCTGGGCGGCCTCCGCATCGGCAAGCAGCTCCCCGAACGGGGAGCGGACGAGCCCTACGATCCGGACCTGGAGTGGGAGCGCGACGGGCAGTACTTCCATTACCTCACGAAGTGGATGCACGCGCTCCACCGGGTGAGCCAGGAAACGGGAGACCCGACGTTCCATCGCTGGGCACGGGAGCTGGCGGTCACCGCGCACGGGGCCTTCACCTACCGGCCGCCCCTCGGCGGCCCCCAGCGGATGGTGTGGAAGATGAGCATCGACCTCTCGCGGCCGCTGGTGCCTTCGATGGGGCACCACGACCCGCTCGACGCCCTCGCCACCTACCTGGAGCTGCAGGACAGCGCGCCGCCCGGCACCGGGGGCGAGGCCCTTCCCGACCTGGAAGCCGAGATCCGCGACGCTGTCGAGATGTGCGCCGGCGCGAGCTGGTCGACCCTGGACCCGCTCGGCATCGGCGGCCTGCTCTGCGCCGCGGCGCAGCTCGCCGGGTCCCTCGCCGGCCGCGGCGCCGACCTCCTGCCCCTGCTCCGGCAGGTGCTCGCAGACTCCGTCGCCAGCCTGCAGGTCTTCTCGGGCACGCCATCGCTGGCCGGGCCGGCCAGCCGGCGCCTCGCCTTCCGTGAGCTCGGGCTGGCGATCGGCCTGCACGCCATCGAGCGCCAGCGCGCTCGGCTGGTTTCGCGGCGCGAGCTCGCGCTGGCCGCGGCCGCCTTGCCGCCCTACCTGCGGCTCGCATCTCGCATCGAGGACTTCTGGGCTGACCCGGCCAACCGGCAGAGCAGGCAGTGGGCCGACCACCGCGACATCAACGCGGTGATGCTGGCCACCAGCCTGGCGCCGGCCGGCTTCCTGGGGCCGTAGCCGCCGGCCGCGATCACCCCTGAGGCCGTGGGGCTGGGCCGGCGCCCCGCTGGCCCTCGTGGGAGCGGCGCGCGAGGCACGCGACGATGGCTGCGAGGCAAGCCTCGCGGTCCCGGCGCCAGGCGAAGAGGGTCAACGGGTACAGGCGCAGGCCGGCGCGCTGCAGCATGCGGTAGCGCTCGAGGTCGATTGCGCCTGCCAGGGCCCCGGGGTGGCCGATGAGGTCGAGGCCCAGGCTGGCGCCGTCGCGGGCTACCACCAGGTCCACGGCCAGGCCCGCGACGACATAGCCGGGCCAAGTGCGACAGCCGCGCTCCTCCAGCGCCAGGCGCACCGCGGTGAGCAGGGCGTCGTGCTCGGGCGGCCGCGGCGCCCGCGCCGCCGCCGAGCCCTGCACCGCTTCGACGAGGTAGCGGCGGAGCAGGCTTCCGGACGGCGCCTCTTCCGCGGCGAGCGAGCAGAACACGAGCTGGGCGCTGCGGGCGCGGGTCACGGCCACATTGAAGACATCCGCACGGTCGAGGTAGAGGAACGAGCCGCGCGGGCAGGAGGCGTCGAGCGCCAGCGAGAGCAACATCACGTCCCGCTCCTCGCCCTGGAACGCGTAGGGGGTGCCTACCAGCAGCCGGTGCCTGTCGATCGCCGGCAGGCTGAACCGGCGCTGGATCTCGGCGGCGAGATGGTCGACCTGGGCGCGGAAGGGAGAGAGCACGCCGAGCGAGTGGCAAGCCCCGGTAGGCAGCTCCGCCTCGCGCTCGACCCAGGCCGCGAGCTCCGCGAGCAAGGCATCGGCCTCCTCGGGGTTGTGGCCGTCGGGGAGGCGCCGGCCCTCGACGTGGCGCAGGAAGAGGCTGGGCATCTCCTCGACCTCCGGCCGGCGGGTCATCACGCGCAGCGAGCCGCGGTAGAACTCGCGATTGGAGAAGCCGATGATGCGAGGCGTCGAGCGGAAGTGCTCGTCGAGGAACACCACCTGCTCCTGCCGCTCGACGGCCTCGCCCGCCCGATCGAGGAGGCTCGTCGACCGGTAGTCGAGCGCCGCGACCTCCTCTCCCGCGAGGCCGTGCCGCTCGCCGATGGCGGCCTGCCGGTGCCGGGCGAGGAAGGAGACGTGGCGGAGCTGCTTGGGGTCGCCGGTGACCACCGCGCGCCGCGCCCGGAAGAGCACCGGCAGGCAGGAGGCCAGATCGCACTGCGTGGCCTCGTCGATCACCACCAGCGAGAAGAGCTCGGGCGCCAGGGGGAGCACCTGATGGGCGTCGGCGAAGCTCACCATCCACAACGGGAAGGTGGCGAGCAGCACGTCGAGGTCCACGGCGGAGAACCGCGCTTCCTGCTCGGCAGAGCGCCGGGCGCGCAATGCCTTGAGGAAGCGCACCAGCTCCGGGCGATGGGCCTGCAAGGCGCGTTCGAGGCGGCCGCGGACGGCACGCCGGAGGAGGTGCGCCACCAGGCGCGTGCGCTCGGCGAGCAACTCCTCGTAGCGCTCCAGGAGCAGCGGGTACGCCGGCTGGCGGCTGAGCCGGAAGCCGCGCCAGCGGTGGGCGAGCGCCGCCCAGAAGCGGCCGGCGCCGGCCTCGCCCTCTCCTTCCCCGAACCTCTGCTCGAGCCGCGCGCGTTCGGCGAGGGCGCGTTCCTGGCGGCCGAGGGTGCGCTCGACCTCCGCCAGGCAGCGGCGCTGCCGGCGCGGAGGCCCGTCGCGCTCGGCCTGGGGGCCGGTGGTCCCCGGCCACGGGACTCCCGGCTCGGGAGCGGCGAGGTTCCCGTGCAGCACCTGCTCGAGATGGTCCTTGAGGTCCGCGAGGTAGTCGCCGCGGCCGCCGCGCAGGATGGCGGCGCGGTCGCCGAGAAGCTGCTCGATCTTCGCCGCCAGCACCTCCAGCGCCTGATCGCTCCGCGCCGCGACCAGCACCGGCTCGCCGCGGGCGACGTGGTCGAGCGCCATGGCCGCGACGGTGTAGGACTTGCCGGTGCCGGGCGGGCCCACGATCAGGGTGAGCGGGTGGTGCGAGGCCGAGTCGAGGGCCCGCTGCTGGGCGGCGGAGAGCACGGCGGGCACGGGGCCGGCGCGGGCTCGGCCGTCGCTGGCGGCGCCGCCGGGCGCACCGAGCACCAGGCGCAGCGGCCGCGACGGCTGGCCGGAGTCGGCGATCGCGGCGAGCTCGTGGAGCACGCCCCGCGTCTCGACCGAGGTGGGGACCAGGGCGACCGCGCAGGCCGCGACGCATCGCGCCTCGCCCGCCTGCCGCCACGCGGCTTCCGCCAGCGCCCTCACCTCGCTCGCGCCGAGCAGCTCGGGGAAACTCCGCAGCGAGTCGGCGGCCAGGCCCGGAACCCGCTCCTCGAGCACCGCGGCCAGGCGCGCGATTCCGTCGGCGGTGAGCGGCGGCTCGCCGGCGGCCGCGAGCAGGGAGTCGGCGGCCTCCGAGGCCGCGCCCTCGTCGGCCAGCAGGGCGGTGAGCGCCGCGAAGCTCACCCGCGGCTGGTCGAGCTCGACGCGCAGCGCGAGCAGGCTGTCCGGGAACTCCGCTTCCTCGTCGAGCTTCGCGGGGTAGGTGAGGAGCGGCGCGCAGAGCCGCGGCGCCTCGCCTCCCTCCTCACCCTGGGTGCCTCGACCGACGATGGGAAACGCGCAGTAGAGGAGGCTCCGCTCCCGGCGGTAGAGGGCGGCGGCCGTGGCCATGGGCCCGTAGCGGTCGCGGGGCACCGAGGCGGGGTGGAGCACCCCCGCGAGCACCTCCTCTGGCGAAGGCAGGAAGGCGAGCGCTTCGATGCGCGGTGCGAAGAGGTCGAGCACGCCGCCGCCGCGGCTGTCGGCCTGGTAGCAGTCCCGGAGGTAGCGCACCCTCTGGCCGAGCCGGTCGGGCCGGGTGAGCGCCCCCGGCCCCGTCAGTGCCCCCGGGCCTTGGGGCTCGATCATTCCTTCCTCATCACCCAGGTGGTCATCGCGCGCTGGCCGTCGACCACCGTGGTCTTGATCGGCTCGAGCAGCCGCCCGTGGAGAAGCCCCGTCCAGGCCCAGAGCAGCTCGCGGTCCACCAGGAAGCGCACGCTGCCCTCCGGCTGCTTGAAGCGGCGGCCGCCGCGAGGCTCGAGGTGGTCCTCGATGCCGATCGTCGAGCCCAGGCGCACGAACAGCATGCCGCCGGGTGCGAGCACCCGGCCCATCTCGCGCACCATGCCTTCGCAGTGCTCCTCACTGGCGGCGAAGTGCAGCACGGCGGAGGAGATCACCACGTCGAAGAAGGCGTCGGAGAAGGACATCGCCTCGACCGGCTCGGCCCGGAAGCGGTCCTCTCCGAGCCCAGGAGCGAGCTCGCCGGCGAGCCGCCGCGCCTCCGCGACCGCGTCGGCCGAGCGGTCCGTGCCGTAGCAGTCCACGCCGCAGCGCAAGAGGTAGGCAAGGTTGCGGCCGCCGCCGCAGCCGGCGTCGAGCACGCGGTCCTCCCTGCGGATGCGGCCCTTCAAGAGCTGATCGAAGAGGTAGATGTCGAGGTCGCCGAAGACTCCTGGTAGCTCGGCCAAGTCGGGAAAGGCTGATCCAGCCGCCATCTCTGGGACCGATCGTCGCGAGCGGGTCGGCTCAGCGGCCGCGCACGAACACGATGTAATCCGTATTCACCGGCGTGCCGCCGGCGGCGCGCACCGCCGCCGCGATCTGCCCGCGGTGGTAGCCGCCGTGAAAGGCCACGTGCTCGAGGATCTCAGCGATCGGCGTCTCGAACGCCTCGCCGCGGCTGTTGGTGTAGGGAACGGCGCGGGCGAGGTCGGCTTCGCCGAGGCCGGCGAAGAAGGCCGCGTACAACCGCCGTGTGGCGGCGATCTGCTCCTCGCACTCGTCGAGCGTGAGTGCGGGCCAGAAGTCGGCCCACGGCGACGGCCGCTCTCCGATCCTCGCCAGCCAGACCTGCGGCGTCACTACCAGGTGGGCGAAGACCCGCCGAGCGCGCTCCTCGACCCCCGGTGTCGAGCGCAGCATCTCGAGGGCCTTGTGGTTGGCCCACTCGTCGTAGGCAAAGCGATGTTCGTGAAGCGCTTTCACACTGTTTTCTTCGAGTGCCGATGAGTCAATCTTGCCGCACGGCGAGCTTTTCCGCGCCGAGAGCCACCGAGTTCGGCTAGTCTACCGCGCGGTTCCCGGTCCATTTCCGATCCTTTCCCGATGTTCTCTCGTGTTGCCCTCGAGGTCGCGCGCAGCGCGCCGAGGACAGGAGGTCGACGAGTCATGGTGCGTGGTCGCTGGTTCCTCGCTGGTCGTGGGATGTTCCTGGCCCTCTGCTCCCTCGCTGTCTGCGTCGCCGGGATTCCGGCCTTTGCCGCGACCGCTCCTCCGACGGCCGGGCTCTCTACCGGCGTGGACCCGAAGGGCACCTCGATCTCCACCCTCGAAGTGAAGCCCGCGGCCGCGGCGCCCTTCGGGCCCGGCTCGGTGAAGGCCCTCTTCGGCCAGGGCTTCGTCGCCGAGGTCGAGCCCAACGGCACCTCGGCCACGGCGACGCCGATCCCCGGCGCGAGCAACGTAGTCCAGGGCAACGTCTTTCCCAACGCCGACGTGGACTTCTTCTCGTTCACCGGCGCCGCCGGCGATCGGGTCTATGCCGCGGTGATGACTTCTTTCACGGCCAGCGCCTCGGTCGACAGCTTCCTCGACCTGATCGCACCGGACGGCACGACGGTGATCGAGGGGGACAACGACGACGGCAGCCTCGGCAGTACCTCCTCGACCATCGCCGGCCGCACCCTCTCCGCCAGCGGCACGCACTTCCTGCGCGTGCGGCACAACCTGGCGACGGCCCAGATCCGGCCCTACCGGCTCTACCTCCAGGTGCGCACCGGTGCGCCGACCCCGGAGACCGAGAGCAACGACACCTTCCCCGGCCAGGCCATGCCAGCCGGCGGCTGGGTGTCGGGCTCGACCAGCGCCACCACCGACCTCGACTTCTTCGCGATCAGCCTGGCGGCCGGGGACACGGTGTTCATCTCCCTCGACCTCGATCCCGAGCGCGACGCCGTGGAGTGGAACGCGCAGACGGGCCTGGGCGCTTTCGGCACCCCACCCCTGATTCTGGTGGTCAACGACGCCGGCACGGCGACGCCGGACTCCGAGGCCTACTTCATGACCGTGAAGGCGGCGGGCACCTACGGCGTCTTCGTCGGCGTGCCCACCGGCGGCGCCACCATCGGCACCTACCACCTGAGCGTGACGGTGTTCCCCAACGTCGACGTGGGGGTCGGCTGCACGACCTACACCTCGACCGACGTTCCGGTGGCCATCCCCACCGGGCCGGGCATCGTCAGCTCGACGCTCACCGTGCCGGGCAACCCGCGCATCGCGGACCTCGACGTGGTCCTCAACCTGACCCACAACTTCATGGCCGACCTCGACCTCGAGCTCACCGCGCCGGCCGGCGTCGGCGGCAACACGGTGGGCCTGGTCTCCGACGTGGGCTCGGTCACCGTCGGCGCCCAGACCACCATGGACCTGACCCTCGACGACGAGGCCGGCATTCCGCCGTCGTTCACCGTCGTCCAGGGGCTGAACCACACTCCGGAGCTCGCCTATCGCCTGGGCTGGTTCGACGGCCAGCCGGCGGGAGGCACCTGGACGCTGACCCTTCGCGACGACGCGACCGGGGACGGCGGGACGCTGACCGGCTGGTCGATCCGCATCTGCGAGCCGCCCCCGCCGCCGGCATGCGCACCGGGCTTTGCGCAGACCACGGTGTTCTCGACCGACTTCGAGTCCGGCGCCGCCGGCTTCACGCACTCGGGCGCCCAGGACGAGTGGGAGCTCGGCAACCCGACGTTCGCGCCGGTCACCGGCTGCAACAGCGGCACGAGCTGCTGGAAGACCGACCTCGACAACACCTACAACGCCTCGAGCAACCAGGATCTGCTGTCGCCCAACGTCAACCTCGCCGGCCTCTCGGCGCCGGTGATCGTCAACTGGGCGCAGAAGTACCAGATGGAGAGCGCCACCTTCGATCATCTGCTGATCGACGCGCGGGAGGTCGCCAACCCGGCGAACGCGGTGCGGCTCTATGAGTTCCTCGACGCCACCATGACCAACACCGTGGGCAACCCGGGAGTCACCGTGCAGGAGGCGGCGGGCTGGGGCCAGTTCTCGGCCCGCATCGACTCGCTCGCCGGTTTGAACAGCGAGCTGCGCTTCCACCTCGACTCCGACACCACCGTGCAGATGGCCGGCCTGGCGGTCGACGACGTGTCGGTCACCGCCTGCCGACTGCTCCAGGCGGACCTTGCGATCACCAAGACCGACGGCGTGGCGACCGCGGTGCCGGGCGGCTCCGTGACCTACTCCATCACCGCCTCGAATGCCGGCCCGGACCCGGTGACCGGCGCCACGGTGGCGGACACCTTCCCGGCCATCCTCACCTGCACCTGGACCTGCGCCGGCGCGGGCGGCGGCACCTGCACGGCGGCTGGCTCGGGGAATATCAACGACACCGTCAACCTGCCGGCGGGCGGCTCGGTCACCTACACCGCGAGCTGCACCATCAACGCCTCCGCCACCGGCACTCTGGTGAACACCGCCACGGTGTCGAGCACCGTCGCCGACCCCGACCCGGCCAACAACAGCGCCACGGACACCGACACCCTGACGCCGCAGGCCGACCTCGCGATCACCAAGACCGACGGCGTGGCCACGGCGGTGCCCGGCGGCTCGGTGACCTACACCATCACCGCCTCGAATGCCGGCCCGTCGAACGCGCCGGGCTCGACCGTCGCCGATACCTTCCCGGCCTCGCTGACCTGCACCTGGACCTGTGCCGGCGCCGGTGGCGGCACCTGCACCGCGGCGGGCTCGGGCAACATCAACGACACCGTCAACCTGCCGGCCGGCGGCAGCGTGACCTACACCGCGTCGTGCACCATCAACGCCTCGGCCAGCGGCACGCTGTCGAACACCGCGACCGTGGCCGCCGGCGCCGGCGTCACCGACCCGACCCCGGGCAACAACTCGGCGACCGACACCGACACCCTGACGCCGCAGGCGGACCTCTCGATCACCAAGACCGACGGCGTGACCTCGGCGACCCCGGGCGGCTCCACCACCTACACCATCGTGGCCTCGAGCTCCGGCCCGTCGAACGCGCCGAGCTCGAGCGTCTCCGACACCGCGCCCGCGGCCTGCACTTCGTTCAACTGGACTTGCGTCGGCGCCGGCGGCGGCACCTGCACGGCGGCGGGCAGCGGCTCGATCGGCGACAACGTCAATCTGCCGGCCGGCGCCGCGGTGACCTACACCGCGGTGTGCAACATCAGCGGCGCCGCCACCGGCACGCTGGTCAACACCGCCACCGTCAGCACCACCCCGATCCTGCCCCCGAGCCCCGGGCTCGGCGGTGGTGGGGTGACCGACCCCAACCCGGGCAACAACAGCGCCACCGACACCGACACGCTGGGAGCACAGGCCGATCTCTCGATCACCAAGACCGACGGCTTGACCAACGCCACGGCCGGCCAGGCGATCACCTACACCATCGTGGCCTCCAACGCCGGCCCGAGCGGCGTGACCGGCGCCACAGTAGCCGACACCTTCCCGGCGGCTCTGACCGGCGTCACCTGGACCTGCGTCGGTGCCGGCGGCGGCACCTGCACGGCAGCCGGCGCGGGCAGCATCAACGACCTGGTCAACCTGCCCGACAGCGCCACGGTGACCTACACCGTCAACGCCACGATCAGCCCGAGCTTCACCGGCACGCTGTCCAACACCGCGACGGTCACTGCCCCCGGAGGCGTCACCGACCCCAACCCGGCGAACGACTCGGCCACCGACACGACGACCGTCGCCGGCCAGGCGGCCGTGACCGGCACCAAGGAGGTGGCGGGCGACTTCTCGCCGGGCGGGGCCATCACCTACACCGTGACCTTGACCAACAACGGCGGCTCGCCGCAGGGCGACAACCCCGGCGACGAGCTCACGGACGTTCTGCCGCCGGAGGTGACCCTGGTCTCGGCCAGCGCCACCAGCGGCACGGCGGTCGCCAACACCGGCACCAACACCGTGACCTGGAACGGCTCGATCCCGGCCGGCGGCTCGGTGACCATCACCATCGACGCCACCATCGACCCGAACGCCTCGGGCGACATCAGCAACCAGGGCACGATCGCCTTCGACGCCGACAACAACGGCACCAACGAGTCGATCGGCCAGACCGACGACCCGGCGGCGGGCGGCCCCGCCGACCCGACGGTGTTCGGCATCGTGGTCGGCACCATCGCCATCCCGACCCTCGACGGCCTCGGCCTGATGCTGCTGGTGCTGGCGCTGGCCGGCGCGGCCTTCGCACTGCTCAGGCGGCGAGCGGGAGGCGCGGCGTAGGCGGGAGCCTGTGAGCGACACGGGCAGGCGCAACCGGCCTGCCCTCGGACGTTCCCACGGAGGGAGCGGAGGCGCTCCCCTTCTTGTCTTGTTGTTTCCGCTCTTGTCCAACCATCAATCCCGTGGGACTGCCAAGAGAAGTTGCTACTGAGCGGCCGCTCGGCTAATCTACGGCGGTTTGTAAACCCCTGATGTCGATTCACGCCGGGAGGATCTCAGCTATGGCGAGCGCCAGCCGCTGCCGTTCGGGACACCGCACTGCCATCCTTTGCCTGCTCCTCTGCTTCTCGTTCACTGCGATGCCGGTCCTGGCCGCGGTCCCGCCGGGCACGGTGGGGATCAACCAGGCCGGAGATCCGAAGGGCACCTCGATCTCCACCCTGGAGGTCAAGCCCGCGGCGCCGGCACCGTTCCCGCCCGGCGCGGTGCGCACGCCGTTCGACGTCGGCTTCGCTTCCGAGGTCGAGCCCAACGGCACCTCGGCCACGGCGACGCCGATCGCAGGAACCAGTGCGGTGGTCGAGGGCAACGTCTTCCCCAACGCCGACGTGGACTTCTACTCCTTCACCGGGGCGGTGGGCGACCGCATCTACGCCGCGGTCATGACCTCGTTCTCCGCCAGCGCCTCGATCGACAGCGTGCTCGACCTCATCGCTCCCGACGGCACGACGGTGATCGAGACCGACCTCGACGACGGCAGCTTCGGAAGCACCTCCTCGTCGATCGCCGGCCGGGCGCTCACCGCCGCCGGCACCCACTTCCTCCGCGTGCGGCACAACTTGGCCACCGCTCAGCTCCGCCCTTACCGGCTCTATTTCCAGCAGCGCACCGGCGCCCCGACGCCGGAAACTGAGTCCAACGACACCTTCCCCGGCCAGGCCATACCGGCCGGCGGCTGGATCTCCGGCTCGACCAGCGCCACCACCGACCTCGACTTCTTCGCGATCAGCCTGGCGGCCGGGGACACGGTGTTCATCTCCCTCGACCTCGATCCCGAGCGCGACACCGTGGAGTGGAACGCCCAGACGGGCCTGGGCGCCTTCGGCACCCCGCCCTTGATCCTGGTGGTCAACGACGGCGGCACCGCGACGCCGGACTCCGAGGCCTACTTCATGACCGCGAAGGCGGCCGGCACCTACGGTGTCTTCGTCGGCGTGCCGACCGGCGGCGCCACGATCGGCACCTACCACCTGAGCGTGTCCGTCTTCCCCGACGTCTTGACCTGCACGACCTACACCTCGACCGACGTGCCACAGACCATCCCCACCGGCCCGGGCTCGGTCAGCTCGACCCTCACCGTGCCGGGCAACCCGCGCATCGCGGACATGGACGTGATCGTCAACCTGACCCACAACTTCATGGCCGACCTCGACGTCGACCTGACGGCGCCGGCCGGCGTCGGCGGCAACTCGGTGGGCCTGTTCTCTGACGTGGGCTCGGTCACCGCCGGTGCCCAGACCACGATGGACGTCACCATCGACGACGAGGCCGGCATCCCGATCGGCCAGTTCACCGTCGTCCAGGGCATGAACTTCACGCCGGAGCTCCAATACCGGACGGCGTGGTTCGACGGCCAGGACGCCGGCGGCACCTGGACGCTCACCATCCGCGACGACGCCACGGCTGACGGAGGCACCTTGACCGGCTGGGCGCTGCGCATCTGCGAGCCGCCGGCACCGGCGGCCTGCCCGGCGGGCACGGTGCAGACCACGGTCTACACCAACGATTTCGAGGCCGGGGACGGCGGCTTCACGCACTCCGGCACCGCGGACGAGTGGGAGCGCGGCACGCCGACCTTCGCGCCGATCGTCAACTGCAACAGCGGCACCAACTGCTGGAAGACCGACCTCGACAACACCTACAACGCCTCCAGCAACCAGGACCTGCTGTCGCCCAACATCAACCTGGCCGGATTGCAGCCGCCGATCATCGTCAACTGGGCCCAGAAGTACCAGATCGAGAGCGCTACCTTCGACCACGCCCTGATCGAGGCCCGCGAGGTCGCCAACCCGGCCAACGCCGTAAGGCTCTTCGAATGGCTCGGCGCCACTATGACCAACGCCATCGGCAACCCGTCGACCACGGTCCAGGAAGCCGCCGGCTGGGCCCAGTTCTCGGCCCGCATCGACTCGCTCGCCGGCCTGAACAGCGAGCTGCGCTTCCACCTCGACAGCGACACCACGGTACAGCTCACGGGCCTCGCGATCGACGACGTGTCAGTGACCGGCTGCGACCCGATCAGCGCCGACCTCTCGATCACCAAGACTGACGGCGTGGCCTCGGCAGTGCCCGGCCAGTCGGTGGTCTACACCATCGTCGCCTCGAACGCCGGCCCCGATCCGGTGACCGACGGCGCCGTGGCGGACACCTTCCCCGCGGCGTGCAGCAGCGTCTCCTACACCAGCGTCGCGGCGGGCGGCGCCACCGGCAACACCGCGGCGGGCGCCGGCAATATCGCCGACGTCCTGACCATGCCTGCCGGCAGCTCGGTGACCTACACCGCGACCTGCAACATCTCCTCGGCCGCCACCGGTTCGCTGTCGAACACCGCCACCATCGCCAGCGCCGCGCCGGACCCCGACCCAGCCAACAACAGCGCCAGCGACACCGACACCCTGTCGCCGCAGGCCGACCTCTCGATCACCAAGACGGACGGCCTGACCAACGCCAACCCGGGCCAGGCCATCACCTACACCGTCGTCGCCGCGAACGCCGGCCCCAGCGACGCGGTCGCCGCCACCGTGGCGGACACCTTCCCGGCCGCCCTGACCGGCGTCGCCTGGACCTGCGTAGGCGCGGGCGGCGGCATCTGCGTTGCGGGCGGCGCCGGCAACATCAACGACCCCGTCACCCTGCCCCCCGGCGGCTCGGTGACCTTCACGGTGAACGCCACGATCAGCGGCGCCTTCAGCGGCACGCTCTCCAACACCGCCACCGTGACCGCCCCGGGCGGCGTCGCCGATCCCGACCCGGCCAACAACTCCGCCACCGACTCCACCACCGTGGCCACGGCGGCGGCGATCACCGGCACCAAGACGGTCGACGGCGACTTCTCGCCGGGCGGCTCGATCACCTACACCGTGATCCTGACCAACAACGGCGGCACGGCCCAGGCCGACAACCCGGGCGACGAGTTCACGGACGTGCTGCCGGCGCAGCTCGTCCTGGTGTCGGCCAGCGCCACCAGCGGCACGGCGGTCGCCAACGTCGGCACCAACACCGTGACCTGGAACGGCTCGATCCCGGCCGGTGGCTCGGTGACGATCACCATCGACGCGACCATCGATGCCGGCGCCTCGGGCGACATCAGCAACCAGGGCACGTTCGCGTTCGACGCCGATAACAACGGCACCAACGAGTCCACGGGCCAGACCGACGACCCGGCGGCGGGCGGCGCGGCCGACCCGACGGTGTTCGGCATCGTGCTCGGCACCATCGCCATCCCGACCCTCGACGGCCTCGGCCTCGCTCTTCTCATCCTGGCCCTGATGGCGGCGGCCTGGGTGGTGATGCGGCGGCGAGTGCGCGGCACAGCGTAGGTCGGTCGCGTCTCGTTTGTAGGGGCGGCCCTCGTGGCCGCCCTCGGAATGCAAGGGCGGCCTTCGGGCCGCCCTTTTCGTTCGTATGCCTAGGAGACGATCGCCTTGGCGGTCCCCCACTGCGTTGGTCTGGCGAATGCGACCACGAAGCTCAGCAACCACGGACTGAGCAGAGCACCTCGATGTTGTTGCTGTTGAAGCGCGCACCGTAGAGGTTTGGTTGATTGAGGAACAGCCCGGAGTTGACGCTGTTCACATAGCCGCTGACCACGAATGGCTTGTACTGGATCAGCCAGGAGCCGCCACTGATGCCGCGGCCCCAGTAGCAGCCGCTACCGAGCGTCTCGGTGGTGTAGAGGAAGGTTTCGGCGGTGCAGGCACGCAGGTACAGGCCGGCGCTCGGCACCGCGGCGTCGGTGTAGTTGCGCGCCGGGTAGCCGGAGTTGAAGACCTGCTGAGCGTTCCCGGCGTTCCACGTCCGTCCGGCCCAGCCGACCGCGCCATTGATGGACTGGCCGGCGGTGTTCGTACCCAGGGTGCACACCGCGACGTCGTGGCGAGCCCAGGTGGCGATGCTGTAGCTGCCGGTCAGGTTGGCATAGGCCGTGAGAATGGTGCAAGCCGTCGCGGTGAAGGAGCCGTAGGGCGCGCTCGCGTTGCGGGAGGCGGGAGTGAACACCCAGCCGCTGTACCAGACGTTGGCCGTCGAGTCGTAGACGCAGTGGGCGGCGGTCACGATGTTGTTGCCGCTGACCACCGTGGCCGAGCACGACGCTCCGCCGCCGGAGGTGGTGAAGGTCAGCTTGCCATCCCAGACGTGAGGGTAGATCTGCCACAACGGGCTCTGATTGTTGACGTTGTAGTGGGTGTAAACACCTGAAGTGCCCGCGACTGCCTTGCTGGCGGGCTCTTCCTCCAGCGTCTCTTCCGCGGGGAGCCAGTCCCGCCAGTAGGTCGACTGGGCGACGAGTTGGGCGTCCCATGCCTGCTCCCCGGGCGGCGACCACCCCGCTCTGCCGATGGGGTCACCGGCCGAACCTGCCTCCGGGACGGGCACCGCCGGACCGAGATCCGTCGGCAGCGGCATGCTGGGTGCCGACGCGATCCGCTCTCGCGTCCAGTAGGCTTCCGCGGCCCGCTGCTCTTGGTCGATGATCTGCTTGGTCAGCGTGTGTGACGCCGGAGCCGCGCTCGAGACCGGGGTGAGCAGCGTCACCACCGCGATACCCGACACTAGCCATACGAGCTTCCTGATCATTCCATCCTCCCTCAGCGTTGTTGGGGAGCACCCACTGGCGGGCCTCACAAGAAGAACGCGATTACGGTGCTACGGAAAGATCAGGGCTCAGGACGGAGCTTCTCAGGACAGGGGGGACCGGCGGCGGACGCCGCCGATCCCTGTCCCAATCAGAGAGCACGGCGAGGCACGGTCGCCACGGGGTCCTACGGCGCGCCTTCCGGGAAGAACATCGCCGGGTAGCCCAGGCAGATGCGGTCGCCCTCCGGGCCGACGCCGCAGTTGCCGGACTGGCACTCCGAGCTGGCGCGGCAGAAGACGCCGTTGGGGATGTTCGCGGCGCGCTTGGGATAGGCCGCGGTGGGCAGGCAGAGCAGGCGCGGCTCGCTCCAGTTGCCGCCGCAGCGCTTGGAGGCGCACTCGAAGTCGATCTCGCAGTAGGACCAGTTGCCGCGCTTGGGCACGCTCGCCGGGTCGAGCTGCACGGTGGCCGGCTCGCTGCCGGTGAAGTGCTTGTTGATCCAGTCGCCGTGGAAATTCATGATCGAGCTCGGGTCGCTCGAGTGCGGCAGCGAGAAGGTGTGGCCCAGCTCGTGGGCCACCGTGCCGTGCCAGATCTCGGGCGTGCACCACCAGTTGCCGGCGCACTTGGCGGTGTCCATCAGCGACTCCATGCCCACCACCGCGTAACCCTGTCCGGAAGTGTTGCCGGCGCCGCCGGCCCAACCCAGGAAGCCGGCGCCGATGATCAGCAGCTTCTGGCGCACGTCGCCCGGCGCCCAGGGATCGAGCCCCAGGCTGGTGGCGGTGTCGCCGATGCAGGGCCCCATGTCGGCCAGGCACTGGCCGGCGGTGTAGTGGCCGCGGAACACGATCAGGTCGTCGAAGATCACGTTGTCGCCGGGCAGCTCGCGCGAGTACCAGCGCGAGACGTTGGCGAGGCCGCGCGACACGCCGGAGGTGTGGTAGTCGAGGAGCGCCTCGCCCTGCGGGCCGTCGTACTGCGTGGCTCCCAGCGGCACGTACAGCACCGAGGCCACGCGCGAGGTGATGGCGGCCTCGGCCGGCAATGCAGCCAGGACTCCCAGGAGCGCTGCCAAGGTCAGGGATGCGGTCAGGGTCCAAGCTCTGCTCGTCTTGTTCATCGCTGTCTCCTTCCTCTGAAATCAGGGTGTCAGAAGGGGTCGCGGCGCGGACGCGACGTTGCGCCGCACCGGCAGGCGGCGGGAGCAAGGCCGCTGCCAGTGAGGAAAGGCAGCAGAATCAGATGTTTACGAGAGAAGCTCGTGCCACCCGTGGGAGCCGGGCGGGCCCGCTGGCCCGGTTGGGTCTCAGTTCTGGGAGGGCGGGGCCGTGGCGCCTGCCGGGGCGGCGGCTACCGCCGGCATGGTGAAGCGCGCCGCATCGACGTTCGGACTGAGCGCCACCTTCTCGATCACCATCACCGCCAGGCGCGCGCCGTATTCCTGCTCGATGTGGTGGGGGAGCACCAGCCCGCCCTCGGCGCGGAAGTCGGAGAAGAAGGCGCGCTTGCGCATCGAATTCTGCGACTGGGTGAAGTCCCAGGTGGTCGAGTCGACCGCCACCTCGAGATGGGTCGCAGGGTCGAGGTGCCAGGTCTCGACCTCGCCCGTGGCGAGCGTCAGCTCGAGGTCCACCGTGGGCTGGCCGTCGAGGTCGCCTGCGCCGAGCCAGCGGAGCTTGTGACCCTTGGCCTGCCAGTCGAGGAGCGGTGGCTCGAGCAGCGCGTCGCGGGCCAGCAGCGCCTTGTACGGAGGCTCGGGCCGCTGGGGCCCTTCCTCGCCGGCCAGCGGCCAGATCCACCACGGACCCGCCGCGTCCTGCCCGAAGACGAACGGCCCGCCGAGGGTGGAGCTCTCGAAGCGGAAGCCGTGCGGGCGCTGGCGCAGCAGGGTGAAAGGCTGTTTCGTGCTGAAGGTGGAATAGGTGCCCGTCCATTCCATGGCCTCGACCGCGCGCCAAGCCGGGAGGCCGCCGCGGGCGGCGGTGTAGCGGGCCACGATCTCGCCCACGTCCGGCGAAGGAGCCAGGTCGACGGCGGCGATCTCGTCCTGGTCGCGCACGAACAGGCGATCGCCGGCGAGCGAGGGCGAGGTCCAGGCGCGGCCGGTCAGGATCTGGAAGCGGCCCTTCTCGCGGTACTCCGCCGGGTTGGCCTCGACCAGCGCCAGCACCCCCTCGTCGGAGAGCACGTAGAGCAGGCCGTCGGCCGCCACCAGCGAGCCCTTGCCCAGGCCGCGCACCGCCCAGCTCTGCTCGCCGGTCGCCGCCGAGATGCACTTGAAGGTGGCATTGTCGAAGCCGTAGATGGCGCCGTCCACCAGGACCGAGGCATTGAAATGGTTGCGCACCCGGGGATTGCGCCACAGCTCCTCGACCTTGGGCTGGCCACCCTCGCTCGTGACCCGCACCAGGAGTGCGCCGGCGTCGTCGCCGGCCGAGACGTAGATCCGGTCCGGGGGCAGGAAGAGGGGCATGGCGACCGGGCCCGGCGGGCTGGCGTGGGTCCAGTAGACCTTGCCGTCCGGCAGCACCGAGACGAGCTGCGGCGAGGGATTGCGGCGCAGGAAGACGAACTGGTGCACGCCGCCGATGTCGACGGCGATTGGCGAGGAGTAGCTGGCCTCGCCCTCGCCCACGGTCCAGCGCACGGCGCCCGTCCGGCGGTCGAGGGCGGCGAGCGAGCGGCCCTCGGTGCCGCCGACCTCGAGCAGCAGCAGCTCGCCGTCGACCAGCGGCGAGGGCGAGAAGCCCCAGCGCGGCTGCGGGCTGCCGAAGGTTTGGGGCAGGTCGACGCCCCACAGCTTGCTGCCGTCGACGGCCTTCAAAGCGAAGAGCCCGCCCCGCGCCCCGAGCACGTAGACCGTCTCGCCCGCCACGGTGGGCGTCGAGCGCGGCCCGTCGCCGAACTCCTCGACGAAGCGCCCGCCGACCTCGAAGCGCCACAGCTCCTTGCCGGTCGCCGCGTCGAGGCAGAAGGCGTACTCCTTCTCGCCCTCGGCGGCCATGGTGTAGAGCCGGCCGCCGACCACCGACAGGCCGGAGAAGCCCGCGCCGATGGTCCGCTTCCAGGCCACCCGCGGCCCACCCTCCGGCCAGCCACGGGCGAGCCCATGGGCCGCCGAACGGCCGTCGCGGCCGGGGCCCCGGAGCTGCGGCCAGTCGGCGATGGGGTCGGGATCGCGGGCGAGGGCCAAGCCGGTGACGGCGAGGCAGGCGACCAGCAGGCCGGCGGAAGCGAACAGGGTGCGAATCGGGCGCATCAGGTCGATCTCCTACGGTTGTAGGTAATCATACGGCGTTCTTCGGCGAGAGGTTGCAGGTCGCGGGTTGGGCGCCTGTAGGGGCAGGCCTTGTGCCTGCCCGTCCCGCGGGCGGCCACGAGGGCCGCCCCTACGTGCGAGCACTGCAACGAGGCCGCTCGCGCGCTGCCGGAGGGCGCACGGCCGTGCGCCCCTACTCCCCTTCGAGGTACGTGTACCCCGCCAGCCCCTGCTCGTAGGTCTGCAGGAGCTGCTTCGCCTGCTCGCGGTTGATGCGGTCGGCCTTGAGTGCGGCCTCGACCGTGCGGCGCAGGTGGGCCACCAGGTCGTCGCGCTGGTAGCCCACGTAGTTCAGCACCTCGGTCACCGAGTCGCCGGGCACCACGTGCTCGATGCGCCAGCCGTCCTCGGGGTCGAGCGCCACCTGCACGGCGTTGGTGTCGCCGAACAGGTTGTGGAGGTCGCCGAGGATCTCCTGGTAGGCGCCGACCAGGAACACCGCCAGGTAGTAGGGCTCGTCCTTGAAGGGATGCAGCTCGAGCACGTGGCGGATGTCGCGGGCGTCGATGAAGCGGTCGATCTTGCCGTCCGAGTCGCAGGTGATGTCGGCGATCACTCCGCGGCGGTTCGGCGCTTCGTTGAGGCGATGGATGGGAACGATGGGGAAGAGCTGGTCGATGGCCCAGGAGTCGGGCAGCGACTGGAACACCGAGAAGTTGCAGAAGTAGGTGTCGGCCAGCGCTTGCTCCAGGCCCTCGAGCTCCTCGGGCACGCGCGGCATCGAGCGCACGAGCTGGCGGATCTTGAGGCACAGGGCCCAGAACACGTCCTCGGCCAGCACGCGATGGGCGAGCGAGAGGTGGCCGAGGGTGAACAGGCTCATGCACTCGTCGCGGTACTGGAGCGCGTCGTGGTAGCTCTCGGAGATGTTCTTGGGCGTCAGGTCCTTGTAGGCGTCGAACAGGTGGGAGAGCACCTGCGGCGCCTCGCGCGGCAGCGCCTCGGGCAGGTCGCCGACCCGGAACTCGCCGACTCCCAAGACCTCGAGCACCAGCACCGCGTGGTGGGCCACGGTGGCGCGGCCGGCCTCGGTGACCAGCGTCGGGTGCTCGACGCCAGCCGGGTCGCAGACCTCCATCACGCCGTAGACGATGTCGTTGGCGTACTCCTGCAGGCTGTAGTTCATCGACGAGGCGAAGTTGGTCTGCGAGCCGTCGTAGTCCACCCCCAGGCCGCCGCCGACGTCGAGGTAGCCGAGGCGGGCGCCCATCTTGGCCAGGTTGACGTAGGTCCAGCTCGCCTCGCGCAGCGCGTCCTTGACGTTGCGGATGGAGGAGATCTGGCTGCCGAGGTGGAAATGGAGGAGCTCGAAGCAGTCGAGCATCCCCTCGTGGCGCAGGGTCTCGACGGCCTCGACCAGCTCGCGGGCGCCGAGCCCGAACTTCGAGCGGTCGCCGCCCGACTCCTCCCAGTGGCCGGCGCCGCGCGTCGAGAGGCGCGAGCGCATGCCGATCGTGGGCTTGACGCCGACCTTGCGCGCGGTCTCGATCACCAGCTTCAGCTCCTGCGGCTTCTCGACCACCAGCACCACCTTGGGGCCGAGCCGCGAGGCGAGGAGCGCGGTCTCCACGTACTCCTCGTCCTTGTAGCCGTTGCAGATGATGAGCGCCTCTTCGTCCGCCAGCAGCGCCATGACGATCAACAGCTCGGGCTTCGAGCCGGCCTCGAGGCCGTAGTGGAACTGGCGCCCGAACTGCACCAGGTCCTCGATCAGGTAGCGGTTCTGGTTGACCTTGATCGGGTAGACGCCGCGGTAGAGGCCGCGGTAGCTGTACTCCTGGATGGCGTTGCGGAAGGCCTCGTTGATCTGCGCGATGCGCGCCTTCAGGAGGTCGGAGAAACGGATCAGCAGCGGCAGGCCGATGCCGCGCTCGGCGACCTCGTCGACCAGCTCTTTCAAGTCCACGGTCGGGCCTTGCGCCCCGGCCGGCGAGACGGTCAGGTTGCCGCGCTCGTTGATGGCGACGATGTCGCGGCCCCAGGAGCCGATACCGTACAGATCCTGCGAGTCGGCGGTCGTCCAGCGACCCCCCGTCAAGCCTCGTTCCATCCCCGGTTTCCTCCTGCCGTTCTCCACGGCGAAGCGAAGGACTGTAGCATGCCGTGGCGGCGCCGGCGGGGAGCTCGGGTTGTCGTTCCGTTCCAGCGCGGGCTGCTAGACTCGGAGCTCTTTTTCGAGCTCTCTTCGGGTGACCTGGGGGACCGCTTGACACAGACGGTGAGCACGATCGGCGTGCCGATGGACCTCGGCCAGTCACGGCGTGGCGTGGACATGGGGCCGAGCGCGGTGCGCTACGCCGGCCTGGGCGAGCGCGCGCGCGGCCTCGGCCGGCAATTCAAGGACCGCGGCGACATCCGTCCCCGCCTCCGCGAGCACCTGCCGCCGGA
Organism: Thermoanaerobaculia bacterium; assembly: GCA_044869805.1. Classification (GTDB taxonomy): domain Bacteria; phylum Acidobacteriota; class Thermoanaerobaculia; order Multivoradales; family SZUA-115; genus CAWDVR01. Next base: position 4,219 of record JBIOXV010000063.1, on the reverse strand, counting down.
GGGCGGCCTCGCCTTCCTGCCGGCGGTGGTCGAGGCCTGCGAGGCCATCTACCGCGCCGGCGTCGAGGCCCTCGACGCCGGCGAGCTGCCGATCTTCCTGGGCGGCGATCACTCGATCGCCCTGGGCACGGTCGGCGCCGCCACCCACCACGGGCGCGTGGGCCTGCTGTGGATCGACGCCCACGGCGACTTCAACACCCCGCAGACCTCTCCCTCGGGCAACCTGCACGGCATGCCGCTCGCGGCCCTGACCGGCCGCGGCGCCGCCGCCATGGTGGACATCGGCCGGCCGGGCGCCAAGCTCGACGCCGCCGACGTGGTGCTGATCGGGGTCCGCGACCTCGACCCCCCGGAGCGCGAGCTGCTGCGCGGCTCGGGCGCCAGGATCTTCACCATCTCGGAGATCGACGAGGAGGGGATCGGCGCGGTGGCGCGCGAGGCGGCGCGCTACCTCGCCGGCCGCGGCCTGGCGCGCATCCACGTGAGCCTGGACATGGACGTGGTCGATCCCCGCTTCGCGCCCGGGGTGGGCACGCCGATCTACGGCGGCCTCAACCCGCGCGAGGCGCACCTGCTGCTCGAGATCCTGTCCAAGGAGTGCCAGGTGGGGTCGATGGACGTGGTGGAGGTCAACCCCATCCTGGACCAGCACAACCAGACGGCCGAGCTGGCCGTGGAGCTGGTGCTGTCGATGCTGGGGAAGAGGATCCTCTAGGCGCCACGGAACGCTGGCAACAGAGAAGGAGATTCCGATGAGGCATCGCTGTCTGTTGCTCGGTGTCCTGATGCAAGTGTCGCTGGGTGCCGCCTGCTCGGGTGAGCCGCTCCCGGCCGACCTGAACGCTCCTCCGGCTCCGCCCGCCCCGGAGGCCGCCCTCACGATCGATTTCGAGGATACTGCGGCCGGCGCTCCTCCTTCGGGATTCACCCTTGCCCGCTCCGGCCGCGGCGAGGAAGGACGCTGGGAGGTCACGGTGGTCGACGGCGCTCCGTCGGGCGGCAAGGTACTCGCCCAGACCAGCGCCGACTCGACGGGCTTCCGTTTTCCACTGGCCATCCATGACGGCTTCACCGGGCGGGACGTGGACCTCGCCGTGCGCTTCAAGCCCGTCTCGGGCAACGCGGACCAGGCCGCGGGCCTCGTGTGGCGGTATCGGGATGCGGACAACTACTACGTCGTCCGCGCCAACGCCCTGGAGGACAACGTCGTGCTCTACAAGGTCGAGAACGGCAAGCGCGTCGATCTCGACGTCAAGGGTGCCGGGCGCACTTACGGGGTCAAGGCCGAGGTGCCGGCGGGCGCCTGGAGCGAGCTACGGGTGATCGCCGGCGGGCGGCTGTTCACCGTCTACTTCGACGGTCGAGAGCTCTTCCAGGTCGAGGACGACACCTTCCGCGAGGCCGGCCGGGTTGGCCTGTGGACCAAGGCCGACAGCGTGACCCAATTCGACGATCTGCGGGTCGCGCCTCTCGCCGCGAGCGGGCAATGACCATTTGGCACGGGCGGCTGCTGGCCCTGGTGGCGGTCGCGGGAGCCTTGGCGGCCGCGGCGTGCGGGCGGGGAGAGCGCGGAGGACAGGGTAGCGCGCCGAGCGGGACAGTGGTGGTTTACACCTCGGTGGACGAAGTCTTCGCCCGGCCCATCGCCGAGCAGTTCCAGGAGCAGACCGGGATCGAGGTGCGCCTGGTGCCCGACACCGAGGAGACCAAGAGCACGGGGCTCCTGAACCGTCTGATCGCCGAGCAGGAACGCCCGCAGGCCGACGTGTTCTGGAGCGGCGACCCGGTGCGGGCCGAGGTCCTGAAGCGACGTGGAGTCTCGGCTGCCTACCGCTCACCGGCAGCGGCCGGGCTGCCGCCGGAGCTTTCGGACCCGGAGGGGCACTGGACGGGCTTCTCGACGCGCGCCCGGGTCTTGATCTACAACACCGACCAGGTAAGGCCGAGCGACGCGCCGCGCTCGGTCATGGATTTGCTGGCGCCGCGCTTTGCCGGCCGTGCCGCTCTCGCCAACCCCTTGTTTGGCACCACCTCGATGCACGCCGCGGCGCTCTTCGCCGCCCTGGGAGAGCAACAGGCGAAGGCTTTCTTCGAGGGCTTCACCACCAATGGCGGCAGAATTCTCTCCTCGAACGGCGAGGTGCGGCGCCGGGTGGCGAACGGCGAGCTCGCCCTGGGGCTCACCGACACCGACGACGCCAACGTGGCCCGGCTGGAGGGCAAGCCGGTCGGCGTCGTGTTTCCCGATCGAGAGGGCATGGGCACGCTGCTCGTTCCCAACTGTGCCGTGCTCATCGCCGGCGCGCCCGACCTCGCGAACGGCAAGCGGTTCATCGACTATCTCCTGCGGCCCGAAACCGAGCGCGCGCTGGCGCAGAGCGAAGCGGCGCAGATGCCTCTGCGGCCTGGCCTCTCGGTGCCGGGGACGCCCTTCTCGCTCGGCGATCTCACGCCCATGCGCGTGGACTACCGGGAGCTCGCGGCGTCCCTCGAGCGGCTCAGCTCCGGCTTCCTCAAGGAGTGGGTGGACCGCAGCTCGCGATGATCTCGCCTCTGCTTCTCGAGCGCCCCGGTCGGTGGCGGAGCGCCGCCGTAGCCTCGTTGCTGCTCCTGCCATTGCTCCCCATGCTGCCACTGGCGACCGAGGTCCTCGCGCGAGCCGCGAGCGGCCCCGGGCCGGCCTTCTGGGCCGGCCTCCGGACGGCGGCGGCGCTGGCGCTCGGAGTGGCGCTCCTCTCCTGGCTCGTGGGCCTTCCCCTCGGAGTGGCGGCGGCGCTCTACGAGCTCCCGGCGCGGCGCCTGCTCCTCGCCCTGGTCGGCCTACCCCTGCTGCTGCCATCGCTGCTGCCCGCCTTGGGGTGGTCGGCGCTGGCCGCCCGTCTGGGGCCGCGATTCGCCGCCGTGGCCTCGTCGCCCTTCGGTGGCCTCCTCGTCTTCGCCGGCTCCGGCATCCCTCTGGTGCTGCTCACCGCCTACGCTGCGAGCCTCCAGCTTTCCCAAGCTCAGCTCGACGCTGCACGTCTGGCCGGCGGTGAGCGAACCGTCATGACGCAGGCAGCCCGCTCCTCGGCACCCCCCGCACTGCTGGCGGCCGCGCTCGCGGCGGTTCCTCCGCTGACCGACCCTGCGCCGGGCCTGGTGCTCGGCTACCCGTCGGCGGCTGCCGAGGTGCTCACCCGATTCTCGGCCCTCTTCGACTTCCCGGGCGCTGCTCAGCAGGGGGCGATCCTGGGCCTGGCCGTGTTCGGGGTGGCGCTCCCGTTGGCCCTTCCCGCCTCGACCCGGCTCGCGAGCCCGGCTCTCGCTCGGCCCACCGGCCAGCGGCACCGCCGCCGGCTGCCTTTGCCCGAAGGCCTGGCAGCGGCCACTTTCGTCGCCACCCTCGTGCCGGCGCTCGCCCTTCCTTTGCTGGGCCTCTTGCTGCCTGCGATGGCTGCCGGGCCGGAGCTCGAATACGCGACTCGGACGGTGCTGCGCACCGGGCCGGACACGCTGCTCTACGGCCTCGGCGCCGGCCTGATCGCCACCGCCCTGGGAGGCGGCCTGGCGCTGGCCTGCGGTCGCAGCCCGACGCTGCGTCGGGCCGCGCTGGGGGCTTGTCTGGTGCTCTTCGCGCTTCCGGCTTGCCTTCCTGCGCTCGGGGTGGTGCAGGGGGCCACGGGGGCTCCCGCTTGGGTCGACCCCGTTCTCCGCAGCCGTTTCACGGTGGCCGCCGCCCTCGGCCTGCGTGCCCTGCCGGTGGCGGCGGTCTTGATGTTCCGGGCCTGGGGATCGCTTCCGGTGTCCTGGGCCGGCGCGGCGGCGGTTCACGGCGTGCCCCTGGGCCGCTACCTGTGGGCCGTGCTCTGGCCGGCGCTCGCCCCCTCCGCGGCCTGCTCGGTGCTGCTCGCGGCACTGCTCGCCACGGCCGACGTGGGAACCGTCCTCATGCTTCACCCGCCGGGCCGCCCTTCGCTACCTCTGGCCGTATTCACCGTGATGGCCAACGCTCCCGAAGCGCGGATCGCCACGCTCTGCCTGCTTTACGTCGGGATCGCGGCTGCCACCCTGGCCCTGGCTCTGTCGCTGGCGAGGAAGAGGGCACCGTGAGCATGGAGCTCCGGGGCGTGTCCGTGCGCTACGGCTCGACCGAGGCGCTGGCGGGCGTAGACCTCTTGGTGCCGCGCAACGAGCCCACGGCCCTGGTGGGGGCTTCGGCCGCGGGCAAGTCCACGGCCCT